>NZ_CP029008.1:2630000-3287500 GCF_024585165.1 Bradyrhizobium sp. WBOS07
GAGGTCGAGCCGTAGCCGGGATCGCGGTCGCCGGTGACGCCGGCACGCACCATGCGGCCGTCGGGGGCGATCGCGACATAGAGCAGATCGAACAGGCCGTTCTCGCGCTCTTCCTTCGACGGCCCCTCGCCCGGCTTCGGCGCGTTCGGACCGGTCTTCTCGGCGTTGACGGCCATGACGCGCTTGGCGTTAGCCTCGCCCTTCTCGCCGGGACCGGTCAAAACCATCTCGTCGTAGACGAAGTCCTTGCCGTAGGGAAAGCCCATCAGCATGTTGGAACGATGGACGTTGCGGGTGTTGATCAGCGCCATCATGAACGGCGCGGCCCAGGATTCCAGATCTTCCTCGAAGACTGCCCTGTTGCCCTTGGGCTGCTTGGGGCCGGTGAACCCCGGCGTCAGCGCGAAGTGGTCGTTGAGGATGGCGACGAGGCTGAGGTCCTTGGCAACGGCGTCGAAGGTCGCCTTCGCGCTCGCCGCGGTGCCGCCTGACAGCGTGCCGCGCATGTCGCGCACGCGGCCTTTCACGCGCGGTGCCGGCGCGCCGAATACGCGCTTTGCCTCCTCCTGAACGAAGAAGGTGCCGAGCTCGAACGGCACGGAATCATAGCCGCACGAGAAAACGATGCGCGCGCCGCTCGCCTTCGCCGCAGCCTCGTATTTGTCGATCATCTGCCGCATCCACACCGGCTCGCCGCAGAGATCGAAATAATCCACACCCGCAGCGACGCAGGCCGCGAGCAGGTCCTCGCCATAGAACTGATATGGCCCGACCGTCGTGATCACCGACTTCGTCTGCGCCACCATCGCCTTCAGCGACGCCGCGTCTGACGCGTCCGCCACGATCAGCGGCGTATCGGCGGGCGCGCCGATGGCCTCGCGCACCGATGTCAGCTTGTCGAGGCTGCGGCCGGCCATCGCCCATGCCAGGGACTTGTCGTCCTTGTAATGCGCCGCCAGATATTCGGCGACGAGCTGGCCGGTGAACCCGGTCGCGCCATAGACGACGATGTCGAATTTCGCAGAGCTCATGCTCGTCCCTTACTTTTTCGCGTAACTCACGCCCATGCCGGCGCGGACGTCGCTTTGAATGCCATAGGGCGGGATCGGATAGCGAAGGCCGTTCTTCGCCAGCGCCTTCATGCCCTCGATCGCCTTGGCGAGATGCGCGGGCTTCAAGGCCATCAGCATCTCCTCGTCCGGCACGCCGCCATAGCGCCGTTCGGCATAGCATGGCAAGGACAGGCTGGGCTCCCCGGTCTTGAGCGCCCGCCCCCAGGAATCGGCGCAAGCGGTCTCGCCGACCACGCCCCATTCGAACTTCTTGTAGCCGGTATATTGCAGGCCGTTGATCAGGATGATCATCTGCCCGGGCGTCGCATAGACGAGGCAGATGTCGGGCGGATCGAGCCGGCCGCTCGCGAGCGGGCTGACGGCGAGCGCCTGGTATTGGCCGAACGGAACCACGTCCAGCGCCTCCTGGCGCTTGCGCGCGTCCTCTGCCGTGCCGTGCCAGACCCCGACATAGTTTTCGCCGGCGAGCCACTTGTCATCCTGCGGGCTAAGCCCGATCACCGCGCGGCACTGGGCACCGACGAGATCGTCGGCGGTGATGCCGACGGTCCAGCCCAACCGCGCCGCCATGCTGACGATCTGGTCGGTGGTGTGGACCGCGTTCGGCCGCCGGATTTTCGGGATCGCCTCCATCTCCGCCGTTTGCGCGAACAGCTTCATGCCGATCACAGTCGTCTTCAGCCGCAGCAGGCTGTTGAGATCGGCAACGAGGCCGGCAAGATCGATGCTGTCTGCACTGTGCTGTTGCATGGCTTCCTCCGGCCGCAGCGATCGTGCGCCGCGTGTTCTTGTTGTGCGGTCTCGTTCTAGTCCTTCGCGGGTCCCGGAAGCAACTCGCCGGTCCTGCCCATCAGGCGGTAGGCGACGAGGCCGATCCACTCGCGGACGGCCACTTCGGTCCGGCGCAGCCCGTCCGCTGCCATGTTGGTGAAGGAGAACAGATCGTCACGTCCGCCCATCCGCCAGTCGACCGGATAGGCCTCGACGTCAAAGCCGGCCTTGCGGAAGATTCCGATCGAGCGCGGCATGTGGAAGGCCGACGTCACCAGAAGCCATCGCTCGCCCGGCTTCGGCGTCACCAGCTGCTTCGTGAAGGCCGCGTTCTCCCAGGTGTTCCGCGAATTGCGCTCGAGGATCAGACGCTCTTTCGCGATGCCCAGGTTCTCCAGGATCGGCGCGGAATAGTCGGCTTCCCTGGCATCCTTGGAGACGAGGTTCGCGCTCCCACCGGTAAACACGATGCGCGCCTTCGGATAGCGGCGCGCGAGTTCGGCCGGCGCGAACAGACGATCGGCGGCGTGCGCGACGACGGGCGTGCGATGCGCCGCAGACAGATCGGTGTCGACCGAGCCGCCGAGCACGATGATGCCGTCGGGCGCCCCGCGCGAGGCGTCCCACGCCGGAAAGCGCGATTCCAACGGATAGATCAGGAAATTGCCGAGCGGCGAGAACGCCGCCAGCGCCAGCAGCACCAGCGTGGTCACGGCCAGCCTGCGGCCGAGCGCGGCATAGCGTGTCGCCATCAGCACCAGCGAGACGATGCCGAGCTCGACCAGAAGGTTGATCGGCAGCAGCGCGGTACCGATTGTCTTGGACAGAACGAAAAACAGGGGAGCCTCGCGGGAATGAGCTGGCCGGTCTGCGCGGGGCTTGACCTGCCCGGCGATCTTCAGACAGCTTCTTGAAAGAGGATCGATCGCCCGGTCAAGCCCGGCCTGATCACAGCGAGCGGACGCGGCAAATGACCCATCACCACCTGCATTCCAGCCCCAAGACCTGCCATTGGGGCTTTTTCGAAGCCGCGCTGAAGCCCGTCCTCACCATCAGAAGCGGTGACGAGGTGACGATCGACACCATCAGCGGCGGTCCGGACATGCTGCCCGACCGCGACAAGTTTCACATTCCGCCCGAAATGTTTGAGGTTCATGCCAGCAACGAGCGCATGCTGCCCGGCCACATTCTCACCGGCCCGATCGCGGTCGAGGGCGCCGAGCCCGGCGACGTGCTCGCGGTCGAGATCCTCGACGTTCAGCTTCGGCAGGATTGGGGCTGGAACATGATCAAGCCGCTGGCCGGTACCCTGCCCGACGATTTCCATGAGACGCGTATCCTGAACATCCCGCTCGACCGCACCAGGATGACCGGCCGCATGCCGTGGGGCCTCGACCTGCCGCTCAAGCCATTCTTCGGCGTGATGGGCGTATCGCCGCCGCCAGCCTGGGGACGGATCTCCTCGCTGATCCCGCGCGCCATGGGCGGCAATCTCGACAACAAGGAGCTAGGTGCGGGCGCAACGCTCTATCTGCCGGTGTTCGTGCCGGGCGCGATGTTCTCCTGCGGCGACGGCCATGGCGTGCAGGGCGACGGCGAGGTCTGCGTCACCGCGATCGAGACCGCGCTGCAGGGCCGCTTCCGCCTGACGCTGCGCAAGGATCTCAGGTTCGACTATCCGCGCGCCGAGACGGCGACCCACTACATGACCATGGCGATGGACCCCGACCTCGACCAATGCGTGGTGCGCGCGCTGCGCGACATGATCGCGCTGCTCGGCGAGAGGCGAAACCTGTCGCGCGAGGATGCCTACACGCTGTGCAGCCTCGCCGCCGACCTCAGGGTGACCCAGACCGTCAACGGCGCCAAGGGCATCCATTGCATGATCGAAAAGGCCATCGTGCACGGCTGAGCCAAGCAGCCCTTCCTGACCTGTTGAAGCCTCGACGCCGCCCGGCCTGCCGCGCGGCGCGCTGCGTCGTGAGTAATTTACGGAGCGATTCCAATATGCTGGGCGTCAAGCAAAGCCTGCATTTGACTTCCACCCCTGAACCTAAATAGAGTCTTAATCGTTACTTTTCTGTACCCGAGTAAGAGGCTAGCGTTCGGGCCATGGCCACCGAAAAAGCCGAGACTGACCGCATTCCCGTAACCCTGGCGCTCTCGACCATCACCTACCTGGAGAAGCTGGTGAGACAGGGCACCCACGGCACCAGCGTTCCCGGCGTCGCTCGTACCTTGATCGAGGAAGGCATCCGTCTCGCCATCAAGGACGGACTTCTGTCGATCCGCGACAATGGCAGGACCTGAGCGCGCTCGGAGCGTGAGGCGGACGGATCTCGCGGCGGCTGGCCGGCACCTGCAACCTGGGACCGTTCACAAATGCCTGTTCTCTCACCCACTTGGACCGACGAACGCATCGAGCTTCTGAAGCAGCACTTCGAGGCCGGCCTCTCCTGCCGCGAGATCGCCGCCGATATCGGCGTCAGCCGCAATGCCGTGATCGGCAAGCTGTCCCGCCTCAACCTGACGCGCGGCCGCACCAGCGATGAGCGCAAGGTTCAGGACAGAGGCGCGGCGCGCGCGAAGGCCGTGCCGCGGCTGCAATATCAGATGCTCGCCACCATCTATGGCGACACCGACGCTCCCGTCGCCACCGGGCCGATCGACGAGGCCAATCGCTGCTCGCTGCTGGAGCTGGCCGAGAACCGCTGCCGCTGGCCGATCTCGACGCCGGGCGCCGAGGATTTCTGCTTCTGCGGCAATTCCGCGCCTGACGGCCAGCCCTATTGCGCCGGCCACAGCCGCCTCGCCTACCGGCCGCCTGTGCGCGCCCGAGCGATACGCAGCTGACATTGCGCCCATCGCGACAACAAAAAACCTCCGGCGGGGCATCGCCGGAGGTTTCTGGAGGCTTAGCATCAAGCTAAGAGCCGCAACTTTCGTATTTGGCTGAGAGGTATATAGCTTAGTAACTCAAGTAAGTAAATAAGTTTGACGTCATTGAATCGCATGGCTCTCCTTCGCGTTCCGCAGCGGCCATTCGATTTTCCGAAACCATTGCCCATGAAGAAACCCCGGCGGTTTCCCGCCGGGGTCCTCCGATCGATTGGCGCGATCGATGATCAGAAGTTGCGCTGAGCGCGCAGCAGCATGCTCACCGAGTTCTGGTCCTTCAGCTCGTACACGGCCGCCGGCTTCGCAGCCGAGGCAATGCCCGGGCTGTTGATTGCGCCCGAGTACTTCTGGTCCAGACGCGACCAGCTCAGGTCGGCCGTGAACGCCAGGCCCTTGACCGGGGTCCACACGGTGTTGACACCGACCACCGCGAAGTTGAAGTCCGGATTGCAGGTCGAACCGGCCACGGCGATCCCCGCGAAGTTGGTGCAGATCAGGGCCTTGCCCGAATCGCCATACTTCAGCTGAGCATAGCCACCGTACACTCCGCTCGCCCAGTTCGGGCTCCAGTTGTGGGTGTAGCCACCGCGGAAGCCCCAGGTCTTGACGGTGTCGATGCCGGTAGCCGCTCCGAACACGCCGTCAGCAAGTCCGGCGAACCCGGTGCTCTGATAGGCGCCGCTGCTGCTGCCGCTGAACATGAAGAAGCTCTGCGGGAACAGGCTCTGGAAGTTGTACCGAGTCGCACCGTCGGTGTAGACGGCCTGCAGGTTGATAACGTCACCCGCACCGGTCGGGATGTTCTTGATCGACAAGGCACCCGCCACGGCCCAGCCCCACTTGTCGGAGGGATGACCGGTGGCTTCATTCGCGCCGTAATAGGCCGTATGGAGCTCATGCGCGGCGACCGACAGCTGAGCCAGACCCCAGGCCTGGTCGACGCGAACCTGACCGATGATGTCGGGCGAACGCGTGCCGCCCCAGGCATTGGCACCATAGACGCCGGTTACGAACTGCGCCGCCGTACCCGACGACACGTTCCAGAGGTTCGACTGACCATTGTTCGCCGAAGTCTCGTCCTGCAGCGCGAACGAAGCAGTGATGCCCTGGCCGAAGTCAGCCGTGTAGGCAACCTGGTTCACGCCGTTGACGTGGTTGGAGCCGCCCGGAATGGTATCGGGGCCGCCCGCCATATAGCTCTGCCAGGGAGCGTCGAAGATCGAGACGGTGCGGCCGAAGGTGAAACCGGCGAACTGGATGAACGCGTGGTAGAGCGCTAGCGAAGCCGCACTGGTCGAAACCGATGACGGGCTGCTGCCGGTGACGTTCGTGGTGTCGTAGCTGACGACCAGGTCGGCGTAGGTGCGAACAACGCCGTATTCGGTCGCAGTGCGGGTATCGACGTTGAAGTCCAGACGAGCGCGGCTGTAGTAGTAGTTGGTCAGACGGTTGTTCGACCCGCCGTTCGCGCTGCCCGAGCTGTTCGCGAAGCCATAGTCGCCGCCGCCGCCGAGGATCATGTCGGCGCGGATGTAACCACCCAGCTTGATGCAGGTGTCGGTGCCCGGCATGTAGTAGAATCCGGCGCCGTACAGCGAGCAGATGCGCACGTATTCGACCGCCTTGGCCTTCACGGGCAGATCAGCCGCCTGAGCTCCACCGACGGCGATCAGTCCCGCCGCAGTGCCGAGCAAAAGGCTCTTCACCATCTTCATTTAAAACCTCCAAGTTGCTCATTTTACGGAGACTGGACCGTGAGGCCCCCCAGATCCCCGTCTCTCCAAATCCGCCCGGCCACTTTGCGCTTTCGGACACACTCGCTTTCGACGCGAGGGACGTGAGCGAACCGCCTGCAACGGGACGATCGAGTACCCCCCACCGCCACGAGCAACATATCTGCGTCAAACAACTACTCAAAATACTTTATCTAGTAAGCTTTGTGGTTTCACTAACTGTGTGCCCCGCGAGCAACACACGCGGACCGGCCGATCAGCTGAGCTGATCATATTTGTAATTTTCGTGACGAAATTACCCTGCCCTGCACTTGCGTCAGGGCAGGCTTGCGTGGACTATGGCCTTCCACGAACACCGGCCTGAACAATCGGTTCACGGGAGTGACGCTGTGTCCGCGACGAGGAAAGAAGGAGCGCGCCTGCGCTCGACCGGCAATCTGGATATCATCAGGCGCTTCACCTGGGAGATCTCGTCGATCAACATGTATCTGGAGGAGTTGCGTCAGTTCTGGGCGAAGACGCTCGGCATCAGCGGCCCGCAATGGCTGATCCTGATGGCGATCTCCGACCTCGACAAGGACGACGGCATCCCGGTCAACGTCGTTTCCAAGCTCCTCCACGTCGATCCGTCCTTCGTCACCACCCAGTCCAAGCTGCTCGAGAAGAAGGGCCTGTTGCGCCGTCGTCCCTCACCGACCGATGCCCGCGTGGTGCGGTTGTCGCTGGCCGAGAAGACGCAGAAGCACATCGCAAGCCTCAACGAGCAATACAAGACCATCCGCGAATTCGTCTTCCAGGAGTTCGACGAGGACGAGCTGACGGAATTCACCGGCAAGCTCGCGACACTGAAGAATCGCCTCGAGAAGGCCTGCGTCCGGATCTCTCTCGACTTCTAGCCCTCGGCCGCTCAGATTCGCCGGGCGGCGGCGCCGAGCCGCGATTCGAGCCAATCGAAGATGTATTCGTTGGCGAGGCTCGGATTGTCCGCATGGGACTGCGCCGCGCCGGTCTCGGCCGCAGTGAACACCTTCAACGCCACGTTCGAGCTGCCGAGCCGGGAGCTCTGAACGATTTGACGCGCCCGGTCGGCCTTGAGCCAGCCGTCCTCGCCGAGCGTGATCAGCACCTGGCAGTCGGCGCTGGAGGCCATCAGCGGCGCATGCGGCACCGGCACGATGCTGACGTCGCTCAGCGCGAATCGGCTGGCAAAGAAAGCCCGCTCGTGCAGATCCCACAGGCCGCCGTCGCAGACCGCGGCGGCAAGCCGCGGCTCCTGCAGCACCGCGCGCGCCACGAAGGAAGAGCCCCAGCCATCGGCGATGATGCCGACGCGCGCGAAATCGATGTCGCTGCGCGCCTCCAGATAGTCCATGACGCAGGGGATCGCGCTCTCGAGATCGCGGCGCCGCAACAGCGCCTCGATGTAATCGTCGCGCTGCTCGCCGAACAGATCCAGCGCCAGCAGCGAGAATCCGCGCTCGCGCGCGTGCGGCACGAGCTTGAACAGGAATTCTTCCTTGCGGTGGCCGGGCTCGCCGATGCAGATCACGGTCGGCGCTCGCACACTGCCGGACGGCGCGGGGACGAAGTAGCCCTGCAGCGCATGTCCCTCGAGCCAGGGAATGGTCACGACCTCGCCCGCCGGGCTGCGCGCCGAAAGGTAGCGGCGCGCGCATTCCTGCATCGCGAGCACGGCGACCCAACGGCGCTCGTCGTCCGGCTCCAGCGGCATCGCCGCCGCGCCATAATAGTTCATGGCCCGCAGCCAGTTGCGCTGTGCGCTCGCCATGTGGCCTTCCGCGAAGGCGGCCTCGGCGCGGTGCCGGTTGGCTTGCGCCAGCTTCTTCCACTCCCGATGCCAGGAGCCGTCGTCGCCCCGCTTCAATTGCCGCGCGATCATCAGGCATTCGGCAATGGTGGCGCCGCCTTCCTGGGCCGCGGTCAGCAGCCGCGTGAACTCAGCGGAGATGTCCTCTCGCTCCGGGCAAAGGGTCCAGTCGTCGGAGAGGCATGCGGGCATCATCGGGAGCTACGCTCTATCATCGCGCTATCCCTGACTTACTAAACCATTTCAGTCCGCCGACCAAGCAGCCGCGCACCGAATGAGCGCCGCTGGAGATCACCATCGCTTGAACGAACGATCACGCCGCATGCTTGTCATTCCAATCCGGCATGAAGGCCGGACATTGGCAAGAGGTGGCACGCATCATCGCACGCGCACCTCTTGTCATGACGATTATCCTACCTACATTCGCGCGTCCGCCGAGGCTCTCAACCGAGCCGCCAGCCGACCTCCTGCGTGAAGCTTTCGTAGAAGGCGCGGTCATAGGCCTGCTCGGGCGTTGCGCGCACGCGCTCGTCGAGGCGCTTGGCATCCTCGCCGACGAGGATGCGCCAGCGCTCGGCCTTGACGCCGTCGAGGATGATCTTGGCGGCCTGTGCCGCCGTCGTCGGCGCATCCTCCAGGAAGCTGCGGGCGCGCTCGGCGAACACCGCCTGGACGTCCTCGTCCGACATCTTGTCGGCATCCGGCACGCCGGCCGCGACCAGGCGCTTGCGCGTCAGCGCGACCTCGTCGTCGCTGAGCCGCTCCGAGCCGTCGGCGCTCTGCACCTTGCGCGAGTTGGAGACGATCGAGGTGCCGATGTGGCCGGGCATCACCACCGAGCATTTGACGTGCGGCGCGTGCAGGCGCAGGTCGTTGATCAGCGCTTCGGTGAATCCCTTCACCGCGAACTTCGCCGAGCTGTAGGCGGTGTGCGCCTGGTTCATGCCGATCGAGGCCCAGAAGCCGTTGACGCTCGCGGTGTTGACGATGTGGGCCTCGTCCGCCGCCACCAGCATCGGCAGGAAGGTGCGCACCCCGAGATAGACGCCGCCCCAGCAGATGTTGAAGGTGCGCTCCCACTGCTCGCGCGTGTTGGTGAACAGGCTGCCGCCGCCGCCGATGCCGGCATTGTTGAACAGCAGGTGGATCCTGTCGGTCTTCTGCTGCTCGGCGAGCTCGTCACGAAAGCGCTTCAGGTGATCCTCGATCGCAACGTCGGCGACATGGGTCGTGACGCGCAGGCCCTGCGGCAGCTTCTCGCTCTCGCACAGCCGCTTGGTCTCGGCCATCGCGGCCTCGGAGACGTCGCACATCGCGACGTTGCAGCCTTCGGCGACGAGTTGCCGCGCGAGCTCGCGCCCCATGCCCGTGCCGCCGCCGGTGATGACCGCGATCCTTCCAGCAAAATCCTTCATGGGACTTTCGGCCCCTCCCTTGTCGGTATGTTTCTTCGGGATGTTTCTTCGTCACCGCGCCGCCCGCCGGCGCGCGCAAAATGTAGCAGCGCGGCATGCGCAAATGAAAGCGGATCGGCGATCATCAATTATTTCGGCGCGCGGACTATCGGCCGCCCGGGTGCTCGCGGCGCATCCTTCGAGACGCCCGCCGTTGGCGGGCCCTGAGGATGAGGCATCGGCAGTAGGCTCCCTCCCCCGCTTGCGGGGAGGGTTGGGGAGAGGGTGTCTCCGCACAGGGATTATTGAGAGTGATCAGGACGTCCCTGCGCGGCGAGACCGCCGCGCTCTGCGAGCGCGTCGGCCTCTCCCGCAAGCGGGAGAGGCGGAGCAAGCCGGCAGACCATCCCGCTTCATGCGCGCTTACCCTAGGGAAGCAGCAGCGGCGCGGCATTTTCGTTGACTTTTCCCGTATTTGTCCGGCTTCGGTTTATGGGCAGATTTTTTACAATCCGAATCGTCAAATGGACACTCGGACGCTGGGTCGAGTCGGCCAGGCCAGCGTGTTGTTTGCGTGTCACAGGCTCTGGCACTCCGCTTGCATCCTTGTCGTGGTCAGAAACAACCGATGAGGTGACAGGAATGTTCGTGACCGTCGTAGCCGTGCTCTGCCGGCTGAGCGCAGCCAGCTCAGGCAGTTGTGTCGAGGAAATCGTGACTGACAGCAACATGACGCCCGAGATTTCGATGATGCAGTGCGCTGTCGGCGCACAGGCCCCCCTGGCGAAATGGATGGGCGAGCATCCGATCTATCACGCCAATTGGCGCCTCGAGCGCTACAAATGCGTGCCGGGCCACTACGAGATCAAGGGCCACGCCTGACGGCCCCGCAAAACTACTGATCCGAACACGACGGATCGAGGAAACGCCCACCTCGCCTGGCCCGATGACACAGCGCGCGTTTTGCGCGGGACTAAGCCACCGTGCATAATGCCGGGGCTCCCGGCAGGCCGCTTGACCCAGGTCAATATCCTGCTGGCCTCAGCGCGCCAACATTGTTAGCTACATCAAACTGAACTCGCGGAAGGCCGCCAAGAATTTTGCTGACGAGTGCAGGTTGCCTTGGGCGAAGACACGTTTGATCCTTTGAAGCGAGGCTCTCAGCCTGCTCTCTAGCGTGAGCGTCTCGGCGGCTTCGCAGTGCCGGATCGTGGACATCGATCGTGAATCGTTACACGATGGAAAGCAGAATGAAGCCCGCGCTTGCGCTGCCACCACCGCAACGTGATTTGCGTCTCGACCTGTTTCGCGGCCTCGCCAACTGGGCGATGTTTCTCGGCCATGTCCCCGGCACGGTGCTGGCGTGGTGTTCGTTCCGAAATTATGGGTTCAGCGACGGGGCCGACCTGTTCGTGTTCATCTCCGGCTACACCTCAGCGCTCGTTTATACGCGAAAGATGGAGCGAGGTTTCGTGTTCGGAGCCAGCAGGCTGTTCAGGCGCGTCTGGCAAATCTACACGGCGCATATCCTGCTATTCGTAATCTACCTGGCTTTCGTCCATTTCCTGTCGGAGAGGTTCAACGCGCCTGATCTGATTGATCTGTTCAACGCCGGACCGGTCACCGGCGCGCCGAGCGAGATGATGACGCAGGGGCTCCTGCTGAGATACAAGCCTCTGAACTTGGACGTGCTGCCGCTCTACGTCGTCTTGATGGGCCTGTTTCCTCCGATCCTCTGGTTGATGTTGAGGTTTCCGGACGCCGTCATGATCGGGTCGGTGCTGTTGTATCTGGCTGCGCGGCAATTCTATTGGAGCCTGCCCTCCTATCCGTCGGGAAGCTGGTACTTCAATCCGCTGGCGTGGCAGCTTCTGTTTGTCACGGGCGCATGGCTCGCGTTGACGGGTGCGGGGCGCCTGCATTTCCTGCTGCGGTCCAGGATCGTGCTGGTTGTTGCTATCGCCTATTTGATTTTTGCGGCGCTCATGACGCTGGCTGCTCACCAGCCTCAGCTCCGGGCCTTGTTTGCGCCTGCCGTGTTCGAGCTTTTCAATCCCAACGACAAGACCAATCTGGCGCCCTACCGCTATCTTCATTTGATGGTGCTGATCATCCTTGGTGCCCGGTTCATACCGATCGATGCGCCCGGGCTACGAGCCGCCATCTGGCACCCCCTGGTAAAGTGCGGCCAGCACTCCCTCGAAGTGTTTTGTGTGGGCATCCTCCTGGCCTTCATCGGGTACTTCATCCTGCAGCTGGCAGGGAACGGCATCCTCGCTCAACTGCTCGTGGGAGCTGCAGGAATCGCGATCATGACGGCGGTTGCCTACTACAGGTCCTGGTCGAAGCGCGTGGAGAAATCTTCACATGAGAGTCCGGTCGATGGAAAGAAGGCGCCGGAAAGCACCGCTCCCCTCGAGTATCCTGTGCTACGCGGCGCCGGAGGGGCGGCGCAGGTCGCTCGCGGGACGGATACGCGGCAGCCGCCGTCAACAGGAGCTTGACAACCGCGTCGGTCGTCACGGTCGCGCTCGAGGCCCATCACATCAACCCGAATCTGCACCGCGTGCTCGCCGAGCAGATCCCCCGCACCGGCCAGCTCAAAGACGTCTAGGCCTTCAGCCGCGAGGTCCACGCGCTCGTGCGCACCTGTCTGAAAAGCCGCCGCAAGGAGATGCGCAGGATCGACTTCGACGTCGCGCCCTTCATCTGCGTCAGCGCGATCGAAGCGGTCGCGCACAACACGGTGCTGAGCAGGGCCGAGGTGATCTTGAGAGGCATTAGCCCCAGATCTTTGTCTAACATTCTAGATCTGAACAACGACAATCAAAAGTTGAAATTCTATCGGCACCTGTTACGCTCACCGTATTCATCGATCATTTTTGAGGGACGGCGCTCGCATGGCCAGCCCCAAGATCATTATCCTGTCTGATGGCACCGGTAATGCTGCCTCAAGCGTCTGGCGCACGAACGTCTGGCGGATGTTCCAGGCGCTCGACCTGCAAGGCAATAGCCAGGCCGCAAAATACGACGATGGCGTGGGTACCTCGTCCTTCGTGCCGCTCGCCGTGCTGGGCGGCGCATTCGGATACGGCCTCAAGCGCAACATCCTCGACGCCTACAAGTTCATCTGCCGCAACTACGATCACCAGAACCGCTCGAAGATCTACCTCTTCGGCTTCAGCCGCGGCGCGTTCACCGTGCGCGTCCTCGGCGCGCTCATCCTCCAGCAGGGCCTGGTTGTGGCGGATACCGAAGCAGAGCTGCATAACGGCGCGGTCAAGGCTTACAGGGCCTACCGGGCCAAGGGCTACCACTCGATCTTGCAGATCGAGGTGCTCTTCCGCGCCTTGCGCGACTACGTCCTGGTGCCGGTGTTCGACTTCCTGCGGGGCAACAAGCCCTACGCAAAGATTGTCCGCAAGGACATCGCATCCATAGAGTTCATCGGCGTGTGGGACACCGTTGCGGCCTACGGCCTGCCCATGGACGAGATGACGCGCGGCGTCAGCAACTGGATCTGGCCCCTTGAGCTTCCGAACCGGATCCTGAGCCAACGCGTCAGATGCGCAAGGCACGCGCTTGCGCTCGACGATGAGCGGACGACCTTCCATCCCGTGCTCTGGACCGAGGAAGGCGAATCCAAGCCAAGTGTCCCCACCACCATTGACGACGAGCGCCTGGTCCAGGTCTGGTTCGTTGGTATGCACGCCAACGTGGGCGGAGGTTATCCCGACGATGCCGTATCGTTCGTGCCGCTGTCCTGGCTTGTCGACGAGTCCATCAAGCGCGGTCTCGTTTTCAAGGAGGCCCCCTTCGCAGACCCCGACTCCATCAAACTGATCGATTCAGCGCAGGACAAGGACGGCCGCCTCTACGACTCGCGTTCCGGCCTCGGCTCCTATTACCGCTATGGCCCACGGAAGGTCTCAGACCTGTGCAATGACGCGTATGTCGGCGTCAGCGTCAAGTTGCCGAAGATCCACGAAAGTGTGTTCGATCGTATCGACAGCGGCTGCAATGCCTATGCTCCGATCGGCTTGCCGCCGGAATATCTGGTGGTTTCCCGCAACGGCAAGCTCACGCCGCTCGGACCGACGACATTCGAGACGCCAGCGGGCGCGACCGCCCGTTTTGCGGCACAGGAAAAGCTCTGGAATTTTGTCTGGATGCGTCGGCTGGCGTATTTCGCGACCCTAGCCGCCACGCTGCATCTTGCGGCGTTCTGGCTGTTCCACGACCGCATCAAGGAGCATGAGTTCGAGTCGCCCATCCGGATGGTCTCCGAACTCGTGCGGTTCATCGAGTCGTTCCTGCCTAAATCATTTCACTGGTGGACGGACTGGTACGCCGCCAACCCTGAATGGTTCGCCGGCGGCATCGCCGCAGTAGTCATCCTTATGGTTCTTGGCAGCAGCCTTAGCGCCAAAATCAAAGACCGGATGCGCCTGCTCTGGCGTGACCGGGCAGCGCCGGTGCCGCTCTCCGGCCTGATGCACGACGCCATTTACGCATTCAGGACCCACCCGGCCTATCAGTTTATCATCCGCACCGGGAAGCGGCACGTCCTGCCTTTTGTTTTGGTGGTGGTGATGGTCTGGGTCGGCGCGACGATCGCGAGCCATTTCCTGTTCAACGTCGCGGATTCGATGGGGGCATTCTGCAAGGGCACGGCGGAGGCAACGCTCGTCCCGGTCAATAAGGGCATAGAGCAGGATGGCGCGGACTTTGCGACCTCATCGATCTGTGCGCCGACAGGCCTGAAGGTCTTTTCCGGTCGCTCGTATGAGATCAGGATCACTGTCACCGAGCCCTGGACCGACGCAGAGCGGCCGACTACACCCTTTGGTTTCCGGACCTCCACCGTCGAACTTGCCAACCGTTGGAAGTTTCGCAGCGCCATTTTCCTCCGCCGCATCCTGTTCAGACCCTGGTACCGCATCATTGCTCGAGTGGGCGAGACCGGCGTGGACGAGTATTTCCTTGATCCCATCCCGCTTCCGAACACGACACCGCAGACGTACAAGGCAACGTTCAAGGCTGCGCGCAGCGGTGAGTTGTTTCTCTACGTCAACGATGCGGTGATCGGCCTGCCATGGTTCAGCGACACGTTTTACCCGAACAACGGAGGCAAGGCTAAGGTCACCGTTAAACTGCTGTGAGGCAATTCAGAAGCCATCGAAGGAGCCAACTGTCGATAACCCGCTTGGAATCTCGCGATGCAAACAGACGCAAAGAATGTAGTGCGACGATCATCCCCATTTATCCATGAATAATCTTCAGCTACCGCCAAGCAGGGCGCTGCAAAACCGTCTTCGGAATTTTTTGTTTACCGACCACCCAAGCAGCCACCGCCGCCGATCGTCGCACATGGGTCACCGCCGGAGCGAGCCCTACGTCCCGGTCCGATCACCCAACCGATGCTTCGAGAAAAATGGTCGGAGCGAGAGGATTTGAACCTCCGACCCCTAGTCTCCCAGACTAGTGCGCTAACCGGGCTGCGCCACGCTCCGAACGTCGTTCCATTAGCTAGGATCGGCGCGATGTGCAAGGCGAGGCCGCAGCATTTTGCCGGTCCGCCCCCACAGGCCCGGAACTGGCCGCAAGCGGTCCGAAGACCGCCCTACCCGTCCTTCAGCGCCTGATCCAGCATCTCGCGGCAGGCGACGAGGTCGGCGAGCGCGCGGCCGAGGCGCTCCCGATCCAGCGCGCTGGGGCCGGTGGGCGCGGCGGGGGCGCCGCCCTTGCGGAACGTGGTGAGGATCTCCTCGTCGTCGACCTCGGTGAAGCGGAAGTCGATGCCTTCCTCTTCGTCGCCCTGGTAATCGTCGTCGTCGGTGTCGGTGACGCCCTTGATCGGCGCCTCCTCGTCCTCGGGCTCCATCAGGCTGGCGCCGATGGCGTCCTCGATGGCGCCGAACGAGACCGCGGCGGCGCTGTCGGCGAGGCCCTGCACCGATTTGACGCCGTGCTCCTTCAGGATCCGCTGCACGCCGCGGATAGTGTAGCCCTCGCCGTAGAGCAGGCGGCGGATGCCCTTGAGCAGGTCGACGTCGTCGGGGCGGTAATAGCGGCGGCCGCCGCTGCGCTTCATCGGCTTGATCTGGGAGAACCGGGTCTCCCAGAACCGCAGCACGTGCTGCGGAATGTCGAGTTCCTGCGCTACTTCGCTGATGGTTCGGAACGCATCCGGCGCCTTGTCCAAATGCCAAATCCTTTGCGAAAGGGTTACGCCTCTTGCTGAGCCTTGCTGGTGGCGTCGCCATTGGCGCGGTGCTGGCCGTTGATCCGCTGCTTCAGGATCGCCGACGGCTTGAACACCATGACGCGGCGCGGCGAGATCGGCACCTCGGTACCGGTCTTCGGATTACGGCCGATGCGCTGCCCCTTCTTGCGCACCATGAACGAGCCGAACGAGGACAGCTTCACCGTCTCGCCCTTCTCCAGGCAGTCGGTGATCTCTTTCAGCACCAATTCCACGAAGGCGGACGATTCCGTGCGCGACAGGCCCACCTTCTGGTAGACGGCTTCGCACAGGTCGACTCGCGTTACGGTTTTACTTTGATCGGTCATCGCCCTGCCCCACCTCACGGCGAACAATTGTTGTCTGAAATTATGAGCTTACGATACGGCGGTCAACAGCGCTCATCAATGCAGGCGCATCGATAATCGCGGCTGATTCCGGCAAAATTTTATCGAGTGTGGCTCTACCAGCGCACCAGCGCGGAGCCCCAGGTGAAGCCGCCGCCCATGGCTTCCAGCAGCACCATGTCGCCCTTCTTGATGCGGCCGTCCTTGCGCGCCACCGAGAGCGCCAGCGGGATCGAGGCGGCCGAGGTGTTGCCGTGACGGTCCACGGTCAGCACCACCTTCTCCGGCGCAATATGGAGCTTGTGGGCGGAGGCGTCGATGATTCGCTTGTTGGCCTGATGCGGCACGAACCAGTCGATGCTGTCGGCATTGAGCCCGGTCGCCTGGAAGGCATCGACGATGACGTCGGTGATCATGCCGACCGCGTGCTTGAAGACCTCGCGGCCCTCCATGCGCAGGTGGCCGACGGTCTGGGTCGAGGACGGCCCGCCGTCGACGAACAGCTTGGCCTTGTGGCGGCCGTCGGAGCGCAGATGCGTGGTGACGACGCCGCGGTCGGTGGCGGCATTGCCCGGCTGCTCCTGCGCCTCCAGCACGACCGCGCCGGCACCGTCGCCGAACAGCACGCAGGTGCCGCGGTCGTTCCAGTCGAGGATGCGCGAGAAGGTCTCGGCGCCGATCACCAGCGCGCGCTTGAAGGCGCCGGTGCGCAGGAAATTGTCGGCGGTGGCGAGCGCGAACACGAAGCCCGAGCAGACCGCCTGGAGGTCGAAGGCCGCGCCGTGGTTGATGCCGAGCGCGTTCTGCACGGCGACGGCGGTGGCGGGAAAGGTGTTGTCCGGCGTCGAGGTCGCCAGCACGATGAGGTCGATCGACTGCGCATCCATGCCGGCGTCGCTGAGCGCGGCCTGCGCCGCCTTGATCGCCAGGTGCGAGGTGAACTCGCCCTCCGCCGCGATGTGCCGCTCGCGAATGCCGGTGCGCTGCACGATCCACTCGTCGGAGGTGTCGATGCGCGCCGCCAATTGGGCGTTGGTCACCACCTGCTCCGGCAGGTAGGAGCCGCAGCCGAGCACGACCGAACGAATTTGAGTCACGAAACAACCTCCTGCGCGGCCTGCACCGAATTGAGTGCACCACCCTCGCGGTTGAGCATCTGATTGATCTTGTTCAGGAGATCGTAGTGAGCCATCTCATAGCCAACATCGATCGCATAGGCAAAGCCTTCGGCGCTGGTTCCGCCGTGGCTTTTGACAACCAATCCGTTCAGACCCAGGAACACGCCGCCATTGGACTTGTTCGGGTCCATCTTGTCGCGCAGGGCCTGGAAGGCGCTGCGGGCAAAGAGATAGCCGAGCTTGGACATCCAGCTCCGCTTCATCTCGTCGCGGAGTAATTCGGCCATCTGCCTGGCGGTTCCCTCGGCGGCCTTGAGCGCGATGTTGCCGCTGAAACCTTCGGTGACGACGACGTCGGCCAGCCCCTTGCCGATGCCGTCGCCCTCGACGAAGCCGATATAGTCGAGCTCCGGCAGGTTCCTGGCCCGCAGGATCTCCCCGGCCTCGCGGATTTCCTCGTGCCCCTTGATCTCCTCGGTCCCGATATTGAGCAGCCCCACCGTGGGCCGCTTCTTGTCGAACAGCACGCTCGCCATCGCGGCGCCCATCAGGGCCAGCGCCACCAGATGGTGTGCGTCGCCGCCGATGGTGGCGCCGAGGTCGAGCACGGCGGACTCGCCACGCCTGGTCGGCCAGATCCCCGTAATCGCCGGGCGATCGATCCCCTTCAGCGTGCGCAAGTGGAACCGCGACATCGCCATCAGCGCGCCGGTGTTGCCGGCGGAGACCGCGACGTCCGCCTCGCCCTTCTTCACCGCGTCGATGGCAAGCCACATCGAGGAGGTCTTGCGGCCGCGCCGCAGCGCCTGGCTCGGCTTGTCCGAACCGCTGACGGCCACGTCGGTGTGGATGATCCTGGAGGCGGCCTTGAGCTGGGGATGCCGGTCGAGCTCGGGCTCGATCCTGGCGCGGTCCCCGACCAGCAGGAATTCGGTGTCGCGATGCCTGCCAAGCGAGATGGCCGCGCCCGGAATGACCACGGCGGCGCCGCCGTCGCCCCCCATGGCGTCAAGCGCAATGCGAACCTTGCTTGGCATAAAAGTCCTGGAAAACCTGGTCTGGTGCGGTCCTGAACGAGCGGGGCCGCGGAATGGGTTCGCCACGGACGTGGCGACCGGTGAGGCGCCACGCCGCGCCCCGACCGGGGCGCGACAATAGCGTTTTGTTACCCCGAAACAACCTCTTGCCCCCAGCCTTTTGCTTTCCGAGCGATCCGGTCAAGAACGCCCCGAACTGGCAAGAAATCCATTGAAATCAGTCGGATAAAGGATGCTTTGAAACCATCCAGGCAAAGGCCTCGCGTGCCTTCGCAAGGCGATCCCACGCGGAAGGACCCGGCTATCGGCCTTTCTTCTTGTCCTGAAGTGCCTTCAACGCGGCGAACGGATGGTCCTCCGGATCGGGGGCGGTGACATCAGGCTCGAACACGGCCCCTTCCTTGCGCGGATAGGGATCGATGGCGAGGAACAGGGCATCGGTGGCGACCCGGCCGAGATCGATGATGCCACCCATGATCGGCTCCGGCGGATCGGCGACCTCAGGCGTCGCGTCATCCTGGCCCTCCTCGATCAAGTCGGCGAGGCGCCGCGCCTCGGCCTCGGGGGCGAACATCAGGTCCACCTCCTCCTCGATCTCGCTCTCGATCGGGTCCAGCGTGACCACGCAGGTCTGCCCGACCCTGGCCCGGACGGTGCCGGTCACCTGAACCCGGCCGCCGCTCCTGGGCACCACGTCGAGGTCGGCGCTGGCGGACATGACCTCCCGCACACCGCCGACCTCGGCGATGGCCTGCCGCTCGCCGGCCGAGGCCTCGAGCTTGCGGTGCAGGCCGGTGTCGGGGATCTGGGCAACGATGACAGGTGCCCGCCAAGGATCGGGCTGGGATCCGGTCGCTGGTCGGCTCATGGCGTGACGTCCTCGGAAAGCGCTGGAGGAAACCTGAAGGAGGCCTGCAGCACCGCAGCCTCCTCGGCCCGGCCGAGAGCGGCCTCACTGGCGCGGGCATAGGCCGCGAGCCGCTCCGCCTGGTCCAAGCCGGTCCCGTTCAAGATATTCTTGCAGATCGCCTCCGCCAGGGCCTTATCCCCGGCCTCGATGGCCTGGTCATAGGCCTGGACGCGGCCGTAAAAGGCCTCGCCGAAAGCCCGCATCCGCTTCGGCACGGTCTGGTCGCCCACCCCCATCTCGCGCAGATTGTCGTCCATATCCTCGCAGAAGCGGTCGAACAGCGCCTGCGACAGCTCGCTGGCGCCTCGAGCCGTGCGCAGGCGTCGCAGCAACAGCCACAGATGCAGCAGCAATAGGTCGAAACGCCCGTTAACCGTATCGGGCACGGCCAAGTCGCGGTAAAATATGGGTTCTCGCGCCTGCGTCACGATCATGCCATAGATGGCTTCAATGGTGTCCGGCGGGGTTCGCCGGGGTTTCCTGAAGTGATTGAACGGCCAAAGCATTGTGGTTTCCGCAAGCGGGCGCGCGCGAGTTGCATTCAGACGCCCAGCCCGGTACTTCAGCGCCTCGCGCGACGCAAGGGGACGGAATCAGTTCCGCTATGACGACAACGAACCAGACCAGCCTGCGCGCGAACACGCGGCGCGGCCTCCATGCACGCTGGCGCGCCTTGCGCATGCTCGCCGCCGCCACCCTGGTCGGCGCTGCGCTGGCGGGCTGCACCGGCGAGCAATTCCAGAAGGGTTACATCCTGCCGCCCGGCGCGCTGGAGCAGATTCCGATCGGCGCGAGCCAGGACCAGGTGCTGATCGTGATGGGCACGCCCTCCACCGTCGCCACGCTCGACGGCGAAGTCTTCTACTACATCTCGCAGCGCTCGGAGCGCGTGGTCGCTTTCATGAACCAGAAGGTGGTCGACCAGCGCGTGATCGCGGTCTATTTCGATAAGAACCGGCGCGTGCGGCGGCTGGCGAATTACGGCCTGCAGGACGGCAAGATCTTCGACTTCATCAGCCGCACCACGCCGACGTCGGGTCAGGAGATGAGCTACCTCACGCCGCTGTTCAAGCTGCTCAGCTTCAACTGAGTCGCGAAAGCGTTTTCGAGCGACGTCGGGACCGGCTCGCCTCGAGACAACGCAGCAGAGCCTGCAAGACAAGTGTCTGGAGCGCCTTCCAATTCCGCCGCAAGGTAAATAGTGCTCGCCTGCGGCGTCGTGCCGCCCTCCATGCGGCGCTTGCGCTCGCGCGCGGCTTGCCGTCGCATCTGCGGTTTCCTAGGCTCTCTGCAAAGAAAGAAGCAGGGAGTAGATTCGTGCCTAAGACTTTTTCCCGACGTCGCGTGCTTACCGCTGCTGCCGGCCTTTCGGCCGCAGCGATCCTGCCGCGATCGAGCCTTGCGGACTGGAAGCCGACCGAAACCGTCCGTCTGGTCGTGCCGGCCGCAGCCGGCGGCTCGACCGACGTGATGGGCCGGCTTCTGGCCGCGCATCTGCAAAACGCGTGGGGCCAGTCGGCCGTCGTGGAAAACCGCTCCGGCGGCGGCGGCACTATCGGCACGGCCGAGGTGGTCCGCGCCAAGCCTGACGGCCACACCATCCTGGTCGGCAATCCCGGCCCGAACGCGATCGCCTACAGCATCTTCAAGAATCTCTCCTACAAGCCGGACCAGCTTCAGCCGGTCTCCAACATGATCCGGATTCCGAACATCGTGTCGGCGCATCCGAAGACCGGCATCAAGTCGATCCCCGAGTTGATCGCCTATCTCAAGGCCAATCCGGACAAGCTCAGCTACGCCTCCTCCGGCGTCGGTCAGAGCCCTCACCTCACCGGCGCCTGGTTTCTCCAGCTCACCGGACTGAAGATGACGCACATCCCGTTCCGCGGCGCCGGCCCCGCGCTCCAGGCCGCGCTTGCCGGCGACATCCAGATCCTGTTCGACAATCTCTATCCGAGCCTGCCGCAGGTGCAGAACGGCACGCTCAACGGCCTCTGCGTCACCACGACCGAACGCAGCGAGCTCGCGCCGAACCTACCGACCATGCGCGAGAGCGCGCCGGAGCTGGCGAACTTCGACGTGTCCTCCTGGTTCTGCGTCTTCCTGCCGAAGGGCGTCTCGCCGGAGGTGCTGAACGCGCTCAATCTCCAGATCAAGGCGATGCTCGAGCGCGACGACGTCAAGAAGCAGATCGCCGCCATGGGCGCGCGCGCCGACTACGGCACGCCGCAGCAATTCGCCGCCTTCGTGGACGCCGAGACCAAGAAGTTCGCCGGCATCATCCAGAAGGAAGGGCTGCAGATGGACGTGCAGTAGCTCTCGCGTCCCGGACGCGGTGCAGCGTGCAACGCTGCGCCGCCGAGCCGGGACCCAGAGCCTCGAGTGTGGACCCCGGATCTGCAGGCGCATCACTTCGTGATGCGCAGCGTCCGGGAAACGCAGTTGGAGCGAAGTTTCATCATCAAAAACCCCGCGGCTCGCGCCGCGGGGTTTTGTCTTGGAGAGCTGTCGCTGCTCAGTGCGCCAGGATCGCCAGCAGCAGCAAGGCCACGATGTTCGTGATCTTGATCATCGGGTTCACCGCAGGACCCGCCGTGTCCTTGTAGGGATCGCCGACGGTGTCGCCTGTTACCGCCGACTTGTGGGCATCCGAGCCCTTGCCGCCGAAATGACCGTCTTCGATGTACTTCTTGGCGTTGTCCCAGGCGCCGCCGCCCGAGGTCATGGAGATCGCGACGAACAGGCCCGTTACGATCACGCCGAGCAGCATGGCACCGACCGCGGAGAACGCCGCCGACTTGCCGACCGCGCCGCCGCCCGCGATGAAGTAGATCACGAAGTAGACGACGATCGGCGACAGCACCGGCAGCAGCGAGGGGATGATCATCTCCTTGATCGCCGCCTTCGTCAGCAGGTCGACCGCCTTGCCGTAGTCAGGCTTGTCGGTGCCCTGCATGATGCCCGGCTTCTCGCGGAACTGACGCCGCACCTCCTCGACGATCGCGCTGGCGGCGCGTCCCACCGCCGTCATGCCCATCGCGCCGAACAGATACGGCAACAGACCACCGAACAGCAGACCCACCACGACGTAGGGGTTGTTGAGCGAGAAGTCCGGGTTGACGCCGGCGAAGTAGGGATGCTGTGCGGAGCCGGCGACGAAGAACTTGAGATCCTCGTTGTAGGCCGCGAACAGCACGAGAGCACCGAGACCGGCTGAGCCGATCGCGTAGCCTTTGGTCACCGCCTTGGTGGTGTTGCCGACCGCATCGAGCGCGTCGGTCGACTTGCGCACCTCCTTGGGCAGTCCCGCCATCTCGGCAATGCCGCCGGCATTGTCGGTGACGGGGCCGAAGGCGTCGAGGGCGACGATCATGCCGGCCAGCGCCAGCATGGTGGCGGTCGCGATCGCGATGCCGAACAGCCCGGCGAGGCTGTAGGTCACCAGGATGCCGGCGATGATGACGATCGCGGGCAACGCAGTCGCTTCCATGGAGATGGCGAGGCCCTGGATCACGTTGGTGCCGTGGCCGGTCACCGAGGCCTGGGCGATCGACTTTACCGGACGGTAGTCGGTGCCCGTGTAGTACTCGGTGATCCAGATGATCAGCGCGGTGACGACGAGGCCGACCACGCCGCACTCGAACAACGCCATGCCGGTGTAGCTGACGCCCTCGAGCTTGCCGAAGCCGATCAGGTAGTAAATCACCAGCGCGATGCCGATCAGCGACAGCACGCCGGTTGCGATCAGGCCCTTGTAGAGCGCGCCCATGATCGACTGGCTCGGCCCGAGCTTGACGAAGAAGGTGCCGATGATCGAGGTGATGATGCAGATGCCGCCGATCGCGAGCGGCAGCGTCATCATGCTGGCGAGGATCGGTGTCTTGGCGAAGAAGATCGCCGCCAGCACCATGGTGGCGACCGCGGTCACCGCATAGGTCTCGAACAGGTCGGCGGCCATGCCGGCGCAGTCGCCGACATTGTCGCCGACGTTGTCGGCGATGGTCGCCGGATTGCGCGGATCGTCCTCGGGAATGCCGGCCTCGACCTTGCCGACGAGATCACCGCCGACATCCGCACCCTTGGTGAAGATGCCGCCGCCGAGACGGGCGAAGATCGAGATCAGCGAGGCGCCGAAGCCGAGCGCCACCAGGGCATCGACCACGACACGGCTGTCAGGCGCGAGCTTCAGCGAATGGACCAGGAAGGCAAAATAAAGCGTCACCCCCAGCAGTGCGAGACCCGCCACCAGAAGGCCGGTGATCGCGCCCGCCTTGAAGGCGAGCTCGAGGCCGCCGGCGAGCGACGTCGTCGCGGCCTGGGCGGTGCGCACATTGGCGCGGACCGAGACGTTCATGCCGATGAAGCCGGCCGCTCCCGACAGGATGGCGCCGATGGCAAAACCAATCGCGACATAGAGACCGAGGAAATAGGCAAGCAGCACGAAGATGACGATGCCGACGATACCGATCGTGGTGTACTGGCGCCGCAGATAGGCCTGTGCGCCCTCACGCACCGCCCCTGCGATCTCCTGCATGCGCGGCGACCCCGCATCCGCGCTTAACACCGAAGACGTCGCCCAAATCGCGTAGACGACGGAAAGCACTCCGCAGAGCACTATCAACCATAATGCTGTCATGTGATGTTTGCCTCAGATCCTTGATGTATCCCCGGCGCCTCTTGTTGTCCGTTGTGCGGTGCGGCGCCTTGATTTCGAACAAAGCCGCCCCTTGCCCAAAAGGGGCGGCCTTAGTCGGCCGCGAGCTTGCCAAAATCAAATTGAGGGTGCAACGCCGGATAGGGCCGAAAACGCCGATCTCGGCAGGTATTTAGAACCAAGTGCCGAGAACTAAGATGCCGGTTTGGAGCGATTCCTAGAAGTGGCTGTAGGACAGCCGCGTCAAAGCCAGCTCCTGGCCCTGCCCGTCCAGGAAGCGCGGCCTCTCCTTCCCCGCGACGACGGTGCCGATCGCCGTGACGGCAAGGCCGGCCGCCCGCCCCGCGGCCATCAGCGCGTCGACTTGCGCCGGCGGCACGGTGCACAGCACCTCGTAATCGTCGCCCCCTGCGAGCAGCGTCTCGATGCCAACGACATTGCGGGCGACCAAGCCTGCTGCCGCGGCCGAGAGCGGCACGCTTGCCACGTCGACCGAGCCCGAGACCTCGGACGCCGCGCAGAGCTTGGCCAGATCGCCGGCGAGCCCGTCGGAGACGTCCATCGCCGCGCTCGCATGATCGCGCACGGCCCGCGCCAGCACATTGCGCGGCTGCGGCACGCGATAACGCCAGACCAGGGCGTCCTTTGCGGCGGGACTGCTCGCGAGCGCCGTTGCGGCAGCGCCGCCATTGAGCACGTCGAGGCCGAGCGCCGCATCGCCGATCGTGCCCGTCACCAGGATGCAATCGCCCGGCCGCGCGCCGGTTCGGCCGACCATCCGCCCCTGCGGGACACGGCCGAAGGCCGTGATCGAGATCATCTGCGGGCCCGGCGTCGAGACCGTGTCGCCGCCGAGCAGCGGACAAGCGAACTCTCTTGCGTCTTGCCCCAGCGCCTCCGCAAACGGGCGCAGCCAGGCATCCTCCTTGCTGCGCAATGCCAGCGTCAGCACGAAGCCGGCCGGCACCGCGCCCTTGGCGGCGAGATCGGACAGGTTCACCCGCAGCGCCTTGCGCGCGATAGTGTCGGGCGGATCGCTGGCAAGATAGTGCACGCCCTCGACGACAGCGTCGGTGGTGACGACGATGTCGTCGCCGGACGCCGACAGCACCGCAGCGTCATCGACCAGCCCGAACGCACCGGGGTCGGTCGCCAGCGGCTTGAAATAGCGCGCGATCAGGGCGTCTTCGGCGGAGGCATTGTGTGGGTTTGCCATCGGCGACTACCTAGAAACAGGTGTCATCGCCCGGCTCGACCGGGCGATCCAGTATTCCAGAGACGATCGTGTCAAATCGATAGGCGGCGGCGTACTGGATCACCCGCCTTCGCGGGTGATGACGGTGGAGAATGGGGCTGGCGTATTGCTTCAATGCGACGCCCCTCAGCACGACTACCGCCCGAACTCGTCGCCGCGAAACTGGCGGCCGATCTGGTCGAGCACGGCGTTCACCATGCCGGTCTCCTCGCGGTCGACGAACGCATTGGCGACGTCGACATATTCGGAGACGACGACCCGGGCCGGCACGTCCTTGCGATGCTCCAATTCGTAGGCCCCCGCCCGCAGCACCGCGCGCAGGATCGCCTCGATCCGCTTCAAGGGCCAGCCCTTCGACAGCGCCTCGTCGATCAGCGGATCCAGCTTCTTCTGGTCGCGCACGACGCCCGAGACGACGTCGCGGAAGAAGGCAGCCTCCGCCGGCAGATACGTCTCGCCCTCGACCTCGTTGCCGAGCCAATGGCTCTCGAACTCGGCGAAGATGTCGTTGATGCCGGCGCCGGCGATATCCATCTGGTACAGCGCCTGCACGGCCGCGAGCCGCGCCGCGCCGCGCCGGTTCGCCTTCTTCTCGGCAGGGCCTGCCGGTTTCCTGGTGTTGTCGGCCATGGCTTTAGGCCTGCGCCAGGCGGCGTTTGATGCGCAGCATCGCCAGCGCCGCGCGCGCGGCATCGCCGCCCTTGTTGAGCTCGCTGGCGCGCGCCCGCGCCCAGGCCTGCGCCTCGGTGTTGACGGTGAGGATGCCGTTGCCGAGCGGCAGCTTGCGCGAAACCGCGAGGTCCATCAGCGCTCGCGAGGATTCCTGCGAGACGATCTCGAAGTGAATGGTGTCGCCACGGATCACGCAGCCGAGCGCGATCACGGCGTCATAGGGCTTGCCGCTCGCCGCCGCGGCATCCACCGCAATGGCCACCGCGGCCGGAATCTCCAGCGCACCAGGAACCGTGATGACGTCGTGGGTCAGGCCGGCCGCCTTCAGCTCGGCCACCGCGCCGTCCAGAAGCGCATCCTGGAGATCGTCATAGAACCGCGCCTCGACAATCAGCGCGCGGGCGCCGGAAATGTCGGTCTGGTCCTTCAGGGGTGCGCGGCGCGCGTCTGCCATCGTTAAGTCCCGTTCTAGAGGTTGGCGCGTTATGTAGTCGCCACAGGCTGGTAAGCCAAGTTCAAAGACACTGTCATTCCGGGGCGCGAAGCGAACCCGGAATCTCGAGATACTCAGGTGCGCAACTGCGCACCGTCGTTCGGCTCTTCGAGCCGCCCCGGAATGACGGCTTCGCCGTCACTTCATCTCCGTCAGCCGCGCCGCGTAGCGGGCCATCAGATCGACCTCGATATTGACCTCGTCCCCCGCCTTCCAGCCGCCGATCGTGGTGACCGTCAGCGTGTGCGGAATGATCAGCACCGAAAAGGTCGCGTCCTTCACCGTATTGACCGTCAGCGAGACGCCGTCGAGCGTGATCGAGCCCTTGGTGGCGATGAACCGCGCCAGCTCCCGCGTGGTCGCGAGCTCGAACCGCGCCATATCGGGCAGGTCCTCGCGGCTTACGATGATCGCAATGCCGTCGACATGGCCGGCGACGATGTGGCCGCCGAGCTCGTCGCCGATCTTCAGCGCGCGCTCGAGGTTGAGCCTGGTGCCCAGCTTCCAGTGCTTCGCCGTCGTCAGCGCCAGTGTCTCGGCCCCCGTATCGACCTCATACCAAGTCTTGCCATCTGCGACGCCGGAGGCGACCACCGTCAGGCACACGCCGTTGCTGGCGATCGAGGCGCCGTCGGCGATCGTGGCTTGATCATAGCGGCAGGCGATGCGGAGCCGGTGCAACTGGTCCTGCGCCACGGGCGTGAAGCTGACGATCTCGCCGATATCGGTGACAATGCCGGTGAACATTACGCACGCTCGTAGATGGTGAGAGTATCCTTGCCGAATGTTTCGCTAGCATGAACCCTGTAGGCCTGCGACTGCGTGATTTTCGACAGGGGCAATGCATCGAGCGCATCGACGCCGCCATTGCCCACCGCTTCCGCGCCGCGGAACAGCCAGATCTCGTCGACGAGGTCGGCCGCGACAAACGAGGACGCCACCCGGCTACCGCCCTCGACCATCAGCCGGGTGATCCCCTTCCCCGCCAGCGCTTGCAGCACGGCCGGCAAATCGAGCCCGGAGGCGCCGGCCGCCGGGACGCGGATCACTTGCGCGCCGGCCGCACCGAGCCGCGTCGCGGCTGCGGCTTCCGCAAGCTCAGAACCCATCACCCAGAGCGGCGTCTCGCGCGCCGAGCCTGTCAGCCTGCTCGCGCCGGGAATCCGCAGGCTCTGATCGAGCACGATGCGCACCGGCGAGCGCGCCGCCATGCCCGGCAGGCGGCAGGTGAGAAGCGGATCGTCTGCCAGCACCGTTCCGATGCCGACCAGGATCGCATCGCATTGCGCACGGAGCAGATGCACCCGATTGCGCGCCGCCTCCCCCGTGATCGCGAACGGCTTGCCGCCCGCCGCACCGATCTTGCCGTCAGGCGAGACCGCGAGCTTCAGGATCACATGCGGACGGTGATCGCGGATACGGCGGAAATGCCCGGCATGGTCGAACGCGGCCTCCGCCGCGCACAGGCCGACGTCCACGTGGACGCCGGCGGCGCGCAGGCGCGCATGACCCTGGCCCGCGACCTCCGGATTGGGATCTTCGACCGCCGCCACCACGCGCTTGATGCCGGCCGCAATCACCGCATCGGCGCAAGGCGGCGACTTGCCGAAATGCGAGCACGGCTCCAGCGTGACGTAGAGCGTGGCACCGCGCGCGGCTTCGCCGGCCCGCAGCAAGGCTTCAGGCTCGGCATGCGGACGCCCACCTGGCTGGGTCCAGCCGCGGCCGACGATCACGCCATCCCTCACCACGACGGCACCGACGGCCGGGTTGGGCCAGGTGCATCCCTGCCCGCGCCTGCCTAGCGCCAGCGCAAGCTGCATGAAACGAAGATCGGCGTCCTTGGCCTCGCGGGCCTTCTGCGCGAACTGGTCTTCCAGGATGCGGAAGATCATTTGCGGATCGCGGCGAGCCGCGCTTCCTCCTCGCCGGAGAGCTCGCCGAGCACATCGGCGAAATCCTTGGCCTCGCGGAAATTGCGATAGACCGAGGCGAAGCGCACATAGGCGACGTCGTCGAGCGTGCGCAGATGCTCCATCACGGTCTCGCCGATTACTTCGGACGAGATCTCGGCCTCGCCCCCGGTCTCGAGCTCGCGCACGATGGTGGAGACCATCTTCTCCACACGCTCCGGCTCGACCTGCCGCTTGCGCAACGAGATCTGCACCGAGCGCATCAGCTTGTCGCGATCGAACGGCACGCGGCGGCCGTTGCGCTTGATCACCGTGAGCTCGCGCAGCTGCACGCGCTCGAAGGTGGTGAAGCGGAAATTGCAGGCGACGCATACGCGCCGCCTGCGGATCACGGACGAGTCCTCGGTCGGACGCGAGTCCTTCACCTGCGTATCGAGACTGTTGCAGTTCGGGCAGCGCATCCGTGGGACCCAGCCTTACTGATAGATCGGAAACCGGTCGGTCAGTGCCTTGACCCGTTCCTTGATCGCGGCTTCCACCAGCGGCGCCTTGCCGTCGGAAGACTGCGCGATCGCGTTGAGGACCTCGGCGATCATGCCGCCGACCTGCTGGAATTCGGCGACGCCGAAGCCGCGGCTGGTCGCCGCCGGCGTGCCGAGCCGGATGCCCGACGTGACGAAGGGCGACTCGGGGTCGAATGGGACGCCGTTCTTGTTGCAGGTGATGGCGGCGCGGACCAGCGCCTTCTCCGAGACGTTGCCCTTGAGGCCCTTCGGCCTGAGATCGACCAGCATCAGATGATTGTCGGTGCCGCCGGAGACGATATCGAGACCATGGCCCTTCAAGGTCTCGGCCAGCGCCTTGGCGTTTTCGACGACGTTCTTGGCGTAGACCTTGAAGTCCGGACGCAGCGCCTCGCCGAAGGCGACCGCTTTCGCCGCGATGACGTGCATCAGGGGACCGCCCTGCAGGCCCGGAAAGATCGCCGAGTTGAGCTTCTTGGTCAGCGTTTCGTCATTCCACAGCATCAGGCCGCCGCGCGGACCGCGCAGCGACTTGTGCGTCGTCGTCGTGGTGACGTGCGCATACGGCACCGGCGAAGCATGCACGCCGCCGGCGACGAGACCGGCGAAGTGCGCCATGTCCACCAGCAGGTAGGCGCCGACGCTGTCCGCGATCTCGCGGAAGCGCTTGAAGTCCCAGGCGCGCGAATAGGCCGAGCCGCCGGCGATGATCAGCTTCGGCTTGACCTGCTCGGCCTGCTTGGCCACCGCATCCATGTCGATGATCTGGTCCTCGCGGCGCACGGTGTAGTGCGCGGCCTTGAACCATTTGCCGCTCATGTTGACGGGCGAGCCGTGAGTGAGATGGCCGCCGGCGGCGAGATCGAGGCCCATGAAGGTGTCGCCGGGCTGCAGCAGCGCCAGAAACACCGCCTGGTTCATCTGGCTGCCGGAATTCGGCTGCACGTTGGCGAAGCCTGCGCCGAACAGCTTCTTGGCGCGATCGATCGCGAGGTTCTCGGCGACGTCGACCCACTCACAACCGCCGTAATAGCGCGCGCCCGGATAACCCTCTGCGTACTTGTTGGTCATCACCGAACCCTGCGCTTCCAGCACGGCCCGGCTGACGATGTTCTCGGAGGCGATCAGCTCGACCTCATGGCGCTGCCGGCCGAGCTCGCCCTTGATGGCGGCGGCGATTTCGGGGTCGGCCTGCTCGAGCGAGGCGGTGAAAAACGAATCGGGCGCGGAGGCGGTCTTGGGTGCGGTCATCTTGGGAATATCTCCACCGCCGCAGCCTTTTGGCGGGCTGCGGGCGGGTCTGGTGTGGCGGTCGGAAGCAGGCGCGATCTACCACATCGCCCGCAACAGGCCAAGGGTTTGCGGGTCGGGCCCAATATTTATGCCAGATATGGTGGAGAGAGGAGATTTGCGGCGATCGGGCCGTTCGCAGGAGCCCCGTCCGCCTCACCCGGAATGGGGCCGCTTCGGGCCTTAGCTGCTCCTGCCTGGAGCCGCGGGCCGCGGCAGGGGTCGCGTCACAACCCCGTATACCCCGCCTTGACCGGGTCCACGCTGCCGTCGAGCTGGCGCAGATAGGTCAGGCCGCACACCGTCAACCTATGGGGGTCCTTCTCGCCGGCTTCCATCAGGGTGGTCAGATAGTTGGTCACCTTCATGCGTGCCTCCTCACTGGCCGCAGCGGTGCGGTTGGCGAGCAGGTCATAGGTCTGCATGATGCGGTCGATCGCGGCTTCCATGGCACCCTCTGGTTGATCGGTGGTCTGTGATGGTTGATCAGGCAACCGCGCTGGCCCCGGAATGCGCCTGGAATTGGGCGATGGCCTTGTTGGCGAGCCTGATCTTGTTGAATTCGCCGCGCTGAAGCAGCTTGATGATGATCCCGAGCAGGCGTTCGTTGGTGACGAGCGTATCCGGGATCGTGCCGGAGCGGCGAAGGTAGTTCGCGGCGATGGCGTAGGCCTCGCTCACGAGTTCCACGTTCATCGCCTGCAGCCCGCGCTCGACCAGCATCGCCCTGTCTCCGATCCCGGGGAAGATAAGCGCCAAGTGCGGAACTTGTTCCGCACAGCCCGCGAATTTTTTTCGCAGTGCAAAAATGGAACCGCACCGGCCCGGGGGCAACTCCGGACCAGTGCGCTTGGGGAAGTCAGGCACGTCCAGGGCAGGCTTGCCGGTCTTGTTGCGGGCCGGCTTGGCCTTGATCCCTTTTCGAAAGCTCAAAGACGATAGAGGATCTGGTCGGTCCAGAACCGCTCGAGGCGGTGCAGCGACTTGTTGAGGGTCGAGAATTCCTCGCCCGAGATGCCGCCGACCTGCTCCACCGTCTTGACGTGCTTCTGGTAGAGCGCATCGACGATGCGGCGGACTTCCTGGCCCTGCGGGGTCAGGCGGATGCGCACCGAGCGGCGATCGACGCGCGAGCGCTGATGATCGAGGAAGCCGAGCTCGACGAGCTTCTTCAGATTGTAGGAGACGTTGGAGCCGAGATAGTAACCGCGCGTGCGCAGCTCGCCCGCGGTCAGCTCCTTGTCACCGATGTTATAGAGCAGGAGCGCCTGCACCGAGTTGATGTCCGCACGGCCGCGGCGATCGAATTCGTCCTTGATCACGTCGAGGAGCCGGCGATGCAGCCGCTCCACCAGAGTCAAAGCTTCCAGATAGAGCGACTGCACCGAACCCTGCTGGCCGGAGACGCGCTCTGCGGTATCTGCCGCAGTTGCGACGGCTTTCATCATGACACTTCCCCTGTTGTCGTTTTTGTCGACACTTATTCGACGAAACTTGTGTCCCGCCTGATAGGTGCAACTTAAGGGGCGCGTTTGAAGATCGGCTTAAATAAGAGAATAAAGAGATCATGAATTTAAGACAGTGAATTGCGGATTAAGCCTGTGCCACAAGCACTTTTCGAAAGCCTCTGTTGACCTTCGCAAGGTCCTGTTCACCCTCCGTCCGCCCCGGTTGTCGCATTCCAGAACAGGCCTGCCCGGTTTCGAAACGGGCGCGTAACGGCTGTGGCGGCGCCGGCTGGTCAACGAAAACTTACCGCAAATTTTAGGCAACCAGCGGTCAACCAAACGCGCACAACTCCGCGCTCGTGTCCCGGACGAGCGAAGCGAAGATCCGGGACCCAGAAGCCGAAAGCGAGATCGCGGAGGGATGGGCCCCGGCTCAGCAAAGCATCACGTCGCAAATGCGACGCGCTGCATTGCGTCCGGGGCACGAGAAAGCGTTGTGATCGTCCGCCCTACGGCGGCCGCTCGCGCGCGGCCATCCAGGCCAGCGCGAGATAGGCGGCGAGCATGGCGGCTTCGACGCCGACGACGATCAGGCTGCCGCCGTAGATGCCCGGGAACATCAGCTCGATCACCGCCATCGACACCACGGTGGTCAGCCACACCACCGCGCCCCACGGCGTTGCCAGCCACAGGCCGACCGCGGCGACGAGCTCGATCACGGCGAAGTAGACGGTGGCGGCCTGCCAGGCCATCGACTGGTTCTCGAACGCCTCGTCCTCGCCGCCGACAAAGCCCGTCACCTGCGCCCAGTGATAGAGACCTTTCAGGATCGAGAGCAGCGCCATCACCCGCAGGAACAGCACCAGGCGGCGCGTCCAGACATTGTCGTCGGACTCGGCCCGCTCCGACGAGATCGCCGCGACGGAGATCGCGTGGTCTCTGGTCGCGTCCCTGGCGCTCTCGCGGGCCGCATCGCGGGTGGAGATCTCGGACATGGTCCCCCTTCTGGCTGCTTCGCCCCGCAAAATCAATCGGCTGCCCATCAGGTCAATTCTGCCTTGCGGCAGGTCAAGCCGCGGTGACGGGAACCGTGCGAGCTGGTATAAGAATAATTCCAGCCGGAGGAAGAGTGATGGCGATCAAATACGGACGTCCGATCGAATTGCGCGAGGTCTCGCGCCGCGAGGGCACCGCCGTGCCCCATGCCCTCGATCTGACCGTCCGGCCGCGCCGCAACCGCAAGGCCGAATGGGCCCGGCGCATGGTGCGGGAGAATGTGCTCACCACCGACGATCTGATCTGGCCGCTATTCCTGATCGACGGCACCAACAAGCGCGAGCAGGTCGCCTCGATGCCCGGCGTCGAGCGCCTCAGCGTCGACCAGGCGGTGCGCGCGGCCGAGCGCGCCATGAAGCTCACCATCCCCTGCCTCGCGCTGTTTCCCTACACCGAGCCGTCCTTGCGCGACGAGGAAGGCTCCGAAGCGACCAATCCGAACAACCTGGTCTGCCAGGCCGTGCGCGCGATCAAGAAGGAGTTTCCGGAGATCGGCATTCTCTGCGACGTCGCGCTCGACCCGTTCACCAGCCACGGCCATGACGGCCTGATTTCCGACGGCAAGATCCTGAACGACGAGACGGTCGCCGTGCTGGTGCGCCAGGCCCTGGTGCAGGCCGAAGCCGGCTGCGACATCATCGCGCCCTCGGACATGATGGACGGCCGCGTCGCCGCGATCCGCGAGGGGCTGGACCGCGCCGGACTGCTCGACGTGCAGATCATGGCCTATGCGGCCAAATACGCATCGGCCTTCTACGGCCCGTTCCGCGACGCCATCGGCTCGGCCAAGACGCTCACCGGCGACAAGCGCACCTATCAGATGGACAGCGCCAACAGCGACGAAGCCCTGCGCGAGGTCGAGCTCGATATCGCCGAGGGCGCCGACATGGTGATGGTGAAGCCCGGCATGCCCTATCTCGACGTGGTCCGCCGCGTGAAGGACACGTTCGCGATGCCGACCTTCGCCTACCAGGTCTCGGGCGAATACGCGATGATCGCGGCCGCCGCGAACAACGGCTGGCTCGACGGCGAGCGCGCGATGATGGAGAGCCTGCTCGCCTTCAAGCGCGCCGGCGCCGACGGCGTGCTGAGCTACTTCGCGCCGAAGGCGGCGGAGAAGCTGCGCAGCCAGGGCTAAGCGCGCGCAACAATCTCCACTGTCGTCCCGGCGAACGCCGGGACCCATACCGCGTGATTTATCGATGATGCGCGGTGTTGGTATCGACGCGGAATTATCTTCGCCCAAACCGCTCCCTGTGGTTATGGATCCCCGCTTTCGCGGGATGACACCACGGGGTGGCGACATTGTCGGCGCTCAAACCGACAGCCTCCCCGCCCCCGAATCGCCGGAATATTTCGGCTTGTTAATGTCCGCGCCCTTGGCACGGAGATGGCCTATTCCCATGTCCTGCCTCGAGGGTTTTCCCTCTGTTTCCCCCTGGGAGGACGGACGATGTCGTACGACTCGGGCAATTCAGGCGCCTGGCGCAATGATGGCGGGGTGCAGCCGCACGCCTACGATCCCTATCTGCACCCAGAGCTGTTCCGGGGCGTCGCGACGCGGCGGGTGTTCGCCTTCCTGATCGACATGGTCGTGATCTCCGTGCCGGTGATCCTCGGCTACATCTTCATCGCCTTGTTCGGCGTGGTGACGCTCGGCATCGGCTGGGCGCTGTTCTGGCTGGCCTGGCCCGCCTCGGTCATCTGGGCCATCGTCTATTACGGCGCCTGCATCGGCGGGCCTTCGTCGGCGACCATCGGCATGCGGCTGATGGATCTGGAGCTGCGCACCTGGTACGGCGCGCCCGGCTATTTCGTGCTCGGCGCCACCCATGCCGTGCTGTTCTGGGTGACGGTTTCGTTCCTGACGCCTTTCGTGGTGCTGGTCGGCCTGTTCAACGGCCGCCGGCGGCTGCTGCACGATTTCGTGCTGGGAACGGTCGTGATCAACAATTCCGTCCGCGCACCGGTGCCGCAGGGCGCCAGAAGCTGGTGATCAAGGACCTATCAACCAGGAACGACTAAAGCTGTCCGATCCGACCCGCCAAGCAGACCGATTGACCAGGGGCTTCCGTAGCGCGATGCTGACATTCACTTCGGAGGCCCACGACGTCCCTTGACCCAGCACTCGCGCGACACACCCCAATTCTACCTTACGGCGCCCTCCCCCTGCCCGTATTTGCCGGGCCGGCATGAGCGCAAGGTGTTCACGCATCTGGTTGGGGACCGGGCCGGCGACCTCAATGACCTCCTGACCCATGGCGGTTTCCGCCGCAGCCAGTCGATCGCCTACCGGCCGGCCTGCGACCAGTGCCGCGCCTGCGTCTCGGTCCGGGTCGTCGCCAACGAGTTCCGGCCCTCGCGCAACTTCCGCAAGGTGATGGCGCGCAATTCCGACATCATCGGCGAGCAGCGCAGCGCGGTGCCGACCTCCGAGCAATATTCCGTGTTCCGGGCCTATCTCGATGCCCGCCACCGCCACGGCGGCATGGCCGACATGACCGTGCTCGACTACGCCATGATGGTCGAGGACAGCCATGTCGAGACCCGCATCATCGAATACCGCAAGCGCGGCCCCGACAGCGGCATCACCGGCCGCGGCGAGGAGCTGATCGCCGTCGCGCTCACCGACGTGCTCAGCGACGGCCTGTCGATGGTCTATTCGTTCTTCGAGCCGAGCCAGGTCAGCCGCTCGATGGGCACCTTCATGATCCTCGACCACATCGCCCGCGCCCGCCGGCAAGGGCTGCCCTATGTCTATCTCGGCTATTGGATCGAGGGCTCCAAGAAGATGGACTACAAGGCCCGCTTCCTGCCGCAGCAGCGCCTCGCGCCCTCGGGCTGGCTGCGCATCGACGCGCAGGGCGATGCCGCGTCCGAGCCGCAGGATTGAGGCGCGATGCGGAAGAGCGCGAAACGTCTTCCGCAAAGCTCACCCGTAGGCAACAACCTCGAGCGCGCTCAAGCGCGTGCGATGAAGTTCAGCGCTGCGATCCCCGGCAGGAAGAAGTAGCCGCCGCCGAGCGTCTGCGTGAATTGCCGCAGCGAAACTTCGCCGCCGCTCGGCTGGCCGGGAATGGTGAAAGTCTTCGGGCACGGCTGCGATCCCACGATCGGGTCGTCCTGGCTCTCGAGCGATCCAAATCTCCGGTTCTGCAGCCAGCGCTGGTGGATGAACTCGAACTGCCGCTCCAGATCCGCATTGCAGGCGATGAAGAAAATGCCTTGGTGGCCCGACGTCTCGCGATAGGGCCGACCACGCCGCAGCAACCGGTGCAGCTTGGATGACTTGATGCTCGATTGCACGTCGGTGCCGAGCGAGTCCCGGGGATGGGAGCGGCGCACATGGGCGCCCTTGGGACACATGAAACCGTTGGCGTCCTCGACGCGATAGCGGAATGCATCGGCCGCCGAATCCGACACGGGCACGTTCGGATCGCCTTTCCATGACAACGGCAGCCCGTTCTTCCGGCGCCCCATCAGCTTCTCGCCGGCCGAGACGCCGTTCGCCGCCGCGAAGGCCGCATGCGCGGCCTCAAACGCCTCGAAGGTGGCCACATCCTGCGCGAACTGACGCACGGCAAGATAGCTTCCGTTCAGGGTGAACCGCCCGCTGGCACCGTTCCATCCCTCCACGTTCGGGCAAAAGGTCAGCTCGTCGTATTCGTTGCGATAGCCCAGGATGAATTCGCCCGGCTCCACGACCCGGTCGTCATAGAGATCGCGAGCTCCCTCTCGCGCCTGCTTGAAGCTCTCGCCATCCTGGTCCCTGAGGCCCCTGATCACCGGCTGGGCGAGCCCATCGCGAAACCCGAACGGCTCACGCAGCTTGCCATCCGCGCCGAAGAAGTCGGAATCCGCCCCGACCTCGATAACGGAGAAGGCGCTCGGATCGACCGCGGGCAGCCGCGAAGTCACGCCGCGCATCTTCCATTCCGCCAGCAGGATGTGCACCACCTCGCCGCCGCCGGGGCCTTCGCGATCGGTCCAGGTCCAGTGCCGGTCTTCGTCCCGCAACAGCTTGGCGCGCAATTCGCTGCCCATGCCGCTGCGGAACGGCGTCGGAAACGGATGCTCGCTGGTTTCCCGGCAGCCCAGCTTCGCCAGCCCCGAATAGGTGAAGCCGATCGCCACGACGGCATCGAGAGGCGCCTTCTGCTGCTTTTCCTGCTTCGGCTTGCCGACCTGTTCTGCGCTGGCGACCAGGCCGGAGTCGAGCAGCTGCGCCAGCCATGTCTTCGCCAGCCTCTCGTCGAGGATCGTCAGCAGCCTGAAACGGCTGGTGGTGAGCGAGCCGAAGCCGCTCTTCAACATGGCCTGGATGTCGTGGCTTTGTTCGGAGAGACGTGGAGCGTGCCTCATGTCTCGATGGCCCTCATGATCAGATCGTCGTTCTTCCCGTTGCGCTCGCCGAACAAGGCGTCGCGCAGCGTTGTGGCGAGATTGATCTGGTCGACTGTCCGGTTGCAGGCGTCGAAATGGTAGAGATGCGGCAGCATGCTGTCGCGCGCATAGGACTTGAACCTCAGCTCGCACTTCACGCCGCGAAACACCACGAAGCGCGTCGGCGGAAAGCGGCGCGGCTGCGCGATGCCGGGTAGTCCGGGCAGCGCCGGGGCACGTGGACGCAGCTCGGTCCAGCGCCAGGCCAGCGTGGTGCCGGCGGCCGCGCCGTTGATGAAGTCGTCGAGATAGCCGCCGAAATTGCCGTCATAGTTCGAGCAGAACAGAAATCGCCGACCGTTGTCGATGATGTGCCAATGCCCGAAATGGATGCCGGGTGCGTTGCCGAGCCAGCCTTGCGTGAAGAACACGCGTCCGGCAAACGTCACGATGCGCAGCGCCATCCGGATGCACCACGCACTCCACCACCGCGGACCGCGCAGCTCCGTGAGGCTGAACATGTGCTGGGTTCCATCGACCAGATCGGCCTCGCATCGCTCGATCGTCGGATGGATCTGCTGGGCGCGCGGAACGTCGTCCTCGAGCGGATGAAAGAACTGCTCACTCAGCTTCTTGAACCGGCGGTTGAGCCAGTGAAACAGCGCGCCGATGCAAAGCACCGCGGCGATCGCGACGACGGCGATGCCGATGATCTGCAATCCGGTCAGCTTTGGCAGCTTCGGCTCGACGACATGAGCCATATAGTCCGGCGCCACCGCATAGGCGAGCGGCGCGAACGTGTAGGCAAGGGCGCACGCGGCGACGGCCAGCAGCAGCGGCACGCCGATCAGCCAGCCCCCCACATAGGTGGCCAGCGAGGAAAGCGTCTGGGTCGGCCGATCGAGCTCCTGCTGGACGCTGTTCAGCCAGCGCCGCCAGGACACGAATTGAGCGGGCAGCGGCACCAGGAACAGCCAGACGAGGAATGCGATCACGGCGAACGCCAGCAGCCCGTGCCAAGTCATCGTCAGCAGGCATTCGCTCGTCCTGGTGACGGCGTCTTCGATGGCCCGCCCCACCGGCCCCGGCTCGCCGAAGAACCAGTTGTAGGCCCGCGGAAGCGCCCAGGCGGTCCCAAGCACGACGAACCACAGCACGATCGCCGCCACGGGATAAGCGAGCTTCGCACCGATGCTCGCCCCCTTCCCGCGCCAATAGGATCGCGGCGCAGGCTTGACCGCCCACTCGAAACGGGGATTGGCGTAAGCCCAGCGCGCCAGCGCCAGGGCGAATGCGGTGCGGTCGTTGCCGTATTTCAGCTTCAGCTTTCGCGCTTCGATGCGCGTCTGATCCAGCAGGTCGCTCTCCATCTTGATCTGCCGGACCGAACGGTCGCGCGCGCCGACGAAGCCGCCGGTGGCGATGCTGTGCCAGCTCATCAGCTGGTTCAGCAATTGCTCCTTGTCCTTGGCTGTGGGCGCTGCGACATCGGGAGCGACCATCGCGCCGAACAGCGTCCACATCGCGCCGTCGGGATGGTAGACCAGCCGATACAGCAGGTCGTAGGGACGCAACCCCTCCTCCACCGCCAGCTCGAGCACGAGCGACGGCTGCTGGTTCGGGGCGCCGCCTAAGGCCGGGAGCAGCCCGATCGAGGCGAAGTGCACCACCGCGACGTCCTCCAGCAGCGCATCCAATGCATCGTGAAGTTGCTTTGGGATTTCCGCTCCGCCGCTCCAGCCTGGCGCAACGATGCAGATCATCTGCTGCCGGACGATCTCGAGCATGGCCCCGTCCTCCGCTCACTCAGGTGGTACGCATGCGCATGCGCAGCATCAGCGGCCCGTCATAGGCGATGGCCTTGCCTTCGCCGCGCGCCAGTTGCAGCCGCGGCAGAGTGAGCAGGCCGATCAGCGCGCTGGTCAGGATCTCCACCGCGTGATCCCGCGCGGGACATTGGCGGTAGCCATATCCGAACATAAGATACCGCAAGGCATCGTTCCTGCCCCAATCGCGATCCGGGCAGAAGCGGCCGCTCTCGGGAACGGCGCTCGGATCGAACAGCGCGGCGATCGACAGCAGCGAGACCTTGCCGCCGCCCGGGCATCCGGCGTTGTACCGCGCTCCGGTCTTCATTTCGGTGTCGCGCGGCACGTCGCGCGCCAGCAGCGGAAAGATCGGCCGAAAGCGCATCAGCTCGAGCACATGGTTGCGCACGATCGTGCGGAACTCGGGATCGGTCCAGACGCCGGGCTCGCCGAGCTTGCCGGCCTTCGATCGCAGCTCCTCGTAGACCTTCGTTCGTCCCAGTAGCTCCTGGACAGCAAGGGCTCCAGACTGAACGGTGACCGGATGCGAGATCCAGGCAAGGCCGACCGCGTTCCGTTCAATGTCCTCGGAGGCGCTCTTGACGCCCCAGGCGGCGCCGATCGGGCCGCTCACGCGATCGATCCGAGCCTGCAGCGCATCCCCGCAGGCTTCCGCCCGTCGCCGAAGATCGAGCGTCGCCAGGCTGCCGGCCAGGAGCTGCCCCGCCACATAGCGGATTTCGAGCATGTACTGCCGTTGCAGGCCTTCGTCGACATCACCTCGTGCGGCGTCGGTCGCCGACCCCGCCACCACCGCACCCGTGGCCGCGCCGAACAGCGGCCGCATGGCGTGGAAGACGACCCACATCAGGTAGTCTTCGATCAGGTCGAATTCGCCCCCGCGCCCGTTCAGGACCTTGATCCGTCGCTGCGCCTCGGCATCGGAATCGGCGGGAACGTCCAGCGCCGCCAGCCGCGCATGGACCAGATCGCGATCGGCCGAATAGGTCGGGCCGGGATCCATCCCGATGAGATAGTCGCCGGACACCATGTTGGCGGCATGCGCCGTGTTGGAGAAGCTGCGCGTCCGCGTCAGCACGTCCCTGACGGCACTGGCGCGCGCCGCAAGGCCAAGCCGGCCTCCGACCGACGGCCAGAGTCGCAGCAGTGCGCCGAATGCACGCAAGACGGTCGTGTGGCGGTTGAGCCAGCAGAACAGGCCATAGGAGAGACGGCGTGCTCCCGGCGGCAACGCGTCGGGTTCATAGGTCGAGAGCCTCATGCTGCATACCCGTCCTTCCGCCAATCTGCGAGGACCGCGGCGGCCTGTCTTTGATAGTGGGGCATGCCCAGACGGTCCGCCGCCTCGGCGGCTCGCTTGAAATTGGCTTCGGCGGCGGCCAGATCGCCCGCGTGCCGCAAGGTTTCCGCCAGCTCGTACAATGCTTCGGTCTGGTGACCGTATTCCTCGGCGGTCTCCTCAACGGCCTTGCGACCGACCGCGATCGCATCGTCGAGCCGACCGAGCTTGCGATAGGCGACGCCCAGGCTCACGCGCATGAACGTCCGGCCGTAGGGTCCGGCCGCCTCGTAGATGCGATCGGCAAACCCCTTCTCCAACATCGTCGCCGCCTCGGCGGCCTTGCCGTTGCGCGCAAGCGCGCTGCCGAGAACGCCCGTGCAAACCGAAAGCATGGTCGGGACGTTGTGCGTCATGCATTGCTGCACGCCGGCCCGCATCAAGGTCTCGGCTGGATCGAGCTCCCCGCCCTCGATCCATATCTGCGACTGGACGGTGTCGATCAGCAGCCGGGAATAGGGATGATTGATGTTCGACAGGATCTCGTAGGCCTTGGCACAGAACGTGTGGGCGGTTGAATTGTCGCCCAGTCGCCAGAGCGTGCTGGCATGGAACGCATACAGATTGACGATGGGAATGGCGGCCCATCCGGATTGGACGACATGTGCCGACAGTTCCGGTCCGTAGTCGGAGAGCAGAACATGGCCTTCCACGGCGGCCTCTGCATATCGCCCGAGAGCGTGGAGGTGCATCAGGCGGGTCTGATGCGCCGCCATCATCATGTGGCGGCGCTGGGCCAGGCGGGCCGCCTCCAGACCCTGTGAGGCATACCGCAGGCCCTGCTCGAAGCGTCCGCGCATCCACAGGAACACCGCCGTCTCGGTCGACACCGCCGCTCGTGCGCGCTGATCGTTCAGCTGCACCGCGATGGCTTCCGCACGCTCCATGTTGCGGAAGATGTCGTCGATCTGGCCGAGAGCCAGCATGGCCCCGATCGCTTCCAGCCGAAGCGCGAGCTCCAGGGTCTGCGCGATCGAGGCGTCATCGACACGGCGGGCTGCATGAAGTCCCTTCTCGAACGATTGAAGGGCCTCCTGATTGGCCGAGCGCGAAATGGCACGGGCCATCGACTTGACGGTGAATCTCGCCGCCTGCTCCCACTCCTCCCCTTTGAAGGCATGATGCGCCAGCGCCGGCGCGACATCGGCTTCAGCCGCCCATGGCCGCGCATGCAGCGCCAGGAAGGCCTGCCGGTGCAGCGCCTTCAGCCGCGCGCGCGTGAGAGCGGCGAGCACGACGTCGCGCACCAATGCGTGGCGAAACGCGAACGCGTGCTGTTCGAGCGAACCCCGTGCCTGGTCCGGCCCCGCCAGAAACCCGGACGCAACGCACAGACCCAGCAATTCTTCGGCTCGCCCCGGGTCCACGGCCTGCATCGCCGCGATCAGTTCGCGCGTGATGGGGTCGCCAAGGATCGCCGCGGCCTCGAGCGCGGATTTGGCGGCATCGGGCAGCCTGTCGACGCGCGCACTGATCACCGCGGCGATGGAGCCCGGCACGCGCAGCTCTCCGGGCGGCCGCTGCAGACGGTATGCACCCGGCGTTCCCTCGAGTGATCCGTCGTCGATCAGCGTAATGACCAACTGCTCCAGGAAGAAGGGATTGCCGTCGGCGCGCGCGACCAATTCGTTCATGATGCCGAGCACGGAGAGATCATCCCCCAGCAAGGCACGCGCGAGCCTGAGCATCTCGCCGTCGCGGAGAGGCTCGATCATCCGCTCTGCAAACCACGGCGCCTCGCGCCACTGATGGTCGAAATCGGGTCGATAGCTGACGCAGACCAGGATCGGCCATCCCTGGAGCTTTGGAAGCAGGGCCTCGAACAGCCGCCGGCTCTCGCGGTCGGCCAGGAAAACGTCCTCGAGCACGAGCACGAACGGGCCCGCCTGGGCGCGTCTGCGCACGAGCCACAGCAATGCCTCGCCGATGCGACGCCGCCGCTGGACCGGGTTCAGCGCCAGCCAGCCCTGGTCCGGCGCCGCAAGATCCAGCAAGTCATTGATCGCCGCGAGATGTGCGGCACCTTCCGGGGCCCATTCGGCGACCAGGGTGCGCCCAATGGACTGGGCATCCGTCATGCCTGTTTGCGGCAACCTGGCCAGGCTCGCGATCAGGTCCGCAGCGGTGCTGTAGGCGCGCGCGCTCGCATAACCTCTCGCCTGCGAAAGACAAACGTCGATGCCCTCACCTGCAAGCGCGGCGATCCAGTCGGCGATCAAGCGGGACTTGCCGATGCCGGCATCGCCGCACAGCCCGATCGTTCGCATCGCGCCGGTTCGAACGATGTCGAGATCCCCGGCCAGCATCCGCAAGGACTCCTCGCGACCGACCAAAGGCGCCCAGCGCTGCTTGCGCGTCAGCGGCGCCGCCGCCGAGCTTTCGGTGGCGACCACGACCTCATGGAGTTCGACAGGATCGTCCAGCCCTCGGACTGAGCGCAGCCCGACCGGCCGCGTGTCGATCTGCTGCGCGACGAGGCGCTGCGTCGCGGCACTGATCAGAATGCCGCCGGGCGGCGCCATCTTTTCGAGCCGCGATGCAAGGTGAATCGTCTTGCCGTCCGCACCGTAGTGCGACCAGCCGTATTGTCCGACGACGCCGACCAGGACCTCGCCGGAATTGATGCCGATACGCAGCGTCGGGCTGGCCACGCCCTGAAGCGCGTGGCCGGGAATGGTTGCCCGCTGCATCTTGAGGGCGGCAAGGCATGCCCGCAGCGCGTGATCCTCCTGCGCCACCGGCGCGCCGAACAAGGCGACGAGCCCGTCGCCGAGCAGCTGGCTCACCGTGCCGCCATAGGTCCCGACCGCCTCGGCCAAATGGTTGAGGGCCCTGCCGAGATAATTGCGGGATTCCTCAGGGTCGGAGTGCTGGAGCAGGGATGTCGAGTCGCATACGTCGACGAAGAGAACGCTGACCTGCTTGTTCTCAGTCAGCATCTGTGACCGAACCGCGGTGTAATCGTGCAGCGGGACAACCCGCGGCTCGCGGTCAGGTGTGCTGGCGACCGATGGAACGGAGGGCTGCTCCAAGGCACGATCGACGGCACGATCGAGGCGCGCGCCGCATTGAGAGCAGAAGCGATGCTCACGAGAAACACGGGCCGAACATGCGGGACACTTGGTCACGGCTGTACTCACTCATCAATGACTTCAACGCAGCAATCAACGCACACTGGCCTGATCATCGTCCCTCACCGGACGTGAACCCGCGCAGTCAAAATAAATCCGTCAAGCCAATGGCCTCGCCACCGGCTCCGCGCGCCGAGATCGCGCACAACCCATAGACGTAACCGGAGAAGATGCGATCGGCGCACTTACTCCGGCGCGGGACCGCCGATTATCCCGCCGGGAAAGAAATCAATCCTGAAAAACGCAATGTCATAATAGGGCCCATAAGCAGTCAATGAGCAGTCTTCGGCCTATCAGCAATTGAAGGTAGTATAACCTCTTCGCACCAATTGAAAAGCCGTAGTTCGCGAGTTCGCGGCAAAAGCCGCCGCACGGTGCGGAACTCGGAAAAGGGCTCAGCGCAGTGCGCGAATAACGGATATGGCCGGGCTCGCGCGGGAACCAACTCTTCGCGGGGCCTCCGCACCAAAGCAGCAGGCCGTCCCTGCACTCATCCAAAGAACGTATCGAACAACAGCTTCAGGTTCAGGACCACGATCACGCCCGCGACGATCCAGGCGATCGCCGCGACCGATCTCGGTATCGCGAACTTGCCCATCTTGCGCCGGTCGGAAACTAAGCGGACCAGCGGGATGACGGCGAAGGGCAATTGCATCGACAGCACGACCTGGCTGAACACCAGCAGATCCGCCGTGCCGCGCTCGCCATAGATCGCGGTGACGACGATCACGGGGACGATGGCGATGCCGCGCGTGAGCAGGCGGCGCGCCCAGTTCGGCAGGCGCAGATCGAGAAAGCCTTCCATCACGATCTGGCCGGCGAGCGTCGCCGTCACCGTCGAGTTCAGGCCGGAGGCGAGCAGCGCCACCGCGAACAGCGTCGAGGCGATGCCGAGGCCCAGCAGCGGCGACAACAGCTCGAACGCCTGCCCGATCTCGGCGACATCCGAATGGCCGCTTTTGTGGAAGGTCGCAGCGGCGACGACGAGGATTGCGGCGTTGATGAACAGCGCCAGCATCAGGGCAATGGTCGAATCCGTCGTCGCCCATTTGATCGCCTCGCGGCGGCCTTCGTCGTTGCGCTCATAGGCGCGCGTCTGCACGATCGAGGAGTGCAGATAGAGATTGTGCGGCATCACGGTCGCGCCGATGATGCCGATCGCGATGTAGAGCATTTCGGGGTTGGTGAAGATCTCGCTCTTCGGCATGAAGCCGCGCAGCACCTCGGCGACCGGCGGCGCCGCGGCCGCGATCTGGACCGCAAAGCAGACCGCGATCACCGCCAGCAGCGCGATGACGAAGGCTTCGAGGAAACGGAAGCCGCGGTTCATCAACAGCAGCAGCAGGAAGGCATCGAGTGCGGCGAGCAGCGCGCCGCCGACCAGGGGAATGCCGAACAGGAGCTTCAACGCGATCGCGGTGCCGATGACCTCGGCGAGATCGCAGGCGATGATCGCCGCCTCGCAGGCGATCCAGAGCAGGAAGTTCACCGGCGGCGAATAGGTGGCGCGGCAGGCCTGGGCGAGGTCGCGGTCGGTGACGATGCCGAGCCGCGCCGCGAGCGATTGCAGCAGGATCGCCATCAGGTTCGAGAGCAGGATGACCGAGAGCAGCGTGTAGCCGAACTTCGATCCGCCGGCGAGGTCGGTCGCCCAGTTGCCGGGGTCCATGTAGCCGACCGAGACGAGATAGCCCGGACCGACGAAGGCGAGCAGCCGGCGCCACCAGCGGCCTGCGGCCGGAAGGGCGATGGTGGCGTTGACCTCGGCGAGGCTCTTGGTGACGGGCGCATCAGCGCGCCAGCCGGCGGTGTCGGTCAAATCAGGCGATCGGGCATCCATACGGCGAGAATACCGAAATCGAAGCTTATTGCAACTCATTTGCAACTGCATCTGGTGGCATGCGGCCTGGCTGTCATCTGCCCTCCTTGTCGGGAAGCGGGTGGGTTTGGCGGCCCCCGGCGCCGAATACTGGCGCCAACCCGACTTTGCAGGACATGAGCCATGTCAAACCCGCCTCGCCTCCCCGACACCTTCAGCCGCCTCGCCTGGTCCAACCTCGCGGCGCAGTCGGCCGAACAGATCGCCCTGGCGGCCGCCCCCATCGTCGCGGTGCTCACGCTTGGGGTTGCGGAAGGCCAGACCGGCCTGCTGCAGACCGCGCTGACCCTGCCCTTCGTGCTGTTCGCCATTCCCGCCGGCCTGCTCGCCGACCGCATCTCGCGCCGCTCGCTGATGGCAGGAGCCGAGGCGGTGCGGGCCGTGGCGCTCGCGGCCATTGTGCTGCTGCTCGCGCTCGGCGCGCTCAATCTGCCGCTGCTGGCGCTGCTCGGCTTCGCGGCGGTGTGCGGCACCGTGGTCTACAGCGTGGCGGCGCCGGCGTTGGTGCCCTCGCTGGTGAGCGCGGAGCTGTTGCCGGCAGCCAATGCGCGGATCGAGCTGGCACGCACCGTCGCCTTCGCCAGCGGGCCCGCGCTCGGCGGCGCGCTGGTGGGCTGGTGGGGTGCGAGCCCGGCCTTCGGCTTCGCCGCGGCGCTGTCGGCGATCGCGGTGGTGCTGCTATCCGGCATCTTCGAACCCGCCCGCGCGCCGGCGCCGCGCCGTCATCCGTTGCAGGACATCCGCGAAGGCGCGGCTTTCGTATTTCACCATCCGCTGCTGCGGCCGGTGTTCATCACCCAGTTCATCTTCAACACCGGCTGGTTCCTGCAGATCGCCGTGTTCGTGCCCTATGCCGTGCGCCATCTCGGCCTCACCGCCGCGGGCGTTGGCACGGTGCTGACGATGTACGGCGTCGGCATGGTGATCGGCGCGCTCCTCGCCACCCGCGTGATGCGGCGCATCGCCTTCGGCACGGTGGTCGGCCTCGGCCCGGTCACCGGCCTCGTTGCCGCGGTCGTGATGGCGCTGACGGTGCTGGTCCCCTCGCCCTGGCTCGCGGCCTTGAGCTTCTTCCTGCTCGGCGTCGGGCCGATCCTGTGGGTGATCTCGACCACGACGCTGCGCCAGTCGGTGACGCCGCCGCGCCTGCTCGGACGCGTCTCCGCCATCAACATCATGAGCTACGGCGCACGCCCGCTCGGTTCAGTGCTGGGCGCGGTGGTCGGCGGGCTCTGGAGCGCGGAAGCGTGCCTCTATCTGGCGGCCGCCGTGTTCGGCGTGCAGGCCCTGGTGATCTGGCTGTCGCCCGCCGTGGCGCTCGACCGTCAGCCGGACATGGTGGGGGACGAGGTGGCGGCGCGGTGCTAGCCCCCACCGTCATTGCGAGGAGCGCAGCGACGAAGCAATCCAGAATCTCACCGCGGAGACAGCCTGGATTGCTTCGCTGCGCTCGCAATGACGGAGCAAGCGGAAACAGCGGGGGCTAATTCGCCAGATAGCGCTCGTAGCTTCCCGTCACCGGCTCGCTTGCGTCGACCTCGGGATCGAGGGTGTAGAGATCCTGCGCACGGCCGATGCCGCGCAGCGCGTAGCGGCCGGTGGAGACGAGATAGCGGCGCCCGGCGGCATCGAGACCCTGGTAGAACTCGGATGACGCCAGCAGCTCGCGGTCGACCGAGCGGCTCATCGCGGCGATGCGGCTGACCTCGTTCACGGTCGGGCCGACCACCGTGAAATCGAGCCGGTCCTCGCTGCCGATATTGCCGTAGAAGACCTGGCCGACATGCAGGCCGATATAGGCTGACGTGGTCGGACGCCCCTCCGCCGCCCGGCGGGCATTGAGCGCCGCGATGTTCTTGCGGAACAGATGCTCGGCGCGCAGCGCCGCCCGCCGCGCATCCGCCATGTCCTCGCCCCAGAACATGGCGAGCACGCCGTCGCCGATCAGCTTGAGCACGTCGCCGCCGGCCTCGTGGATGGCGTCGATCACGGCCTGCGCATAGTCGTTGAGGAACGGGATGATCTCGTCGGGTCCGATGCTCTCGCTGATCCCGGTCGAGCCGCGCAGATCGGAGTACCAGAGCACGGCATTGATGCGCTCGGTGACGCCGCGCGAGATGCGCCCGCGCAGCACCTGCTCGGAGGCGTCGCGGCCGAGATAGACCCGGCCGAGCGTGCGCACGATGTCGACCTGTTGCGCCGACTTGATCGCGAGACCGAGCACGGGCACGAGATCGCGCAGCGCGGCAAGCTCGGCCTCGGTGAAGCCGTCGTCGCGCCGCGTGGTCCAGGAGGAGTAGAGGCAGTCCATCTGCCCGAGCGCTCCGCTCTCGCCGAAGCGGTGCACGAAAGCCAGGAAATGCCGGTGGCCGCCTTCGGCGAGGTCGTCGATCTGCGAAAAATCCAGCGACGGCGCCTCGGCGAGATCGATCACCATCTCGTCCTCGCCATGCTCGAGCAAATGGTAGAACACCGAGCGGCGCCAGTTCTTGGCCGCGTCGCCCTCCGCCGTCGAGCCGTATTCGACGACGTCGCTCTCGTTGCTCGGCGTATCGCTCCAGCGGAAGGCGCGGCCCTCGTAGATCGGATGCAGCGTGTCGATGATCACGAGGCCGCGCGACAGGTCGAGCCCTTCGTCGCAGCAGCGCTCGCAGAAGCCGCGCAGCAGGTCCTGTTCGGGCAGGCCCGTGAGCCCCTGGCTGGCGATCCAGTTTATCAAGGAAAGGCGGGAAGCTGTTTGCATGCGCTATTATGGCGTGCATTCGTGACGGGCGAAAGGCGCAAAGCCGCACACGCAAGGCTCCCCGTCCCGCGCAGGTCGAATATGCCGAGGCTGCGGTTGACGCCCTCGCCGCACGGGAGCAAATGCCGACGATGATGATTTTGTCGGCCAGAATCGGAAGCACGCGCTGATGAGCCAGCGGCAGCTTCCGATCATCCTGGCGCTGGGCACCACGCAGACCCTGGCCTGGGCCTCGAGCTATTACCTGCCGGCGCTGATCGCCGATCCCATGGCGCGCGACCTCGGCGTCTCCTCCAACTGGATCTTCGGCGCGTTCTCGGCCTCGTTGGTGATCTCGGCGATGCTCGGCCCGCGCATCGGGCGGCAGATCGACCTCGTCGGCGGCCGCCAGGTGCTGTCGGCCTCGAACCTCACCATCGCCGCCGGTCTCGTGCTGCTCGGGCTCTCGCACTCGGTCGCGGTGATGGCGATGGCCTGGCTCGTGCTCGGCATCGGCATGGCGATGGGGCTCTACGACGCCGCCTTCGCCGCGCTCGGGCGCATCTACGGCACCGAGGCGCGCAGGCCCATCACCGGCATCACGCTGATGGCGGGCTTTGCGTCCACCGTCGGCTGGCCGCTCACGGCCTGGGGCCTTGCCCATATCGGCTGGCGCGAGACCTGCTTCGCCTGGGCTGCCGCCAACATCCTGATCGGCCTGCCGCTCAATTTCTTCATGCTGCCGGCGATCAAGGGCGCCAAGCAGGCGGCGGCCACCGCCGAGAAGCCGCATTTGCCGCTCGACCGCACCATGCTCCTGCTCGCCTTCATCTTCGCGGCGGTCTGGACCGTCACCGGCGCCATGGCCGCGCATTTCCCCCGCATCCTGGAAACCACCGGCGCAACGCCGGCCGAGGCGATCGCGGCCGGCGCCCTGATCGGCCCGGCGCAAGTCGGCGCGCGCATGTTGGAGGCCGGCTTCCTCAGCCGCTTCCATCCGCTGTGGTCGACGCGGCTCGCCAGCCTGACCCATCCGATCGGCGCGGTGATCGTGGCGATCTTCGGCGGCGCCGCGGCGAGCGCCTTCGCGCTGTTCCACGGCTCGGGCAACGGCATCCTGACGATCGCGCGCGGCACCCTGCCGCTGTCGATCTTCGGCCCGAAGGATTTCGGCTACCGTCTCGGCATCATCGGCGCCCCGGCACGCATGGCGCAGGCGGTGGCGCCGCTGGCCTTCGGCCTCCTGATCGACCTCATGGGCGCCAAGGTGCTGATCGTCTCCTCCGCGCTCAGCCTCTCGGCGCTGGCCGCGCTGTTCCTGATCCGCACCAAGCCGCTCAACGACTGAAGCAGCGTTCTCCGCGGCGCATCCTTCGAGACGCCCGCCATTGGCGGGCCCTCAGGATGAGGGCGGAGTGCGCGGCGACAGTCTCGAAGCACACCGACGCAGTTCAGCCTCATCCTGAGGAGACCGCGCAGCGGTCGTCTCGAAGGACGAGGCGCTTGCTCCGGCCTCGCCGCGGAGCGTATGCGATCGCCCCCAGATCAATGCGGGCAGGTCTCGACCTCCACCGTGACGTGGCTCAGGCCCTTCAGCCCGGCGAGCCGCCGCTTGTAGGCCGCCGGCTGCTGCGGCTTGTCCGACACCACCGAGAGCAGCACGGCACAATGGCCGGGGCCGACCTGCCACAGATGCAGATCGGTGACGCGGTCGTCGCCGACCTCCATGCGCGCGCGGATCACCCGCTCCAGCTTCTCGTCGGCGCGCACGTCGAGCAGCACCGCACCAGATGACTTGATCAGGCCGAACGCCCAAGCCCCGATCACCACGCTGCCGATCAGGCCTACGGCCGGATCGGCCCAGACCCATCCCGAAACCATGGCGATCGCGAGCGCGGCGATCGCCAGCACTGAGGTCGCGGCATCGGTCACGACATGGACATAGGCCGCGCGCAGATTGTTGTCGTGATGATGGTGGTGATGGCCATGGTGATGGTGATCGTGGTCATGATCGTCGTGATCGTCATGGGCATGGCCGTGGCCGTGATGGTGATCATGGCTGCCGCGTAGCAGCCAAGCGCTGGCGAGGTTGACGCCGAGGCCGAGGACGGCCACCGCCATCGCCTCGCCATAGACGATCGGCACCGGATTGATCAGCCGCAGCACGCTCTCATAGGCGATCTCGACCGCGATCAGGCCCAGGATGATCGCGCTGGCGAAGGCGGCGAGATCGCCGAACTTGCCGGTGCCGAAGGTGAAATGCGCATTGCCCAGGTGCCGGCGCGCGAAGCGGTAGGCAAAGGCGGCGATGCCGAGCGCGGCCGCATGCGTGCCCATGTGCCAGCCGTCGGCGAGCAGCGCCATCGAGCCGAACAGCGAGCCTGCCACGATCTCGCCGACCATCATGACCAGCGTCAGCACCACCACGAGCCAGGTGCGCCGCTCGTTGGCGTCGTGCTGCTCGCCCAGGAAGGCGTGGTCGTGGGTCCATTGTTCGATGGAATGGGAATGCATCGAATTCTCCCGAAGATTCAGGTCGGTTCGCGCGGAATATAAACGGCGGGCACCAATTTTCTAAGCTTCAATCGTCCTGCGGATTGACAGTGCTTCTTAGTTTCGCTGTAATCCGAGCCATGGGGATTTGAGCGATCTCCCCACGAGGCGACAAGCCCAAGCATCGCGTCCCGTCTGATTCATGCGAGGACGCATCATGCCTACGTTCACGACCATATCATCCGATAAATTGGCGCGCCTGATCGGCACCGCGAACACGCCTGTCCTGATCGATGTCCGCACCGAGGAGGATTTTGCCGCCGACCGGCGGCTGATCCCCGGCTCCATCAAGCTCAGCCACGAGAATGTGACGGACTGGGGCGGCGACTTCGCCGGCCGCCGGGCCGTCGTCGCGTGCTTCCGCGGCGAGAAGCTTGCCCAGGGCACCGCGGCCTGGCTGCGCCAGCTCGGCGTCGAGGCTGAGACGCTGGAGGGCGGCTTCGAGGGCTGGAAGACGGCCAGGCTGCCGCTGGTCGATGCCCGCAAGCTGCCGCCGCGCGACGCCAAGGGGCGCACCGTCTGGGTGACGCGGGCGCGGCCGAAGGTCGACCGCATCGCCTGCCCCTGGTTGATCCGCCGCTTCGTCGATCCCAGCGCGGTGTTCCTCTATGTCGCCCCATCCGAGGTGGTCGCGGTCGGCGAACGCTTCAATGCGGCCCCGTTCGACATCGAGAACGCGTTCTGGAGCCACCGCGGCGAGCTCTGCACCTTCGACGTCATGATCGAGGAGTTCGGCATCGCCACCCCGGCCCTGCTCCGGCTGGCGACGCTGGTGCGCGGGGCCGACACCGCGCGGCCGGATCTGGCGCCGGAGGCACCGGGCCTGCTCGCGGCCTCGCTCGGACTGTCGCGGATGTACGACGACGACCTCGCCCAGCTCGAGGCCGGCATGACGCTGTACGATGCCTTCTACCGCTGGTGCCGCGACGCCACCACCGAGACCCACAACTGGCCGACCAACAAGGTGAAGGCTTGATGGACACCCGCAACGTCCAAGCAGGAGCTGATGCCGGTCACGGCATCAGCTTCAACGAAGCCTTCCGCGTCTGGCTTCGCGTCGCCTGTCTGAGCTTCGGCGGGCCCGCGGGCCAGATCGCGGTGATGCACCGCATCCTGGTCGAGGAGAAGAAGTGGATCTCCGAGGGCCGCTTCCTGCATGCGCTGAATTACTGCATGCTGCTGCCGGGCCCGGAGGCGCAGCAGCTCGCCACCTATGTCGGCTGGCTGATGCACCGCACCAAGGGCGGCCTGATGGCGGGCGGGCTGTTCATCCTGCCCGGCATCATCGCCATCATGGGCCTCAGCTACGTCTACGCGGCCTTCGGCAATGTCAGCTTCGTCGAGGCGCTGTTCTTCGGGCTGAAGGCCGCCGTGCTCGCCATCGTGGTCGAGGCCGTGGTTCGCGTCGGCAGGCGCGCGCTGAAGAACCGCATCATGATCGCGCTCGCAGCCATCGCGTTCGTCGCGATCTTCTTCTTCGCGGTGCCCTTCCCGATCATCATCATCGCCGCCGGCCTGATCGGCTATGCCGGCGCGCGCAGCGGCCGACCGGAATTTGCGCCGGCAGGTCACGGCCCTGGCGGCGGCAGCGCCGCGATCGACAGCATGCTCGGCGAGGCCGTGCCCGACCACGTCAAGCCCGATATCGCGCGCGCGATCCGCGTCGCCACGTTGTGGCTGGCGCTCTGGCTGGTGCCGGTCATCGCGCTGCTCGTGCTCCTCGGGCACGACAACGTCTTCAGCCAGATCGCGCTGTTCTTCTCGAAGATGGCGCTGGTCACCTTCGGCGGCGCCTATGCCGTGCTGGCCTATGTCGCCCAGCAGGCGGTCGAGCATTATCACTGGCTGAAGCCGCACGAGATGCTGGACGGGCTCGGCATGGCCGAGACGACGCCGGGCCCGCTGATCATGGTGCTGCAGTTCGTCGGCTTCATGGCGGCCTATCGCGACCCGAGCGGACTGTCGCCGATGTTGGCAGCCACGCTCGGCGGCCTGCTCGCGACCTGGGTCACCTTCACGCCCTGCTTCCTCTGGATCTTCGTCGGCGCCCCCTACATCGAGCGCCTGCGCGGCAACATCGGCCTTGCCGGCGCGCTCAGCGCGATCACCGCGGCCGTTGTCGGCGTGATCCTCAACCTCTCGATCTGGTTCGCCCTGCACACGCTGTTTCGCGAGACGGTGCCGGTGCAGGCGTTTCCGCTGAACTTCGACAGGCCCGTGCTGACGAGCGTCGACATCCCCGCGCTGGTGCTGGCGATCGCGGCGGCGACGGCGATCTTCCGGTTCAAGCTGGGGATGCTGACGGTGCTGGCGGGAAGCTGCGCGGCGGGTGTGGCGCTGCGGCTGGCGGGGGTGATTTAGGAAGAGGAGATCGCCGCTACGCCATCCGGCCTTGCGCATCCCGGCTGGCGATGGCCCGGCCCGGCTTCAGGCTGCGGTCTCCAGCTGACCAAGCGCGGCCTTGATGTCCCTGGCAGGCGGCAGCCCGAACAAGCGCCCATATTCTCTCGTGAATTGCGAGACACTTTCGTAACCCACGCCGAAGGCCGCGCTGCTCACGTCAGAGCCCTCCGACAACATCATCCGACGCGCCTCGATGAGGCGCAGCTGCTTCTGAAACTGCAGGGGGCTAAGCGATGTCATCGCGCGGAAATGTTGGTGAAACGAGGACGGACTCATGGCAGCCGCTTCGGCCAGGCGTTCGACCCTCAGAGACTTCGCGTATTCGGATCGAATGATCGCGACGGCGCGCGCGATGCGTTGCGCGTGGCTGTCGGCGACCCCGAGAGCCCTGATCGCCGCGCCGTGTCGCCCCGCCAGCAGCCAATAGTGGATTTCGCGAACGAACTGAGATTTTAGAACCGGCAGGGATGACGGACGCTCGAGCAGCCGCATCAAGCGGAGCGCGGCATCGGCAACCTCGGATTCGGTCGGATCGACCCGCACGGGAATGCCTTGCTGCTCAGGAGCAAGGTTCATCTCCACGACCAGGCTCGCGATCACCGCCGGGTCGAGCTCGACGACCAGGGACAAATATGGGGCCTTTGCGCTGGCGCGGGTAATCTGGCTGACGGTCGGCACATCCGCCGAGATCAGGAGCGACTCCCCGGCGCCGAAATCGAAGCTGTGCGCTCCCATCGTCACGCGCTTGCGGCCCTGCAGGACGAGCGCAACGAGCGGCCGGTTGATTGCGTATTGGAGCTGGCCCGGCGTCAGCGCCCGTATAGCCGTAAGGCCCGGGATCGGCGTCCTGGCCGCGCCATTCTGGTCTGAGTGCAGATCCGCATAGCGGCGAACCGCTTCGAGCAAGATCGTCATTCCGCGAATTTATACCAACCGCGGGCTCCGGCAACATGGCCGGCCTGCTCCAACTTTGGGCATCGTGAATTGATCGTTCGACGCAGCGCCGGCCCGGCCTGAGCGATGCTCGCGGCCATTTGGAGGAATAGGCAAGAAGGCTCAAGGATCCGGCAACTTGCATGCCGCGGTGCGTGCCACCTTCGCCGTGTCAAACGAAGGAGACATCACATGGCTAAAATTGCAATCGTCACCGGTGCGAGCCGCGGCCTTGGCCGCAACATGGCCGTCAACATCGCGCGCAAGGGCAGCGATGTCATCATCACCTATCGGAGCCGTGCGGATCTCGCGGAAAGTGCCGTTTCCGAGATCGAGGCGCTGGGACGCCGGGCCGTGGCCTTTCAATTGGACAGCGCCGACGTCGCCAAATTTCCCTCCTTCGCGCGAAGCCTCGCCCAGACGTTGAAGGAGACATTCGGTCGCGAGAGCTTCGACGACCTCGTGCACAATGCCGGCGACGGCCTCTTCGCTCCCCTCGGCGAGACCACCGAGGCTCAGTTCGATCAGCAGATGAACCTCCATGTCAAAGGCGTATTCTTCCTCACCCAGGCCTTGTTGCCGCTGATGGCGGACGGTGGCTCGATCGTCACCATCGGCAGTGGCTTGACGCGCGTCACCTATCCGGGCTTCGCCGTCTACACCATGGCGAAGGCCGCCGCTGACATGATGGCGGTCTGCATGGCCAGGGAACTGGGGCCGCGCGGCATCCGCGTCAACAGCGTTGCGCCCGGCGCGATCGAGACCGACTTTGGTGGTGGCCTGGTGCGCGACAATCCCGACGTGAACAAGCAATTCGCCGGCATGACTGCGCTGGGCCGCGTTGGTGTCCCCGATGATATCGGCCCGATGGTCGCGAGCCTGCTGAGCGAGGACAATCGCTGGGTTACGGGGCAACGGATCGAAGTCTCGGGCGGCCAGACGATCTGAAGGCCATTGGCTCACGGATATGCAAAGCCGCTGCAAGCGCTTGCGGCGGCCTTTGCGCGCCGGGCTGTCACGTTCGCGTGCCCGTCGGGCAAAACAGGCGGTCAGTTTGATCACGCCGTCTGTCAAGCCCCGTCGCGCAAAATATTCCACTTTACCGAAATTCGGATTTAGCGTACACCCAAAACACCCTGGCCCGAGACGAGGGGCGGATCGCGATCGTCACGAACCGCGGGCTGGGCAGCGATGGACGCGACGGCGTCGGCGCGAGCGGCATTGCAGGGCGGGACACCGTGAGCAATGGCTTGCCGCGCATACGACACGGCGCCGACAGCGTCTTCGCATGGCTCCGGGGGCGAGCACACGCCACCCCTCGGAGTTCCAGCGATGACGTGCGCGGACGGAGAAGTCGTGTGGTCCCGACGCCCGGGGTTCTGGCGTCAAGCCTTTGCGGTGATGTGGCGGCCGACCGGCACGCGCATCGATCAGCCGCAAGACGACGGGGGCAATAGTGCAACGCTCCCCGAGGAGAGCACGAAGGACACCGTTAAAACCATTCGCGCAGGGAAGGCCGGGCGACCGGCATCACCTGTGGTCCACCCCGTGTGCATCTTCTGTCGCGCACGGACTCGGGTGCCGCCGGCGCCCGGCCTTCCCTGCGCCCTCGTCTTTTGGGTGCGGCAAATGAAAGCAAAACTCGGGCGGGACGCGCCGCGAGAAGGCAAACTCTTGCCAGCTTTTTGAAGGCTGTAACGGAGCGACGGCCAATCGGCGCCGCGGCGTACTGGATGCCCCGGTCGAGCCGGGGCATGACACCATCCCCGTGGCGCTACCGCATCATCATCCGCGCGATCGCCTCCCCGATCACCACCGTGGTGAAATGCGTATTGGCGCGGCAGTCGGACGGCATGATCGAGGCGTCGGCGACGCGCAGGCCGGAAATGCCCTTCACCGTGCCGTCGGGATTGACCACGCCATCGGCATCATCGACGCCGCTCATGCGGCAGCTGCCGGCGGCGTGCTGGATGTCGCCGGTCTCCCGGCGCAGCACCGCGTCGAGCTCGTGGTCCGGCAGGCTGGCGGCCTGCGGCAGCGTCAGGTCGGTGTCGGCGAGCCGGATCCAGTCGGCGATGCCCGAAAGCGCCGGTTGCGACGTGATCACCGCGAGGCGCCTCACCGCATCCATCATGCGCAGCATGTCGCGGGGATCGGCCAGCATGTTCTCCTCGACGACGGGATCGATCGCGGCATCGGGCGAGGCCAATCTGAGCGTGCCGCGGGAATACGCGTTGAACAGCCCGGCGCCGATCGCGCCTGCTACCCCGATGCCGCGATGATTGAAGGCGATCAGGATCATGTCGCGCTTGCCGCCAGCGGCGAGGCCCGAGGAATAGGTCACGCAGCAATTGGTATGGCGGGTGTCCGGATCGGTCGGCCGCAACTCCTCGCGGAGCTGGATCGTGGCGCGAAACAGCGGGTGATCGAAGAAGTGGCGGCCGACGGGCAGGTCACGCGCGACCGCAATGCCCATCGCCTTCAACTCCTCGGCCGGTCCGATGCCCGAACGCAGCAGGATCGCCGGGCTGTGGATGGCGCCGGCGCACAGCACGATCTGGCGCGCGCCGATCTCGTGGGTGCCCTGCCCCTCGCTATGAACGCGAACGCCGGTGGCGCGGCCGTCGCTGATCAGCACGCGATCGACCAGCGCATGGCCGCGAATCTCCAGATTGGCGCGGCCGCGCGCCGGCTCGAGATACCCCTCATTGGTGCTGATGCGGCGGCTGTCGCGGCTGTTGATGGGGTAGCAGGCAACGCCCTCGCCGTCCGGGCCGTTGAGATCGGCGCACCAGGGATAGCCGCTCGCCAGCGCCGCATCGCGCAAGCCGCGATCGATCGGTCCCCATGTCTCCAGCGGCGCGCGATAGACCGGCAGCGGCCCGCCGCTTCCGTGGCCCTCGGCATCGCCGAACTCCAGGTCGTCCTCGATCACGGAGAACAGCGGCATCACCTCGCTGGCCGACCAGCCGGTGCAGCCATTGGCGGCCCATTCGTCGAAGGCGTCGGCCACGCCGCGGATCGCGATCTGGCCGTTCATCATCGACGAGCCGCCGAGCCCCTTGCCGCGCCAGTAGAAGCGCGCCTCCTGCCCGGCGACCCGGCGCGACAGCAGATCAGGCCATTGCCATTTCTCCTGGTACTCGCGCTTGTGGATGATCGGGATCGGGTTCGGCGTCCTCACCTCCCACGGCGCCTCGTCCGCGCGCCAGTCGCGGCCCGCCTCCAGCAACAGCACGCGCCGCGCGGGATCCTCCGACAGCCGCGCCGCAACCGCCGCACCGGCGGAGCCGCCGCCAACAACAATGACATCGTACATCGCGCTACTTCTCGACATTCCAGAACACCGGCGTCGTGGACCGTATCAGACGTCGCAGAGCGGCGGAATGCGAATTGGAGAGTGGTGCTGTCGCAGCCGGTCATTGCGAGCAATGACGGTGCGGGGACAAGTGTGCGCTACATTCGCGCTGTCATCGCTCGCGAAGGCGGGCGATCCAGTACTCCGAGGCGGTTGTGGCTCGATCGATCAGCCGCGACGTACTGGATGCCCCGGACAAGCCGGGGCATGACACCGATGTTGTGGCAACAGCGCGTCCTGCCCTACCCGATCACCTTGCCGAACTTGTTCGACTTCGGGAAACCCTTCGGCGGCAGGCGGCCGGCGTCGGCGCGGGTGCCCTGCCACTCGGCGAGCTCCTTCATGGTCGCGGAGAATTCGCGGCCCGCGGAATCCTTCCAGGTCAGGCCGGCCTTGGCCTCGAACACGGTCACGTCCGAGAGGCCGCCGTCCTTGTACTTCTGCAGGCGCACGCCGCGGCCGCGCGCCATTTCCGGCACCTGGTCGAGCGGGAAGATGAGCATCTTGCGGTTCTCGCCGATCACCGCGACGGTGTCGCCGACCACTTCGGTGATCGCGCGCGCCTCGTTCGGCATGTCGACGTTGAGGACCTGCTTGCCCTTCTTGGTGGTGCCGACGCAATCGTCCTCGTTGACGACGAAGCCCTGGCCCTCGTGGCTGGCGACCAGGAATTTGCGTCCGCCCTTGTTGACGAACAGCGCAACCGGCGCCGCCTCCTGCTTGAGGTCGATGAACAGGCGGATCGGCTCGCCGTGACCGCGCCCGCCCGGCAGCTTGGCGACGTCGAGCGTGTAGAACTTGCCGTTGGTGGCGAGCAGCAAGAGCTTGGAGGTCGTCTCGGCGAAGAAGGCGAAGCCGAGCTTGTCGTCCTGCTTGAAGGCGAGCCCCGAGAGATCCTCGACATGGCCCTTCATGGTACGGATCCAGCCCTTGTCGGAGACGACGACGGTCACCGGCTCGCGCTCGACAAAGGCCTCCTCGATCGCGGCGAGATCGTGCTCGGGCGCGTCGGCAAAGGTGGTGCGGCGCTTGCCGAGCGGCGTCTTCGGCCCGAACATGTCGCGGACCTTGCCGACCTGCTCGCCAACCTTCTTCCACTGCTCCGCCTCGGAAGCCAGCACCGCGTTGATGCCCTTGAGCTCGGCACGGAGGTTCTTGTCCTCGGTGCGGATCTCCATCTCCTCAAGCTTGCGCAAGGAGCGCAGGCGCATGTTGAGGATGGCTTCGGCCTGCACCTCGGTGAGCTTGAACGCCTTCATCAGCGCCGGCTTCGGCTCGTCCTCGGTGCGGATGATCTTGATCACCTTGTCGATGTTCAGATAGGCGATCAGGAAGCCGCCGAGGACTTCCAGCCGGTGCTCGATCTGCGCCTTGCGGTAGTTGCTGCGGCGGATCAGGACGTCGCGCAGATGGTCGAGCCATTCGCGCAAGGCCTCGGCAAGGCCCACGACCCTGGGCACCTTGCCCTTGATCAGCACGTTGAGGTTCAGCGGAATCTTGTTTTCGAGCTCGGTCAGCCGGAACAGCGATTCCATCATCAGCGCGGGATCGACGTTCTTCGACTTCGGCTCGATCACGATGCGGACGTCTTCGGCCGATTCGTCCCTGATGTCGCCGACCAGCGGCAGCTTCTTCTGGTCGAGCAGCTCGGCCACCTTCTCGATCAGCCGCGACTTCTGCACCAGGAAGGGAATCTCGGTGACGACGACGACCCAGGTGCCGCGCGCGCCCTCCTCCTGCGACCAGCGTGCACGAACGCGGAACGAGCCGCGCCCCGTCGTATAAGCCTCCGCGATCGCCTGCTTGGAATCGACGATGATGCCGCCGGTCGGGAAGTCCGGGCCCTTCACCCACTTCAAAAGCGCCTTGGACTTCGCGTCGGGCTTCTCGATCAGGTGCAGTGCGGCGTCGCAGAGCTCGGCGGCGTTGTGCGGCGGGATCGAGGTCGCCATGCCGACCGCGATGCCCTGCGCGCCGTTGGCGAGCAGGTTCGGGAAGCCGCCGGGCAGCACGACCGGCTCCTTCGACTGGCCGTCGTAATTGGCGCGGAATTCGACGCCGTCCTCGTCGATGCCCTCGAGCAGAAGCCGCGCGACGTCGGTCATGCGCGCTTCGGTGTAGCGGTAGGCGGCCGGATTATCGCCGTCGATGTTGCCGAAATTGCCCTGGCCGTCGACCAGCGGGTAGCGCGAGGAGAAATCCTGCGCGAGGCGCACCATGGCGTCGTAGATCGCTTGGTCGCCGTGCGGATGGAACGAGCCCATCACGTCGCCGACGATCTTGGCGGATTTCTTGAAGGCGGTGCCGGGGTCGAGCCTGAGCAGGCGCATGCCGTAGAGGATGCGGCGATGGACCGGCTTCAGGCCGTCGCGCGCGTCCGGCAGCGCGCGGTGCATGATGGTGGAGAGCGCATAGGCGAGATAGCGCTCTTCCAGCGCTTCACGCAGCGGCACCTCGTGAATTTCGGCCGGTTCTTCCGGCGGAACGATTCGTTTTCCCATTCCGCCCGGTTAAACCGTGGAAGGGAATCGGGCAAGGATGGATTGGTTCCCTGTGGGGCGCTAGTGCCCTGCCCAGCCGGCCGTCACGGTCTGGGTCTTGTCCTTAGTCTTGTCTTGGGCCGGCGCCGGTGCATTGGCCAGACAGCGCCGGGCGGTCTCGATTTCAGCCTCCGTCGCCCCCTTCGACCGCGCCCATGCCTCTGCGGCAGCAGCGGAATATTTGGCCACATAGTACCGCACGACGGTGCAGGACGCCCGGCGAAACACGCCGGGTTGCGGCTCGCCGGCCCATGCTTCGGGCGCGAACGCGAGCAGCGCCGCGGAAAAGGCGAATCCCCTGATCAACATTTGGGCTGTCCCCGTTGTGGAACCTCAGGGGCGAACTCGATGGTCCCGATTTCGTTCCCAAGGAACTCTCCATGAGAGAACAAGGCAGAGTCCCGTTCTGCTCATGGCGCGGGAATCGCGGCCCGTGCCTGTTGCCGGATCAGGGCGTTGATGAAGCCCGCGCGTGCGTCGGAATGGCCCTGCCCCCGCGGCTCCAGCACGTGACGCAGCAGGAACAGGCCGGTGAGCCGAAAGCCGTCCTGGAGGTCCTGCTCGGTCAGGTCGCTGGCGGTTTCGCCCTGGCGCAGGAACGGCGGCAGGCGCAGCAGGCGGTCACGCCAGGGCTCGCCGGCGCTGCGCGACACCGCGCCGCCGGATTTCGGCGAGACGTAGATCAGCTCGGCGGTCTCGCCGGTCACCGCACAGTTTTCCAGCGCCAGCCCGAAGCCGAGCTCGGCGAGCATTGCCAGCTCGAAATGGATGAGGTGCACGGCCGCCCCCCCGATGTCCTCGAAATCGTCGAGCGCATGCTCGAGCAGGGCAAAGATCTCCTCGTGCGGATCGCGCTCCGGCAGCAGTCGCGCGATCGAGGCGAGATGGGTGACGCCGTAGACGCCGTGGGACGATCCGAGCAACGTGGCCGCGCGCAGCTTCAGGCCTTCGATCGTATAAGTGCCGAGATGCTCGTCGAGCCGCGCCCGCCAGACCGCGCTGACACTGTTCCCCGGCTGCAGCAGCGGCCGCAGCCGCGAGCTGGCGCCGCCGCGCACGAGGCCGAGATGCCTTCCGTGCGCGCGCGTCAGCAGCTCGACGATGGCGCTGGATTCGCCATGCCGCCGCACCCCGAGCACGATGCCTTCGTCGGTCCATTCCATGGGGTCAAGTGTAGCCCATTTCGAGCCGTCGTAGGGTGGGCAAAGCGAAGCGTGCCCACGGATTTGATCGACGGCGCGAGACGGTGGGCACGGCGCGCGAAGAGCGCGCCTTTGCCTACCCGACGCACTACGGCATCGTGCAAGACGCTACGCGTTGAACCAGCCCTGCGCGTCGCCGGTGAAGGAGAAATACAGGCCCATCGTGGTCAGCGCGCAGGACACGATCTCGATGGCGCTGTCGAGCTCGAGGCCCTTCGCGCCGATGATCTGGCCGAGCGAGATCACCGACAGCACGAGCGCTGCTGCCAGCACCCAGCGCGGCCAGTTCCTGCGCTCACGCGCGGCCAGCCGGACGAAATAGAGCAGGAGCAGGATCATGCCGCCGGCGAGCAGGGTCCCCGTCATGATCATCTGCTCGGTCATCTCGGCATTGGGCGTGCGGTCCTGCACCGCCACCGACAAGGCGTCCAGCATCAACGATGCATAGAGCAGCGCTTCGAAGCGCCTGACGTTGCTGGGCACGCTCATCGGATACCGATCTGTTCTTGGTTATTCTCTCGGAAAGTCCAGACCCATCTCGCGGTAGCGATCGGGATCGTCGCCCCAATTCTCGCGCACCTTGACGAACAGGAACAGATGCACCGGCACGTCCAGGATCTGCATCAGCTCCTTCCGGGAGTCCGCGCCGATCGACTTGATGGTGGCGCCGCCCTTGCCGAGCACGATCTTGCGCTGACTTTCGCGCTCGACGAAGATCGTCTGCTCGATGCGCACCGACTTGTCCTTGCGCTCCTCCCACTTATCGGTCTCGACCGTGGACTGGTAGGGCAATTCCTGGTGCAGCTTCTGATAGATCTTCTCGCGCGTGATCTCGGCCGCCAGCTGCCGCATCGGCGCGTCCGACATCTGGTCCTCCGGATAGAGGAACGGACCCGGCGGCACCATCTCGGCGAGCGTCCTGCGGAGATCATCGACGCCGTCGCCGGAGATCGCCGCGATCATGAAGGTGCGCGCGAACTTCATGCGCTCGTTGGCGGCCTGCGCCAGCGCCAGCAGCTTCTCGCGCTGGACCAGGTCGACCTTGTTGATGACCAAAATCTTCTCGTGATTGACGCTGGCAGCCTTGGTGAGGATCGCCTCGGCCTCCTCGTCGATGCCGGTCTTGGCATCGAGCAGCACGCAGACGAGATCGGCGTCATGCGCCCCGCTCCAGGCGGTCGAGACCATGGCGCGGTCGAGCCGCCGCTTCGGCAGGAAGATGCCGGGCGTGTCGACCAGGATGATCTGCGCGTTGTTCTCGATCACGATGCCGCGGATCAGCGCGCGCGTGGTCTGCACCTTGCGCGAGACGATCGTAACCTTGGCGCCGACCAGCGCATTGACCAGCGTGGACTTGCCGACGTTCGGCGCGCCGATCAGCGCGACGAAGCCGCAGCGCGTCGCAACGGGCGCCTCGCCGCTTGCTTCAGCCGTCATTGCTGCCGCCGACGCCTTCGCGTTCGATCATCACCGAAGCTGCCACCTTTTCTGCCGCGCGCTTGCTGCCGCCCACGCCCTCGGCCGGCGCGAGGCCCGGCAGGTCGACGGCGACGCGGAACTGCGGATCGTGATGCGGGCCGGTGCGCTCGACCTCGCGGTAAACCGGCGTCGGCAGTCCCTTGCCTTGCGCCCATTCCTGCAGCACGGTCTTGGGATCGCGTAAGGGACGGCGCGGCTTGTGCATGCGCTCGGTCCAGTTGCGCCTGACGAACTCGGACGCCGCTGCGTAGCCCCCGTCGAGAAAGACGGCGCCGATCACGGCCTCGCAGATGTCGCCGAGGATCGATTTGCGCAGCCGGGCATCGGCGCTGGAGCCGACCGAGCCGAGCTTGATGTCGTCGAGCAGGCCGAGCGACTTGGCGACGTCGGCGCAGCTTTCCTTGCGCACGAGCTCGGCAAGGCGCTTGGAGAGCTCGCCCTCGTCGGCGTTCGGGAAGGCGTGATAGAGCATGTCGGAGACGACGAGCCCGAGCACGTGGTCGCCGAGGAATTCCAGGCGCTGGTAGCTGTCGCCGCGCTTGCGCCCGGACTTCAACGCCGAAACATGCGTGATCGCCTGCATCAGCATGTTCGGATCGGTGAAGCTGTGGCCGATGCGCGCCTCGAGCGCCGCATTCGCATCGGTGCCCTTGGCCTTGCGGCTGCGTGTCCGCTTCTTCTTGGCAGGCGTCTTCGCTGCAGCTTCGCCCTCAGGAGCGGCTTGCGCCTCGGCCGGTTGGATCGGGATGTCCTTGGCTTCGTCTTTCATCGGACGATTTTGAAGAAGCGATTCCAGCGTACTGCCCACGGCCAGCGCCAGAACATCCAGGCATGCTCGCCTTCGGCGATGGAGAAGAAGATCATCTGGGCGCGGCCGATCAGATTTTCCTTCGGCACATAGCCGACCTGGCCGAGAAAGCGGCTATCGGTGGAGTTGTCGCGGTTGTCGCCCATCATGAAGAAATGGCCTGACGGCACGGTGTAGACGTTGGTGTTGTCGACGTAGCCGTTGTCGGCGCAGTCGAGCGTCTCATAGGACACGCCGTTCGGCAGCGTTTCCTTCCAGCGCTTCACCCGGGAGATGCCACCGCCCTCCGAGCCGCAGGGCTCCTCGCCAATATATTCGCTCATCCGCTGCCGCTCGACCGGCGTGTCGTTGATGTAGAGCAGCCCGTCCCGCATCTGGATGCGGTCGCCGGGCAGGCCGATCACGCGCTTGATGTAATCGGTGGAATCGTCCTTGGGCAGGCGAAACACGACGATGTCGCCGCGGTCCGGGTCCGAGCCCCAGATCCGCCCAGAGAACAGCGGCGGCGAGAACGGAATCGAATAATGGCTGTAGCCGTAGGAATATTTCGAGACGAACAGATAGTCGCCGACCAGCAGCGTCGCCTTCATCGAGCCGGACGGGATGTTGAAGGGTTGGAACAGGAAGGTTCGGATCACCAGCGCGATCAGGAGAGCGTGGATCACGACCCGGATCGTTTCGCCGACGCCGCTCTCAGTTTTCGTTCCCGAAGTCACGCTCATTGCTCTCTCAATTCCGGCCGGCGATCACAGAGCGCCCTCCTCCCGCGAACAGCCCACCGGTTCGCGGCGCAAGGAGATTGTCCTGATTCTGACAGTGAGGGCCAATTCCGGCGTAAAGCCGAACTCGCCCAGGCTGATTTGCGTCCGCGGACTTTTAGACGGTTGTCGGAGGCCACGCAATCAAGGATCGCATCAAAACAGGATAAGATATTGATTTACAACGAAAATCGTAAAATCAACGACGCCGCGTCAGGGTTTCGGCAGCGGCACGGCGGAAATGATGACGAAGGCCTGCGCCAGCGGCCAGTCGTCGGTGATCGACACGTCGATCCGGGCCTCGAAGCCATCAGGCGTCAGGGCCTGGAGCCGGGCCAGGGCGCCGCCGGTCAGCTGCATGGTCGGCCGCCCGCCCGGCAGGTTGACCACCCCCATGTCGCGCCACCAGACGCCGCGCCGGATCCCGGTGCCGAGCGCCTTGGAGCAGGCCTCCTTGGCGGCGAAGCGCTTGGCGTAGGTCGCCACCACCATCTTCTCGTTCTTGGCGCGGCGCTCCGCCTTGGCCCGCTCCGCCGCGGTGAAGACGCGGTCGAGGAAGCGCTCGCCATGGCGCTCGATCACCTTGGCGACGCGGGTGATGTCGATCAGGTCGGAGCCGATGCCGATGATCATGCCCGGCTCCGGCCGCGGTCCATGGCCGCGCGCATGCGGCGCACCGTCTCGGCCAGCCCCACGAACAGCGCTTCGCCGATCATGTAATAGCCGATGTTGAGCTCCATGATCTCAGGCAGGGCCGCGATCGTCTCCGCGGTCGCGTAGTCGAGCCCGTGCCCGGCGTGGACCTCGAGCCCTGCGGCCTTGGCCAGCTTCACGCCCGCCACGATCCGATGCCATTCGGCCTCGGCCTTGGCGCTGCGGCCGTCGACCATTGCGTCGCACCAGGCGCCGGTGTGGATCTCGATCACGGGCGCGCGCAGCTGCGCCGCCATCTCGATCTGGGCGGGATCGGCGGCGATGAACAGCGAGACCCGGATGCCGGCATCGCTCAGCCGCGCGATATTGGGCGCGAGCGCGTTGCGCTGGCCGACCACATCCAGCCCGCCTTCGGTGGTCACCTCCTGCCGGCGCTCCGGCACCAGGCACACCGCATGCGGCCTGGTCGCGAGCGAGATGCGCATCATGTCGTCGGTCGCCGCCATCTCGAAATTGAGCGGCTTGGAGATCTCGGCCTTCAGCCGCGCCATGTCCTCGTCGCGGATGTGCCGGCGGTCCTCGCGCAAATGGGCGGTGATGCCGTCGGCGCCGGCCTCAATCGCCAGCAGCGCCGCCCGCACCGGATCGGGATGGCGGCCGCCGCGCGCGTTGCGCACGGTTGCGACGTGATCGATATTGACACCGAGGCGAAGCTTCGAAGCGGGCATTTCAGGACTCACGAAATCGGAGGGAACGGCGCATGCGAGATGCGCCTAGCCATTAACACGTTCGACTTTGGCGACGACCGCCTTGGCGCGCAGCTGGGCCAGGATCGCGCTCAAATGCTTCAGATCGTAGACTTCGAGATCGATCGTCGTTTCCGTGAAGTCCGGTGAGCGGCGCTGCATGCTGATGTTGTCGATGTTGCCGTCGTGCTCGGCGATCACGGTCGCGATCTGCGCCAGCGCGCCGGGCTCGTTGACGTTCTCGACCTTGATGCGCGCCGGGAAGCGCTGCGGCGCAGAATCCTCGATGTCCCAGCGGACGTCGAGCCAGCGCTCCGGCTCCTCCTCGAAATCCTTCAGGGCCGGCGCCTGGATCGGGTAGATCGTGATGCCCTCGCCCGGCGTGACGATGCCGACGATGCGATCGCCCGGCACCGCGCCGCCGTTCGGCGCGAACTTGATCGGCAGATCGGAATTGATGCCGCGGATCGGAATCGCGACCGGGCTGCGCGGCTGCTCCGAGGACTTCTCCTTGAGCTTGGCGGCAAGCCCCTTCTTGACGCCGTAGCGCGCGATGCGCTCCTCCTTGTAGTCGGGGTACATCGCACGTGCGACGTGGGAGGCCTTGATCTCGCCGCGCCCCACGGCCGCCATCACGTCCTCGATCGAGGTCCGCGCGAGCCGCGGCAGTGCGCCCTTCAGCTTATCGTCGGCATATTCGATCTTGGCGCGCTCGAACAGGCGCTCGACGATGCGCCGGCCAAGACCGGCATATTGATCGCGCACCGCGGTTCGCGTGGCGCGGCGGATCGCGGCACGCGCCTTGCCGGTGATCGCGAGCGTCTCCCAGGCCGATGGCGGCGCCGATTGCGCCTCCGAGGTCAGCACCTCGACCTCGTCGCCGTTCTGCAGCTCCGAGGACAGCGGCGCGAACTGACCGTTGATCTTGCAGCCGACCGCGCTGTTGCCGACGTCGGTATGCACGGCATAGGCGAAGTCGATCACGTTGGCGTGGCGCGGCAGCGCGATCAGCTTGCCCTTCGGGGTGAAGCAGAACACCTGGTCGTGGAACAGCTCGAGCTTGGTATGCTCGAGGAATTCCTCCGGATTGGCGCTCTCCGAGAGGATGCCGATGGTGTGGCGCAGCCAGGCGAACGCGGTGGACTCGCGCTTGAGGAATTCGGTCGGCGACCCCACGCCTTCCTTGTAGAAGACGTGCGCGGCAATGCCGCGCTCGGCGATCTGGTCCATCGCCTCGGTGCGGATCTGCAGCTCGACGCGCTGGTTGCCGGGCCCGATCACCGTGGTGTGGATCGAGCGATAGTCGTTCTGCTTCGGTGTCGAGATGTAGTCCTTGAAGCGCCCCGGCACGACCGGCCAGGTGGTGTGGACGATGCCGAGCGCGCGATAGCAGGACTCGATGTCGTTGACGACGAGGCGGAAGCCGAAGATGTCGGACAATTGCTCGAAGCCGACCGACTTGCGCTCCATCTTGGTCCAGATCGAGAACGGCTTCTTGCGGCGGCCGTAGACCCGCGCCCCCAGGCCCCTGTGGCGCAGATTGTTGGAGAGCTGGTCCTCGATCTCGCCGATCAGGTTGCGGTTGCGTTCGGCGAGCGCGTCGAGGCGCTGCATCACCACCGAATAGGCTTCGGGATCGAGGGTGCGGAAGGACAGATCCTCCAGCTCCTCGCGCATTTCCTGCATGCCCATGCGCCCCGCGAGCGGCGCATAGATGTCGAGCGTCTCCTCGGCGATGCGCCTTCGCGATTCCGTCGGCACGAAATCCAGCGTGCGCATGTTGTGCAGACGGTCGGCGAGCTTGACCAGAAGCACGCGGACATCATCGGCAATGGCCAGCAGCAATTTGCGCAGATTCTCGGCCTGCTTGGCCTCCCGCGACACCAGCTCGAGCCGCTTCAGCTTGGTCAGGCCCTCGACCAGCGCGCCGATCTCCGGCCCGAAAATCTGGTCGATCTCGGCCCGCGTCGCCTCGGTGTCCTCGATCGTGTCGTGGAGCAGCGCCGCCACGATGGTGGCGTCGTCGAGCTTCAGGTCGGTGAGAATCGCCGCGACTTCGAGCGGGTGCGAGAAATACGGATCGCCCGAGGCGCGGGTCTGCGAACCATGCGCCTTCATGGCGTAGACATAGGCGCGATTCAGCAGGTCTTCGTTGGTGTTGGGATTGTAGGACCTGACGCGCTCGACGAGGTCATATTGACGCATCATGCGCGCGCGCGGCTTGGCCGGGCGCGCGACCGGCGCAGTCGGGGCCACGGCAACCGATTCGGTTGCGGCCTGCATCTGCGTGGATCTGCGGCGCCGATATACCATTCCGTCCTGCCTTCAAGCGGGCCTGGGCCGGCCCCTTGTATACATCTTAGCTCCGATCGCGCTTGCGTCCGATCAATTCAGTGACAGGGCGCAGCGCCGACCCAACGCTATGGTAACCACGAAAACGTCAACAAAAGCAAAGGCCCGAACGACGGTTCGGGCCTTCGATCAGATCACAAGAAGTCGACGATCGCGACGGACGATTTACTCGTCCTCCTCGGGCTGCTCCTCGGGCGGCGCAAGGCCTTCGAGACCCTTCAGGAGCTCCTCTTCGGTCATGCGCTCGACGGCGACTTCGGTATCGTCCGCATCGACGCTCGCACCCGCGGAACCGATCAGCGGCACCGTATCCGGCTCGGGCTCGTCGACCTCGACGAACTTCTGCAGCGAGTGCACCAGCTCCTCGCGCAGGTCCTCCGGCGAAATGGTCGTGTCCGCAATTTCGCGCAAAGACACAACAGGGTTCTTGTCGTTATCGCGGTCAACCGTTAGTTGTGAACCGGACGAGATCATGCGGGCACGGTGGGCGGCCAGCAGGACCAGGTCAAACCGGTTGTCGACCTTGTCGATACAATCTTCTACGGTGACGCGAGCCATGGACTGTCGCTCCGTTGTGGGTGGGACGAAATATGTGGATGATTGGGGCTAGTTATAGGGGCCGGGGCGGTTTCGCAAGGCCAATTTGTGATTTGGCCTCGCCAAACGGCTCTGCTACCCCCACATTGGGGTTGGGATGGGTGGTTTCCCGGGTTGCCATCAAGGGTAGCGCCGGGTGTATGCAAGTCCGTCATAACTATACCTTGATTGCCCCGACTTCTCCGGATTTGCGGTTTCGACGGGTCTGAGCGGCACTCTGGAAACGCGCGGCTTGCTGTCGCCGCGCCAACAATAAAACGATCAAACACGAACACTACGCGAGCAACTGAATGTCACCTTCTCCTACCAACAAGATCGCGCTCTTCATCGACGGGGCCAATCTCTACGCGACGGCGAAAACTCTGGGCTTCGACATCGACTACAAGCGCCTGCTGAAGGAGTTTCAGGGCCGCGGGACGCTGCTCCGGGCGTTCTACTACACCGCCATCATCGAGGATCAGGAATATTCCTCGATCCGCCCGCTGATCGACTGGCTGGACTACAACGGCTACACCGTCGTCACCAAGGCGACCAAGGAGTTCATCGACGCCTCCGGCCGCCGCAAGGTCAAGGGCAACATGGACATCGAGCTCGCCGTGGATGCCATGGAGCTCGCCGAGCACATCGACCAGATGGTGCTGTTCTCCGGCGACGGCGACTTCCGCTCCCTGGTCGAGGCCGTGCAGCGCCGCGGCGTGCGGGTCACGGTGATCTCGACCATCGCCAGCCAGCCGCCGATGATCGCCGACGAGCTGCGCCGCCAGGCCGACGTCTTCACCGACCTCGTCGAGCTGCAGTCCAAGCTCGGCCGTGATCCGTCCGAACGCCCCGCCCCGCGCGACCGCGGCGAGCGCGAGGCCCGCCACCACGCCCCGCAATTCCTCCAGCGCGCAACCACGATGGCGCCGAGGGGCGATGACGACTTCGAGGAGTGAGGCGGCTCGGCCGAGCCGCCAGTCTCCCACCGTCGTTCCCGACCGCGATTGCCCGCTCTGTCCGCGCCTGGTTGCCTTTCGCGAGGCAAACCGCGCGCGCGAGCCCTTGTGGCACAATGCGCCGGTGGCCCCCTTCGGCGACATCAAGGCGCGCCTCCTGATCGTCGGCCTCGCGCCGGGGATGCAGGGCGCCAACCGGACGGGACGGCCGTTCACCGGCGATTATGCCGGCGACCTGCTCTACGCCACGCTGCTCGAATACGGCTTCGCCAGGGGTACCTACCAGGCGCGTCCCGATGACGGCCTGAAGCTGATCGACTGTCGGATCGCCAATGCCGTGCATTGCGTGCCGCCGCAGAACAAGCCGCTACCGGCGGAGATCAACACCTGCCGGCGGTTCCTGGTCGCCAATCTCGAGACGATGCCGAAGTTGCGCGCGATCATCGCGCTCGGCCGAATTGCGCACGACAGCGTGCTCAAGCCGCTGAAGCTGAAGGCTTCCGAGGCCCCGTTCGGCCATGGCGCCGTGCACCAGGCCGGCGCATTCAAGCTCTACGACAGCTACCATTGCTCGCGCTACAACACGAACACCGGCGTGCTGACGCCGGACATGTTCCGCAGCGTGTTCGCGAAGGTGAAGGCGGACCTGGATTAGCTCCTGGGGTTGGCCTTGAGCCAGTCCAGCACGTCGCCGGCGTTCCGGTCGGGCGGAAACACGGGATAGAAGACGTGCGTGATACTGGCGTCGTCGATGATCAGCGCGAGGCGCCTGATCAGCGTGAGGCCCGCGACCTCCATGGTCGGCAGCTTCAGCGCGCGCGTCAGCGCCAGCTTCTCGTCCGACAGCACGGGGAACGGCAGATGCAGCCGTGAGGCCATCTCGGTCTGGTAGGCGTTGCTCTGGGTCGAGAGGCCGAACACGTGGGCAGCGCCGGCGGCCTTCAGTTCGGCGAACAGGTCGCGAAACGCGCAGGTCTGCGGCGTGCAACCGCGCGCGCCTGGAATCATGTCCCAATCATCGACCAGCGCGATCTTGCCGGGCTCGCCGGTGCGCGGATAGGCGAACACCACGGTCCGGCCGCGCAGCGCCGACAGGCTCACTGAGGTGTCGTTGGTCGCGAGCAGGCCGATCGGCGGCACCACCATGCCGGTGAGATGCGCGGCCGCGCCGTCATCGACCGGTGCGGGAATCCGGCTCCAATCGACCTCGAGCAGGTTCCGCTGGGTCATCTCGTCAGCCCCTCGCCCGCATCAGGCGCCCCTTCTCCCGGCTCCAATCGCGCTTCTTCTCGGTCTCGCGCTTGTCGTGCAGCTTCTTGCCCTTTGCAACCGCCAGCTGCAATTTGGCGCGGCCACGCTCGTTGAAATAGAGCTTGAGCGGGATCAGCGTCATGCCCTCGCGGTCGACCGCGCCCATCAGCTTGTTGATCTGCCGGCGATGGAGCAGCAGTTTTCGCGGCCGTTTGGGCTCATGGTTGAAGCGATTGCCCTGGAGATATTCGGGAATGGTGGCGTTGATCAGCCAGATCTCGCCGTCCTTGGAATCGGCGTAGGATTCCGCGATCGTGCTCTTGCCGTTGCGGATCGACTTGACCTCGGTGCCGGTCAGCGCAATGCCCGCCTCGATCGTGTCCTCGATCGCATAGTTGAAGCGGGCCTTGCGATTTTCCGCCATGACCTTGATTGGACGTTCGTTTTTATCGGCCATGAGAGGACAAACCCGATCGAGATGCGCAGCAAGGCTAACAGTTTGGATGAAGCGCGCGCGTCACTTCTTGAGGAGGTCGCGGATCTCGGTCAGCAGTTCGACCTCGGCCGACGGCTTCGGCGGCGCGGCGGGCGCGGCCTCCTCCTTGCGCTTCAGCGTGTTCATGGCGCGGATCACCAGGAACAACACGAAGGCAACGATGATGAAGTTGATCGTCAGCGTCAGGAAGCTGCCGTAAGCAAGGACGGCGCCTTGCTTTTTCGCATCAGCTAAGTTGGTGGCTGTGACCGCCTTCGACAAGGGGGCGAAGTAGTTCGAGAAGTCGAGGCCACCGGTGACGGCGCCGATGATCGGCATGATGATGTCACCGACCAGCGACGTGACGATGGCGCCGAAGGCCGCGCCGATGATGACGCCGACCGCGAGATCGACGACATTGCCCTTCATGGCGAATTCGCGGAACTCCGTGAGCATCCGCCTGCCCTTGTCGTCGACGCTCATGAACGGCCTCCCCGATTGGTCAACCCATCAGTTGATCAGCCCAGCGTGCACCATGGCGCTGCGCACCGCAACGCGCGTCGGCTCGCTGACCGGCACCATCGGCAAGCGCAGCGACTCGTCCAGCTTGCCGAGCAGCGACATCGCATACTTGATCGGTGCCGGATTGCTCTCGATGAAGAGGTTGTTGTGCAGCGGCATCAGCTTGTCGTGGATCGCCAGCGCCGCCTTGGTGTCGCCCTTCTGCCAGGCGGCGTGAAACTCCGAGCACAGGCGCGGCGCGACGTTCGAGGTCACTGAGATGCAGCCGTGGCCGCCATGCGCCATGTAGCCGATGATGGTGGCGTCCTCGCCGGAGAGCTGGTTGAAGTCCTCGCCCATCGCCGCGCGCTGCTGCGACACCCGCACCATGCTGGCGGTGGCATCCTTGACGCCGGCGATGTTCTTCAGCTCCCACAGCCGCTTCATGGTGTCGACCGACATGTCGATCACCGAGCGCGGCGGGATGTTGTAGATGATGATCGGAATCCCGATCGCGTCGTTGATCGCCTTGAAGTGCTGGTACATGCCTTCCTGGGTCGGCTTGTTGTAGTAGGGCGTCACCACCAGCACGGCGTCCGCGCCCGCCTTCTCGGCGTGCTGGGAGAGCTCGACCGCCTCCTTGGTCGAGTTGGAGCCGGCGCCCGCGATGACAGGCACGCGGCCCTTGGCTTCAGCGATGCACCACTCGACCACCTTCTTGTGCTCGTCATGGCTGAGCGTCGGGCTCTCGCCGGTGGTGCCGACCGGGACCAGGCCGTTGGTGCCTTCCGAGATCTGCCAGTTGACCAGCGAGCGGAACGCGGCCTCGTCCAGCGAACCGTTCTTGAACGGGGTGACCAAGGCGGTGAACGACCCCCGGAATTTCGTCTTGGCTGCCATGGACTTCCTCCGTACGCGGCGATCTCGAGCAAGCGCCATTCATATCGGGTCTGTCCCGCCGGTAAAAGACCCGCTGCCGAGTGACGCACCGTTTAGGCCGCGATTTTGCCGCGGTGATGGTGCAAATCGGTCCGAGGTAAGCGGCTGTTGGTATTTTGTCCGCATATTCAATCAAATACAGCTAGATCTTGAGCCACTTGACTGATTCGGGGCGACGATACCCGTGACCTCATTCCCTCGTGCCGCCTGGCGGTCCACCGGCCTCGTCCTGTGCCTGATGGCAGGGCTGTCGGTAGGATGTGCCGCCCTGGCCAAGTCCAATGAGACGCCTGCAGAAACCGCAAAGCCGGCCGCCAAGGACGCATCCAAGGATGCAGCCAAGGGCTCGTCCAAGGACACCAAAGGATCCGGCAAGGACGCGGCCAAGGATACAGCCAAGGGCGCGGGCAAGGGCGCGGCTGCCGCGCCGGCCAAGGACGCCGTGAAGAAGCCGGCCAAGGACGCTGGCAAGAGCGCCGGGAAAGACGCGGCGAAGGACAAGCCCAAGCCCGCCCCAACGGCTGCTGCAACGCCTGCCGCAGCGGCGCCTGCGCCGAAAGCACATCCGGCTGCCGGCGGTTCCCCTCCGAAAGCAGCCCCCGCGACGGCCGCGGTCAAACCTTCCGCCCCTCCCCGCCCCCGTACTGGCTCCGGCGACCCGCCAGCATGCGACCCCGCGCAAGCCGGTCGTCCCGGCCGCGGTCGCAGCGACGTCGTCGACGTCGCAGGGCGACAAGGAGACGCTGGAGAGCGTGATCGAACTGGTGCGCAAGCGCAAGGCGGCCGACGCCACCAATGCGGCGGCCGGCATCTCGGATCCGGTCGCGCGCAAGCTCGCGGAATGGATCATCCTGCGCAGCGAGGACAACGGCGCGAGCGTGGAGCGCTACCGCGCCTTCCTCTCCGCCAATCCGAGCTGGCCGTCGCAGACCTTCCTGCGCCGGCGCCTCGAAGCTGCGATGTGGGACGACAGGCGCGACGATTCCGTAGCGTGGTCGTGGTTCGAGCACGAGTCTCCGATCTCCGCCAAGGGCCGCTTCATGCTCGCCAAGGCGATGCTGTCGCGCGGCGACCGCGCCAATGCCGAGCGGCTGGTGCGCGAGGCCTGGCGCAGCGATCCGATGTCGGAGGACACCGAGAACAACGCGCTTGACCAGTTCGGCGCCCTGCTGTCGCCGGGCGACCAGAAGGCGCGGATGGACACCCTGCTCTACGGCAGCGAGAACGAGGCCGCGCTGCGCGCCGCAAAGCGCCTCGGCGCCGGCTATGTCGCGCTCGCCAAGGCCCGCATCGCCGCGGTCAAGAAAGCGCCGAACGCGCGCGCGCTGCTCGACGCGGTGCCGCGCGAGCTGCACAACGATCCCGGCTTCCTCTTCAGCAAGATCCAGCTGCTGCGCCGCGAGGAGAAGTTTGCCGAGGCGGCCCAGCTGATGCTGTCGGCGCCGAAGGATCCGGGCCGCCTCCACAATCTCGACGAATGGTGGATCGAGCGGCGCCTTTTGGCGCGCAAGATGATCGACACCGAGGAATTCCGCAGCGCCTATCTGATCGCGCGCGATGCCGCGCTGCCCTCGCGCGACATCTACAAGACCGAGCAGGAGTTCACCGCCGGGTGGATCGCGCTGCGCTTCCTCAACGATCCCGCCGCCGCCGCGCAGCATTTCGCCCGCATCGGCGTCGGCAGCGTCAATCCGACCGCGTTGGCGCGCGCCGGCTATTGGCAGGGCCGCGCCGCGGAAGCGATGGGTCGTCAGCAGGAGGCGCGCAACGCCTATGCGCGCGCTGCCGAGCAATCGACCAGCTATTACGGCCAGCTCGCGCGGGCCAAGCTCGGCCTGCCGCAGATCGAGCTCAACAATCCGCCGCGTGGCCGCGGCGCCGACCGGCTGGAGATCGTCCGCGCTGCGCATCTGCTGTACGAGCTCGACGAGCGCGAGATGGCGATACCGCTGCTGGCCGACATGGGCGAGAACGGCGATCCCGAAGCGCTCGCCGGCCTCGGCGAGCTCACCCAACGCTACAGCGACGCGCGCGGCATGCTCCTGCTCGGCAAGGCTGCGCTCAACCGCGGCCTGCCGTTCGACTTCTACGCCTACCCCGTCAACGGCATTCCGCAGTTCACGCCGATCGGCCCCGAGGTCGAGCGCAGCATCATCTACGCCATCGCGCGGCAGGAAAGCGCATTCAACCCACGCGTGGTTTCACCGGCGCAGGCCTACGGGCTGATGCAGGTGACGCCGGACGCTGCCCGCTACGTCTGCAAGCGCCACGGCGCCACTTACGATCTGGGCCGGCTGAAGAACGATTCGGTCTACAACGCCACGCTCGGCTCGGCCGAGCTCGGCGGACTGCTCGAGGATTACCGCGGCTCCTACATCATGACGTTTGCGGCCTACAATGCCGGTCGCGGCAGCGTGAAGAAGTGGGTCGAACGCTACGGCGATCCGCGCAACCCGAAGGTGGACGCGGTCGACTGGGTGGAGCTGATTCCGTTCTCCGAAACGCGCAATTACGTGCAGCGGATCATGGAGAACCTCCAGGTCTACCGCGCCCGTTTCGGCGGCGGCACGCGCTTGCAGATCGAGGCCGATCTGCGTCGCGGCGCCGCAAGCGTGGAATAGCACGCATCCAGGTCGCGGTGCTGCAGGCGTTCGGCATGATTCCATGACAGTCCCGATCACGTTGCCATATAATTGGAACCGGCATTGCCACCCATCGGTTGGTAGGCTCTACAAACCTGGAGACGTGTCATGTTGCGCATAGTCGGTGCATTCGCGATCGCGGCCGTGTTCTTGTCCGCTCTTCCCGGCGGTAGCTCGACTGCTTACGGCAAGAACCGCCAGCAACCCCGGCAGGCGGAGGCCATTCAGGATCGCTATTGCCTGCAGGGGCGGCGTTGGGGCTATCCCGGCAACTGCCAGTTCTCCACTTACGCCCAGTGCATGGCGACCGCGTCAGGCACGATCGATGCCTGCGGGCTGAACCCCACCTATGCCTTCCGGGAGGGGAGAGGTGCAAGATAGTCGTCTGACCGCGCTCTCCTGAGAGTGCGCAGGCACGCTCAGACCCGCCCCCGACCTTAGGATCCGATCGCTACCACATTCTGTCGGGGGCGGATCGGCGGTGAGATGGGCGGGCTGACGTCGGCGGGGACCTATAGGGATTGGTCAGGCACATCGCCGGCAATCCCAGCGCGGAAGCCTTGCACTCCTCCCAGGTCCGGTAGCTACAGTAGATCCTGCTGCTGCCGCCCCACTCCCATTGCTGGAGGCATACGGGGTAGTTCGAGTCCACGGGTGCGGCAGCGGCCGGCGCGAATACCGGCGTGACCACAGCAACCATCGATGTCGCGGCGAGCACGCTCAGCATCCGTCTCCAGATCGTCGAAATGTTCATGGTCGGAAGCTCCTTGTGCCGGCTCTCGAGCAACATCGCGCTATCGCGCAATCCACCATTTAGGTAATCGGTGCACTGCCCGCAAATAAAAACCCCGGCAGTTTCCTGCCGGGGTTTTCCGATCAATCGGAAGATTGATCTTAGAAGTTGCGCTGAGCGCGGAACAGGACCTGCAGGTTACCCTGGTCCTTCAGTTCGTAGGTAGCTGCAGGCTTCGCAACCGCGGAGTTCGCCGGAGCTGCGATCGTGCCCGAGTACTTCTGGTCGAGCCAGACGTAGCTCACGTCCGTCGTGAACGAGAGGCCCTTGACGGGGGTCCAGACCAAGTTGCCGCCGATGACCGCGAGGTTGAAGTCGGGGTTACAGGTAGCACCAGCCGACGGAGCCAGACCGGCAGCGAAGTTCGCGCAGATCAGAGTCTTGCCCGTGTCGCCGTAGCGAAGCGAGGCATAGGCGCCGTAGAGGCCCGAAGCCCAACCCGGTGCCCAGTTGTGGGTATAACCACCGCGGAAGCCCCAGGTCTTGACAGTGTCGATCCCGGTGCCGACGCCACCAATGGTGCCGTAGATACCGTCAGCGATACCAGCGAAGGCAAGGCTCTGGTACGCAATGCCGCTACCGCCGTACATGAACATGGTCTGCGGGAACAGGCTCTGGAAGTTGTAGTGCGAAGCACCGTCGGTGTAGACCGCCTGCAAGTTGATCGTGTCACCCGCACCGGTCGGGATGTTCTTGATCGACAAGGCGCCCGCAACAGCCCAGCCCCACTTGTCGTCGGGATGGTTGGTCACTTCAGTCGAGCCATAGTAGCCCGAGTGAATGTTATGGGCGACGGCCGACAGCTGGAACAGGCCCCAGGCCTGGTCAACACGAACCTGACCGACGATATCGGGCACGCGCGTGCCACCCCAGTCCGACACACCGTACTGGCCCTGGATCATGGCCGCAGCCGCAGCGGCCGAAGCAGGGGTCACAGTCACGACGCCCGTGCTGCTAACCGAACCGGCAGCAGCGAAGGCCGAGGCGTTCCAGAGGTTCGACTGGCCATTGGCACCCGTCGACTGATCCTGCAACGCGACCGAACCGGTGATGCCCTGGCCGAAGTCAGCCGTGTAGGCGATCTGGTTGATACCGGTGACCCAGTTGGTGCCGCCCGGGAGGAAGTCGGGACCACCAGCCGGATAGCTCTGCCACGGAGCGTCGAAGATCGAGACGGTGCGGCCGAAGGTGAAACCAGCGAACTGGATGAACGCGTGGTAGAGGCCGAGCGAGGCCGCGCCGGTCGGAGCGGTGGTGCCGCCGCCGGAGCCGGTGACGGACGGGGTGTCGTAGGAGAACACCATGTCGGCGTAGGTGCGAACCACACCGTATTCGGTCGCCGTACGCGTATCGACGGTGAAGTCCATACGAGCGCGGGTCGTGTAGTAACCGCTCAGGCGGTTCTTGGCACCAGCCGGAGCGCCCTGGCCGATGCTGTAGTCGCCGTTGGTGTTCGCGAGCGCGTCAGCGCGCACGTAGCCACCCAGCTTGATGCAGGTGTCGGTGCCCGGGATGTAGTAGAAACCGGCTCCGTACAGCGAGCAGATCCGCACGTATTCGACCGCCTTGGCCTTGACCGGCAGATCGGCTGCTTGAGCTCCGCCCACGGCGATCAGACCCGCCGCTGAGCCGAGCAAAAGGCTCTTAACCAACTTCATGTTAAACCTCCAAGTTGCTCTTCAGGGAAGGTTACTGACCGGACGGCCAATTCCCCAACCCCCTCTAAATCACCGCTTTGGCCCCCTTCGCGCCTTCGGACACACCCGCATGAACGCGAGGGACTTAAGCGAATGACCTAAACGGGACGACCTCGGGATGCCCCCCTCCGTCGCTCAGTCACAATTACCGAACGTCCTTGCACACACAACAACAGAACGCTTCCAAACCGGCCCATGGAGCTGGTTTTCCGTCGGGTGTTGCACAAATAACACGCAGATGTGATCAGAGCGACTTCGTAACATATTGTTTTTAATGGCATTTTTGAAGCGGTTCCATTTGCCACCAAAACTCCTCACCTGGGGCGGCGGAGACTGGGCCCTGCGCGATGCAGCTCAGATGGAGGCGCGAATCGTAGAATCGGACCGAGACTCAAAGGCCGGAAACGCGACACATCGACGGACCTGCCCCACCCCGACCACCGCTCGGGAATCCAGCCACGCCTCTATATAGAGGGCTTTCTTGAGATGGCGCCTGACAGCAAACCGCCCGTTTCCAAGATCGCTGGGAATATTCGAGCGAAAACACACGCTTCCAAATTGACCGGCCCAAGCAATTAGATGCATAAGGCTCGCACCGGAGAGGTGGCCGAGTGGCTGAAGGCAACGCTTTGCTAAAGCGTCATACGGTCTCAAGCTGTATCGAGGGTTCGAATCCCTCCCTCTCCGCCACCCAGCGGCAGAATCAATCAAGGTCTGTGCGTTCTTTCACCTGAAAGCGACCGTGAGAACGGTGCGAGAGCCTGGGCAAGGATCGGCGCGGCTGCATTCATCCCGATTCGCACTGACTTTATATGTGTACGTCCGCGTCTAGCGGTGGAACCGCCAGATCCGCCAATGCGAGGGCGAAATCACCACGGCTTCATCGGCCCAGCCGTTGAACCAGACGCCGCGCCGGCACCGGCAGGGGAACCACCAGGGCAGAATCCCCGTCTTGTGCGGACGTCCGAGTTCCAGATCGCACTCGTCGGGCGCGATTTGAATCGGCAGCCATGGTCCATTCGTGTCGGGCTCGCTCATGCCGCTCGGGTCTTATGGGGCGGCACACCGGAAAAACTTGTTCAGCGCAACCAGGCCCACCCGTGCGAACACGGGTGTGGATGCGATTCTCAATTCAATGGGCGGAAACCCATGCCCGCGCATCGCGCTGTGCGGCGGCGATCTCGGCATCCGACATCTGCCCGGCAATCTCCTGGCGCAGCGCCACGGCGTCCTTGCGGCCCTTCAGCGCGGCAAGATTGAACCATTTATGCGCGGCGACGAGATCGACGAGGCCGGAGCGGCCGCTCGCCCAATAGATGCCGCGCTCGAACAGCACGTCCGACAGCGCGCTCGCGTCGATCGGCGTTGCCGTCTCCATATCGAAGGTACCCTGAAACATAACGCATCCCCTTTGTTCTTATGCCGCCTCGTTCCCCCGAGCGCGGCTCCCGTCCAACTCTGATGTGCATGACCCTTCCCGGGATCGTGCATCGTTCAACTCATCCCCAGGGCTTGTTGCCAAAAGGCTCGCTGCCAAAAGGCTTGTTGCCCATTGCCGTTTGCCGGCTTGTTGGAGGCGATGATGGCGGGCAAATTTGAATGGCAGTTTAAGTATCGCGATGAAGCAGACGTAAACGCGCCCGCGCGGCGCCCCGCGTGCAGATTCAAAAAGCTCCTGATTTGCAGGCACTTCTGCGATTCGTCAGACTTTGTTTACCGCAGGATTTTGGGGGATCGATAACCATCGCGCGCGCTGGTGCGCGTCCTGTGGTCAGAATGTGAAGCGTGGATCACCGTGGCCGCGCGCCGTGCTGTCATTCCCCGCGCAGGCGGGAATCCAGTACTCTGCAACTCATCGATTCAATCGCTGCCGGAACGGAGAAGCGGGCGGCATGCGAATAGCGGGAATCAAGTCGCGGCCCGGGCGTGCCACAAGCCACAGTTCGGTCGAAGCCGGCGCGGCCACGTCGCGTATCGGATCAGCAATGTCGGGAAATGGGAATGCCGGCAATACCCCGGCCTCAGGAGAACGAGGGCGTCGGCGAACACGTCAGGACCAGATTTCACGTTGACCCGAAGGCCGCCTGTGAAATTGCGGAGCCCCATTCCGGAGAACCGCACCGAACGAAGAAAACTCGTTTCTTCTGCCGGACCGTCAAAGCGAACGATCCGACCGTTGACCTGATGTCTCGCCGACACCCTCTATCGTCGATCAGAACCTCGAGGAGGCGCTGATGACGTGCCGGCTAGGAGCCGGCAACTTCAGAAGTCGAAGTTACTTCTTCTTCTTGGCGACCTTGCGGGTCTTCTTCGCAGTCTTCTTCACTGCGCTCTTCGCCTTCTTCGCCTTCTTCGCTTTCTTGGCCATGTTGCCCTCCGATGTGTGAGATGGCTTTAATCGCTGCGTGCACTCGGGGATCGAATGCACTTCATCCCGAATACACCAACACAAAGAAAAAAACAGCGTCTCGCTTAAAGAAGTGTTGACGACACAACGCGCGTGCGCTTGGCGAGCGCGATGCAAGCGCACTGCCCGATGCATGCGATCGACCGCAGGGAGTGCTCGCAACATCGATGTTCGCAGCACATGCGATTGCAGAAAAACACTACGCAGCAAGTATTTTCCTGCACGCGCGCATCGCACGCCATCGTCGCGATGACGGACGTCGGCAATCCCGCGATCACCTCGCGAAGGCGCTTCGCGGACTCTGAGTCGCGAATTTTGGCAACGAAAATATTTTCATGATTAACGGCGCGAGCGCTCGTCGAAGCGTGCGCGAGACGCCGTTTTGCGCGAATCGCGTCACGGCGATTCGCTCGTCACGTCGCCGCCGATCGGGATGAAGTGAGCCGCCGAGGATGCGTGCGAACGTCGCATCGAGGAACGAAAGCGAGGTGACGAGACTTGTCCGTCACCTCGTTCGAACGCGCGGGCGTCAGACGCCGAGCTTGGACTTGAGCAGGTCGTTGACGCTCTGCGGGTTGGCCTTGCCGCCGGATGCCTTCATCACCTGACCGACGAACCAGCCGAGCGACTGCGGCTTGTCCTTGACCTGCGCGGCCTTGTCCGGATTGGCGGCGATGATGTCGTCGACAACCTTTTCGATCGCCGAGAGGTCGGTGACCTGCTTCATGCCGCGGCTTTCGACCAGTGCGCGGGGATCGCCGCCTTCCTGCCAGACGATCTCGAACAGATCCTTGGCGATCTTGCCGGAGATCGTGCCCTCGCCGATCAGATCGACGATCGCGGCCAGCTGCTCGGCGCTCACCGGAGAGCCCGTAATATCCCGGCTTTCCTTGTTGAGACGGCCGAACAGCTCATTGATCACCCAGTTCGCCGCCATCTTGCCGTCGCGCGCACGGTTGCCGAGCTTGTCCAGCACGGTCTCGTAGAACACTGCGCTCTCGCGCTCGGCAACGAGCACGCTCGCATCATAGGCCGACAGGCCGAAGTCGGCGACGAACCGCATCTTCTTCTGGTCCGGCAGCTCGGGCAGCTCAGCCTTCAGCTCATCGACATAGCCCTGCGAGAACTCCAGCGGCAGCAGGTCGGGATCGGGGAAGTAGCGGTAGTCATGCGCCTCTTCCTTGGAGCGCATCGAGCGCGTCTCGCCCTTGTTGGGATCGTAGAGCCGCGTCTCCTGATCGATCTGGCCGCCCTCCTCCAGGATCTCGATCTGGCGCCGCGCCTCATACTCGATCGCCTGGCCGATGAAGGTGATCGAGTTCATGTTCTTGATCTCGCAGCGGGTGCCGAGCGGCCCGCCCGGCTTTCGCACCGAGACGTTGACGTCGGCGCGCAAGGATCCCTTCTCCATGTCGCCGTCGCAGGTACCGAGATAGCGCAGGATCGAGCGCAGCTTGGTCACGTAGGCCTTGGCCTGCTCGGCATCGCGGATGTCAGGCTTGGAGACGATCTCCATCAACGCCACGCCGCAGCGGTTGAGGTCGACATAGGACATGGTCGGCGACTGGTCGTGCAGCAATTTGCCGGCATCCTGCTCCAGATGCAGCCGCTCGATACCAATCGTAGCGACCTTGCCGCCGTCCAGTTCAACGACGACCTCGCCCTCGCCGACGATCGGCGACTTGTACTGGCTGATCTGGTAGCCCTGCGGCGAGTCCGGATAGAAATAGTTCTTGCGGTCGAACACCGAGCGCAGATTGATCGCGGCGTTGAGGCCGAGCCCGGTTCGGACAGCCTGCCTGACGCACTCCTCGTTGATCACGGGCAGCATGCCCGGCATCGCCGCATCGACCAGTGAGACATGGCTGTTGGGCTCGCCGCCGAACTCGGTCGAGGCCCCGGAGAACAGTTTCGACTGCGAGGTGACCTGGGCATGCACCTCCATGCCGATCACGACTTCCCAGTCGCCGGTCTGGCCCTTGATCAGTTTTCCCTGTCTGACTGACGCGTTCATGCTTTTCCATCCCCGAGCAGCGCGGAAACCATCCGCTCCCACTCCGCTTCCAATGAATCCTTTGCCGCCGGCTGGCCAGCCTGGCGGTACCAGTAGCCGGCATTGCCGAGATCGCCTTCGACGCGGTGCAGATAAGCGTGCACCCAGGCGGCGTCGCGGCCGCTGTCGTCCTGAACGATCTGGTGTGCGCGGTCCCAGTCGCCCTTGGCGGCCCACCAGAGGCCTCTGAGCGGCGCGTTCAGATCCGGCGCAGGCGCCGCGCCGTCGAGGCTCGCGATGAAATCGGCGACATTCACCACCACCTCGTCGGTGTGAAGCGGCCGGCGGCCTGCTCGATCACCTCGCCGAGCGAGAACAGCGTCTCCTCGTCGAAGGGACGGCCGATCAGCTGCAGGCCGAGCGGCAGGCCTTGCGCGTCCTTGCCGGCGGGCACGGCGATGCCGGGCAGGCCCGCCATGTTCACGGTCACCGTGAAGATGTCGTTGAGATACATCTCGACCGGATCGGCGCCGCCCTTCTCGCCGATGCCGAAGGCGGCCGACGGCGTTGCGGGGGTGAGGATCGCGTCGACGCCCCTCGCGAAGCAATCCTCGAAATCCTTCTTGATCAGCGTGCGCACCTTCTGCGCGCGCAGATAATAGGCGTCGTAATAGCCGGCCGAGAGCACGTAGGTGCCGATCATGACGCGGCGCCGCACTTCCGCGCCAAACCCTTCCGCGCGGGTATTCTCGTAGAGCTCGATGACGTTCTTGCCCTGCTCGCGCAGGCCGTAGCGGACGCCGTCATAGCGCGCGAGATTGGAGGATGCTTCCGCCGGCGCCACGATGTAATAGGCCGGCAGCGCGTACTTGGTGTGCGGCAGCGACACCTCGACCAGCTCGGCGCCCGCCGCCTTCAGCCAGGCCGCACCCTCTTCCCAGAGTTTCTCGATCTCGGCCGGCATGCCGTCGAGACGATATTCCTTGGGGATGCCGATCCTCATGCCCTTCACGGACTTGCCGATCGCAGCCTCGTAATCCGGCACCGCGATATCGACCGAGGTGGTGTCCTTCGGATCGTGCCCGGCCATCGAGCGCAGCAGCATCGCCGCATCGCGCACGCTGCGCGCGATCGGGCCGGCCTGGTCGAGCGAGGAGGCAAAGGCGACGATGCCCCAGCGCGAGCAGCGGCCATAGGTCGGCTTGATGCCGACGGTCGCGGTGAAGGCCGCCGGCTGGCGGATCGAGCCGCCGGTGTCGGTCGCGGTCGCGCCCATGCACAGCAGCGCCGCCACGGCCGAGGCCGAGCCGCCGGACGAGCCGCCCGGCACCAGCGTCGTGTTGCTGCCCTCGCGCCGCCAGGGATTGCCGACCGGGCCGAAGCACGAGGTCTCGTTGGCCGAGCCCATCGCGAACTCGTCGTTGTTGAGCTTGCCGAGCATCACGGCGCCGTCGCGCCACAGCTGCGAGGTCACGGTCGATTCATAGGTCGGCACGAAATTGCCGAGGATCTTCGAGCACGCCGTGGTGCGCACGCCCTTGGTGGCGAACAGATCCTTGATGCCGAGCGGAATGCCGGCGAGCGGGCCGACGTCGCCCTTGGCGATCTTCTCGTCCGCGGCCTTCGCCATGCTGCGCGCCTGGTCCGGCGTCTCCATCACGAAGGCGTTGAGCACGCGCGCGGCTTCGATCGCGGAAAGATGCGCGTCGGTCAGCTCGAGCGACGTGAAAGTCTTGTCGGCGAGACCCTTGCGGGCCTCGGCGAGCGTCAGCGATGTCAAATCGGTCATTTATTGATCGGGCTGCAGAAGAACGGAGACAGGGTCTTGTCGTTGGCCGGGTCGTCTTGCATGACGTTTTTCTTGGCTGCGGCATTCGCGGCGGCCTCGAGCTCGTCGAGCACGGCATTGACGGCGACATTGGGATCGGCGGCCTTGCCCTGCCGCTCCATCTTGTCGAGGTAGTTCATGTAGGCCTGATAGGCCTTCTCATCGTCGCAAAGCAGACACATCGGACCACGTCCTGGATAGGAGACTCACTCCACGACCTTCGGCACGAGGAAGAAGTGCCCCTCGGTCGCGGGCGCGTTGGCGACAATATCGTCGGCGATGCCGCCGTCATCGACCACGTCCTGCCGCTTCTTCATCTGCATCGGGGTGACCGAGGTCATCGGCTCCACGCCCTCGACATTGACCTCCGAGAGCTGCTCGACGAAGGCGAGCATGGCGTTGAGCTCGCCCTGAAGATGCGGAACCTCGTCCTCGGAAACCGCAATGCGCGCCAGATGTGCGATGCGGCGGACGGTAGCGGCGTCGACGGACATTATATAAGGCCTCTCACGGCAAAACCCACCACGGTAAAACCTGAGTGCCGTATAGCAGAGGCCGCTTTTGCGCCGCAACCGGCGCTTCCCACCTATCCGGCCAGCGCTTTCAGGCGCGCCAGCGCCGATTTGGCGAGATCCCGGGTCAATTCGGCGGCCGGGACCTCGCGGCCGAGGGCAATCGCCTGTCCCGCCCAGAGGTTGGTAAAATCCACCCTGCCCTGCTTTTCGGCAGCCGCCTTCAGCGGCCCAAGCGCGGTCGCGGCATGGGGAAACGGCGGCGCATCCGGCGACACCGGGCCAGCCTCACGCATCAGCCGGTTCTGGACCCCGCGCGCCGGCCGGCCGGTCATCACATTGGTGATGACGGTGGACTCATCGCCCGCCTCGGCAAGCGCCTTGCGGCCGCCCGCGCTGACCTTCGATTCCGGACAGCGGAGATAGGCGCTGCCGATCTGCACCCCAGAGGCACCGAGCGCAAAGGCCGCGGCGATGCCGCGCCCGTCGGCAATGCCGCCGGCCGCGATCACCGGTACCTTCACGGCATCGACGACCTGCGGCACGAGCGCAAAAGTGCCAGGCTGCTCGGCGATCTTGCCGGTCAGGAACATGCCGCGATGGCCGCCCGCCTCCGCACCTTGCGCGATCACGGCATCGACGCCGCGCCGTTCGAGCCAGACCGCCTCCTTCACCGTCGTCGCCGACGAGATGACGAGGCAGCCGGCAGCCTTCACCCGCTCGAGCAGCGCCTGCTCAGGCAGGCCGAAATGGAAGCTGACGACTTCCGGCTTCAGCTCTTCCACGACCTCGCAGAAGGCGGCATCGAACGGTGCACGGTTCGCCGCCGCGATCGGCGCTGCGGGATCCAGACCATGCTCGGCGTAATAGCCCGCGAGCCGCTGCTTCCAGCGCGTTTCGGCCTCCGCCGTGAGCTCGACCGGCGTGTGGCAGAAGAAGTTCATGTTGACCGGCGCCTTGACGCGCTGGCGGATCAGAGCAACCTGCTCGCGCGCCTTCTCCGGCGTGATCATCGCACTCGGCAGCGAGCCGAGCGCGCCGCCCTGCGCCGCCGCAATCACCAGCTCCGCGTCCATCACGCCGGCCATCGGCGCCAGCACGATCGGAAATTCGGTCTTGAAGAGGTCGATCAGTCGACGGTCAGGCCACATGGTTCTTGCCTCGTATTCGCTCTTGCCCCCTCTCCCCTTGTGGAAGAGGGTGGATCGCCGCGATAGCGGCGAGACGGGTGAGGGGTTTGCATCCGCGGATACAGACCTCTCAGATTTGTCTTTTATTCTCCGCGGATAGAACCCCTCATCCGGCGCTGCGCGCCACCTTCTCCCGCAAGGGGAGAAGGGAAGCCCGCCGTCACCGAATTGCGATTTCCTTCCAGCAATTGCTTCGCCTCGATCGCGATCCGCGCGACGATCTCGGCGGCGGGTGGAATATCATGGATCAGCCCGGCCGCCTCGCCGGCGAAAACGGCGGCGGTTTCGAAATCGCCCGCGGCTTTCGCCGCAGCATAGTCCTCGGCAACCTCGCCCGCGCGTTGCATCAGCTCCACCTCGCGGCCGGTCCAGCGCTTGATGTGATCGTTGACCAGTGTTCGCGCCGTGAACGGAGCCGGCCAGAACAGTTTGCGCGACCAGTCGGGAACGACGCCGCGCACCGTGTCGTTGCTGGTCGCCATGCGAATACGTTCCTTGGCCTCCTGCGCGCCGTTGGCCTCCACGCTCGCATAGAAACGTGTGCCGATCAGCACGCCGGATGCGCCCAGCATCATCATCGCCGCGAGGCCCCGGCCGTCGGCGATCCCGCCGGCTGCGACGACCGGCACACGTCCGGCCGCCAGGTCGACGATCGCAGGCACGATGTCGATGGTGGTGCGCGATGCGCCATGGCCGCCGGCTTCGGTGCCCTGCGCGACCAGGATCTCCGCGCCGGCATCGAGCGCCTGCCTGGCCATGTCCTCGCTCTGCACCTGGCAGATCAGTCGCGCACCACGCTCCCTGATGCGCGGCGCAAACGGCGCGGGATCGCCGAACGACAGCATGATGGCCTGCGGGCCGGCGTCGAGCGCGACGTCGAGCAGGTCGGGCTGTTTCGCCAGGCTCCAGGTGATGAAGCCGATGCCGAACTGTGCAAAGCCCTTCAGCTCTGCGGCTTCCGTCCGAAGCCGGATGGCGTCGCCGTATCCGCCACCCAGGATGCCGAATCCGCCGGCCTCGCTGACCGCGCGGGTCAGCCGACTGCCTGCGATCGTATCCATGGGAGCCGACAGGATCGGATGTCTGATCCCGAGGAGCTCCGTCAGCGGCGTGGCGAACGGCATGGGTCCTCCCTCTCTGGACAGGAAGACTAGGCGCAAATAACATTCTTCAAAATTGAATTCTATAGAATGCTGCCATCTCAAAAGAGAAACGTGCCATGGAACTCAGCGATCTCCAGACCTTCGCCACTGTGGCCCGCACCGGCGGCATCACCCGCGCCGCCGAGGAGCTGAACACGGTGCAGTCCAACGTCACTCAGCGCGTGAAGGCGCTGGAGGCGGAGATCGGCACGCCACTGTTCGAACGCCACAGCCGCGGCATGACGCTGACCGGCGCCGGCAAGCGTCTCTTGCCTTACGCGCAACGGATGGCCGCGCTCTCGCGCGAGGCCGCATTGGCCGCGCGGGACGATGGCGAGCCCAAGGGACCGCTTGGGATCGGCTCGATGGAAACGACCGCGGCGGTGCGGCTGCCGCCCCTGCTCGCCGATTTCCACCGCCGCTTTCCCGCCGTGCGGCTTTCCTTGCGCACGGCGCCGACCGCCGACCTCGTCGCAGCCGTGCTCGACGGCGCGCTCGACGGCGCCTTCGTCGCCGGCCCGATCGCGCATGCCGACCTCATCGTGACGAGCGCGTTCCGCGAAGAGTTGGTGCTCGTGAGCGCGCGACGCTGGGCTTCGCTTGCCGAGCTGCGCGCCGGCACGCCGGAATCCGGTCCGACCGCGCTGGTGTTCCGCACCGGCTGCACCTACCGCCAGCGACTCGAACAAGTGTTCGTCGAGTTCGGCTGGCCGTCGGCCGCGCGCTTCGAGCTCGGCACGCTCGACGGCATGATCGGCTGCGTCGCCGCCGACATGGGCGTGACGTTGCTGCCGCGCGCGGTCGTCGAGCGCAGCGCAATGAATGGCAGCATCACGATCCACGCGCTGAACCCGGCGCATGCGCGCGTCGAGACAGTGTTCATCCACCGCAGCGCCGGACATCAAACCAGCGCACTGAGCGGTTTTGCCGACTGCCTGAAGAAGGACCACGACGTCATCGCCGCCTGAGGCGAGCGTTCCACTCCGCGAAATTCGTCACAAATCCGTCGCGGATTCCACGTTGCCTTCCGCGGCAACGCATCACATCAAAAAGCTTTGAAGCCCGCGATCATTCTACGTTAGGATGACTGACTGGCCAGCGCAAAACCATAACGAAACCGGACATCGGCAAAAAAACATCGGGAGGACTATCGATGCGCAATACGCTCGTGTTGTGCTGTGTCGCCGTATTGTCGGCGATCTCAGGAACTGCAAGCGCACAGGACTGGACCAAATCGAAATGGGGGCCGAACGACGAGGTCGGCGCCGCCAACTACATGACGCCCGAGCTGGTGGTGAAAGCGGCATCGCTCGTGAAGACCGGCAAGACCTACGCGCTCGGCATGGCCGTCGACTCCAAGACTCCGGCCTACCCGCCGCGCGACTACAAGATCACCATCGTGCAGCCCGGACAGGCCGGCAGCAGCGGCCTAGGTCCGAACAAGGCGACCTATAACGATGACATCCTCAATACCTGGGTCGGCGTCGGAACCCAGCTCGACGGCCTCGGACATCTCGGTGTCGAGCACGTCTATTACAATGGCAACAAGCTCGCCGACTTTGCCGATCCCACCGGGCTGAAGAAGCTCGGCATCGAGAAGGTGCCGCCGATGGTCACCCGCGGCGTGCTGCTCGACATGGCCGCCTATTTCAAGACCGACGTGGTGAAGGAAGGCACCGCCTTCAACGTCAAGGAGATCGAGGAAGCCGCCAAGCAGCAGAACGTCGAGATCCGCCAGGGCGACGTCGTCATCTTCCACACCGGCTGGCTCAGCCTGGTCGGCAAGGACGACAAGCGCTACTCGGCCGGTGAACCCGGCCTTGGCGTCGAAGGCGCCAAATACCTCACTGGCAAGGGTGTGGTCGCTGTCGGCGCCGACACCTGGGGCGTAGAGGTCCTGCCCTTCGAATCGAAGAACGTCTTCGAGGTGCACCAGATCCTGCTCGCCATGAACGGGACCTACATCCTGGAGAACCTCGATACGGCCGCGCTGGCCCGGGACAAGGGTTATGAATTCCTGTTCGTGCTGGGACAGCCGCGCTGGACCGGCGGCGTGCAGGCGATGATCAACCCGATCGCGATCCGCTGACGCCGAGCGAGTCCGGAAGACCGTCGGGTGAGGTCATGCGGTGTCTCTGCGGAGCACCGCTGCCCTCACCCGATTACGCATCGTTTCGCACCGTACGAGAAGGCCCCTATTTGAGCCGGATATCCTCATAAGATTCGATCCGCCGCGGGCCGACCGCGGTCGCCTCGTGCGAATCCGCATCAGCGAGATTGCCGAAATCGAGCTTGGTCAGCTTCGCGAGGTCCGCGATCGAGACCTGAAACACGCTGACGTCCTCCTCCGACATCCGCTCGCGCAGGTCCATCTCCTGGATGCGGTCGATCTCCATGACCAGCTTTCGCTGGCTCATCAGGAAGGCCGCCGCCTTGAGCGCGTCGTCGTCCTCGTTGCGCCGGATCAGGATCTTCCAGAAATATTTCGGGATCTGGACGCCGCCGAAGCTCGGATCCTTGTGCGGCCGGCCCGCCGGATTGGGCAGATCGGACCCGTCGGCGTCCGGCCCGTCGAACACCGGGCCGTTCATGACGATGCCCTTCTCCTCGCCTTCGAGCAGGACGTCGCGCGTATAGTCCTCCAGTCCCGCCCAGAGCTGCTTGCCCTGGTTGAACGAGAAGAACTGCGGCGCGCAATTGGTGAAATGGAAGGAATCGTCACCATGCTGCTTGGCCGCGGCGACGGTGTCGCCCCAGGTCGCATCCAGCCGGCGCACGAGATGACCGCGGTCGAAAGGATTCTTGCTGCGATCCGCCTCGAACGTAGCTTGCTTGCGGTAGAACTCGTCGCCGATCTGGGCATCGTCGTCGATGCGCGGGTCGCGCAGCCAGGAATCGCCCTCGCGCTTGCCGACGTCCTGCTGCTTGCCGCCGTCGATATTAACGCAACTGAAGAAAGCCAGCCGGCGATCCTTGTTCATGACCACGCTGTAGTTGGAATATTTCAGCTCGGATTGCTTGGAGCTTCCCTTCAGCATCGCGATCCTGGATTTGAGAGAGGCAGGAATCTTCGGCAAGGGCACCGAGAATTTGCCGGTGCCGAGGAAATTCGCCTTGTATCCGGGACGCGATTTCAGCGTGCTCTGATCGATATGCACGGCTTCCATCGGCAGGCCGTTGTTCGCGCTGATGTGCGGCAGCAAACCGGCCGGCCGGGCGATCAAGGGCGCGCCGCCATTTGCCATGCCGCCGTTCGGCGCCATTCCGTTGCCTCCCGCAGGTCCCGTCGCGGGTGCGAGCGGCGCGAACGGGATGTCCTTCTTGAACATCGGCAACGGCACGCGGATCGGGACCACCAGCGAGGTCCCATCGAGGGACTGCTCGACCCAGACATTGGCGCCGAAGGCAGGTGCGGCAGCCGGCGCCCGGACCTTCGCAGTCTCATGCCGGACCGGCGGCTCCTCCTCGTCCAACACCGGCTTGATCAGTGGATGGGAGCCGACGGCAACCTTGAGATCGGCAACGATCGCGCTGATGCGGATGCCTTCGTTGGCGATCCAGTCGATCAGGGATTCGTCCATCGACGGCTTCCACACCTTGCCGTCCTTGGTCAGAGTATGACCCTGCGCATTCTTCCGGGGAACACCGCTGTGGTGCAATGCGACCACCTGCCAGAAGCGGTTGAACGCCGGCGAGCCCGACGAGCCCGCCGTCGTGTCGGTGTTGTACCAGAGGAAGTCGCCGACATATTTGAGCAGCTTGTTCTCGCGGACGCAGACCTGCTTCATCTGCCCGCTGGGATGCTGGATGATGGTGAGGTACTCGCCGGGGTCCGCCTTGCCGGGCGCGGCGCTGAGCGGCAGCCATCCGAAGTCCTCGAGTTCCTCGCCGCCGGACAGCGAGGTCGACGCCACCGCCACCACCGAAAAATCCAGCCTGTCGTTGGTGTAGAAGAATCTGCCCGGCTCGAATCCGAACCGCACCGGCGCGCGCTCTTGTCCCGAAATGTCGAGCTCGTAGTTGAAGTCGCCGATCGAATTGGCCGCATCGGCCGGCTTGCCGAAGACATGATTGTTGGTCAGCAGCAGGCCCGGCCCGATCAGAAAGCCCGAGCCATAGCCGAGCAGGTTCGACTTGAGATCCCTGAGCTGGATGCGGCAGACCGAGCGCGAGGCGGCAGTCCCCTTGGCGAGATAATTGATGCTGTCGAGATCATTGCCCTGGATGATCCGCTCCAGGCCGATCTCGGCCTTCTCCATGTCCTGGGTCTCGGCGAGCAGCTGGCGCTGGCGCACGCGCATCTTTTCGACGGACATCTCGATCGGACCGTCGCCCAATTTCCGGTTCAAGGCTTCGGGTGAGAACTCGGCTTGCTTGAATCGCCTTTCTGAGCCCGCGATCAGGCTTGGCTTGATGAGCATCGTGACCTCTCAAATGACTGGGCGAATACGGGACGCGGTCGGGGCGCCAGAAAATTTGCGCCAAGGTCGCAGCGCGGTCGGATTGCGGGCCGCGGCCGATCGTTCTGGAAAATCGCGGGCATATACCCCGCACCACTCTAAACCTGCACATTCATTGGCACGCAACCACAGGCATCATGCCATGGTCTGGGCGTGATCAGTGTGAGATTTGCCACAAATGATGGATGTGGCCGCCTGTCGCAATTTCGCGGGTCGTGGGGCCGTCGGACGATCTACGCCCTGAGCTGCCACCGCCGCAGCGCCACGACGGCCCAGATCGCCTCGACCAGGCCGAACGGCCAGGCCCCCTGGAGAAAACCATAGGCCGAGCCGAGCGCGCAGGACGCGGCGAACAGCAGCACGAACCAGTGGCTGCGATCTTCCAGGGCGTAAGTGACCAGCATCGCCGAGACGGCGAACAGGCCGAATAATGTCAGCGCATCCATTGTTTCGGGTTCACTCCGCGGCGTGACGCGTGATATGCGCTTCGCATGCCGGCTCTTATCCTGCCTCTCGTCGATGCTGCAACCCACTGGCCCGCGCGCGGCGCGCTGGTCGGGCTCGACTTGGGCACCAAGACCATCGGCGTTGCCGTGTCCGACCCGGACCGGAGACTGGCGACCGGCGTCGAGACGGTCCAGCGCACGCAATTCAAGCGGGACGCGGCCCGGCTGCTCGCGATCGCGGCGGAGCGTAAAGCAACCGGATTCGTGCTCGGCCTGCCCATCAACATGGACGGCAGCGAGGGCCCGCGCGCGCAGTCCACCCGCGCCTTCGCCCGCAATCTCGCCGGTCTGACCGCGCTTCCCATCGGCCTGTGGGACGAGCGCCTCTCGACCGCGGCGGTCGAGCGCGAGCTGATCGGCATGGACGTCAGCCGCGCCAAGCGCGCCGAGGTGATCGACGAGCACGCTGCCATCTTCATCCTGCAAGGCGCGCTCGACCGTCTCGCCAATCTCCGCACCGGTTGACCCATGCCGGTCGTCATCGCGGCGCTGCTGCCGGTCTTCATCCTCATCGTGCTCGGCGTCGTGCTGAAGCGCAGCCTGATGCGGCTCGACACGCAATGGCACGGGCTGGAGCGGCTGACCTATTTCGTGCTGTTCCCGATGCTGCTGATCCAGACCCTGGTGAAGGCCGACCTTTCCAAGGTACCGGTGGCCGGCGTCGGCGGTGCGCTTCTATTAGCGGCGCTGGCGATGTCGCTGCTCTGCCTCGCGCTGCGCCCCGCCCTGGCGCGGCTCGGCGTCGACGGCCCCGCCTTCACCTCGATCTTCCAGGGCGCGACGCGCTGGCAGACCTTCGTGGCGCTGTCGATCGCCGCCAATTTGTTCGGCGATGTCGGGCTGGCGCTCGCCTCCGTGGCGATGGTGGCGATCATCCCGCTCGTGAATGTGTTCAGCGTCTCGGTGCTCGCTCGCTATGCATCTCCGGAAAGGCAATCCGCCCGCGCCATCGTCATGACATTGGTGCGCAATCCCCTGATCTGGGCCTGCATCATCGGCCTCTCCGTCAATGTCAGCCACCTGCCGCTGCCGAGGCTATGGCACGAGGTTGCCGACGCCCTCGGCAGTTCCTCGCTCGCCATCGGCCTGCTCGTCACCGGCGCCGGGCTGCATCTGGAAGGTCTGTTGCGCCCCAGCGCCGGCGCTGCGATCGGCGTCGCGCTCAAGCTGGTGCTGATGCCTGCGTTTGCCTTGGGGCTCGGCGTCTGGTTCGGTCTTTCCGGCAACAGCCTTGCGATCGTTGCGATCTGCTCCGCCGTTCCGACCTCCTCAAGCGCCTATGTCCTCGCCCGCCAGATGGGTGGCGACGCCCCGTTGCTGGCGCAGATCATCACGCTGCAGACCATCTGTGCGGCGATCACGATGCCGGTTGCGATCGCGCTGGCGGCCTGATCAAGCGCCCAGCCACATCGTCAACACCACCGCGGTCAGATTGTTCAGCGCGTGCAGCACGATCGTGAGCCAGAGCGAATTGGCACGATAGCGCATGTAGCCGAACCAGAGGCCGATGGCGAGGACCTCGGCGAGGAAGTAGAGGTCGTATTGCAGGTGGACGATGGTCCACACCAGCGACGACAGCAGGATCGCGCCCGGCACGCCCAGGAAGCTCGCCGACCAGCCGCGAAATAGAAAGCCGCGCGCCAACACCTCTTCGGACATCGGCGCGGCCACGCTGAAGGCGAACAGCAGCAGCAGCGCCGCGCCCTTGTCGCGGCCCGATTTCAGCAGATCGGTCATGAAGCCCGGCGTCGCCTCGCGGCCGAGCGCGCGCGACATCGTCTCCCAGACCAGCACCAGCAGGATGAGGCCGACCGCGCCGAGCAGCAGCTGCTTCCAGGACGGCCAGTGCAGCGCGAGATAGTCGACGAAGGAGGCCTTCTTGATGGCGATGGCGAGCCAAACCGCCAGAAGCGTCGCCGGCAGGCCCATGATGACCGAGAGCGCGAGCGTCTGCGGCTCGCGGCCGACGACCTGGATCGAGGCGAGATCCATCGGCAGGCCGCGCTGCGCCGCCACCAGGACGACGGCGCCGATCTGTCCGACGAACATCGCGACGAAAATGAACACGCCCCACAGCGCCGTGCCCCAGAACTTCCAGACGCGCGGCGTCGCCGGCGTGACGGTCGGCGGCGGATGGTCGGGATTGAGAGAATCCATCAGGAGGCTTTCGTTGGGTCGCGCAAACTATCGAGAGGTCGTCATGCCCGGGCTCGTCCCGGCCATCCACGTTCTTCGTGCCACACAACAAGACGTGGATGGCCGGGACAAGCCCGGCCGTGACGAGAGATTGAGCTGGAGTCTCCTCACGGCAGCGCGCGCTCCAGCAGCGACCGGACCTCGCCGCTGTCCAGCTCCACGGCGCCGTACATGCTGGCGTGATTGGCCGCGAGCCGGCTCGCCGCGAACAATTCGGCATTGCGCGGCGACACGCCGTTCAGCGCCGCGGTCGCGGCCAGCAGCGCCAGCTTCTCGACGGCCAGCCGCGCGATGCGCTCGCCGTCGGTGCGGCGGAAAGTCTTGCCGACGAAAGCGACTGTCTCGCTCGCTCCCGGCAAGCCCTTGGCCTCGGCCGCAAGCGCTTGCAGCACCGCCGTCGCGGCGTCCGGCTCGCGCGAGAGCGCGCGGAGCACGTCGAGGCACATCACGTTGCCGGAGCCTTCCCAAATCGCGTTGACCGGCGATTCCCGGTAGTGCCGCGCCAGAATGCCGTCCTCGACATAGCCGTTGCCGCCGAGGCATTCCATGGCCTCATAGAGGAACGGCGGCGCACTCTTGCAGGTCCAGTATTTGATCGCGGGCGTGAGCAGCCGCATATAGGCGGCCTCCGCTGCATCATGCGGGGTGCGATCGAAGGCGCGGCAGAGCCGCATCACCAGCGCCGTGCTCGCCTCGACATGCAGCGCCATGTCCGACAGCACTGCCTGCATCAGCGGCTGATCGGCCAGATGCTTCTGGAACACGCTGCGGTGACGGGCGTGATGCAGCGCATGCGCCAGCCCCGAGCGCATCAGGCCGACCGAGGCGATCGCGCAATCCTGCCGCGTCAGCTGCACCATCTGGATGATGGTGCGGATGCCCTTGCCCGCCTCGCCGACGGCTTGCGCATAGGCGCCGACGAACTCGACCTCGGAGGAGGCATTGGAGCGGTTGCCGAGCTTGTCCTTCAGCCGCTGGAACTGAATCGCGTTGACCGATCCATCCGGCGCGAAGCGCGGCATGAAGAAGCACGTCAGGCCCTGCTCGGCCTGCGCCAGCACCAGGAACGCATCGCACATCGGCGCCGACATGAACCATTTGTGGCCGGTGATGCGATAGGCCTCGCCATCGCGCACCGCGCGGCTCATGTTGGAACGCACGTCGGTGCCGCCCTGCTTCTCGGTCATGCCCATGCCGAGCGTCATGCCGCGCTTTTGCCACCACGGTGCGAAGCTCGGGTCGTAGCTCCTGGCCGACAGCACCGGCATCACCTTGCCGAGCAGGTCCGGCTGCATCGCCAGCGCGCCGACGGAGGCGCGCGTCATCGTGATCGGACAGAGGTGACCGGTCTCGACCTGGGCTGCCATGTAGAATTTCGCCGCACGAATGACCTCGGCGGCATCGCCCGCCGGTTTGCCGTTCGCGGTCCACGTCGAATTGTGCACGCCGGCATGGGCGCTGTGCGCCATCAGTTCGTGATAGGCCGGGTGAAACTCGACCTGGTCGCGGCGATTGCCCTTGGCGTCGAAGCTGCGCAGCTTCGGCGTGTTCTCGTTCGCGAGCCGCCCGCGATCGGCCATCGCGGCCGAGCCCCATTGCCTGCCGAACTCGGAGAGTTCGCGTTCCGCCGCCGCGCCGCCATTGGCCTTGACCGCCTCGACCAGCGGGCGGTCCACGGCGAACAGGTCGATATCCTCAAACGGCGGCGATTGGTTGAAGACCTCGTGGGTCGCAAAGCTCGGCTGGGTCATCACGTTTCCTCGGCGCGAAATCAGTTCCGTCGCGGCTGGATCGGGAAATCATAGGCCGCCCCGCCGGCCCCAGGCAGGGAAAAATGCCACCACTCCTTCGAATAGTTCACAAAGCCTTGCCTGGCCATCGCCGCCACCAGCCGCCTGCGCCAGCTGCGTTGTTCCGCCGTGATCGACGGTGCCGCGGTATGGCCCTTCGTGTCGGTGCAGTCGTAGCCGGTCCCCATGTCGACACTGCCTTCGGGTGCGCGCGCTTCGACCGGCGCGGTGCAATCGGCATAGGTTCTCGACGGGTCGTATTTGGCGGAATTGTCAGCCTTCAGATCGACCAGCGTCAGATCCAGCGCCGCGCCGGTGGAATGCTGCGAACGGCTCGCGATGTAGCCGAGGCGGAACAGCTCGGTCTTGGGGATTTTCGGATTGTAGCGCCGCTCGGCGGCGGTCTCGTGACCGTTCTGCGACCACTTGACCATGTCGAGCGAGGCCCGCGCCGGCCGGTAGCAGTCGAACATCTTGAGCGAGAGATTCTGTGCGGCGAGCTCCTGCTGCACCGCCTTCAGCCGCAGACCGACCTCGCGCTTCACCACGCATTCACCGGCATTGTAGCCGGCCAGCGGCCGGCCGACGAAATTGTTCGAGGTGGCGTAGCGGATGTCCTGGATGATGCTGGGGTCGATGTCGCGCAGATAGACGAAATCGCCGGGCAAGCTCTGCGCCCGCGCCGGCGCGAGCACCGATATCGCAAGCAGCATACCGAGCGCCGCGCGCGCCGCGATCCCTGTCCTTGCGGTCATTGCACCGGATCCGAGCTGACTAGAAGTTTCGTGATCGCGGTGTCCGTGTATTTGTTGCCGGCCCAGACGTCGTCGATGATCAATTGCATCCAATGGGCCGTCACCGGCGGCCGCAATGTCAACAATTGCGCCGACAGCCTGTCCTCGAGAATGAAGACCTGCGACTCGCCGCCGGAGAACAGCACCCGGATCTGACGAACCCTGTTGTTCTTGGAAAAGATGTCGGGGTTCTTCTGGTAGCCGTTCTGCACATGTATCGACTTGACCCGTCGCGGGGTTTCGAACTCGACCGTGATCCATTCGCCGATGCCGTTGCCGGCTGCACCTTCGACCCAGGCCGTCCCCGTCGAGGCATCGAACAGGTTGGTCGCGCCGTATGAATTGCCGAATTGCGGCTTCAGCATCGAGCTGACGCAATAGGTCTCGAAGCCGCTGCGGGCGCAGCTTTCACCCGCCGCAGAAGGACGCGGCGGGCGCATCGTCGCGCGCTCCGCGACCGCAGGCTTTGCCGGCGGCTTCACCAGCATGCCTGCCACGCGCGGCATCGACGGTGCCGCCTCCCAAAGATAGATGCGTCCGCCGAGCGTCTGGTCGTAATAGGCCGGCGTCTGCTCATGCGGTGCCGGTTGGCCGCCATTGTCCGTCGCGGTCAGCGCCAGTGCCGCCACGCGCTCGCGCACCTCGACCGCGAGATCGCCGAGATGCAGCTCGGGCCGCTTCAGCTGCTCGACGAAGATCCGCGTGAACACCGAATTATTCGCGGTATCGCTACTGCCGAGCTGGTCGAGCGCGGTCTGGCCGATGCCGGCCGAATAGAGCGTGAAGATGCCGCGCGCCGGCCGCACATCCGCGAGCCCCCGCGTATTCCCGATCGAACGGCCGGCGGCGCGCGGAAACGGATTGTCACGGCAGGCGTCGATGATGACGAAAGCAACCCGCACCGACTTTGCCTGGAGCTCCGCGATCAAGTCGGGCTCGGCGATCGAGGCCCCGCGCACCCGCGCTTCAGCGCCTTCGCTCACGGTCGGAACATCGCTCGGCACCAGGTAGTTCACCCCCGCGATCGCCACGCCGTGCCCCGCATAAAACACAGCCGCCGTGTCGCCCGGCGCGAGCCGCGCCGTGAAATCGGCGAGCCGGTCGATCATGGCCTGGCGGCCGAGATTGGTCCCCAGCACGATGTCGAATTGGAGTGCCCGCAGCGCGTCGGCGACGCTGGTCGCGTCATTGGCCGCCTTCTTCAATTGGCGGTCCGCCGGCAAGTTCGGATAGAGGTCGTTGCCGATCACGAGTGCGACGCGTTTCTCCGCCATCGCCGGTGTCGCGATGCCGACGAGGCACACGGCCGCCAACGCAGCGACATTGCGCGCCAGTCGATTAAAATACCGCATGCTCGTCATGATCCGGCCCGTGACGCAACGAATAGCAAGAGTCTAGCGCAAAGCGGCAGTCCCGAACACAGGCCGGCGGCACCCAGTTGTCCGTAAAGCGCCGTGGATAAGTCCGCAGGCCGGATTTGAAGCTTGCTCCCCCCGTCATCCCCCCCTATAGCTCTGCTTTTAATGACATCGAAATCCACCTTCGTCCTCGGCCACCGGCATTTGCTGGGCATCGAGGGCCTGTCCGCGGCCGACATCACCGGCCTGCTCGACCTGTCCGAAGAATATGTCGAGCTCAACCGCCAGGTTGACAAGAAGCGCACCGTCCTGCGGGGACGGACGCAGGTGAACCTCTTCTTCGAGGCTTCCACCCGGACCCAATCCTCGTTCGAGCTCGCGGGAAAGCGGCTCGGCGCGGACGTCATGAACATGTCGGTCTCCTCTTCCTCGATGAAGAAGGGCGAGACCCTGATCGACACCGCGATGACGCTGAACGCGATGCATCCGGACATCCTGGTGATGCGTCATCACGCCTCCGGCGCGGTGGAACTGCTGGCACGCAAGGTTGACGGTTCCGTGATCAATGCCGGCGACGGCGCGCATGAGCATCCGACCCAGGCCCTGCTCGACGCGCTCACCATCCGCCGCAACAAGGGCCGGATCGAAGGGCTGGTGGTCGCGATCTGCGGCGACGTGCTGCATTCGCGCGTCGCCCGTTCCAATATCATCCTGCTCAACACGATGGGCGCCCGCGTCCGCGTGGTCGGCCCCACCACGCTGCTGCCGCCGGGCATCGAGCGGATGGGCGTCGAGGTCGCGCGCGACATGCGCGAGGGGCTCAACGGCGCTGATATCGTCATGATGCTGCGGCTGCAGCGCGAGCGCATGAACGGCTCCTTCGTGCCGTCGTCGTCGGAATATTTCCACTATTTCGGGCTCGACCAGAAGAAACTCGCCTACGCCAAGCCGGACGCGCTCGTGATGCATCCCGGCCCGATGAACCGCGGCGTCGAGATCGACTCGATCGTAGCCGACGGCGCGCAGTCCCTGATCCGCGAACAGGTGGAGATGGGCGTCGCCGTGCGCATGGCGGTGCTGGAAGCGCTCGCCCGTAACCTGCCGAACGCGTGATGCCGATGCTGATCGATCGCCGCCCCGTCCTGCTCGCCAACGCCCGCGTCGTCGATCCCTCCAGGGATTTCGACGGTGTCGGCGACGTCCTGATCGCCGACGGCACCATCCGCGAGACCCGCCGCGGCATCGGCGCGGCCGGCGTCCCCGAGGGCACCGACATTGTCAATTGCGCCGGCAAGATCGTCGCGCCCGGCCTCATCGACATGCGCGCCTTCGTCGGCGAGCCCGGCTTCAGCCATCGCGAGACCTTTGCCACCGCGAGCCAGGCAGCCGCGACCGGCGGCATCACCACCATCATCTGCCAGCCCGACACCTTGCCGGTGATCGACAATTCGGCGACCGTCGACTTCGTCATGCGCCGCGCCCGCGACACCGCGATCGTCAACATCCAGCCGATGGCGGCGCTCACCAAGGGCATGCTCGGCCAGGAGATGACCGAGTTCGGCCTGCTCAAGGCCGCGGGTGCCGTCGCCTTCAGCGATGCCGCCCGAAGCGTGACCAATGCGCAGGTGATGCGCCGTGCGCTGACCTACGCGCGCGATTTCGATGCGCTGATCGTGCACTTCACCGAGGACCCCGATCTCGTCGGCGAAGGCGTGATGAACGAAGGCGAGTTCGCCTCGCGCCTCGGCCTTATGGGTATCCCGAATGCCGCCGAGGCCGTGATGCTCGAACGCGACATGCGCCTCGTCGCGCTGACCGGGGGCCGCTATCACGCGGCCTCGCTGAGCTGCATCGATTCCCTCGACATCCTCCAGCGCGCCCGCGACGCCGGGCTCGCCGTCAGCGCCTCGGTCTCGATCAACCATCTGGCGCTGAACGAGAACGACATCGGCCCCTACCGGTCGTTCCTGAAGCTGTCGCCGCCGCTGCGCAGCGAGGACGACCGCCGGGCATTGGTGGCGGCCGTCGCTTCCGGCCTGCTCGAGGTCATCATGTCCGACCACAATCCGCAGGACGTCGAGGTCAAGCGGCTGCCGTTCGCCGAGGCCGCGCCCGGCGCCGTCGGTCTCGAGACCATGCTGCCGGCGGGCCTGCGGCTCGTGCACAATGGCGAGCTGGACCTGAAAACGCTGATCCGGGCGATGTCGACCCGTCCGGCCGAGCTGCTCGGCCTGCCTGGCGGAACCCTGCGCGCCGGCAGCCCGGCCGACGTCATCGTGATCGACCCCGATGTGCCCTGGGTGGTCGATCCCGCCGACCTCAAATCGCCCTGCAAGAACACCCCGTTCGACGAGGCCCGCTTTACAGGCCGCGTGGTGCGCACCACCGTCGGCGGCCGGACGGTATACGAGCATGTCTGACCTGCGCGATCCCGCGACATTGAAATCCAGCCTTTGGAGAGGCCGCCATGGGGCTTGAAGCATTCCTGCCGGTGGCCTTCGTCATCGGCTACCTCTTCGGCTCGATTCCGTTCGGCCTGGTTCTGACCCGGCTCGCCGGCACGCAGGATATCCGCTCGATCGGCTCCGGCAGCATCGGCGCCACCAATGTGCTGCGCACCGGGCGCAAGAGTCTTGCCGCCGGCACCCTGCTGCTCGACGCGCTCAAGGGCACCGCGGCCGTCGTGATCGCCGGCTATATCGCTGGTCCCAACGCCGCCATGGTGGCCGGGCTCGGCGCCTTCCTCGGCCATCTCTTCCCGGTCTGGCTCAAGTTTAAGGGCGGCAAGGGCGTTGCGACCTATATCGGCGTCCTGCTCGGCTTGTTCTGGCCCGGCATGGTGGTGTTCTGCCTGCTCTGGCTGGCGACCGCCTTCACCACCCGCTACTCCTCGCTCTCGGCACTGGTGGCGGCGTTCATCACGCCGATATTCCTGTGGTGGTTCGGCCATCTCGCGCTCGCAGCATTGTTCGCGGTGCTGACGCTGCTGTTGTTCTACGCGCATCGCGAGAACATCAAGCGCTTGCAGGCCGGCAAGGAAAGCCGGATCGGGGAGAAGGCGTAAGCCGCATCAAGCAAAGCAACCAAAGCCAGGGCATCTACGGATACCGAAGCCCCTCTCTGCATTATATCTCGAATCCTGTTCGCAACTCGTCGCCGACTCGCAAGGCGAGGTAGCGAACGGGTTCCATGCCTGTCATCCTGACGGGACAAATGGCGTTACGCGGTTGCTCAGAATGGGCGCGACGAACGACGGCATGCACGAGGAGTCCGGCTCGCAGGGCACTGCGGCAAGCCGGCTGCTGTCGACAACCAATATCTGGTCCGATGCCCCCGCACTGCCGCCTGCGCCAACGCCCGTTGCCGTTCCACCGCCGGCGCCCTCACTTGCTCCCGTCGCGCCAAGTCCTGGCGCGCCAGGTCCTGTCGCACTAGGTCCTGTCGCGGTCGAGCTCCGAGCTGCGGCCGCCCAGGCTGCATCAGCGCAGGCGCGCCCGGCCCCATGGCCGCCGCGACGATTGTCGCTGGCGCTGCAGGGCGGCGGCACCTTTGCGGCCTTCACATGGGGCGTGCTGGAGCGGCTGCTGGAAGAGCCGATCGAGATCGACACCATCAGCGGCGCCAGTGCCGGCGCCACCAATGCGCTGCTGCTCGCCTCCGGCCTCGCGGAGGGCGGCCGCGAAGCGGCCCGGTTACGGCTGAACCGGTTCTGGCTCCGCCTGATGCACGAGGCCTCGTTCCGCTCGCTGATGCTGCTCGGCGGGTTCTCGCCGGCGGGAAGCTCGGTCGCATTCGGTCCGACGCTGCGCTCGGGCCAGTTCGATCCGTTCGATCTCGATCCGCTGCGGCTGGCGCTGTCGCGCGACATTCATTTCACGGCGCTGCAAGATCCAGGAGCACCAAAGCTGCTGATTGCGGCGACGCGGATCCGCGACGGCCAGCAGCAGATCTTCCGCAACGACTCCATCACCGCCGACGTCGCGCTGGCCTCGACCTGTCCGCCCCTGGTTCACTGCGCCGTCGAGATCGACGGCGAGGCCTATTGGGACGGCGGCTTCGGCGGCAATCCGCCGTTGCTGCGGCTGGCGCAGGAGACGACGACGGCCGACGTCCTGCTGGTCCAAGTCACCCCCGCACGCGACAGCTACGTGCCCATCACCCTCGCCGCGATCGACCGCCGGCTCGACCAGATCGCGGCCAACGCCGCCCTCAATGCCGAGATGGCGGCGGTCGCATGGGCTCAGTCGCACGCAGCCCCTTCACTGCGGCTCACCCGGATCGCAGCTGAAGACTCCGTCGACGGCCTGGCGCAGCGTTCATCGACCGACCTCGGCCGCGGCTTCATCCGGCTGCTGCACCGGAGCGGTCGCGCGGCCGCCGAGCGCTGGCTCGGGCAGGATGCAAAAGCCGGCGCCGCGCCTTCGGCGTCCGCACAGGCTCTCGCTGCCTCTGAAGCCGCGCTAACCTGACGTCGCCAGCGCCTGCTCGAGGAACCACGCCGTCGCGAGCGCGCGCGCGTCGTTGCCGAAGCGTGCGATCACCTGCACGCCAACAGGCAGGCCGCCGACTTTCAGCACCGGCACGTTGACGCAAGGATTGCCCATCAGCGTCCAGAGCCGGTTGTAACGGGGATCGCCTGTGGTCGCGAGCTCCTTGGCCGGCGCGGTGCCCGGCGCCGAATAGGTCAGGAGCACGTCGACACCCTCGAACACTTCGCCGAGCTCGCGGCGGCCGCGGCGGCTGATCCGGCGCGCCTCGTCATATTCCTTCGGTGTCAGATGGGCCGTCGCATCGAGGCTGGCCCGCAGCATCGGCGCGATCTCGTCGTGACGCTCGGAAAATTCCCAGGCCAGCGCGCGATGCGCCTCGTAGTCCTGGACGATGGGGTGGATACGCCAGGCCTCCTGCACCGCCTCGGGCAGGTCTATGGCCTGCACGCTGGCGCCGGCGCGTTCCGCCGCCTTGATCGCGGCCAGCAAGCCCTGTTCGGCCGCCGGCTCCACGCTGCCGGCGAACTCCTGCCTGACCACGCCGATGCGCGGGGCCTTCGCCGGAGCGATGCCGGAAAACTCGGTGCGACCGGTCATCGCCAGAAGCCCGCGCGCGAGATCCTCCGCGCGCGCGCCGAACAGGCCGACCGTGTCGAGCGCCCAGGAATAGCACTTCACGCCAACCGTCGGCAGCATGCGAAACGACGGCTTGATCGCGGCGGTCCCGCAATAGGCCGCCGGCCGGATCACCGAGCCGCCGGTCTGGGTGCCCAGCGCCAGCGGGATCATGCCGGCGCCGACCGCCGCCGCCGAGCCTGCGGAGGAGCCGCCCGGCGAATGGCCGGGATTGTGCGGATTGAGCGTCGGCGTCGGATCGCGCGAGGCGAACGCCGTGGTCGTGGTCTTGCCGATGATGGTGGCCCCCGCCCGCTTCAGCATCATGACAACAGGCGCATCGGCGCGCGGCTGCCAGCCGCGATAGATCTCCGAACCCATCTCGGTCGGCATCTCAGCGGTGTCGATGATGTCCTTGATGCCGACCGCGATGCCGCGCAGCGGGCCGAAGGCCTGCGCTCTTGCCGCCTTGTCGTGACGGACGAAGGCGCGGACGTCCTTCTCCTTGGCCTCGATCGCCGCATGCGATTGGGCAATGGCTTCATCGGGCGACAACTCGCCGGCTTCAATGCGGCGCTGGAGGTCGGCGAGTGAAATCATGGCAACATCCTTCTTATTGGCCTTGCTTTTAGCATCGGGCCGATACCGCGCAAGCGCACGTCGCTGTTGCGCAACGCCCTCAGGTTGTTCCATGCTGCGCCTGCAAGGAGCCGCCGTGGACGCCATCAATGCGAGCGTGGAGCTGACCGAGGCTGAGCGGATCGACCGCCTGCGGCTGATCCGTTCCGACAATGTCGGCCCGCGCACCTTCCGCTCGCTGGTCGACCATTTCGGCACGGCGCGCGCCGCGCTGGAGCGCCTGCCTGATCTGGCGCGCCGCGGCGGTGCGCAGCGATCGGGCCGCATCTGCAGCGCCGATGAAGCCAAAGCCGAGCTGGCCGCAAGCCGCAAGTTCGGCATCGCCTGGCGCGCGCCCGGCGAGGACGGCTATCCGGCGCGGCTGGCGATGATCGACGATGCGCCGCCGCTGCTCGCCGTGCGTGGCGACACCAAGACCCTGATGCGGCCGATGATTGCCATCGTCGGCTCGCGCAACGCATCCGGCGCCGGGCTGAAATTCGCAGGCCTGCTCGCGCGCGAGCTCGGCGAAGCCGGCTTCGTCGTCATCTCCGGACTCGCGCGCGGCGTCGACCAGGCCGCACATCGCGCCAGCGTCGACAACGGCACCGTCGCCGTCTTGGCCGGCGGCCATGATTGCATCTATCCGCCCGAGCATGGCGATCTGCTCAGGGCGATGCTCGATCACGAAGGCGCTGCGATCTCCGAGATGCCGCTCGGCCATGAGCCGCGTGCCCGCGACTTCCCGCGCCGCAACCGGCTGATCTCGGGCGCTTCGCTCGGGGTCGTCGTGGTGGAGGCGGCGCACCGTTCGGGCTCGCTGATCACCGCGCGCATGGCGGCCGAACAGGGGCGCGAGGTGTTCGCGGTGCCGGGCTCGCCGCTCGATCCGCGCGCCGCCGGCGCCAACGACCTGATCAAGCAGGGCGCGACCCTCGTCACCGAAGCCGCCGACATCATCAATGCGGTGCAGCCGATCATGGAGCGGCCGTTGATGAGTCCTGCGGGCGAGCCCGACAGCGAGCCGTTCGAGAGCGATCCGCAAGGCCACGACCGCGACCAGATCACCGGCCTGCTCGGCCCGGCGCCCATCTCGATCGACGATCTCGTGCGGATGTCCGGCGCCTCGCCCGCGATCGTGCGCACGGTGCTGCTGGAGCTGGAGCTGGCCGGCAAGCTCGAACGCCACGGCGGCGGCTTGGTATCGCTGGTTTAGCGTCTCCAGATGTCATTCCGGGGCGGCTCCAAGAGCCGAACCCGGAGGCCGCACGCTAACTTTCCTTGCGCCGATCGAACTGCGTACGTGCAGCCTCGATCTGCGTCAGGTGGTCCATCGCCCACTGCCCTAGCGCTTTCACCGGCTCCTGAAGCCCACGGCCGAGATCAGTCAGCTCGTAGTCGACGCGGGGCGGTATGGTCGGAAAGATCGTGCGCGTGACGAGGCCGTCGCGCTCGAGACCTCGCAGCGTCAAGGTCAGCATGCGCTGCGAGATGCCGTTGATCATGCGCTTCAGCTCGTTGAAGCGCTTGGGTCCGTCGCTCAGCATCATGATGACGAACACGCTCCATTTGTCGCCGACGCGGGACAGCACGGAGGCGACCCCGCGGCAATCCGCGTGGTCGGGATGCGGCATTGGAACGGGCGTCGGCGTGGCAGGAAAACCGGTGTTCTCAGGTCTCAAAGTTGTGCCCATGGCTCAAGAATGTGCGTTCTTGCGGGGATTTCGACAGTCACTCATGTAGTTCTGGTTACAAATCTATACCATGGGTGACCCAAATGAAACTGCTCCATCTCGACTCCAGCGTCCTCGGCCCCCACTCCGTATCCAGGCAGGTTTCCGCCGCCATCGTCGACCGGCTGCGCCAGGCCACGCCTTCGCTCGACGTGGTCTATCGCGACCTGACCCAGACCCCGCTGGCCCACCTCTCCGGCTCGCACCTCGCCGCTGCGCAAGGCGCCCCCGCGCCGGCAGAACTGGCACCCGACCTGGCCGCAAGCGCGGCCGCGCTCGACGAGTTCCTTTCTGCCGACATCGTCGTGATCGGCGCGCCCATGTACAATTTCACCATTCCGAGCCAGCTCAAGGCTTGGATCGACCGCATCCTCGTGGTGGGGAAGACATTTAAATATGGCGCCGCGGGGCCCGAGGGGCTTGCCGGCGGCAAGCGCGTGATCGTGGCGATCTCGCGCGGAGGCTATTACGGCGCGGAAACGCCCTACGCGGCCGGCGAACACCTCGAAAGCTATTTGCGCTGGGTGTTCGGTTTCATCGGGATCACGAACGTCGAATTCATCCCGGCCGACGGCATCCAGGTCGGCCCGGACCACCGCGAGAAGGCGATCGCTGGCGCGCTTCAGTCGGCAACAACTCTGCGGGCAGCATAGCCCGCGGCGTGGGGACCGTCCGGCGCAAGGCGACTCCTGCGCCGGACGGAACAGCGTTTGTTTGCGAGCGGTCAGCCCCGGTAGATCGGCGCGCCGCTCGGAGAGGCCACCGCGCCGCCATCGACGAAGATCTCCTGGCCCTGCACATGTGCGGCATCGTCGGAGGCGAGGAACAGCACTGTCTTGGCAACGTGATCGGTCTCGCCGATGCGCCCCAAAGGCGTCGACAGCGCGATCCGCCTCTCGAACGCCTGCTCGGCTTCCGGCGTTGCCGTCGCAGGTCCCCAGATCGGCGTGCGGATCGCGCCGGGCGCCACGACATTGACGCGAATGCCGCGCGGCGACAGCTCCGAGGCCATGATCCGCGCCATCGCCCGCACGCCGGCCTTGGCGGCGCCGTAGGCGGAGTAGCCGGGAATGCCGAGCACGGAGATCACCGAGCCGTTGAGGACGATCGAGGCGTTGTCGTTGAGATAGGGCAGCGCCGCCTGCACCGTGAAGAACACGCCGGTCAGGTTGGTGCTGATGACCTTCTCGAACACGTCAAGCGTAGCCGATCCCAGCGGCGTGCCGCCGGCGATGCCGGCATTGGCGAACACGATGTCGAACTTGCCGAATTTCTCGGCGCCCTGCCTGATCGCCGCTTCGGTCGCGGCGATGTCGGTGGCATCGGCGGCGAGCGCGAGCGCGTTCGGCCCGAGCTCTTTCCCGGCCGCTTCCAGCGTCTCCTTGTTGCGCCCGGTGATTACCACCTTGGCGCCCTCGGCCACGAACAGCTTTGCGGTCGCAAGGCCGATGCCGCTATTGCCGCCGGTGATCAGGGCCGTCTTGTTCGTCAGTCTCACGCTCGCCTCCAGTGGTTGCATCATAAAACTAGGTTGCCATCTAGGGCATATGGTTTTATGATGCAACCACACAAGCGCGTGATCGGCGCTCGAATCGTGCGAACGTGGCAGGACCGGAACGATGGTGAAACGAACGAGCTTCGAGGGCGATTCCTGCCCGATCGCACGCTCGCTGGAGGCGCTCGGCGACTGGTGGTCGCTGCTGATCATCCGCGAGGCGCTGTTCGGCGTGCGCCGCTTCGGCGAATTCCAGAGCAAGCTCGGCATGGCCAAGAACATCCTGTCCGTGCGGCTGCGTTCGCTGGTCGATCACGGCATTCTGGAAATCGCCCCCGCCTCGGACGGCAGCGCCTATCAGGAATATGTGTTGACGGCGAAGGGCCGCGGCACCTTCCCGATCCTGGTGGCGCTGCGGCAATGGAGCGAGGAGTTCGACGACCACCCCGAGGAGATCGCGACCATCCTGGTCGATCGCGAGAAGGGCCGCCCGGTGAAGAAGCTGGAAATGCGCGCGGCGGATGGGCGCCTGCTCTCGCCGGCGGAGACGATGCTGAAGCCGCGGCCGTCGCGACGGCGGTCGGCGTGACAGCGCCAGGAAGACATGGGTGGTCCGGAGCGAATTCGACCAGATATGCGCAAGGCTCCGGTCTCGTGCCCCGGACGCGGCGCAGCGTCCCTTCGACGATGCGCTGCAGAGCCGGGGCCCATGTTGCGGCGAACCGCGCGGACTGCTGGGTCCCGGCTCTGCGCAGCAACGCCAAGAGCGTTGCAGCGCGTCCGGGACACGAGAGAGATGGCCGGCGCCGCTACGACAGTTTGCGCTTGCTCCGCAGCCTCAGATGCTCGTCGGCCTCGAGCTTGGTCATGCCCAGCAGATAATGCAGCACGGCGAGCTTGTGCTGCTCGGCGAGCTTGCGTAGCGCCCCGACTTGCTCGGCGATGAAGGCGACGGCCTCGTCCGCGCCGCCCTCTCCCGGTTCCTCGTGACGCGAGCCTCGCGCCGCGCCGACAGGGGCGCGCACCCGTTTCTTCCCCGGCCTAGTCACCAGACCCCACCCGAATCCATGCCCCAGACGACATTACGCCGACATCGATCGCAACTCCAAGGTGGTGTTTTGCAACTTTTTCGATATGAAACTTTTCCCATTCGACGGACCTTCGGCACCCCTCGATTTGACAGCGGAGGCCTCACCACCCATGTTCGGGTCGAAACGGCCGATCCGAATCCTTTCGTTTTCGGCCTCAGATTTTCCCGTAAGTTACTGGAACTACATGAATATCGTCATTGTGGAGTCGCCGGCGAAAGCCAAGACGATCAACAAATATTTGGGCTCGTCCTATGAGGTTCTGGCCTCGTTCGGCCATGTCCGCGACCTGCCCGCGAAGAACGGCTCCGTCGATCCCGATGCCAATTTCAAGATGATCTGGGAGGTCGATCCCAAGGCGGCCGGCCGGCTCAACGACATCGCCAAGTCCCTGAAGAACGCCGACCGCCTGATTCTCGCCACCGACCCTGATCGCGAGGGTGAGGCCATCTCCTGGCACGTGCTGGAGGTGCTGAAGGAAAAGCGCGCGCTGAAGGATCAGAAGATCGAGCGGGTGGTGTTCAACGCCATCACCAAGCAGGCGGTGTCGGACGCCATGAAGCATCCGCGCCAGATCGACGGCGCGCTGGTCGACGCCTATATGGCGCGCCGCGCCCTCGACTACCTCGTCGGCTTCACGCTCTCCCCGGTGCTGTGGCGCAAGCTGCCCGGCGCCCGCTCGGCCGGCCGCGTGCAGTCGGTGGCGCTGCGCCTCGTCTGCGACCGCGAGCTCGAGATCGAGAAGTTCGTGGCGCGTGAATATTGGTCGCTGATCGCCACCCTGCTCACCCCGCGCGGCGATGCGTTCGAGGCCCGCCTCGTCGGCGCCGACGGCAAGAAGATCCAGCGTCTCGACATCGGCACCGGCGCGGAAGCCGAAGACTTCAAGAAGGCGCTGGAAGCGGCGACCTACGCCGTCACCGGGGTCGATGCCAAGCCGGCCCGGCGCAATCCGCAGGCGCCCTTCACCACCTCGACGCTGCAGCAGGAAGCCAGCCGCAAATACGGCTTTGCCCCGGCGCACACGATGCGGATCGCGCAGCGGCTCTATGAAGGCATCGACATCGGCGGCGAGACCACCGGACTCATTACTTATATGCGTACCGACGGCGTGCAGATCGATCCGTCCGCGATCACCCAGGCCCGCAAGGTGATCGGCGAGGATTACGGCAACGCCTATGTGCCGGATGCCCCGCGCCAGTACCAGGCCAAGGCCAAGAACGCGCAGGAAGCCCACGAGGCAATCCGCCCGACCGACATGTCGCGCCGCCCCGCGAGCATGAGCCGCAGGCTCGATGCCGATCAGGCGAAGCTCTATGAGCTGATCTGGAAGCGCACCATCGCCAGCCAGATGGAATCGGCCGAGCTCGAGCGCACCACCGTCGACATCACGGCGAAGGCAGGCTCCCGCACGCTGGAGCTGCGCGCCACCGGTCAGGTCGTCAAGTTCGACGGCTTCCTGGCGCTCTACCAGGAAGGCCGCGACGACGAGGAGGACGAGGATTCGCGCCGCCTGCCCGCGATGAGCCCGAACGACGCGCTGAAGCGGCAGTCGCTCTCCGTCACCCAGCACTTCACCGAGCCGCCGCCGCGCTTCTCCGAGGCCTCGCTGGTCAAGCGCATGGAAGAGCTCGGCATCGGCCGGCCCTCGACATACGCCTCGATCCTGCAGGTCCTGAAGGACCGCGGCTACGTCAAGCTGGAGAAGAAGCGCCTGCACGGCGAGGACAAGGGCCGCGTCGTGATCGCGTTCCTGGAGAGCTTCTTCAGCCGCTACGTCGAGTACGACTTCACCGCGGGCCTCGAGGAGCAGCTCGACCGCATCTCCAACAACGAGATCTCCTGGCAGCAGGTGCTGAAGGATTTCTGGACCGGCTTCATCGGCGCCGTCGACGAGATCAAGGATCTGCGCGTCGCGCAGGTGCTCGACGTGCTCGACGAGATGCTGGGGCCGCACATCTATCCGCCCCGCGCCGACGGCGGCGATATCAGGCAGTGCCCGAATTGCGGCACCGGCCGGCTGAATCTCAAGGCCGGCAAGTTCGGCGCTTTCGTCGGCTGCTCGAACTATCCGGAGTGCCGCTACACCCGCCAGCTCGCCGCCGATGGCGAGGCCAGCGCCGACCGTTCGCTCGGCCAGGATCCCGATACGGGTCGCGATGTCTGGGTCAAGGCCGGCCGGTTCGGACCCTACATCCAGCTCGGCGAGCCGAAGGATTATGAGGAAGGCGAGAAGCCCAAGCGCGCCGGCATCCCGAAAGGCACCTCGCCTGCCGATGTCGATCTCGAACTCGCGCTGAAACTGTTGTCGCTGCCGCGCGAGATCGGCAAGCATCCGGAGACCGGCGAGCCGATCACCGCCGGGCTCGGCCGCTTCGGGCCGTTCGTCAAGCACGAGAAGACCTACGCCAGCCTCGAGGCCGGCGACGAGGTGTTCGACATCGGCCTCAACCGCGCGGTGACGCTGATCGCGGAGAAGGTCGCCAAGGGCCCGAGCCGGCGCTTCGGCGCCGATCCCGGCAAGGCGCTCGGCGATCATCCCACCCTCGGCACCGTCACCGTGAAGAGCGGACGCTACGGCGCCTACGTCACCGCCGGCGGCGTCAACGCAACGATCCCTGCCGAGTTCGAAAAGGACACCGTCACGCTCGCCCAGGCCATCGCCCTGATCGACGAGCGCGCGGCCAAAGGCGGCGGCAAGAGCGGCGGCAAGGCCAAAGCCAAGAAGGCGGCAAAGCCGGCCAAGGCCAAAAAGACTGCAGAGAAGGCCGCGGACGGCGAGGACACTCCGCCAAAGCCGAAGAAACCGGCCGCGAAGAAGGCGGCCAAATCGAAAACCGAATCCACCAGCAAGGCGCGCGCCGCCGTGCCGTCGACGGCAAAAACGTCGCCGACCAAGGCCGCCGCCGCCAAATTATCGACCAGCAAGGCTCCGGCCAAGAAGAGTGCCGGCAAGACTTAGGTAGCAAGACTTGAGATCAAGAATTAGAGGTTAAGTGAAACGCAAGAATGACCATGGCTTTCCCGACCGGCAAGCCATCGTCGCCTTCATCAAGGCAAATCATGGAAAGGCCGGAACCCGCGAAATTGCACGCGAGTTCGGCCTGAAGAACGCCGATCGCGCCGAGCTCAGGCGCATGCTGCGCGAGCTCGCCGACGATGGCATCGTCAAGAAGAAGCGCCACAAGGTGTCCGAGCCGGACGCGCTGCCACCCACGCTGCTCGCCGACATTACCGGACGCGACGCCGACGGCGAATTGATCGCCTCCCCCGCCGAATGGGACGAGGTCGAAAGCGGCGAGCCGCCAAGGATCCTGATCGAGATGCCGCGCCGGCCCAGGCCCGGCACCGCCGCCGGCGTCGGCGACCGTGCGTTGCTGCGCGTCGAGCCGACCGGCGAGGACGAAGGCCCGGCCTGGCGCGGCCGCATCATCAAGGTCATCGACAAAGCCAAGAGCCGCATCCTCGGCGTGTTCAGAGAGCTTCCCGAAGGTGGCGGGCGGCTCGTGCCCGTCGACAAGAAGTTCGCCGACCGCGAGCTGAACATCGCCAAGACCGATACCGGTGGCGCACAGGATGGCGACCTCGTCAGTGTCGACATCGTCCGCTCGCGCGGCTTTGGTCTGGCCTCGGGCCGGGTCAAGGAGAAGCTCGGCTCGGTCAAGTCGGAGAAGGCGATCAGCCTGATCGCGATCTACGCTCACGACATCCCCTTGCAATTTTCCTCCGCCGCGGAGCGCGAGGCGGAAGCCGCCGAGCCCGCCAACCTGAAAGGCCGCGAGGACTGGCGCGACGTGCCGCTCGTCACCATAGATCCGCCGGATGCGAAGGATCATGACGACGCGGTGCATGCGCAGCCCGATGACGATCCCAACAACAAGGGCGGCTTCATCGTCAATGTCGCCATTGCCGACGTCAGCTTCTACGTGCGGCCGGGCTCGGCACTCGACCGCGACGCGCTCGATCGCGGCAACTCGGTCTATTTTCCCGACCGCGTCGTGCCGATGCTGCCCGAGCGAATCTCCAACAATCTCTGCTCGCTGGTACCGGGCGAGCCGCGCGGCGCGCTCGCGGTACGCATGGTGCTCGGCCCCGACGGCCGTAAGCGCTCGCACAGCTTCCACCGCATCCTGATGCGATCGGCGGCGAAGCTCGCTTACGCGCAGGCCCAGGCCGCGATCGACGGTCGGCCCGACGACACCACCGGCCCCCTGCTCGATCCGATCCTGAGGCCGCTCTACGCCGCCTATGCCTGCGCCAAGCGCGCCCGTGACGAGCGCGATCCGCTCAATCTCGATCTGCCCGAGCGCAAGATCCTGCTCAAAAGCGACGGCACGGTCGATCGCGTCGTCGTTCCCGAGCGTCTCGATGCGCACAAGCTGATCGAGGAGTTCATGATCCTCGCCAACGTCGCGGCCGCGGAAATGCTGGAGAAGAAATCGCTCCCGCTGATCTACCGCGTGCACGACGAGCCAACGCTGGAGAAAGTCCACGCGCTCTCCGAATTCCTGGAGACGCTCGACATCCCCTTCACCAAGTCGGGTGCGCTGCGGCCGACGCTGTTCAACCGCGTGCTGGCCCAGCTCGAAGGCCACGATTATTACCCGCTGGTCAGCGAGGTGGTGCTGCGCGCGCAGGCGCAGGCGGAATATTCCTCGGAGAATTACGGGCACTTCGGCCTGAACCTGCGCCGCTACGCGCATTTCACCTCGCCGATCCGCCGCTACGCCGACCTCGTCGTGCACCGCGCGCTGGTCCGCGCGTTGGGCTTGGGCGAAGGCGCCCTGCCCGACAGCGAGACGCCGGAAGGCTTGAGCGAGGTCGCCGCGCATATCTCGCTGACCGAACGGCGCGCCATGAAGGCGGAGCGCGAGACGGTCGACCGCCTGATCGCGCATCACCTCGCCGACCGCATCGGCGCCAGCTTCCAGGGCCGCGTCTCCGGCGTCACCCGCGCCGGCCTGTTCGTGAAGCTGAGCGACACCGGCGCCGATGGATTGATCCCGATCCGATCCCTCGGCACGGAATATTTCAACTATGACGAGAGCCGGCACGCGCTGGTCGGCACGCGCAGCGGCACCATGTACCAGCTGGGCGATGTCGTCGATGTCCGCCTGATCGAAGCCGCCCCCATTGCGGGCGCGCTGCGCTTCGAGCTGCTGTCATCCTCCAGCGAGACCGCGCCGCGCCAGCGCCGGCCGCTCAGTGCGCCGCGCAAATCCTCCAAGCCCCATCCCGGACGCAGTCCGGAGAGAAAACGCAAGCCGGCGAAGCCGAAATCCGGCAAGCCTGGAAAGGGCAAGGGAAAGAACAAGGGAAAGAACAAGGGCAAAGGCAAGAAGGGCAAGGCATGGTGACGATGAGCACGGCCCCGAAAATCTGGACGCGCGAGACCGGTCTCGTCGAGAAGCGCGACGTCTTTGCGGCGATGCGGCGCGGCTTTCGCGGCCGTTGCCCGCGCTGCGGCGAGGTCAAGCTGTTCCGCGCTTTCCTGAAGACGGCGGACAATTGCGCCACATGCGGGCTCGATTTCACGCCGCATCGCGCCGACGATCTGCCCGCCTATCTCGTCATCGTCATCGTCGGCCACATCGTGGTGCCGGCCGTCTTGTGGATCGAGACCAATTACACCACGCCGGTCTGGATCAGCTTCGCCGCCTATCTGCCCTTCACCTTCCTCGCCTCGCTTGCGCTGCTGCAGCCGGTCAAGGGAGCTGTGGTCGGCCTGCAATGGGCTCTGCGCATGCACGGGTTTGACGACAACCCTCCGGATGGTATTCCGCCGGTGTAGGCATAATAAGCAAGAAGAGTTCGGGTGAGGACATGACGGACACGTCGCAAGCGGACGAAAAGGCAAGAATTCACGAGGGCAAGGAAGCCGACCACCATCCCTATTTCCGTCCGAAGGATGCCGCGACGCTGATCCTGGTCGATCGCAGCGGCGCCGTTCCGAAAGTGCTGGTCGGCAAGCGCCACGACAAGGTGGTGTTCATGCCCGGCAAGTTCGTCTTCCCGGGCGGCCGCGTCGACAAGGCCGATTATCGCGTGCCCTGTGCGGCGCCCATCACGCCCGAGCTGGAGGCCAATCTCGCCAAGGGCAGCCCGAAGACGCCGGCCTCGCGCGCGAAGTCGCTCGCCATTGCCGCGATCCGCGAGGCCTGCGAGGAGACCGGGCTCTGTCTCGGTCGCAAGGCAGAGGTGAAGGCGAAGCTCGATGGTCCATGGAAGCCGTTCGCCGATGCCGGCCTCTTGCCCGATCCGTCAAGCCTGTTCCTGATTGCCCGCGCGATCACCCCGCCCGGCCGCGTCAAGCGCTTCGACACGCGCTTCTTCACCGCGGATGCCTCGGCGATCACCCACCGCGTCGACGGCGTGATCCATGCCGATGCCGAGCTGGTCGAGCTGGTCTGGGTCGAGCTCGGCTCGAAGCCGCTCGCCGACCTGCATCCGATGACGCGCAACGTGCTCAACGAGCTCGACACCCGCCTTGCCACCGGCCCGCTCCGCCACGACGCACCGGTGCCGTTCTTCCATTTCTACGGCGGCAAGATGCAGAAGGATGTTTTGGGCTGAGCCGCTCTCGACGTCATTCCCGAAGCGTTGCAAGTTGCTTCTTGGCAGCCGTCGAGCGCACGCCTCGTCCTTCGAGACGACCGCTTCGCGGTCTCCTCAGGATGAGGCTAGGTTGCATTCTTGCCTGTTGAATCTGGCGCCGCAACTTCAGTCCTCATCCTGAGGGCCCGCCAACGGCGGGCGTCTCGAAGGATGGCCGCAGGCGACGGCTGAAATGACGAGATTGTGCTGAGCGCACATCGAAAAACAAAATAATCTTCCCGCCGCCCGCCGATGGCGGAGCTCCGCGGCATGCCTATGTCTTCCCCGAGCGTCACCAAGAACGGACACCGGGCGATGGCACAACGGCAACTCAAGCTTGGCGCGTTCATGCGCCCGATCAGCATCCACACCGGCGCCTGGCGCTATCCCGGGGCCTGGCCCGACGCCAATTTCAACTTCCCGCACATCAAGACGCTGATCCAAAAGCTCGAGGCCGGCAAGTTCGACGCCTTCTTCATGGCCGATCACCTCGCCGTGCTGAACATGCCGATCGACGCGCTCAAGCGCAGCCACACCGTGACCTCGTTCGAGCCGTTCACGCTGCTATCGGCGCTCTCGGCCGTGACCGAGCGCATCGGCCTGATCGCGACCGGCTCGACCACGTTCGACGAGCCTTATCACGTCGCGCGGCGCTTCGCCTCGCTCGACCATCTCAGCGGCGGCCGCGCCGGCTGGAATATCGTCACCACCTCGAATCCTGACGCGGCGCTGAATTTCGGCCTCGACGATCACATGGAGCACGCCGAGCGCTACAAGCGTGCCCGTGAGTTCTACGACGTCGTCACCGGCCTGTGGGATTCCTTCGCCGACGACGCCTTCGTGCGCGACGTCGAGAGCGGCCTGTTCTTCGATCCCGCCAGGATGCACACGCTCGACCATCACGGCAAATATCTGAAGGTGCGCGGCCCGCTCAACATCGCGCGGCCCGTGCAGGGCTGGCCGGTGATCGTGCAGGCCGGCGCCTCCGAGGACGGCAAGCAGCTCGCGGCTGAAACCGCGGAAGCCGTGTTCACCGGCGGCGGCAGCCTCGCGGACGGGCAGAAACTCTATGCCGACATCAAGAGCCGCATGGAGAAGATCGGCCGCGACCCCGAGCATCTGAAGATTCTGCCCGGCGCTTTCGTCGTGGTCGGCGACAGCGTCGATGAAGCCAGGGAGAAGCGCGCTTTGCTCGACAGCCGCGTGCATTACGACAGCGCCATCGCCTCGCTCTCCGTCATTCTCGGCACCGACGCCTCGACCTTCGATCCCGACGGGCCCCTGCCCGAGATCCCCGAGACCAATGCCAGCAAGAGCGGCCGCCAGCGCATGGTCGATCTCGCCAGGCGCGACAAGCTCACCGTGCGCCAGCTCGCCCAGCGCGTCGGCGGCTATGGCGGGCTCTCGTTTGTCGGCACCGCCAAGACCATCGCCGACCAGATGGAGGAATGGCTGGTCGGGCGCGGCTGCGACGGCTTCAACATCATGTTCCCATTCCTGCCCGCCGGCCTCGACGATTTCGTCGACAAGGTCGTCCCGGAGCTGCAGAAGCGCGGGATTTTCCGCAAGGAGTATGAAGGGGCCACTTTGAGGGAGAATCTGGGCCTGCCGCGGCCGAAAAACCGCTTCTTCGAGGCCTGATCGGCCCGATTTGGGTGGTTTTCGGGGTGTAAAACCTTGACATCAGGCGGTTTCTGGCTAGGTTGCCGGCCAACGCGGGCCGTTTGGCCGGCTCCAGATTCCCCGATATTCTGAGGTTCACAACATGGCCAAAGCGGTCACCATCAAGGTCAAGCTCGTGTCCTCGGCCGACACCGGCTTCTACTACGTCGCCAAGAAGAATTCGCGCACCATGACCGACAAGCTGGTCAAGAAGAAGTACGATCCGGTCGCGCGCAAGCACGTCGAATTCCGCGAAGCCAAGATCAAGTAAGATCAGCGAAGCGTTGAAGAGTTTTGCGGGGCCCTTTCGGGCCCCGTTTTCGTTTCAACTCCGCTCGTGTCCCGGACGCGGTGCAGCGCGGAGCGCTGCTCCTGAGAAGCCGGGACCCATAAAGCAACACGGCGCCCTGACGAGACATGGGCCCCGGCGCTGCAGCGCACCGTCGAAGTGACGCTGCGCTACGTCCGGGGCACGAGCCCGCTATCTCACCGCAAACGGCGCCTGATAAGGCCGCCCGAAGGGCACGCCGTTGATCACGGTCTGGACCGGCTTGAGATGGGCCTTGCCGTCCCTCTTGTTGTTGCGGGTGTCGACGAAGCTGACCGGCCCCTCCGCCAGCTCCATGATGGCGACGTCGCCGGGCGCACCGACTTGCAGCGTGCCGATCTTCGGCGCGCGATCGATGATCTTCGCCGGAGCAATGGTGGCCATCGCGACCACCTGCTCCAGGGTGAAGCCGAGCGTCATGAACTTGCTCATCACGTTGGGTAGGAACGGAATGCCCGGCGAATTGCCGGAGAAGACGTGGATGTCCGAGGAGATGGTGTCGGGCGCGCAGCCACCGGCGATCGCCACGTCCGCCACGGTGAAATCGAAGCTGCCGCCGCCATGACCGACGTCGAACATGACGCCGCGCTGCTTGGCGGCGAGCGCCGCGGGCAGCAGCTTGCCGTCCTGAACGATGTTGGTGAAGACGTTGGACATGTTTGGGGCGCCCGAATAGGCGTGCGTCAGCACGTCGCCCGGCCGCAGCATGTCGAGGATCTGCGACATCAACTCCTTGGACTCGACGCCGCCGATATGCACCATCATCTTCGCCGGCCAGCCGCACATCTCGCACGCCTGGATGGCGCGCTTCAGCGGCTCGAGCCCGTGCTTGTAGATCACGTTCTCCGACATCCGCACTTTGACCCCGAGCAGGAAATCGCGGTTCTCGGCGAGCGCCATCGCGCAGGCTTCGGTCTGGGCGACGTCGATATTGTACAGCTCGGCGGCCGGGAACGCCGACAGGCCGTTATTGGCGATGTGGACGAAGGCGTACATCCGCGCCCGCGTCTGGGCCACGATGAAGCGGCGCAGCGCCGCCAGATTGTTGACCCCGGCATCGCCCGCCGAGACGACGGTCGTCGTGGCCTGGAATTGCACCAGCTCGTCGGCGGGAATGCCGATCGCCGAGCCGTAGGGATAGACGTGACTATGCAGATCGATGAGGCCTGGCATCACCAGCTTGCCCGACGCGTCGATGCTCTTAAGCGTCCGCTCGGCCGGGATCGCTTCCTGCACGGCTTCGATGACACCCCAGCGGATGCCGATATCGCGCCTGGCGCGCAGCGACTGGCTGGGGTCGAGCACCTCGCCGCCGCGGATCACCAGGTCGTATTTGTCGTTCGGGCCCATCGCGGCCCGCACCGGCGCGGCGAGGCCGAGGGCGGCGGCGGATGTCGAAAGTGCCAGGAAATCACGGCGTGACAACGCGGACATGACGGTCCCCCCTATGTTGTTGTTTGTGGCTTCGACGAGCGGCTCCGCCTCCGGCGCCAACGCAGGCATTCAGAATGAAAGGATTGGAGCTGGAGTCACGTCGTCCGGAGGGACCGATCCTACGGCTGCATGCGGGCGCTGGCGAGCTACGAAATTTCTCCGGACCCGCATGAACCTTACGTGACCGGCGTCGACTAAAGCGGTCGCAGCCGCTGGGCGGCGCGTCGTGCGCTACCAGTTCCCAACCGGACGTTCATGAGCGCCCTACTCGCTTACGCCGCCTTCAGCACCGGCGCCGGCGGCTGCGACGGCCTGACCAGCGCGAACGCCACCTGCACGATGCCGCCGGCAAGGCCGAGCGCCACACCGATGCGCCAGGCCATGGTGTAGGAGCCGAGCGCGTCGTAGAGCACGCCGCCGCCGTAGGCGCCGAGGAAGCTGCCGATCTGGTGGCTCATGAAGGCGAGGCCCTGGATCATCGCCTGCCAGCGCAGGCCGAACATCTCGGCGACGGCGCCCGCGACCAGCGGGCCGACGCCCATCCACAGGAAGCCCATGATCGCGCCGAACAGCAGCGTCGAGAACGGCGTCGCCGGCAGCGTGAAGTACCAGGCGAGCGCCAGCGAGCGCAGGATATAGATGCCGCCCAGCAGTGCGAGCTTGTTCCAGCGCTGGCCGGCCCAGCCGAAGAACAGCGAACCCAGCACGTTGAAGCCGCCGATCATGCCGAGCGTCTGCGCGCTAAGCATCGGATCGAGGCCGCATATCGCCAGATAGGACGGCAGATGCGTGGTGAGGAACACGAGCTGCATGCCGCAGACCAGATAGGCGCCGGTCATCACCACGAAGGACGCATTGCCGAACGCGGTTTTTGCCGCGGTCACCGCGCTGGCTTCGTCGATCTCGTCGGCGGCCGGCTTCGGCAGCGGCACCTGGTCGACACGCCCGGCGTACCACGCCGCCGGGATCATCAGCACGGACATGACGACGAAGCCGGCAAGGCCGACGCGCCAGCCAAAGCCCTCGTTGAGCATCTGCCCGATCGGCGCCGACAGCAGTGCGCCGAGCGAGCCCGCGCCGGAGACGATGCCGAGCACCGTCGAGCGCACCGTCGCAGGGACCGCGCGTGCCGCCACCGACATCGCGATCGCGGCCGCGGTGCAGGCCAGCGACGTCCCGATCAGCACGCCGGCGCCGATCATGATGCTGACAAGCCCGTTCGCGGTCGCCATCAGCGCGAGGCCGACGATGTACAGCAATGCGCCGACGATCATGACTGGCCGGAAGCCGTAGCGCGCCGTCATCGCGCCGGCGAGCGGCTGCAGAAACCCCCAGGCGAGGTTCTGCACCGCCAGCGCCAGCGTGAAATCCGAGATCGAGATGTGGATATCGCGCGTCAGCGGCTGCATGAAGATGCCGAGGCTCTGCCGCAGCCCCATGCTCAGCGTCAGCATGATCGAAGCGCCGATGAGGATCGGCAAGGTCGGACGCAGGACCTGCAGCAGGGGCATTTTTCTTCTCCCTTTTGGGCACGGCGCAGATGCCGTCGTCCGCTTTTGCCGCTGATTTTGGTTACACAGACCTGTGTACTTAGGCTATGATCGGCGCGTGCTGTCAAGCCAACAGGACGCATTCTGCCGCATGGCTCCCCCGCCCGCCCCACAGACGATGAAAGAGCGGATCCTCGAGACCGCCGACAAGCTGTTCTATCTGCAAGGCATTCGCGCGATCGGCGTCGACACCATCGCGGCCGAGATCGGCATCAGCAAGCGCACGCTGTACAACCACTTCCCGTCCAAGGACGCGCTGATCGCGGCTTACCTCGAGCGCCGTTTCGTGCACGCATCCCCCTCCGACAAGCCGCCGACCGAGCAGATCCTCGCCACCTTCGATTCGCTGGAGCGGCGTTTTGCGGCGAAAAATTTTCGCGGCTGCCCGTTCGTGAACGCGGTCGCCGAGCTCGGCCCGGCCGACCGCGCCGTGAAGAAGATCGCCGTCGCCTTCAAGGAAAGCCGCCGCCTCTGGTTTCGCGACCGCCTGAGCGAGCTCGGCGTAGCGGATGCCGACGCGCTCGCGACCCAGCTCGTGCTGCTGGTCGACGGCTCCATCGCCCAGGACCTCGTGCGCGACGACCCGGCGATGGCGCGCGCGGCGAAGGAAGCGGCGAAGGTGCTGCTGCGGAATGCGGGGGTGGATGTGGGGGACGATGCATTGAAGGCCGCGACGACGCAAGACAAACGTCCACCACACTGACCACCATCGCCGCATCGGACGGTGTCATCACCCGCGAAGGCGGGGCATCCAGTATTCCAGAGCCGATTGTGATTGAACCGAAAGGCCGCGGCGTACTGGATTCCCCGCTTTCGCGGGGAATGACAGCGGCGCCTGGGGGGCGTCGCGATCCAATCAACATGCTCCTGTTTTGCCCGACACGTCAAAGGGCGCGACCAGCAGCGCAAAGGCCATTTCGGCCCCACGTAACCTATTGATCCGACTGGCGCCGGCTACTGTGCATGGGGTTGTTTTCGCAATTTTTGTGTCGCGGCGGCCCTCACGCCGCCTGCGACACCACGCGGTTGCGGCCGTCGTGCTTGGCGCGGTAGAGCGCGGTGTCGGCGCGCTTGAGCACGTCGGCGACCGCCTCGCCCTTCCGCTCCAGCGTGGTGAGGCCGATCGAGATCGTGACCTCGATGCGCTTGGCGCCCTTGTGGATCGCGAACGGCTCGCCCGCGATCGAGCGGCGCAGGCGCTCGGCGACCATGCCGGCGACGTGGAGATCGGTCTCCGGCATCACGATGACGAACTCCTCGCCGCCGTAACGGCAGGCAAGGTCAATGCCGCGGATCGACTTGCGCACCCGCACCGCGAATTCGCGCAGCACGTCGTCGCCGGCGTCGTGGCCGTAATTGTCGTTGATCGACTTGAAGAAGTCGATGTCCAGGATCATCAGCGCCAGCGGCTTGCCGCGGGTCGAGGCCTGCTCGGCGAGCGTCGCCAGATGGCTCTCCATGTAGCGGCGATTGTGCAGGCCGGTGAGCGCGTCGGTGATCGCCATCTCGATCGAGTTCTGCACGTTGTCGCGCAAATGATCGGTGTAGCGGCGGCGGCGGATCTGGGTGCGGGCGCGGGCCAGCAGCTCGGTCTTGTCGATCGGGCGCAGCAGATAGTCGTTGACGCCGATCTCGAGGCCGCGCAGCAGCCGCGTCGAGTTCTCGGGATCGGCGATCGCCAGGATCGGCACATGGCGCGTGCGCTCCAGCGAGCGCGCCTGGCTGCAGAGGCGGAGGCCGTCGAAATTGTTGAGGTCGAGCGAGACGATGAGCAGGTCGTAATTGCCCTCGGCGGCGTGGAATAGCGCTTCCGTCGGATTGGGCTCGACGTCGATGGTGTGCTCGGCGGCAAGGATCGTCGCCAGCCGCTCGTAGGAGGACTGGCGGTCGTCGACCAGGAGGATGCGGCCGCCCTTGCCGGTGTCGGCGACGGCGCTGCGCTCGGGCGCCTGCATGCCGATCTCGAGCGAGGTGATGGCGCGCATGCGCAGCTCGTCGGTCATCATCTTCAGCCGCGTCAGCGAGCGCACGCGCGCGATCAGCACGACGTCGGAGACGGGCTTGGTCAGGAAGTCATCGGCGCCGGCCTCGAGCCCGCGATTGCGGTCGGAGGGACTGTCGAGCGCCGTGACCATGACGACGGGAATGTGATGGGTGGCAGGGTCGGACTTGAGGCGGCGGCACACCTCGAAGCCGTCCATGTCGGGCATCATCACGTCGAGCAGGATGATGTCGCATTCGGCGCGATGGCAGATCGCCAGCGCCTCGGTGCCGTTCGAGGCGGTCATCACGTCGAAATATTCGGCGGAAAGGCGGGCCTCTAGCAGCTTGACGTTGGCAGGGACGTCATCGACGACCAGGATACGCGCAGACACTGTGAACTCACTTCCTATCCGATAAAACGCCGGACCGTCTCAATGAATTTGCCGACCGAGATCGGCTTGGACAAATAGGCCTCGCAGCCGCCCTCGCGGATGCGTTCTTCGTCGCCCTTCATCGCGAACGCCGTGACCGCGACGACGGGAATGGCACGCAGCTCCGGATCGTCCTTGATCCAGCGCGTCACCTCGAGGCCGGAGACCTGCGGCAGCTGGATATCCATCAGCACGAGGTCGGGCCGCATCTTGCGAACGAGGTCGAGCGCCTCATAGCCGTTGCTGGTCCCGGAGGTCTGGTAGCCGTGCGCCTCCAACAGGTCGCGGAAGAGCTTCATGTTGAGCTCGTTGTCTTCCACGATCAGGACGGTCTTGGCCATCCCGCCCTCCTGATTGGTCCGCAGGACCGATACATGTGACGCCTCAGACGCCGCTTTCCGGCGTTTCGAAAACTGGATTCAAACTAGCCTCAGATTCGCTTGAGTTTCGTTAAACCCGAGGGTCGACTTTCTGCGATGTGGTTTCCAGTTGCTTGTCTGGGGTCGGAAGACTCAGGGGCGAGACTCGGGCATGATGCAAAGTAGACACCGAAAGTTAACGGAAAGGCAAACCGTCCCCTTGAAAAAGCCTGTTCACAACCCCCGCGAAGTCGCTGAAATCGTTGCGATTCAGGCTCTGTCCTTCGTCGCGAGCGAGCCCGAGCGACTGGGCCTGTTCCTGGCCGAGACAGGGGTCGGTCCGGAGACCCTGCGCAATGCCGCCGCGGACCCCAATTTCCTGCTCAGCGTGCTCGATTTCGTGATGCGCGATGACGCCACCGTGAAGGCCTTCGCCGGCTCGGTCGAGCTGCACCCGACCAACGTTGCCGCAGCGCGGCAGGTCCTCGGCGACTCGCTCGGCGATCCCTCCTGGGAGCGCGACGTGCCGTGACCGTCCCCGACCCGGCCGGGCCCCGCTGCTTCTGCCGGGATTGTCTGGCCGATCTGGATATGGCGGTGCGACGCTGCTCGGCCTGCGGTTCCCCCCGTCTCGTCCGCCACCGCGCCCTGTCCACCCTGACCATCGCCCATATCGACTGCGACGCCTTCTACGCGACCGTCGAGAAGCGGGACAACCCCGACATTGCCGACAAGCCCGTCATCATCGGCGGTGGCAAGCGCGGCGTGGTATCGGCCGCCTGCTACATCGCGCGCACTTATGGCGTGCGCTCGGCAATGCCGATGTTTCGGGCGCTGGAGGCCTGCCCGCATGCGACCGTGATCCCTCCCGACATGGCGAAGTACGTCCGGGTCGGCCGCGAGGTGCGCCAGGCCATGCAGGCGCTGACGCCGCTGGTCGAGCCGCTGTCGATCGACGAGGCCTTCCTCGATCTCTCCGGCACCGAGCGCGTGCACGGCATGGCCCCGGCCAAGGTGCTGGCGCGCTTTGCCCGCGAGGTCGAGCGCGACATCGGCATCTCCGTCTCGGTCGGCCTGTCCTGCAACAAGTTCCTGGCCAAGATCGCCTCCGACCTCGACAAGCCCAGAGGCTTTGCCGCGCTCGACCAGGAGGAGGCGCGCATAATGCTGGCGGACAAGCCGGTCGGCTTCATCTTCGGCGTCGGCCCCGCCACGCAGGAGCGCCTCGTGCAGCGCGGCTTCCGCGTCATCGCCGACCTGCAGAAGGCCGACGAGATCGAGCTGATGCGGCAGTTTCCCAGCGACGGCCGCAGGCTGTGGCGGCTCGCGCGCGGCATCGACGACCGCCGCGTCGAACCTGACCGGGGCGCCAAGACCATCTCCAGCGAAACCACGTTCGAGACCGACATCCGCGATTTCGCGGCGCTGGAGAGGATCCTGTGGCGGCTGTGCGAGAAGACCTCGTCGCGGCTGAAGAGCAGCGAGCTCGCCGGCTCGACCGTCACGCTGAAACTGAAGACCGCCGACTTTCGTCAGCGAACGCGCTCGCAGTCGATCGCCGCCCCGACGCAGCTGGCCGCGAAGATCTTCTCGATCTGCCGCGAGATGCTGGCGAAGGAGATCGACGGCACCGCTTTCCGCCTGATGGGCGCCGGTGTCAGCGCGCTGCGCGAGGGCTCGCCCGCCGGCGACACCGACATGCTCGACCGCCGCGCCGCCCATGCCGAGCGCGCGGTGGACAGCCTGCGCAAGAAGTTCGGCAGCGCCGCGGTGATCCGCGGCATCGCCTATGAGGGCCCGGAGAAGGCGCCGGAGTGATGACGGCTGAACGCGATCTACAAGTGCTGCTGCGAGGCATGAAGCCGGAGCTGCGGCCGGGCATCTTCGTGTTCTGCACGATCCCGGCAAATGAGCGCATTCCGGCGGCGATCAGCCCCCTGCTGACGTTTCGCGAGCAGGAAGGCACAACGCTGGTGATCCCTCGTGAAGACGCTGAAGCCGCGGGACTGCGCTATGCGTTCGCTTCGCGCCTGATCACCCTGACGGTTCACTCCGCGCTCGACGCTGTCGGCTTCCTGGCGGCGATCACGGCGCGCCTCGCCGAAGCCGGCATCAGCGTGAATGCCGTTTCGGCGTTCCATCATGACCATCTCTTCGTGCCCGTTGACAGGGCGGACGAAGCGATGGCGCTGCTGCTAGAGCTGTCTGCGGCGATGCGCTCGTAGCCCGCATGGAGCGCAGCGCAATCCGGGGCAGTGCGTCCTAAGTGGCAGGTTTCCCGGATTACGCTGCGCTCCATCCGGGCTACGAAAATCAATCCGCGACTGCAATCGCCTCGATCTCGATCAGCCATTCCGGCGCGGCGAGCGCGGAGACGCCGACAAGCGTGGACGCCGGTGGCTCCATGCCTTCGAAGAAGGCCGAGCGGGCCTTGCCGATGATCGGCCGCAGCTCCGGCTTGTAGTTCACGACGAAGGTCGTGATCTTGACGATGTTGGAATAGCTCGCGCCGGCCGCCTTCAACGCGTGGCCGAGGTTCTGCATCACCTGCGTGGTCTGTGCGGCGATATCCCCCTCGCCGACGATCCGTCCCTCCTCGTCCACCGAGACCTGGCCCGAGATGTAGATGGTGCGCGCGCCTGAGGCGGTGACGACGTGGGAATAAGCGGGATTGTGATGCAGGCCGCTGGGGCGGAGATGGTCGAGCTTGGGCATGGTGCTTGCCTCCCTGAGGTTTCTGGTTGGAAGGAGCGTAGCTGGGGAGTGTGACGAGAGCTAGTCTGCCACTGCGAAGATTGGTCGCGTAGGGTGGGCAAAGCGAAGCGTGCCCACGATTTTGCCCATCGCTGAAAGGTGGTGGGCACTGCGCGCGAAGTGCGCGCCTTTGCCCACCCTAAGGCACTGGTCGCGCAGGATGAGCTCTGCCCTCAATTGCAGGGCTTGCTGTCCTTGACGTCGAACTTGCCCATCGCGCCGGAAATGACGAAGTCGTTGTAGTCGAGCACGAGCTGGCGCGAGACGCCGTTCTCGTAGAGCTCGAACGCCATCGCATAGACCGGTGTCTGCTCGCCCTCCTTCTGCGGGGCGTCGCGGTCGAAATAGCTGACGGTGACCGGCCAACGCTTGAGCGACTTCATGTGCTCGTCCGACGTCGAGGGATCGGCGGAGGTGGCGCGGTCGGCGGGAACCGGCTGACCGATCACGGTCAGCGTGTTGTAGACCTTCTGGCCGTCGTCGGAGCCGTCATAGACCGAGAGCTCGAGCAGCGATTTGCCGTCCCGGGCGGCGGCGATGATGCGCTGGATCTGCTCGGTCGGGAACACGATGCTGCCGTCGAGGGTGAAACTCTTCGGCGCCGGCAGCTTCAGCTTGACGTTGATGTGGTCGCCGTCGCGCTCGGCCATGCCGTCGACCCGGCCGGCATCGGCCTCGTTCATGCGCGTCTCGATCTTGAAGCGGTAGCTCTTGCCGGCGGCATCCTCCCAGGAATTGGAACGGAGATCGCTGAGCGTGACCTTGCCCTCGCCGCTGTCGAGCTCGGAGACCTGGCGGAATTCGGAGGTGTAGCCCTCGCACGCGCTGCCGGTGAAGTTGTAGAGGATGCGGCCGCGCGCGCTGTTGACCGAGTTGGAGCGCGATTTCACCAGGCTGAGGTCATAGAGCGCCTGGTGCGGCAGGAACGGACCGTTGGCGGCTAGCGCGCCCTCGCCAAGGCCGAAACTGGCCGCCGCGAGCGCCATCACACCGAGCGAAGTCCGGAAAAGGTGCACCATGTCTATTCCTTGGGGGCGCGTCCCTGCGAAGCGCAGATTCGACATTTTAATGACCGTTCCATTGCGTCGCAACTGAGGCCGTTTCACGTAAAGTTGGCCCCTTGGCGCTGAACCTGCTGTCCGATCTCAACAAATACGGGCCCCTTGCGGTTGCTTGCATGTGGCGGCCCGATGGGCGAAACAGGGCGCGCCCGGCTACCTTTGCGGACGCGCCGGGGCGAATGATTTTTTGGACAACGAGGTCGGACATGGCGGGCACGGTCGAGCAGAAGCTGGCGGAACAGGGCATCAAGCTGCACGAGGCCCCTACGCCCGTCGCCAATTACGTCCCGTTCGTGCGCACCGGCAATCTGCTGTTCGTCTCCGGCCAGGTCTGCTTCGATCCCGCCGGCAAGCTGATCGCCAAGGGCAAGCTGGGTGCCGGCGTCTCCATCGAGGACGGCGCCGCGGCCGCCCGCGGCTGCGCGGTGAACCTGCTGGCCCAGGTCAAGGCGGCGCTCGGCGATCTCGACAAGGTGGTGCGCGTGGTGCGGCTCGGCGGCTTCATCAACTCGGCGCCGGACTTCCTGGACGGGCCGAAGGTACTCAACGGCGCCTCCGACCTGATGGTCGCCGCCTTCGGCGACAAGGGCCGCCATGCCCGCACCACCGTCGGCGTCGCCTCGCTGCCCGCCGATGCCGCGGTCGAGGTCGACGGCGTGTTCGAGGTCGCCTGACGCGACATGCGCGCGCCCGATTGGCTGACAGCCCGGCCGGTCGCCCATCGCGGCCTGCATGACATCTCCCGTGGCATCGTCGAAAACATGCCCGGCGCGGTGCAGGCCGCGATCGCGGGCAACTTCGCGATCGAGGTCGACATCCAGCTCTCCGCCGACGGCGAGGCGATGGTGCATCACGACCATGCCCTCGGCCGCCTCACCGAGGCCACCGGCGACGTGATCTCGAAGACGGCGGCCGAGCTCAAGGCCGTCAGGTTCAAGGACACGCCCGAGCGGATGATGTCGTTGTCCGACCTCTGCGCCCTCGTCGCCGGCCGCGTGCCGCTGGTGATCGAGGTGAAGAGCCATTTTGCCGGCGACCGCAAGCTGGTGAAGCGGATGGCCGAGGTGCTGGCGTCCTATGACGGACCAGCCGTCGGCATGTCCTTCGATCCCGACCAGGTGCTGGCGCTGCGCGAGCTGCTGCCCTCCCGTCCGCGCGGCATCGTCGCGCAGCGGACCTATGAGGACGATTACTGGGCGAGGCTGACGCGGGAGCAGCGCGACAGCATGCTGTACCTGCGCCACGGCTTTCGCACCCAACCCCACTTCGTGGCGTTTCGGGTCGACGACCTCCCGGCCCCCGCCCCCTGGATCGCCCGCAACATCTTCGGCTGCGCCCTGCTCGGCTGGACCGTCCGCACGCCGGAGCAGCGAACCCGGGTCGGGCAATACGCGGACCAGATGATTTTCGAGGGGTTCGTGCCGTAGGCCTCGCTCGTGTCCCGGACGCGCTACAGCGTGAAACGCTGCTGCGCAGAGCCGGGACCTAGAAAGCCGCACAGGACAATGCGGAGAAATGGGCCCCGGCTCAGCAGCGCACCACTGAGTGCTGCGCTGCGTCCGGGGCACGAGAGTGTGCCCTCCCCGCCCTCTTGAAGTCGCTGCTGCAATGCACGATCTTGGGGATCGATGGCATCATCCGAAATCACGCTCGAGGCCGTACCTTCGATTGACAACGTGTCACCGGAGGATTGGGACGCCTGCGCCAATCCCGGCGGACGGTGCCATGGGGCCGGCAACGGAACCTCATCTTCCCTTTCAGGCGATTCCCTCGGTCTCTCAAGACCGGCTTATAACCCATTCGTCTCCCACGCCTTTCTTTCCGCAATTGAGAAATCGGGTTCGGCGACCATCCGCACCGGCTGGGGCCCGCGGCATCTCGTGGCCAAGGTGGACGGCCGCGTCGCCGGAATCGTGCCCTGCTATCTCAAATCGCATTCCCAGGGCGAGTACGTGTTCGACCGCGGCTGGGCGGACGCCTATGAGCGCGCCGGCGGGCGCTATTATCCGAAGCTCCAGGTCTCGGTTCCCTTCACCCCGGCGACAGGGCCGCGGCTCCTGGTCCGCGACGGCGTCGACCGCGAGCGGATCATGGACGCACTGGCGAGCGGGCTGGTGGCGCTGTGCGGCGTCAGCAAGGCCTCCTCGGTGCACGTCACCTTCGCGCGGGAGGCGGAATGGAAGCTGCTCGCCGAGCACGGCTTCCTGCAGCGCACCGACCAGCAGTTCCACTGGCACAATGAGGGCTTTGCCAGCTTCGACGATTTCCTGGCGACGCTGAACTCGCGGCACCGCAAATCGATCAAGCGCGAGCGGCGCGATGCGATGGCCGCCGGCGTCACCATCCACTGGCTCACCGGCAAGGATATCACCGAGGAGGCCTGGGACGCCTTCTTCGAATTTTACATGGAGACCGGCTCACGCAAATGGGGCCGGCCCTATCTGACGCGGGAATTCTTCTCGTTGATCGGCGAGACCATGAGCCAGGATGTGCTGCTGGTGATGGCCCGCCGCAACGACCGCTGGATCGCCGGCGCGATCAACTTCATCGGCTCGGACACGCTGTTCGGCCGCAACTGGGGCGCGGTCGAGCATCATCCGTTCCTGCATTTCGAGGTCTGCTATTACCAGGCGATCGACTTCGCCATCAAACGCGGCCTCAGGCATGTCGAGGCCGGTGCGCAAGGCGAGCACAAGATCGCGCGCGGCTACCTGCCGCGCACCACCCATTCCGCCCACTTCATCGCCGATCCGGGCCTGCGCCGCGCCATCGACGACTATCTCAAGCGCGAGCGCGCCTATGTCGCGGAAGCCGGACGCGAGCTCGCCGAGCTCGGCCCGTTCCGCAAAGGCGCCGACGAGGCGCCTTGACGGTTTGCCGCTGCTGGTGACAGTAAGCGCAAAATTCCAGGCGCAAAGTTCTCGGGAGCCGCCAATATGACCGCCTACGACACCAACAACATCTTCGCGAAGATCCTGCGCGGCGAGCTGCCTTGCTCCAAGGTCTACGAGGACGAGCACGTGTTCGCCTTCCTCGACATCATGCCGCGCGTCCCCGGTCACACGCTGGTGATCCCGAAGGCCCCTGCCCGCAACATCCTCGACATCGAGCCCGACGATTACGCCCATGTCGCGCGCGGCGCACACAAGATCGCAGCCGCCGCGATGAAAGCCTTCAACGCCGACGGCATCACCGTGCAGCAGTTCAACGAGCCCGCCGGCGGACAGGTGGTGTTTCACCTGCACATGCACGTCATGCCGCGCCACGACGGCGTCGCCATGCTGCCGCCCGCCAGCCGCAAGGAAGACGCCAAGGTGCTGGAAGAAAACGCGGCGAAGCTGATCGCGGCGTTGAAAGGCTGATCGTCACTCCGTCTCGAAATCGCCCTTCTGCGGCGGCGCCAGCGGGGTGAACTCGCACCGATCCGGCTTGACGTCGATCAGCGGCGTGTTGTCGAGGCAGTCGAGACCGCGCACCAAAATGGCATTGCCCTCGATGCCGACCAGCTTCACGATCGAGGTGCCGATCGGGTTCGGCCGCACCGGCGAGCGCAGCGAGAAGGTGCCGCGGGTCTTGTCGTTGTTCTTCGGGCTCTGCAGGATGATGTCGCGGCGCGACTGGTCGAGCCAGTAGAGCACCTCGAGATTGCTGTAGAAGTCGACGCCCTTGATGCCTGGCACAAACGGCTCGAAGATCTCGAGACGGCAGATCGGGCCATCCTGACGGCCCTGCCGTGGCGTCTCCATCCGCGAGGTCCAGGGCGTGCGGATGCGGCCGATGAAAATCAGGCCGGCATCCTGTGCGGGCGGCAGCTCGATGGCGACCTCGCCCTCGCGGAGCTCGTTCTTGCGAACCATATTTCCACATCCTTGCTGTCGAGCCGTGTTTTAGCCCAACCACCACTTGCCGGCCAGCATGAAGACTTCGCCGGTCACGACGCCCGCAAAGATCGAGCGGCGCGTCAGCAGGAACACGACGAGACCAGCGGCCACCGCGCCGTAGCGCAGGATATCAGGCACGCCGGCGAGCGCGCCCGGCGGCTCGACCACGATCTGGGCGATCACGCCGGCAAGGATCGCGGTGGCGACCGCCCGCACCCAGACCAGCAGCTCGGAGCCTTCGTCGATGCCGCCGCCGAACCACAGGCCCAGCATGCGCCAGATCTGGTTGGGAATGACGCCGGCGACGAACAGCACCGCCAGCGCATGCCAGTCGCCGATCAGCTGCGCCGAGCTCATGCGCGCACCTCCCGCCACCAATGCACGCCATAGGCGATCGTGCCGGCCACCACCCCGCTGACCAGAATATCGACGCCGGCGCTCAGCTTCGCGGCCAGCGGATACAGCAAGACGCCGAGCACGAGCGCGACGACATCGGCGATTTCGCGGCTGTTGCGCGCCGTCGAGAACAGGAACGACAGCGGCGTGAGCAGCAGGATCGCCGCGCCGAGCGTCTGCGTCAGATTGGCGGCGAGGAAATAGCCGACCGTGTTGGCAACGAGACAGACCGAGACGAGGCCGCAGCCGAGCCCGTGAACGAAGGCGATGCGCCGCTCACGCGGCACCTGCGGCAGGAAGCGGTGGCACTCGACCCACAGCGTGACCGCGGTGAGATGCGCGGCAAAGACCAGCTCGCGCCGCTTGGTCGTCGGCGTGCGCATCAGCGGCAGCACCGAGACCACCATCGGAAACAGCCTGATAGCGCTGACGGTGACGGCGATCGCCGACTGGATGATGGTGGCGCCGGAGCCGAGCGTGGTGATCAGGATGATCTGCGCCGGCCCCGCCCAGACGAACAGCGTCGAACAGAGCGCCCAGAGCAGGCTGAAATGGGTGTCGTGCGCGAGCGCGCCGATGCCGAGATAGGTCACGAACAGCACGATGGTGAGGATCGTCTGCGTGATCGAGCGCAGGCCCCAGCCGAAGGCAAGCCAGGGGCTGTTCCATTGCGGGGAATCTAGCGGGGGAAGCGCCACGGGAGTTTTGGTCGAGGTTACGGAGTCGGGCCCGCATAACGGGGGATGCAGTGTTCTGCGTCAAGGAAACACGCGGCGGGGCTGGCATGCGCGACCCGCCCTCCGCCGTCATTCCGGGGCGCGCCACTTGGCGCGAGCCCGGAATCCATCGGGCCGCGGAGGTCGCTGCACGATGGATTCTCAGGTGCGCAATTGCGCACCATAGTTCGCGCCCAAGAGGGCGCGCCCCGGAATGACAAGCGGAGTTACCCGCTCACACCCCTGTTCCTCAGCACGAAACAGGCCCCGCCCGCCTTCCTGATCCGGTTGCACAGATCATCCGCCTCGTTGCGCGTCTCGGTGCCGATGCGTACCTGGTAGAACGCGCGCGTGCCGCGGCTGCGCATCACCGAGGACAGCAGGCTCGGGTCGCGCTCACCGATCACCGCGCTCAGCCGCGTGACGGCACGCGAGTACATCGCCAGCGCCCTGTTGCGATCGAAGCCGGCGGCGAGCTGGACGCCCCAGGACTTGGCGGCCGCAAGCTCCACGTGCTGCTCGAGCTCGGCGACGAAGGCATTCGGTGCGCGCTTCAATAGCGCCATCAGATCGCGGCAGCTCGTCGGCGGTGAGCTCGGCGGTCCCTTGCCGGTCGCTCCTGCCTTGGCCCAGGCATCGACGCTGGTGCCGGTGATGGCGTAGACGTAGTTGCGGGTCTGCTCCGGCATTCCGCCAGTCCCGGCGAGCCATTCCCGCACCCGCCGCGGGCCGGCATTGTAGGCCGCCGCGGCAAGGCCGAGATTGCCGAACTGGCTGCGCAGCTCGCTCAGAAATTCCGCCGACTTCGGCAGCGCCTGCACCGGATTGAACGGATCGAGCAACCCGCGCTCGCTCGCGGTGCCCGGCATGAACTGCGCGATGCCCCGAGCGTGCTCGCCGCTGCGCGTCATGGGGCCGACCGCATCGGCCTGGAAGCGGCTTTCCTGCCAGATCACCCGGGCGAAGAATTCCAGCGGGAGATCGGCATCGCGCGCCGCCGCCTCCACGATCAGGCAGATCGACTCCCGCGTGTCGCGCTCGCGGGCGTCCCTCGGCGTCTCCGGCGGCTTCGCCGGTTCCTCGGCCTTCGGAGGCACGTCCGGGGCCGGCGTCTCCTCTGCCAGCACCGGCGACAGCACGAGGGCGTGACACAAGACAGCGATAACCCGGGCTATTCGCATGGCATCGACGTGACAGGACAAATCGGACCTTGACTTGGAACCCCAGCCAACTAGCAACGGACGGCAGTATCAACGCAGGTCCGGCCTGATGGTGACAATCTTTTTTGATCTGGACGGCACCCTCACGAACCCTAAGCCGGGGATCACGCGCTCGATCCAGTACGCGCTGGCGCGGCTCGATGTCGCGGTGCCGAGCGAGGACGAGCTGACCTGGTGCATCGGGCCGCCGCTGCATGCCAGCCTGAAGAAGCTCACCGGGACCGACGAGCTCGCCGACCGCGCCCTGCTGCTCTATCGCGAGCGCTTCAGCGATATCGGCCTGTTCGAGAACGAGGCCTATGCCGGCATCGTGGACACGCTGACGATTCTCGCCGCGACCAACCAGCGCATGTTCGTCGCGACCAGCAAGCCCGCAGTCTACGCCAGGCGCATCGTCGATCATTTCGGCCTGAAACCCTACTTCGAGCACGTGTTCGGCTCCGAGCTCGACGGCACGCGCGTCGACAAGCGCGACCTGCTGCGCTACGCGCTGGACGAGACGAAGGTCGATGCCGCCAGCGCGATCATGATCGGCGACCGCAGCCATGACGTGGTCGGCGCCCGCACCAACGGCATGACCGCGATCGGCGTGCTCTACGGCTATGGCAGCGAGGCCGAGCTGAAGGACGCCGGCGCGCATCACATCTGCGCCGCACATCCCGAGCTGCTCGGCCATTGCGTCGCTTAGGCGCTGGCCGCTTCCACGGAAGCCAGCATGCCGGTTCTATCGTGGCAGTTCAGATATTCGAAGAACTGCTCGTCCGCAGCTGCCACCGTGACCTCGTGATACAGTCGCAGCCTGGCTGACGGTCCAAGGGTCGACAGATACTTCATCGCCGCGCCAAAGATCCGGACATGGGTCGGATGCGACTCGGCCCAGCGCTCCAGGGCCGCCAGACTCTTCCACCAGCTCTGGCCGTAAGACTTTTCGCTCATGCTGCCGTCGGCCGAGACCAGGCGCATGTAGCGGTTGGCATAGCAGCCGATCGCAAGACCGTCGTCGCGCAGGAAATCCATGCCCTCGCGCAGCACCGGCTCGACGTCATCGAGATAAAGCTTTCGCTCGGACGCTTCGGTATCGCTCCAGTCCTGCCCGGAACGGATCAGGCAGAGGTTGTCGTGCGCCACGACCCGCAGCCGGGCGCCGTCGCGGACCAGCTTCGGCGTGCCGCCGGACGCCATCGCGTCGGTTTGCGACAGCGGGATGCGGTCGCGCATGCCACCCCAATAGGCATGCTCCTGCACCTCGCCGCTCATGCCCTCGGCAACCGCCGCGACGCCCTCGGTCCGGTCGGGCGACGAGAACAGCGTCTCGTGCCGCGCCACGGTCGGACGCAGCACCTCGATGAACGTGCCCATGCCCTCGCGCTGCCGCCCGGTCCAGGCCTCGCGCGCCGGTTCGAACCAGGCGTCGAAGCGCACGATGTCGTCCCAATAGCCGACGGAAATGATGGTCTCGTATCCGGCCTGGTCGACATAGCGCGCGCGGTCCCAATGCGAAGGCCCGCCTGCAGCAGCGAACTTCGCCGCGATCTCGGCGAGCGCCTCCGCCGCGGCCGCCGGCGCATTGCCGTGATGCTGCACGCCGAAATAGGCCATCACGACCCGGCTCACGCCCGGCCTGTAGCGCGCCACGAAAGAGGGATAAGGCGGCTGGCAATCGTCCGGCACGCGCTTGTGGCGCGTGCGCGTGGTTTCGAGATGCAGAGGAATTGCGGACTCCATGATGGTACCCTCCCCTCCATCACCGTGATCAGCTTGCCGCCGCGGCGATGTCCGTGGGCTCGACGGTATCGGCCGGCAACGCGAACTGCTCGACGCGCTTGTAGGGCTTCTTGTTCAGTAGCAGCCGCGTCACGTCGGGGCGCGAATAATGCCCGGCCGGGTCTGCCGCGTTCTTGGCGACGCCGATGGCACCGAGATCGATCTCGGCGATCAGGAGCCCCTCCTGGTCCGGCGCGAGCTTGTCGCCGATCTGGCTGCCGTCGGGGCCGTAGATCGCGGCGAAACCGCCGCCGGCATGGAGCAGCGCGTGCTTGTCCGGCCGGTCGCAGAGCTCGTCGATCATCGCCTGCGACACGGTCGCGCAAGGCGCCAGCACGAAGCATGAGCCTTCCACCGCATAGACGCGCGAGGCGGCATTGTTGACTTCGGCTCCGAGCGCCGGCGCGAAGGGATCGTAGAGCGAGAAGCTCGGCCAGGCCGCGACATGCACCTGCTCGTTCTGGGCGTACATCGCGTATTTCGACAGCGGCTGCAGATGCTCCCAGCAGCACAGCGCGCCGAGCCGGCCGATGTCGGGCCGCGCGTGCACCGCAAGGTCGCTGCCGTCGCCCTCGCCATAGACGGTGCGCTCGGCATGGGTCGGCCGCAGCTTGCGGCGCTTGGCGATGGTCTCGCCGTCGGGTCCGATCAGCCATTGCGCCAGATAGAGGCTGCCGCCATCGCGCTCGGACAGGCCGATCACGGCGGTGAGCCTGGCCTTGCGCACGGCATCGCGCAGCCGTTCGGCCTGCGGGCTGTCATAGGCCAGCGAATTGTCGAAATAGCGCTGCACGAAGCCGCGGCCGATCGCCCAGGCCGGCGAGTCCATCCAGATGTGCCAGGGGTAGCCGGGGATGAAGGCCTCCGGGAAGGCGATCAGCCTGGCCCCCTTCTCGGCGGCCTCCTTGATCAGCCCGACCGACTTGTCGATCGAGGCGTCGAGGTCGAGCCAGGCCGGCGCCGCCTGCACCACCGCCACCTTGTATTTCGGATGTTCGATGCCCATTGCCGCCTCCTGGCCGGTTGATCGGAAGCCATCTCCGATGCAGTCTATTGGACCAAAGCGGGCGATCGAGCGCTCGACCGCGGCGGAACAAAAACTCGACCGGACGGAATTCCTGCCGGGTACGGGATTTGCCTCCGGTCAGGCTGGGTCCGTCCATTGGCGGTTTTGCTGGACGGGACAAGGGAGGCTTTCCAGATGCCAATCCAGTTCACGACGGACGGCAGCCCGGCCCATCGGCGGCTCGCGCTCTGGCAGGACATCGTCTGCGACGTCTTCGTCGGGCTCGACTGCAGGTCCGATCTCGGCAGCGCCTTTCGCGGCTCGGTCACGCAAGCTGCGCTCGGCAAGGCGGTATGCTCCGAGGTTTGCTCCGATCGCCAGCACGTATTCCGTACACCCTCGCGCATTGCGCGTTCGGATCAGGATTTCGTCCTGGTCGCGCTCGGCCATTGCGGCGACGGCGGCGTGGTGCAAGACGGCCGCGAGACCGTGATCCATCCCGGCGAATTCGCGCTCTACGACACCACGCGCCCCTATGAGCTGAAGTTCAACGATCCTTTCACGCAGTCCATCTTCAAGGTGCCGCGGGAGATGCTGCAGCGTCGGCTCGGCGGCACCGAGACGCTGACCGCGATGTCGTTCGGCGGCGACGCGCCGCTCGAACGGCTCGCCTATGATTTCATCTTCCGGCTTTGCCAGAGCGCCGACCGGCTCGCGTCCGACGGCGCCGCCGCATTGTCGGAGCAGGCCGTCGATCTGCTCGCGATGGCGCTGAGCGAACGGCTCCGGAAGACATCGCTGCCGTCCTCGACCCACCGCTCTGCATTGCTCTACCGGCTCAAGGCGCACGTCCGCGCCCATCTCGCCGATCCCGACCTTTCATTGTCGGAGACCGCGGCCGCGCTCGGCATCTCGCCGCGCTACGTCAACGATCTGCTCGCCGACGAGGAGACCTCCTTCCAACGTTTCGTCCTCGCCGAACGGCTCGCCCAATGCCGGCGCGACCTCGCCTCGCCCCTGCTCGGTCACCGCCATATCAGCGAGATCGCCTTCGCCTGGGGCTTCAACGACCTCTCGCATTTCGGTCGCGTTTTCCGCGAGCGTTTCGGCATGTCGCCGCGCGACTTCCGGCACAGCCAGTTGCGGCACTGATCCGCAGCCATCGGCCGGAGCCTGCGCTCGCCGGGAGGCTTCGCGCTCCGGCTCGCGGTGCTGGCTCTGGTCGGCAGCTCCAAGCAAGTCCGGTATGTGAGGGCGTGATAGGACAAGGCGCCTGCTTGCGCTAACGTCGGTACCAGGCCGCACACATCAATCAGCAATCAGCCGAGGAGCATATCGATGGAATACCGACGCTTGGGCCGCTCAGGCCTCATGGTGCCCGCTCTCAGCCTTGGCACCGGCACTTTCGGCGGCGTCGGCCGCCTCGCTGCGTGGGGGAGCACGGACGCGACCGAGGCGCGGCGCCTCCTGGACATCTGCCTCGAAGCCGGCGTGTCGATGTTCGACACCGCCAACGTCTATTCGCTCGGCGAATCCGAGCGCGTGCTCGGCGAAGCCATCAAGGGCCGCCGCGACAAGGTGCTGATCTCGACCAAGGCCACCTTCCGCTTCGGCGACGGTCCCAACGACATCGGCTCGTCGCGGCAGCATCTGCTCGCCGCCATTGACGGTTCGCTGCGCCGGCTCGGCACCGACTACATCGATCTGTTCCAGCTCCACGGCTTCGACGCCTTCACGCCGCCCGAGGAGGTGCTCTCGACGCTCGACGTGCTGGTGCGTGCCGGCAAGATCCGCTACGTCGGCGTTTCGAATTTCTCGGGCTGGCACCTGATGAAGTCGCTCGCACTTGCCGACAAGCACGGTTTTCCGCGCTACGTCGCCAACCAGACCTATTATTCGCTGATCGGGCGCGACTACGAATGGGAGCTGATGCCGCTCGGCCTCGACCAGGGCCTCGGCGCCGTGGTCTGGTCGCCGCTCGGATGGGGGCGCCTTACCGGCAAGATCCGCCGGGGGCAGCCGAAACCCGAGGTGAGCCGCCTGCCCAAGACCGCCGAGTTCGGCCCGCCCGTGCCCGACGAGCACGTCTACCGCGTCGTCGAGGCGATCGACGAGGTTGCGAAGGAAACGGGAAAGAGCGTGTCGCAGATCGCGCTGAACTGGCTGCTGCAGCGTCCCACGGTGTCGACGCTGATCATCGGCGCGCGCAACGAGGCGCAGCTCCGCGAAAATCTCGGCGCGGTCGGCTGGTCGCTGACCAAGGAGCAGGTCGCAAAGCTCGACGCGGCGAGCAAGGTGACGCTGCCCTATCCCTATTGGCACCAGAGGACGACGTTCATCGACCGCAACCCGCCGGCGGTCTAGGACCGCTTGAGCTGCGTCAAGCGCGCTGGCCTCGGCCGTGGCATTCTGCGGCCATCGCGAGGCCCCGATGCGTCGATTTGCCATGAAGGCTCTGTTCACGGCCCTCGGTCTGAGCCGCGCCGCACCGGCGTGGCTGGCCGCTGGCGTTCTGTGGAGCACTGCGAGTGAAGCCCTGGACGCCGAGCAGCGGCGCGCAGAAGGCATGCTGCAGCGGATGTGCGCGGAGTGCCACGCGGTCGGCAGGAGCGGCGCGAGCCCAAATGAGCTGGCGCCGCCTTTCCGGACGTTGGGCGAGAACAAGCTTTACGATCCCGACTTCGCGCAGCGCCTCCAGGACGGCTACAGCAGCATTCACCGCGCCATGCCGACCGCCCGATTCGACCGCGACGACGCCGAGGCCGTGGTAAGCTATCTCAGGGCGATTCAGGAGCCGCGGAAGCCGAAATAGGCGCTGAACCGGCTGCCGCTCTGGCCGGAACCATCCCGGGCCGGACCAAGTTGCGACCAGCAACCGCATCTCAACCCAACGCGCGTCACGATGTCGTTCACCACGATCGAGCATGTCGACGGCCTGCCGCAGCCGCAGCGCAACCAGGCGGTGCTGACGATCGCGCTCGGCATCGTCATGGCGGTGGTCGACAGCGCCATCGCCAATGTCGCGCTGCCGACGATCGCGGCCGACTTGGACGCGAGTCCGGCCTTCTCGATCTGGATCGTCAACGGCTACCAGCTCGCGATCACGATCTCGCTGCTGCCGCTGGCCTCGCTCGGCGAGATCGTCGGCTATCGCCGCGTCTATCTGGCCGGGCTGGTGCTGTTCACGCTGGCGTCCGCCCTCTGCGCACTGGCGGACACGCTGCCGCTGCTGACGGCCGCGCGCATCCTCCAGGGCTTCGGCGCTGCCGGCATCATGAGCGTCAACGCAGCGTTGGTGCGCTTCACCTATCCGCGCCATCTGCTCGGCCGCGGCATCGGGCTCAACGCGCTCGTGGTCGCTTTCTCGGCCGCGGCCGGTCCGACGCTCGCCGCGGGCATCCTCGCGGTCGGAAGCTGGCCCTGGCTGTTCGCCATCAACGTGCCGCTCGGCGCGGTGACGCTGCTGATCGGCTTGCGCAGCCTGCCGCATACCAGGCCCGCCGGCCGTTCCTTCGACTGGCAGAGCGCGGGCCTTTCCGCGATCACGTTCGGCGTCGGCATCGCAGCGATCGATAGCGTCGGTCATGGCGAGCCGGCGATCGTCTGCCTGATCCAGTTCGCCATCGCCATCGTCGCCGGGGCGCTCTTGATCTGGCGCGAAACCCACATGACCTCGCCGCTGCTGCCGGTCGATCTGCTGCGCATCCCGGTGTTCGCACTGTCGATCGCGACCTCGATCGCCTCGTTCTGCGGACAGATGCTCGCCTTCGTCGCGATCCCCTTCTACCTCCAGAGCCGCTTCGGCTATTCGGCGGTGCATATGGGACTCCTGATCACGCCATGGCCGATCGCGGTGGCGTTCGCAGCGCCGCTCGCCGGCCGCCTGGTCGAGCGTTATCCGGCCGGCCTGCTCGGCGGCATCGGGCTCACGCTGTTCGCCTGCGGCCTTGCCGCGCTGGCCTTGTTGCCGGCGGACCCGACGCCGTTCGACGTGATCTGGCGCATGGCACTGGCGGGCGCCGGCTTCGGCCTGTTCCAGACCCCCAACAACCGCACCATGATCGCCGCCGCCCCGCGCGAGCGCGCCGGCGGGGCCAGCGGCATGCTCGGGACGGCGCGCCTGCTCGGCCAGACCACCGGCGCAGCGCTGGTGGCGCTGCTGCTCGGCCGCTACCCGGTCGAAGGCACCCGATATGCCCTCCTCGCCGGCGTCGGCTTTGCCCTCTGCGGCGCGGTCCTGAGCATGCTGCGGCTGTCCCCGGCCGGCGCGCGCGGCGCCGAGCATGTCCGCGTGCAGGACGATCAGCGCCTGCGCGGCGACTGACGACGTCCACCTTCAGGTCCCTGCCATTCCCGTGCACAACCCCTGCGTGGCTTAACTATCCGGACCAATGACCTATTGCCCTCACGCTCCGGTTGCGCTTGATAGACGCGGGGAATATGGGGGCAATTCATGCGCTTATTGGGAATTGTGGCGCTCAGCGTCATGCTGGGCGGCTGCGCGTCTGTCACGCGCGGCACAACCGAGAACATCAGCATTTCATCGACACCTTCGGGCGTGGAAGCCGTCGTGAGCGGAATGGAGGTTCCGACCACCTGCACGACGCCCTGCTCCGTGGTCGTCAAGCGGAACGCCGACATTTCGATTACCTTCCAGAAGGAAGGCTATGAACCGCAGATCGTACCCCTCAGCCGAGACATCCAGACCGGTGGAGCCGCCGGCTTTGCCGGCAATCTTCTGCTCGGTGGCGTCGTCGGCATGGGCGTCGATGCCGCAACGGGCGCCGCAACCGATCACAAACCCAACCCGGTCATCGTGACGATGCAGCCGTCGGCCCCTGCCCGCGGCGCACGGCCAGCCGGCCCCCGCAAGCCGCGTCCGCCAGCGGCGCCCCCCGAAACCGGAACGTAAGGGACCTGGACCGCTTCAGAAACAAAAAGGCCGGCTTCACAGCCGGCCTTTCGATTCATGATGCGGCCAGATCAAGCCTTGACCAGCGGACCCTTGGTCGGCCCCTTCGAGCCGCCGGGACCACCCGGCTTGGACTTGCCCGGCGGGCGCTTGCGGGCGCCGGGCAGCTTTTCCTGCTTCGGCGTGACCGGACCCTCGACGAATTCGAAGCCGATCTTCTCCTTGGTCTCGTCGGCCTCGTCCTTGACCAGAACGACGCGGACGTGACCGCCGCCCTTGAGCTTGCCGAACAGCACCTCGTCGGCCAGCGGCTTCTTGATGTGCTCCTGGATCACGCGGGCCATCGGGCGCGCGCCCATCTGCTCGTCGTAACCATGCTGAACCAGCCAGGCCTTGGCGGGCTCGGACAGCTCGATGGTGACGTCGCGGTCGCCGAGCTGCGCTTCGAGCTGAAGCACGAACTTTTCGACCACGGTGCCGATCACCTCGACGCTGAGATGGCCGAACGAGACGATGGCATCGAGACGGTTGCGGAATTCCGGCGCGAACTGCCGGTTGATCGCCTCGTGGTCGTCGCCTTCCCGCTTCGAGCGCGTGAAGCCGAACGCCTGCTTTGCGAGATCGGACGCACCCGCATTCGTGGTCATGATCAGGATCACGTTGCGGAAGTTGACCTGCTTGCCGTTGTGGTCGGTGAGCCGGCCGTGGTCCATGATCTGGAGCAGCACGTTGTAGAGATCGGGATGCGCCTTCTCGATCTCGTCGAGCAGCACCACGCAATGCGGATGCTGGTCGACGCCGTCGGTCAAGAGGCCGCCCTGGTCGAAGCCGACATAGCCGGGAGGCGCGCCGATCAGGCGCGACACGGTGTGCCGCTCCATGTATTCGGACATGTCGAAGCGCAGCAGCTCGACGCCGAGGCTCGCCGCGAGTTGCTTGGCGACCTCAGTCTTGCCGACGCCGGTGGGACCAGAGAACAGGTAGCAGCCGATCGGCTTCTCCGGCTCGCGCAGACCGGCGCGCGCCAGCTTGATCGAAGCGGCGAGCGACTCGATCGCCTTGTCCTGGCCGAACACGGTGCGCTTCAGCGTCGTCTCGAGATGCTTGAGCACCTCGGCATCGTCCTTCGACACGCTCTTCGGCGGGATCCGCGCCATCGAGGCGATCGTCGTCTCGATCTCCTTGATGCCGATGGTCTTCTTGCGCTTGTTCTCGGCCACCAGCATCTGCGCCGCACCGGACTCATCGATCACGTCGATCGCCTTGTCGGGCAGCTTGCGGTCGTGGATGTAGCGCGAGGAGAGCTGAACGGCAGCTTCGATCGCCTCATTGGTGTACTTCAGCCGGTGATAGTCCTCGAAGTACGGCTTGAGACCCTTGAGGATCGCGATCGCGTCCTCGACCGTCGGCTCGTTGATGTCGATCTTCTGGAAGCGCCGCACCAGCGCGCGGTCCTTCTCGAAGTGCTGGCGATATTCCTTGTAGGTGGTCGAGCCCATGCAGCGGATCGTGCCCGAGGCGAGCGCGGGCTTGAGCAGGTTCGAGGCATCCATCGCCCCGCCCGACGTCGCACCCGCACCGATCACGGTGTGGATTTCGTCGATGAACAGGATGGCGTTGGGATGCGCCTCGAGCTCCTTCAGCACCTGCTTCAGGCGCTCTTCGAAGTCGCCGCGATAGCGCGTGCCCGCGAGCAGCGTGCCCATGTCGAGCGAGAACACCGTCGCCGCCGCCAGCACCTCCGGCACTTCGCTGTCGACGATGCGCTTGGCGAGGCCTTCGGCGATCGCGGTCTTGCCGACGCCGGCTTCGCCGACGAACAGCGGGTTGTTCTTCTGCCGGCGGCACAGCACCTGGATCGCGCGGTTGATCTCGGAATTGCGTCCGATCACCGGATCGATCTTGCCGTCGCGCGCCTTCTTATTGAGGTTGACGCAATAGGTCTCGAGCGCTTCGCCCTTCTTCTTGGCGTCCTCGTTGCCCTTGGCCTCGGTCTCCTCGTCGACGCCGCGAACCGGGCGCGCTTCGGAGACGCCCGGACGCTTGGCGATGCCGTGACTGATGTAGTTGACGGCGTCATAGCGCGTCATGTCCTGCTCCTGCAGGAAATACGCGGCATGGCTCTCGCGCTCGGCAAAGATCGCGATCAGCACGTTGGCGCCGGTCACCTCTTCGCGACCGGAGGACTGCACGTGGATGACCGCGCGCTGAATCACGCGCTGGAAACCGGCGGTCGGCTTGGCGTCGTCGGCGCCATCGGTCACCAGATTCTCGAATTCGGTCTCAAGATAATTGACGAGACTCGTACGGAGCTTGTCGAGATCGACGCTACAGGCGCGCATGACGGCGGCTGCATCGGAATCGTCGATCAGGGAGAGCAAGAGATGCTCGAGCGTCGCGTATTGGTGATGACGCTCGTTTGCGATCGCCAGCGCACGATGCAGGGATTGTTCAAGGCTTTGGGAAAAAGTCGGCATTCGCGTCCTCTATGGCCCCCACCATCATGGTCGTGATCGCCCGGTCAGGCAACAACAACCTTTGTCACATATAGTTATACAAGATCGCGGCGAAAGACCGGTTCCGCGACTCGGGCGACTCACACTTGAGGCATTTTTCGATGCAAAACCCGTTCCGATCGGGCGGGAGCGGGGACGGCGCGGAATTCCGTAGTTTTGCCGACCGCGACACACGTTGGTGCGCACCGGCGTCGCGCGACGCTCATACGGCGACCGACACGAGGGCCGGCATCAAACGCACCGTCTACTTCTTTTCCATCACGCATTGCAGAGGATGCTGGTGCTTGCGGGCGAAATCCATCACCTGCGTCACCTTGGTCTCGGCGATCTCGTAGGTGAACACGCCGCACTCTCCGATGCCGTGATGGTGAACGTGAAGCATGATCTTGGTCGCGGCCTCGATGTCCTTGTTGAAGAACTTCTCCAGCACGTGGACGACGAATTCCATCGGCGTGTAGTCGTCGTTCAGGATCAGCACGCGGTAGAGGTTCGGCCGCTTGGTCTTGGGCTTGACCTTGGTGATGACCGACGTGTTCGGCCCCGACGGGCTGCCTGAACGGTTCTCGTCATTGCTCATGCGAGGAGCGGAGGCAGCGGCTGGCGCGGACAGGTCGAGTCTGGAAGTCAATTGCGGCATGGCTCAGGCGTTCAAATTCCCCACGGAAGCGAATGGCGGTCACCGCGCGACCCCGCCCTTCGGAGCCTGGCGCAGGCGCGCCGCCTTGTTGGATCGCCGCTCCCGACAGATCCGGTTCAAGCCGGATCGTTCGCCAGCAATATGGGCCTGCCCCCGGCTCGTCGCAAGCGTGCAAAGGTCCGACCGATGGCCGCGCAAGTCCCGATTCCCGGTCCGGGCGATCCGAGCCAAGGTTAATCAATCCGGACCGATTTGACAAAAATTTATGCCCATACCGCTTAGAATCTGTTGACCAGGAACCAAGCCATTTAACACGATTGCGACGTTTCCCCCGGGATACCCCGGTCCTCTACGGTGGGATTTACCAGGCATTCAGTGGCGTGGCGCGAAATCGGGCAAAACCACCGATTTCGGGGCTCGTCATGTTTCGCTCGCCGCTCGTCCGCCTGATTGGTCGACAGTTCGCCCGCTTCGCGGCGGCCGAGCAAGGCAATATCGCCATGATCTTCGCAATTGCCCTGGTCCCGGTGCTGAGCTTCATCGGGGCTGCCATAGACTACAGCCGCGCCGTCCAGGCCCGCACGTCCATGCAGGCGGCCCTCGACTCCGCGGCTCTGATGCTCTCCAAGGACCTGTCGAACGGCACGATCACCACGTCGCAGCTTGGCACGAAGGCGCAGGCCTATTTCAACGCTCTGTTTACGGCTACGTCCGCCCTGCCCTCGGTCAGCGTCGCGGCCACCTATACGCCCAGCACCAGCATGGGCTCGACGATCCAGCTCACCGGAGCTGGCACCTATACGACCACCTTCATGAAGATCGCCGGCTTTCCGACGCTCGACGTCGGCACCACGTCCACCAGCGCCTGGGGCAACGTCCGCATGCGCGTGGCCCTGGTGCTCGACAATACCGGCTCGATGGCCAGCGACGGCAAGATGGGGGCGATGCAGACGGCGGCGAAGAATCTGGTCGATCAACTCAGCGCGCTCGCCAAGAATCCGGGCGACGTCTACATCTCGATCGTTCCGTTCGCCAAGGACGTCAACGTCGGCGCCAGCAACTACAACAAGAGCTGGATTGATTTCACCGATTGGGATGCCGCCAACGGCAGCTGGAGCTGCGCGTCGGGCAATTCCAACAATTGCAACAAATGGAAATGGACGCCGGCGAACCGCGATACCTGGACCGGTTGCGTGGCCGATCGCGATCAGGACTACGACACCAAGAACACCACGCCGACGAGCGGCAATGTGGGCACGCAGTTCCCGGCCGAACAGTACTCCTACTGCAACACGGCCAGCTGGTCCTACCTGCAACCGATCATGCCGTTGAGCTACGACTGGACCGCGCTCAAGGGCCGGATCGACGCCATGAAGCCCACGGGCAACACCAACCAGGGCATCGGCCTCGCCTGGGGGTGGATGACGCTGTCGACCGGCGATCCCATGAACGCCCCGGCCAAGGATACCAACTACACCTACAAGGACGCCATCGTGCTGCTGTCCGACGGCCTCAATACGCAGAACCGCTGGTATAACAACGCGGCGCAGATCGACGCGCGGCAGAAGAAGCTGTGCGACAACGCCAAGGCCCAGCCTTCCAACATCACGATCTACACGGTGCAGGTGAACACCGGCAGCGATCCGACCTCGAGCGTGCTGCAATATTGCGCCAGCGGGACCGACAAGTTCTACCTGGTCACGTCGGCCAGCCAGACCGCATCGGTGTTCAAGGACATCGGCACCTCGCTGTCCAAGCTGCGCGTGGCGCGCTGACCGATTGGCCGCGCACAAACAAAAAGCCCGGCTGGATCAGCCGGGCTTTCGATTCCAAGATGTCCTGAAGCGTTACTGGGCGGCCGGGGTGAACTTCGACACGATGGTCTCGACCGGCTTGAACGCCTGCTTGGCGAGGTCGCTGTAGAGGCCGGCGATCTTCTGCGATTCCGCAACGAAGGTCTCGTAGGCGGAACGGGCGAAATCGGTCTGCGCTTCCATGGCCTTGTCCAGCGACTTCACGCCGGAAAGCTTCTCGACGAAGGACTTGGTGTCTTCGAACGACTTCTTGGTGTAGTCGCCATAGGCACTGGCGATCGCCTGGAGGCCGTGCTGCACCGAGGTCGCGGAAGCAACGCACTGCTCGAATTGCTCTTTCCCGTAGCTCTGAAAGTCTTCAACCTTGAACATTCCGGAATCCTTTTCCCTGGCTTTCGTCGGAAGCCTCGGCTCCCTGACTCTGCTCATAATTAGTGCAACGCACAAATAAGTCAAGAATATTTGTGCGTCGCACAAAATTTGGCGTCATTCGCGCAAATTCCCGGGGTTTCCCGCAAGGTTTCCTTAAGCTTTTGGAAACCGCGGCCCCCTACCCTGATTCCCGGACGTGGTCAGCTTCCGAAGACGGTCGAAAGCCGTTTGAGAACATCACCTTAGCCAGAATAGCGGCTCAGGTCCAACGTCCCCCGCGGCGAACACCAGCGGAGGGACAGCCTGAGCAGGTAGTGATCCCGGGTCCGTTGGGCACAATTTCGCCTCACGAGCCGGTGATCTAGTCAGAAACGGGGACGGGGTTCCATGCTTCGTAAAAACTTGTCTGCCTCGCGCTTGGCGCGGGTTGGCGTTTTTGGGCTTCTCACCATCACCAGCGCGGTCATCTTCACCATCGATGCCGCCGAGGCACGGCGCCATCGCCGGCACTACGTGCACCATCGGGTGCAGCGCGATGTATCCGAGAGCTCCAGCTCCAAATTCGCCTCCATCATCGTCGACGGCAATTCCGGTGCGGTGCTGCAGGCAACCAGCCCCGACGCAATCCGCCATCCCGCCTCGCTGACCAAGATCATGACGCTCTATCTTCTGTTCGAGCGCCTCGAGTCCGGCAAGATGAAGCTCGACACCGAGATGCCGGTGTCCAAGCACGCGGCCGACCAGGATCCGACCAAGCTGAACCTGCGTGCCGGCCAGACCATTCGTGTCGAGGACGCGATCAAGGGTCTCGTCACCCGCTCCGCCAACGACGCCGCGGTGGTGATCGCGGAAGCGATCGCCGGCGACGAGGACGACTTCGCCCAGATGATGACGCGCAAGGCGCGCGCGCTCGGCATGTCCAAGACGGTGTACCGCAACGCCAACGGCCTTCCCAACGACGAGCAGGTCACGACCGCGCGCGATCAAGCCACGCTCGGCCGTGCCATCCAGGAGCGCTTCCCGCGCTATTATCGCTATTTCGCGACCTCCACGTTCAACTGGCGTGGACAGTCGATCCGCAATCACAATCACCTGCTCGGCAGCGTCGAGGGCGTGGACGGCATCAAGACCGGCTACACCCGCGCCTCCGGCTTCAACCTCGTCAGCTCGATGCGCCGCGGCAACCGCCATCTGATCGGCGTCGTGCTGGGCGGCCGCAGCGGCGGCTCGCGCGATGCCATCATGCGCAACCTGCTCGCGGAGAATCTCGAGAAGGGTGCGACGGTCCACACCGTTGCCGCGGTCACCGAGCGCAACGGTGCCGACACCGCGACCGCTGTTGCCGCCGCTTCGGATATGCAGCCGGCGCGTCCCGCACTGCCGGTCCAGGCAGCGGCCCCTGCTCCCGAGCCTGCGCCGTCTCGTCTCGCTGCCCGCCTCGCGACGCTGGCCGCCGCGACGGCCGCGGTGCCGCCGGCTCCGACCAGGCCGGAAACCAGCAAGCCTGAGGTTCGGCCGACGGAATCCAGGGTCGAGCCCGCGCCGCTCACCAATGGCGTGATCTCGAGCCAGCCGCTCTCCATCATTCCCGGCTCGTCCGAGCCGATGAAGCCGGTCCGGGTCAAGACGGTTCAGGTCAAGGCCGGCCCGGTGAAGGTCGCCTCCGCCGCCCCAGCCCCGGTCCAGGTTGGCCCGCCCGTCACCAATGCCATTCCGTCCCGCTCCGACGTCGCGGAAACCTCCGGCGCCGTCGTCGCCCGGGCCGACCTCATCAACAAGCCCGAGCTCGCCAGCCAACCGGAGGCGCCGAAGGCCGAGATCGCCCGCACCGAGCTGCCGCGGCAGCCGGCCGGCTTCGGCACCGGCAACGGGATCCTCGGCGTGCTGCCGGCTGCAACGGCCGCCGCGCACGCCCATACCCCTGCCCCTGCCGCTCCGAAGCTCGCCTCGGCCGAACCGATGCCGGTCCAGATGAGCGCCACCACCAAGCCTGCCGTCACCCACAGCGGCTGGATCGTCCAGGTCGGCGCGCTCGAGAGCGAGAACGAAGCCCAGCAGCGTATCGACGCCGCGCGCAGCTCGGCTCGCGGCCTGCTCAGCAAGGCCGATCCGTTCACCGAGCCCGTCGTCGCCAAGGACAATCGCAAGCTCTACCGCGCCCGTTTTGCTGGGCTCGAGCGCGACCAGGCCGAGGCGGTCTGCCGCACCCTGAAGCGCGCCGAGATTTCCTGCATCACCGTCCGCAACTGATCTCGCTTCCCGTTCCAGACGAAATGCCCGCGCCTTGCGCGGGCATTTTCGTTTTGGGGACGCGTTCGTGATGCGGAGACGGTGGCGCGATCGCGACGAGGCCGTTCCGCGACAACCTCTCGTCAAGAATTTACGGTTAAAACTTTGCTCAAGGGATCGACCACGCCGGAATGGCGGGCATCGGGGCGACGGCAAACGGAGCAAGCGGAGCTCACACGGTACGGGCGTTTGTGGCGTGGTGCCGGAGTTAGCCGTTATGCGTACGAAGCAGAGTATCCTTGGCCTCGTTTACCCGGGCAGCGAGATAGTTCGAGCCCCCCTGGTCGGGATGGAGTTTCTTCATCAGGGACTTGTGCGCCCGGGTGATGTCGTCACGCCCCGCGCCCGGCTGCAGGCCAAGGATCTGATAGGCCTCCTCCGCCGTCATTTTGCCGCTCGCCGCCGTGCGGCGCTGCCCCCCTGCCGCATCGCCCTGCGCGTTCTGACGCCAAGCGGGAAACCGGCGGTCCAGATAGCTTTCAAGTAAGGCCACGCTCTCGGCGTCGAAGGTCGGGACCATCGCCAGCAGGCTCGCAAGATCGAACTCGCCGAGATCGCGCCCGGCGTGAGGCCCGGCCACGATCTGTCCGCCGAGCTGGCCGGAATCGTGATCGAGCCGCATATCCAGAAATTGCGAGCGCACGCGCGAGGTCTGCCCTGATGAGGGCGTGGCACCGCCGCCGCCGAACAGCCCGCCGATATTGCCGAAGCCGGTGTTTGCCAGCGGGGTCCAGCCCAATAGCCCGGCGCCGAAAATCCCCAGCGGAATCGCCACCGCCAGCTCGCCGCGCAGGCCCGTGAACGCAGCGACCGCCAGCGCCAGCACGCCGCCGCCAAATCTGACGGCGCGCGCCAGCACCGCCGGGTTGGCGGCGCGGAACATCTGGAGCAGCAGGTAGAGCGTGATAACGGCGACAGCGCCGGCGAGCAGAGTCATGGCCGGAATATAGTCGCCCTCGCGGCAAAATGCATGGCGCACGCCACCACGAGCCGGACAGCTGAACGCCTATTTCATCTGACTGATCAGCCTGGCCGCGCCGCTTGCGGACGCCGCCAATCGCAACAAGGCCTCGCGGCCGCCGGCGGCATAGGCCGCGGCTGCCCGCAGCAGCTCGCGCAACTGCGCCGCCGCGCCCGGATCGAACCGGCACCAGGCACCGCCGGTCAGGCGCGCGATCTCGCGAAAGGCCTGTTCGGCGACCGCGTCATGACCTTCCTGAAACACGAACACGGGCACCTTGAGCATGCCGAGCTCGCCGGCCTTGGCGCAGAGCTCGTCGACGTTCTCCTCCATGGCATCGCCGACGAAGACGACGGCCCGCACGCCCGACGCGATCGCTTCGCGTCGCACCTCCGTCAGCACCTTGCCGATCTGGGTATCGCCGCCGCGGCAATCGATCCTGCTCATCAACGCCGCAAGCCTGGCGCTGTCGGAGATCCAGCCCGTGGCGCGGCACTCGTTCAGGCCGCGATAATAGATCAGCCGGATATCGAGACTGCCGAGCGCGGCAGTCTCGCGAAACATGTCGGCCTGGAGCGCGCAGGCCATGTCCCAGGTAGGCTGCCGGCTCATCGTCGCATCCAACGCGAAGATCAGCCGCCCCTTCGCGCCCGGCGCATGAGGTGACAGCGCCCGCGCCTTGGCGATGAAAGCGGCGATATCATCCGCGGTCGACGTTCCGGCTCGCGGCAGCGCGCCGCCGGCGTCTGCCGAGACGGCATCGCCGCCGCGCGGCTTGATGGGTTCGCCCGACATCCCTTGACCCTTGCGTGGACAATTAATGTGGTCAGCGGGGGCGGCCCGGTCAATGTGCAAAGCCCCCGCGGACGGAGCCGGCGGGGGCCTTGCGAATGCGGCGGACGATGAGCGCTAGCGCATCAGCTCTTGGCAGGCGCCATCAGCGCGACCGGACCAGGCTCGAGCACATTGGGCGGCGAGGATTGCGTATCGACCGGCGCAATCTCGCTATCGGTCGCACTCAGGAATTTGTCGAGCATGCTCTGGATCGAGCTCTTGGCGACATCCGGACCAGTGTCGCGCATGTCGTTATGCTGGAATTCGGTCTTCACGACCTGAATGCCTGCCTTCTCGCACTCCTCGTCGGTCGGGATCACGCCCGCATCGGCCTTGAACTGCGGATCCTGTGAGCGGAACGAGAGGATCTTGAACTTGCCGGCGGTGACGAAGGGCACGCGCAGATTGTCGAGCGTGACGACCTTCTTGACCTCATCCGGATAGTGCTTGGCGAAGTACATCGTGATGTCGCCGCCCATGGAGTGACCGACCATCGTCACCTTGGCATAGTCGGCATTGGGCTGAACCTTCTTCAACTCCTGCATGGCGTGATGGATGTTGGCAACGCCGCGCAGGATCTGCGGCAGCCGGCCGACATAGAGTTCACCGGGCTTGGTGACCATCGGAGGATCGGTCGGCAAATCATGCTGCGGGCTGACGACCATGTAGCCGCGCGCAGCGAAGATGTTGGCGAGGAAGCCATACTCGGTGTTCTTGACCGTATTGCCGTGGTTGATCACCGCGACCGGCAGCGTGATCATGCCGGCATTGGCCTGCATTTCCTTGTCGCGGCGCACCGCGATCTGGACGGGCACCGGGCGGTTGTCGCGCGAGGCGTCGTAGAAGGTGATGGTCTCGTGCTTGATCGCCCACTTGCTCGCCGTGAAATAGGCGATGCCGCAGAGGGCACTGACCGACACCAGAACGGCAATTCCACGCTTCATTTTCGTCCTCAGCCTCAGGCGCTTGTGGCCTGAATCCCTGTTGAAAATCGTGTTGTCCGGGGCTCTCCGTCCCCTCGTCGCCTATCGCTAATATATGTCACAGGCGCGTGACAGGAAGGCCAAATATTGTGAACCGGCAGCCCTTTCGTTGTGCGGCGCACATGTTTTCTGAGCACCTGTATCCAGCGACCACATCGGACGCAGCTCACCATCCGACGCAGCCGGTATTGGTCGGGTTCAATTTCACGGTAAACGTCAAATAAAAACGGCCGAACGCCGTGACAGTTCCAGGAGGAACCCGGCGGTCAGATCAGTCGAAAGTAGCGATATACCGCCTCAGGCGCCGAGGATGTCGTGGACCTCAAGCGGCTTGTCGATCTGGTTGAACCATTCGGCCCGGTTGGCGGCGCGGCGGCGGCCGCGCTCGTCGAGCGGCAGCTTGAGCTGACGCAGCAGGCTCGTCACCTCTTCCCGAGCGGTGAGATGGCCGAGATTGGGCCGCATGCCGAGCGTGGCCTCGTCGATCTCGTCGAGGGCGGTCAGGCCGCGCGGGAAGAATTCGCGATAGACGACGCGCTCGGCGAAGCCGTCGACGTAGCGGAAGCCGAGCCGCAGCGACAGGTCCTTCAGCCCCTCGGCGACCAGCTGCTTGTTGCGGGAGCCGAGCATCGACAGGCGGTTGCGCACGACGATCCAGTCGGTGGTCGAGCCGTCGAGCTGGCGGCGCTTGCGCCGGACGTCGCGCACCATCTCGGCATAGTGGCTCTCGCCGGTCACCGCGTAGCTGGCGGGATCGACGGTGCCGAGCACGTCGAAATCGAGGAAGCTGTCGTTGATCGGCGTGACCAGCGTGTCGGCCATCGAATGCGCAAGCCGCATCAGGTAGCTGTCGGTGCCCGGCGTATCGATGACGATGAAGTCGAAACTGCTCTCGACCGCCGAGACCGCCTCCATGAACTGCTGGAACTCGGAATTCTCGTTGTCGGCGATCTGCATGGTCTCGCCGAGCTTGATGCAGCGATGCACCGGCAGTTCGAGGTCGAGCTTGGTGCGGCGGGCCCAGGCGGCGCGGTTGTTGATGTAGTGGGTGAAGCTCTGCTGACGGCAGTCGAGATCGATGGTGGCGACGCGCTGGCCGGCTTTCAGGAGCGCAACGGCGATGTGCAGGGCGGTGGTCGACTTGCCGGAGCCGCCCTTCTCGTTGCCGAGCACGACCACATGCGCCGAGCCGGATTGGCCTTGGCTAGCCTGCACAAGCATGGCGATCCTCAACACTCCTGATGAATATCTTCGAGTTGGCCGCGTCTGCGGTCAAGTGAAATGCGTGACAGGTCTTGCAAATCGTATTGCGCCGTTCTTCATCACGAATGGCGGCGCCAATCTTCGTCTGTGATCCAGCCCACAATGTCGCGATGTCATGCGCGGCCTTGCGCGGGATGCTGTGCCGCATCCGGGTGCATGGCGTCCATGATCGCCGCTTGTTAAGGTTAGCCGCACCGGGCGCAGATCGCGCCGCGCCGATTCCCAACCCTGCCGAGTCCTGATGTCATCAAGCCCCTTGATCGCCCGCACGGTCCCGACCTTGCGCCGCGCCGCCGACAATCTTCGCAAGCGAAAGGCCACGATCGCGCTGGTCCCGACCATGGGGGCGCTCCATGACGGGCATGTGTCCCTCGTCCGCCTCGCCAAGCGGCGCGCCAGCCGCGTCGTGGTCTCGATCTTCGTCAACCCGACCCAGTTCGCGCCTACCGAGGATTTCGGTGCCTATCCGCGCACCTGGAAAGCCGACATCGCCAAGCTCGCGGCCGAGGACGTCGACATCGTCTGGCATCCGGACGTCAAGGCGATGTATCCGGAGGGTTTCGCCACCCGCATCGTGCCGGAGGGGCCGGCCCTCGCCGGGCTCGAGGATCGCTTCCGCCCGCATTTCTTCGGCGGCGTCGCCACCGTGGTCGGCAAGCTGTTCACGCAAGTCCGGCCGGACTTCGCGATCTTCGGCGAAAAGGACTTTCAGCAGCTGCGGGTGGTGACGCAGATGGCGCGCGACCTCGACCTCGGCGTCAAGGTGATCGGTTCGCGCACCGTGCGCGAGCGCGACGGGCTCGCGATGTCCTCGCGCAACGTCTACCTGTCGCCCGAGGAGCGGCAGACCGCCCCCATCCTCTACCGGGCCATGAAGGAGAGCGCGCGGCGGATCAAGGCCGGCGATGCCATCGCCCCTGCGATGGCCGGCGGCGCCGAGATGATCGAGGCGGCGGGCTTTGCGCTGGACTATTACGAGGTCCGCCATGCCGAGACGCTGGCGGAGGTGGCCTCGCGCAAGGACGGCCCGTTGCGGATCCTGGTCGCGGCCAAGCTCGGCAGCACCCGGCTGATCGACAATATAGCCGTTTAGAGCAGCCCCAGATCACGCAATTCGCGCCGCATCGGCTCCGGCATCGCCGCGATCGAGCCGGCGGCGGACCTGCCGAGATCGGGCGGCACGGCATCCTCCGTGAAATAGCGCCAGCCCTGGAACGGGCGCATCGGCCGCGGCGACACCGAGATCACCTTCGGCTGCATCACGATGCGGCAGCGCCCGATGCCGTCCTTGTCGCGGAACGGCTCGATGCCGATGATCTTTTCCCGCGCGGCGATCTCGCCCTTGATCACCCAGTACAGCGACCCGCCGGCGAGGATCTCGGCGTCGCGCTTGGGGACCATGCGGGTGATGTGGACGTGACGTTGCGGCAGACCCTTCTTCTTGGCGGTCTGCATCCGTTCGGCGATCCACTCCTTCAATTCCTTGACGGAGTCGCAGCCGACGGCGAGCTTGATCAGATGTAACGGCATGGCCCAGCATTAGCCGGGCAGCACCGCATTGGGAATGCCGAACTATTCGTTATCCGCAGCCGCGGGAGCCGCCGCCGTCGCCGGCGGGGGTGCGAGCGGAACCGGTGCTGCGGGGGCACGCGCAGCCTTCGGCGGCGGCGGTCTTTTTGCAGCCGGCGCCGCGGGCGCGGAAGCCTGCGCCGAGGCAGCTGCCGGCGCGCGGGAAGCTGCCGGCGCGGCCGCAGCGTTCGCGGCCGGGGCCGCCTGCCGCGTCGTCGCCGCGGGCTCCGGATTCATGATGCTGACCGGCGGGGTCGACGAGGCGCTCGGAAACTCGGCATTGGTCGGCTTGCCCGTCGGCATCGAGGGCGGCAGCCCCGCGAGCGCCGCAGTCGGTGGCAGCGCCGCTGGCGCCGTCGCCATCGCCGGCGCGTTCCAGGTCGGCGCATGGCGCGCGACCAGCGTGTCGTAGAGATGGGAATCCATGTTGGCAGCGACCTGCTGCTGGTCGGTCAGCGAGCGGAACGCGGCACAGTCGAACTGGGTGCAGCCGTCGCGCACGACCAGCACCTGCGCCACGAGACCGTAGCGATCGCGCTCCAGCGCCTTGCGTAGCGCTTTCACGTCCGCCGTCAGGCTCTTCTCGGCGGTCGCGGCATCGCCGAGCGCCGTCAGCCGGTCGATCCGGGCCGCGGTGTAGGAGACCGAGGCCGCCACCGCATCCGGCGAGCCGAACAGCGCCTTCTCGCAGCCGATGGCGACCGCATCGCCGGCGAGGTCGTCAAGGCAGGACAGCGCCGGCAGGCTGGCAACGACCGCACCTTGACCTTGCGCGCGCGTCTCGGTCGGCGCGTCCGGGCCATAGACGCGCACGGTGGCAGCTCCGGCGATCGCCATGGAGAGCAGCGTGATCACGGTCAGGGCGCCGTTCGCGACCGATCGATCGGCGCGCAGCAGCGTGATCAGCAGGATCAATCCGAAGAATCCCGCAGCGGCCAGCGTCATCCACATCGGAAAGGCCGGTGAGCGCCAGATTTGGTCGAGCGAAGCGGCCCATGCCCAGTTCATGCGCGACGTCCCCTCACGCGAGCAGAGAGCGAATGGTCAAGCGAGCACCGCGAGTCGGCAACTGCTCCGGCTCACTTTTTGAAGGTGAAGCGGGCCTTTTGACGGCGGCAGGACACTATTCCCTGATGGCAGCAATGCGGGGCGCGTCAGCCTTCGGGAGCGCGGGCTGGATTCAGGACAGCGCGAGCTGGCTTTCCTTGGCAACGCGTTCGAAGGCTTCGGTCGAGCTCTTGATCCGATACTGGCAGTCGTCGCCATCGGTCGGCAGCAGACGGATGATCTCATACGCGCCGCTGGCGGCGGGGCGCGCGACGTTGCTGGCCGTGAACAATACGCGCGTTCCAATCGGGAATTTGTGCTTCAACACCCTCTCCATCACTCAAACAGCGCCTGCCTCGTCCATGGTCCCACTACGACGGCCGGCCGGAAACCCAGGCGCTGTATAGCACGCGACCTGTGGTTTTGGCCAGCGCCATGGCAGCATGGCAAACGCGTATATTTGGTAGTCTTTTCAGAGTGATAGGACCGGAAGCGGCGGGCCGATGATACCGGCGCGGCCCTTCGGTCAGACAGCTTGTCGCACCCAAAGCGCCGGCCGACTCGGGGCCGGCGGCCCCGAGCAGTCCCGGGGGGTCAGGCGTCCTCGAACTTGGCGATGACGAGCGTCTCGGCGAGCCCGTCCCGGGTCCATTCCTGGAACGCCGGCAGCGCCATCATCGTCTCCATGTAGGCCTTGGTATCCGGCGCGACCTCGATCGCGTAGGTGCGCAGGCGGTGCACGACCGGCGCGTACATCGCGTCCGCCGCGCCGAAGCGGCCGAACAGGAACGGACCCTTCGCGCCGTACCGCGTGCGGCATTCGCGCCAGATCTCCTCGATGCGCGCGATGTTGGCCTTGGCGTCCGCGGACAGCGCCACGGGGCGGATCGGCCGATGCAGGTTCATGCCGCATTCGTTGCGCAGCGCCACGAAGCCGGAATGCATCTCGGCGCACACCGACCTCGCATGCGCGCGCGCAGCGACCTCGTCGGGCCACAGCTTCACTTCCGGATAGCGCTCGGCGATATATTCGATGATGGCGAGCGAATCCCACACCGTGACGTCGCCGTCGACCAGCACCGGCACCTTGCCGGCGCGGCTGAAGGACAGGATCTGCTCCTTGTCCGCGGGATTGTCGGTGTAGAGCGGAATCAGCGTCTCCACGAACGGAATGTCGTTGGCGCGAAGCGCGAGCCAGGGCCGCATCGACCATGACGAGTAGTTCTTGTTGCCGATGGCGAGTTTCAGCGCAGCCATGTCCTCACTCCTTCCAGAGACGTGCTCGAGCGAGCCGCTTTTAACGCCATCGCCTGCTGCCAATCAATCGTTGCCGCACCGGCTCACGCGCGGCAATCGTTGCAGTCCGCGCCCCCGGGCGACACGGCACAATGCGGCGACATGGGCCCCGGCTCTGCAGCGCACCGCACCGGACGATGCTTCGCATCGCCGGGGAAGCGCTGCGCTGCGTCCGGGGCACGCGAGCGGAGTGGCGCACATGCTCTCTCCCCGTCATTGCGGAGTATGAGGCGAGAGCTGGTTCTCCAATGACGCTGTCATTCCCCGCGAAGGCGGGGAATCCAGTGCGCCGCGGCTTCTCGGTTCAATCATGAGGGCCTCTGGAATACTGGATCGCCCGCTTTCGCGGGCGATGACAGCGCGTGTGTGGTGACAGACATGACTCGTCGGCCTCGCGGCGCAATTCACCCGAGCTTTGCTGGCGTCGCCACCCTCTAAAGCCAAGAGGGCGCAGGGAAGGCCGGGTGCCGACAGGCACCCGCGGTCTGCTGCGCAAAATGCACACGCAGAAGAACCGCACAGCAGCATACAGGTGGTGCCGATCACTCGGCCTTCCCTGCGCGGTGGTCGGACGGCTTATGCCGTGCTCTCCCGGGAGCCGAACTTTCCTTCTGGGGCGCGGGTCCTACGTCGGTGCTCAAGGCACAGGTGGGCAAGGCGGCTCCCGGCGGATCGGCCCGGCCGACCAGCCTACACCAACTGACTGGCCTCCGAACGCCAGAAGGGTACAGGGTGGGCAAAGGCGCAAAGCGCCGTGCCCACGTATAGTCCGTGGGCACGCTATTGGCGGCTGGTCGGGCTCACCGGGCAAAGGCCGCGCCATCGGCGTCGGCGAGGTGGAGTGCACCGGCACGGTGAAACCCGACACCAAGCGCGTTCGCTACGAGGTCGCGATGCGCATGGTCCGGCGCGGCAAGCTGGTGCTCGGAATCGCCGACGGGCGCGTGCTGGCCGACGGCGCATCTGTCTTCGTGGCGAAGGATATGCGCGTCGGCCTGACCAAGGCCGCTTACTAGCCCCCGGTACCCATCAAGCCACTGGCCTTTGATGTCTGCTCACGCCCCAATAGCAGCGAAAAAGCGGCTAGCTCCCGGGGACGCGACGGGCCAAACGCAGACGTCGCCAGTCGTCGCGACAATTAACGCCATTCGATTCCATATGCATCAATGGGCTGCTGAAAGCCTTTGAGATGGTGGGCACCCAAGCTTGACACTTGCACACGATCTCGGATGCAATCCTGTACAGCCTTTGACACGAGAATGGCATCGGGGTCGGCCAACTGACACAAACGAGCGGCCAGTTGAACGGTCGCACCGAACAGGTCGTTGCTGTCAGCAATCGGCTCGCCGACATCGATGCCAATTCGCACCTGAAGCTTCTCCTTGCTCGCCAGATTGAAGGCTTCAAATGCGCGCTGGATGGCGCGGGCGCATTGCACGGAGGCATAGGCGTCGGCAAAGGATGCCATGATACCATCGCCGGTGTGCTTCACCACATGCCCGCCCTCGTCCTTCAAGGCCCGGCGCACCAGCGCGTCATGAGCCCGAACCATCTCCACTGAACGGGCATCGCCAAGACGCTCCGTCATGCTGGTAGAACCAACGATGTCGGTGAACATGATAGCTCGCAGCGCCGAATCGAATTTGACATCGTCTGCCGCGCCGCTAGGGGCCGGGTCGGACACCCTCCCCAGAAACGCCTGGACCGCCGAGAGGTCCACTTCGATGACATCTTTCGCTACGTCGCCGTGAGCTTCGTCATGAACCCTCATCGCCGTTCGGATGTCCGGTGCGTCAATGAGACAGAAGCCCGTACCGCGCGATTCATCAAACCAGTACGTTAGAAAACGAACGCCGTATCGATCTTGCACTTCCAAATCTTTGCGATGCGCCTCGGCAATATCGGCGGCGGTCAGCCCCGAGAGATCGTGTCGATCAAGGAAAATTGGCATCGGCAGCACCCTATCCAATTCTTCGAAGTATGGCCTGAAGTCTGCACTAAGCTTGAAGTTCCCGAAAGGCCAATCCCTGCGTCCTGATGTCAGCTCCGGGGTCACAAGCCGCCCTCAGCGGGCATCGCCGTGTACGTCAGCTACGGCTTAGGAGCTGACCTTTGGTGCCTCGATGGACCTCCGGCACAGGTCCTAAGTCGGGCGTCCCGATCCCCTGTTCACCATGGCTTAACCCTGCGCACCGAGTTGCCGGATTGGGCCGTTGATCCAGCCTCGTTCAGCCAACCAACCGCAACCTTTACTTACCTTTCTCCAGCAGGTTGCGAGGGCGTGGGAAAATGGATCCATTGATATGACGGCCGTCGAGTTGCCTGCGGATGCGCCAGGGCAGAGATTCGCTGCGTCCCGTGTCCGCGTCCTCTGCATCCTCTTCTTCTTTTCCGGCTTCCCGGCACTGATCTATCAACTGACCTGGCAACGAAGCCTGTTCCGGATCTTCGGCGTCAATTCGGAATCAGTCACGATTATCGTGACCGCCTTCATGCTCGGGCTCGGGCTTGGCAGCCTGTGCGGCGGCTGGATATCCCGACGCACCAACGTCAAGCCGTTGTTGCTGCTCGGAGTGATCGAGCTCGCGACCGCCGCATTTGGATTGGCCTCGCTCCAGATCTTCGAGAAGGTGGGCGCGATGGTCGCAGACCTGCCGCTGCCCGCCCTTGCCGCAATCAACCTCGTCCTGGTGCTGCTGCCGACCCTTCTGATGGGCGCAACGCTGCCGATCCTGGTCTCGTATCTGGCACGCATGACCGGCGAGATCGGCGACGCTGTCGGTACGCTCTATTTTGTCAATACGCTCGGCGCCGGTGCCGCGTGCCTCGTATGCGCCACCCTGATCTTCCCTTTTCTCGGCATGCATGAGGCGATCACGATCGCGGCTGGAATCAATCTCGCGGTCGGCGCCGGTGCGATCGCGGCGCACATCCTCTCTGGTCCCGGCGCGGCGCCGGAGTCTCGAACGTCGACCACGGCCCCAGACACCCAGCCGATCCTTGGCATGGGTGTTGTCGTCCTGCTCGCGATGGCGGGTGGATTCATCTCGTTGTCCTACGAGATCTACCTGTTCCGCGTGATGTCGTTTGCCTCGGGATCGAGCTCGCTGGCATTTGCGATGACGCTCTATGCTTTCCTGACAGGAATCGCGGTCGGCGCACGAAAGGCCGGACAGTCCTGCAGGACGCTTGCGCCGCAGGATGCCTTGCGCCAGGCCGCGAGCGATCTGATCTGGGCCAATTTTTTCGCCGCGATGTTCCTTCCGTTGATGACGCAATTGGCCTGGGTCGGCGCCGGCGTGATCGGCATCGCCGTCGCGATCACCTACCTGATCGCGCGGCAATGGGGTGCGCTGCTCCCCTATCTTTCGCAGTTCGGTATCGCGACCGACGAACGAATCGGCCAGCGGACAGCGCTGCTCTATTTCGCCAACATCGCAGGCTGCGCCAGCGGGGCGATCCTCACGGGCTTCGTGCTGACGGACTATCTTGGAATCAGGCAGATCGCGGCGATGCTGCTCGTCGGCGGCACGATGGCCGCATTTGCATTGATAGCGCTTGCCCCAAAGCAGGAGCGAAATCGTCTTGGTTATCTTGCCATTGCGGTTCTCGTCTTCGGCCTCGGCGCAAGCGCCTTGTTGAGCCAACGGCTGCTGGAAAATCTGCAGGCGAAGACGCTCGCCGACCACGACTTCGCGCAGATTGTCGAGAATCGTAGCGGCATCATCACCGTCGACAACGACGGCACCGTCTTTGGCAACGGCATGTATGACGGCCGCTTCAACACGGATCTGAAGTCCGATCGCAATGGCATCATCCGGCCGTACGCGCTGAGTCTCTTCCACCCCGCACCACGGCAGGTATTGATGATCGGCCTCTCATCCGGGTCATGGGCTCAGGTCATCGCCAACAATCCGGACGTGGAATCGCTCACGATCGTCGAGATCAATCGCGGATATCTCGAGTTGATCGCAAAGCACGACGATGTCAGGTCGATCCTGAGCCATCCCAAGGTCAGGATTGTCGAGGACGACGGACGCCGTTGGCTCCGCCACCATCCCGACGCCCGTTTCGATGCGGTCGTCTCCAACACGACGTGGCATTTCCGCGCCAACATCACCAATCTGCTGTCGTCGGAATTCCTTGGCCTGGTGCAGCAACACCTCAAGCCCGGCGGGATCTTCTTCTACAACACCACCAATTCGCGGCGCGCGCAGCGCACAGGCTGCACCGCCTTCTCCTACGGCGCCCGGTTCCTGAACCATATGGTGCTGTCGCAGACCCCGATCGCGTGGGATCATGATCGCTGGCGACGAACGCTCGAAACCTACAGCATCGACGGCAAACCCGAATTTGCTCCCGACGACACTGACCGCGCTCGGCTCGATGCACTGATCGCCGACTTCCGTCAGGATGGTCCCACCATCGAACCATGTCCGCAGCTGCTGGAGGCGACCACCGGCCAAACCCTCGTGACCGACAACAATATGGGCACCGAGTGGCGCTACTTTCTCGGTTTGGACTGAGCCTGCCTCCGGGGCGCTATGGACTTCTTCGCCGCGATCTTCCTCGCCACCTTCTTCCCCTTCGGCCGCTTCTTCACCTTGGCGCGCTGGGCGGCGGCGAGCGCCGCCCTCGCCCATTGCGCAAACTCCTCGGAATCGTCGAACAGCCTTGCCGGCAGCTCCCAATAGGATTTCACCACCACGGTCTTGGCGCGGGTCGAATACTGAAACGGCTTTGAGCCTTCGGCCTCGAAGTCCGGGATGGTCGCCTCGTCGGCGCGGAAGAACAGGCCGGCGCGCAAGGACAAGGCGAAGTTGATGCCGTCGGCGGAGATGCCGAAGCCTGAAAACATCTTGCGGATGGTGACGGGGCCGAAATCGGCGAACAGGTCAATCAGGAATTCGCGGTCCATGAGCACATCTCTCGTGCCCCGGACGCAGCGCAGCGAGCAACGATGCGCTGCAGAGCCGGGGCCCACCCGTCTTGCACCGACTATAGCGTGGGTCCCGGCTCTGCGCAGCAGCGGCAAAAGCGCGTTTACGCGCGTCTTGAACGCGCTATGGCGCTGCAGCGCGTCCGGGACACGGGAATGGAGGGTTGGGCGAAACTACCCGTCGATCTTGGCCGGCCGCAGCTCCACCGACTCGCCGCAGCCGCAGGCGGAGATCTGGTTGGGGTTGTTGAAGACGAACTGGGCCTGCATCTTGTCGGCCCTGTAGTCCATCTCGGTGCCGAGCAGGAACAGCACGGCCTTGGGGTCGACCAGGATCTTGACGCCCTTGTCCTCGACGACCTCGTCGGTCGGCCGGATCTCGTGGGCATATTCGACCGTGTAGGACTGGCCGGCGCAGCCGCCGTTCTTCACGCCGACGCGCAAGCCGACGATCTCGGAATCCGCACGCTGGGTCAGCTCGGTGATGCGCTGGGCGGCCGCATCCGTCAGCCGCATCACCTGGGGCCGCGGACGCCGCGGCTTCGGATTGGATGCTGGGGTCGAACCTGACGAAATCTGGGTCATCTTGTCTATCTGGTCCGTTGCGGAGCGAATTCAATGCCCGAGATTCAAAGCAAGGGTTTACGCGTCACCACATGTTGAGGACGAGGCGGGCCTCGTCGCTCATGCGCTCGGGCGACCACGGCGGCTCCCAGACCACCTTGACGTCGACCACGCCGACGCCGGGAACGCTGGCGACCGCGTTCTCGACCATGGTCGGCAGCTCGCCGGCGGCGGGGCAGTTCGGCGTCGTCAGCGTCATCTGCACGTCGACGGAGCGGTCGTCCTTGATCTCGACCTTGTAGATCAGGCCGAGCTCGTAGATGTCGGCGGGAATTTCCGGGTCGAACACGGTCTTGAGCCCGGCGATGATCTCGCGGGTCAGCCGCTCGGTCTCCTCCGGCGGCAGCGCCGAATGGGTCTCCATCGGATTGGCTTTGATTTCGGCCGTGTCACTCATGCGAACAAATCCCGCGCCTTCAACAGCGCCTGTGCCAGATGATCGACTTCTTCCCGCGTATTATACATGCCGAACGAGGCCCGGCAGGTGGCCGTCACGTTGAACCGCTCTAAAAGCGGCATCACGCAATGGGTGCCGGCACGCACCGCGATGCCCTGGCGGTCGATCACGGTGGCGACATCGTGGGCGTGCGCGCCCTTGAGCTCGAAAGAGATCACCGGGCCCTTGCCCCTCGCCGTGCCGATCAGCCGCAGCGAGTTGATCTCGCGCAGGCGATCCTGGGCGTAGGCGGTGAGATCGGCCTCGTGCGCAGCGATGCGTTCCTTGCCGATCGAGTTGACGTAGTCGATGGCCGCGCCAAGACCCACGGCCTCGACGATCGCCGGCGTGCCCGCCTCGAACTTGTGCGGGGGATCGCCATAGGTGACGACCTCGCGCGAGACTTCGCGGATCATCTCGCCGCCGCCGTTGAAGGGGCGCATCGCGACGAGATGGTCGTACTTGGCCCAGAGCACGCCAATGCCGGTCGGCCCGTACACCTTGTGGCCGGTGAAGACGTAGAAGTCGCAGCCGATGTCCTGGACGTCGATCGGCAGATGCACGGCGCCCTGGCTGCCGTCGACCAGCACGGGAATGCCGCGCGCATGCGCGATCCTGACGACCTCCTTGACCGGCACGATGGTGCCGAGCGCGTTCGACATCTGGGTGATCGCGACCAGCTTGGTCTTCGCGGTCAGCAGCTTCTCGAACTCGTCGATCAGGAAGTTGCCCTCGTCGTCGACCGGCGCCCATTTGATCACCGCACCTTGGCGCTCCCTGAGGAAATGCCAGGGCACGATGTTGGAATGGTGCTCCATGATCGAGATGACGATCTCGTCGCCTTCGCCGATGTTCGGCCCGCCCCAGGACGATGCGACTAGGTTGATCGCCTCCGTCGCGTTGCGGGTGAAGATCACTTCCTCGGTCCGCGGTGCATTGATGAACTGCGCCACCTTGGTGCGGCCGCCCTCATAGGCTTCGGTCGCCGCGTTAGCGAGGTAATGCAGGCCGCGATGCACGTTGGCGTATTCGGATGTATAGGCCTGCGTCATGCGCTCGAGCACGGCGCTCGGCTTCTGCGCCGAGGCGGCGTTGTCGAGATACACCAGCGGCTTGCCGTAGACCTGCATGGCGAGCGCCGGAAAGTCCTGGCGCACGCGCGCGACGTCGTAAGTGCCGTTCTTGACCGCGGGATGCGTGCTCATTGGCGCCGCTCCAGCCAGCGCTCGGCGATGCCGATCACGTGCTCGCGCAAGGCCTCGTCGGCGATCTGCTCGACCGCCTCGCCGACGAAAGCCTGGATCAGCAGCGCCTGGGCCTGCTTCTCCGGCAGGCCGCGCGCCTTCAGATAGAACAGCAGGCTGTCGTCGAGCGCGCCGGCGGTGGCGCCGTGGCCGCAGGAGACGTCGTCGGCAAAGATCTCGAGCTCGGGCTTGTTGTCGGCCTCGGCCTCGTCCGAGAGCAGCAGCGCGCGGGTCATCATCTTGCCGTCGGTCTTCTGCGCGTCGGGACGGACGATGATGCGGCCCTGGAACACCGAGTGGCCGCGGTCGTCGATCACGGCGCGGAAGATCTCGCGGCTGACGCAGTTCGGCACGGCGTGATCGACCACCAGCGTGGTGTCGCCATGCTCGGTCTTCTTCAACAGGTTGACGCCGTTGGCCGAGAGCTCGCTGCCCTCGCTCGCCAGCGTGATGAAGCCCTGCAGCCGGCTCACCGCAGCGCCGGTGGTCATGTTGAAGAAATTGTACTTCACGTTGGCGCCGATGGTGACGAAATGCGAGGTGACGTTCAACGCGTCGGGCGCATCGTCCATCAGGCGGATGTGGGCGACGTCGGAATCATCGCCGACCGAGACGAGCACGGTGTCGTTGACCTGGTAAGCCCCGGCGTCCGCCGCAACGAAGGTCTCGACGAGAGTGGCGCGAGCGCCCTTCCCGATCACGACCTGCGAGCGGGTGAACGCCGACGCTGACCCGGCGGCCGCGATGTGGATGATCTGGATCGGCGCGGACAGCTGTGCGCCGTCGGCGATCGACAACACGAATCCGTCGGTCGCCATCGCCGCGTTCAGCGCGATCACCGCATCGGTGGCCGCGGTCTTCAGCAGGCCGGCGTTGCTCTCCAGCGTCTCGCGCAGGGTCTTGAAGCCCGCCTCGGCGACAAGCGCCTTGACGTCGGACAGATCGGCCGCGAACACGCCATCGACCAGCACCAGCTTGCGGGCGCCGTCGATCGCATGCACCTTCACCGTATCCGCGGCGCGCTTCAACGCGGCCGCATCGGGCGCGGCGGCCAGCGGCAGCACCTCGCCGACCAGCGCGCGCAGGTCGGTGTATTTCCATTCCTCGATCCGGCGGTGCGGCAGGCCGAGCCGTTCATAGGTCTCGAACGCCTCGCGGCGCACCGCAATCACGTTAGGCGAACCCGGCAGCCGGCCCTCGGCGCTGGTGAAGAGATCGCTCACCGCGCGGCCCTTTCCGGTCTTTGCCACAGCAACGTTCATTGCAAACAATCCTTACGCGGCATCCTCGAACTGGGCGTAGCCGGACGCTTCCAGCTCCAGCGCCAACTCCTTGCCGCCGCTCTTCACGACGCGGCCCTTCGACATCACGTGCACGACGTCGGGCACGATGTAGTTCAGCAGCCGCTGATAATGGGTGATGACGACCATCGAGCGCTTGGGCGAGCGCAGCGCGTTGACGCCGTCGGCCGCAATGCGCAACGCGTCGATGTCGAGGCCGGAATCCATCTCGTCGAGGATGCACAGGCTCGGCTCGAACAGCGCCATCTGCAGCACCTCGTTGCGCTTCTTCTCGCCGCCGGAGAAGCCGACATTGACGCCGCGCTTGAGCATGTCCTGCGGGATGTTCAGCGACTTCGAGACTTCGCGCACCTTCTTGAGAAAGTCCGGCGTCGAATATTCATCCTCGCCGCGCGCCTTGCGCTGGGCGTTCAGCGCGGTGCGCAGGAAGTTCATGGTGGCGACACCGGGGATCTCGACCGGGTACTGGAACGCCAGGAACACACCCTTGGCGGCGCGCTCGTTCGGCTCCATCTCCAGGAGATCCTCGCCCTTGAACAGGATCTGGCCGTCGGTGACCTCATAGCCGGGCTTGCCGGCGATGACGTGCGAGAGCGTCGACTTGCCGGAGCCGTTCGGTCCCATGATTGCGTGAACCTCGCCCTCGTTCACGGTCAGCGTCAGCCCGTGGAGGATCTCACGCTCCTCGACACGAACCTTAAGGTCTTTCACTTCAAGCAAAGCCATGGTCTTGTTTCCATCTATCCCCTCACCCCAGGGAGCGCCGAAGGCGTGTCTCGAAGAGCGAGGCCAACAATCTTTCCGGTCGTCATCCTTCGAGACGGCCGCTTGCGCGGCCTCCTCAGGATGAGGTCCGAGCTAACCGACGCTGCCTTCGAGCGAGATCGAGATCAGCTTCTGCGCTTCCACCGCGAACTCCATCGGCAGCTGCTGCAGCACGTCCTTGACGAAGCCGTTGACGACGAGGCCGACCGCCTCTTCCTGGCTGAGCCCGCGCTGGATGCAGTAGAACAGCACGTCCTCGGAGATCTTCGACGTCGTCGCTTCGTGCTCGAACGTCGCCGAGGAATTCTTCGCCTCGATGTAGGGCACGGTGTGCGCGCCGCATTTGTCGCCGATCAGCAGCGAATCGCAGGCCGTGAAATTGCGCGCGCCGGTCGCCTTGCGGTGCGCGGTGACGAGGCCACGATAGGTGTTCTGCGACCTGCCGGCGGCGATGCCCTTGGAGATGATCCGGCTCGACGTGTTCTTGCCGAGGTGAATCATCTTGGTGCCGCTGTCGACCTGCTGGAAGCCGTTCGAGATCGCGATCGAATAGAATTCACCACGGGAATTATCACCGCGCAGGATGCAGCTCGGATATTTCCAGGTGATCGCTGATCCCGTCTCGACCTGGGTCCAGGAGATCTTGGAATTGGCGCCGCGGCAATCGCCACGCTTGGTGACGAAATTGTAGATGCCGCCCTTGCCTTCGGAATTGCCGGGGTACCAGTTCTGCACCGTCGAATATTTGATCTCGGCATCATCATGCGCGATGAGCTCGACCACGGCGGCGTGCAGCTGGTTCTCGTCGCGCTGCGGCGCGGTGCAGCCCTCGAGATAGCTGACGTAGGCGCCCTTGTCGGCGATGATCAGCGTGCGCTCGAACTGGCCGGTGTTGCGCTCGTTGATGCGGAAATAGGTCGACAGCTCCATCGGGCAGCGCACGCCGGGCGGCACATAGACGAACGAGCCGTCGGAGAACACCGCCGAGTTCAGCGTCGCGTAGAAATTGTCGGAGGTCGGCACCACCGAGCCCAGGTACTTCTGCACCAATTCAGGATGCTCGCGGATCGCCTCCGAGATCGGCATGAAGATCACGCCGGCCTTCTTCAGCTCGGCCTTGAAGGTGGTCGCCACCGAGACCGAATCGAAAACAGCGTCGACCGCGATCTTGCGGCGGGCGGGATCTTCCTCGCCGGGCTTGGGCTCGACGCCTTCGAGCATGGCGACTTCCCGCAAGGGGATGCCGAGCTTCTCGTAGGTCTTCAGGATCTCCGGATCGATCTCATCCAGCGACGTGACCGTCTTCTTCGGCTTCGGCGCCGCATAGTAATAGAGGTCCTGGAAGTCGATCCTGGGATAGTCGACGCGAGCCCAGGTCGGCTCCTGCATGGTCAGCCAGCGACGATAGGCTTCGAGCCGCCACTGCAGCATCCAGTCGGGTTCGTTCTTCTTCTGCGAGATGAACTTGACGGTTTCTTCCGACAGCCCCTTGGGGGCCTTGTCGGACTCGATCAGGGTCTCAAACCCATAACGATACTGGTCGACGTCGATGCGCTTCACGCGCTCGACCGTCTCTTGTACGGCTGGCATTCCATCCTCCGCTCGCGGTTTCAAGGACCGCGGTGGATCAAACTCGGTCGAGTATTACGATATTTCTGTGCGGAAAGCACGGGCTTAGAACCGTTCAAGCCGTGTTTCATCGCTTAGCCCTTAAGTAGGGTATTACCGAGCTTTCGCCAAGCCTCTAACGCCCTATTGATGTCATCCGGTTCCGTGGACCAGCCCAGACTGAGACGCACCGCTCCCTGCGCCACCGCGGGGTCGAAGCCCATGGCCGAAAGCACGTGGGACGGCTGAACCTTGCCGGAGGAGCAGGCCGAGCCGGAGGAGACGGCGATGCCTTCGAGGTCGAAGCCGATCACGGCCGTCTCGGCCTTGAGGCCGGGTGCCGTGAACAGGACGGTATTTGGCAACCGCCTGGCGTCCTCCGCGAAGATGGTTGCGCCGGCGATCCCCCGGATGCCGTTTTCCAAGCGGATTCTGAGGGTTGTGATGCGCTCCGCATCCTCCGGCAGAGCCTCAAGCGCGACCTTCACGGCAGTACCAAAGCCGGCGATGCCGGCGACATTCTCGGTTCCGGCGCGACGGCTGAGCTCCTGCCCGCCGCCTCGCAGCACCGGCTCCAGTCCGGCGATTCCCTCGGCCATGACCAGTGCGCCGACGCCCTTGGGGCCGCCGATCTTGTGCGCAGAAAAGGTCGCAAGGTCGATACCCATAGCCTTGATATCGAACGGGATTTTCCCCAGCGCCTGGATCGCATCGACATGCAGGAGGCCGCCGGCCTCGTGAACGATCCGCGCCGCCTCGGCGACCGGCTGGAGCGCGCCCGTCTCGTTGTTGGCGGCCATGATCGAGACCAGCGCCGGCGGCCCGTCCGCGAGCCGTGCCTTTAGGTATTCGAGATCGACCACGCCGGCGCGCGTGACGCGGATCAGGCCGATCCTGTCCGCCGGGAACCGGCCACCCGCCAGCACCGAGGCGTGCTCGACCGCCGATACCAGCAGCCGCTCGACAGGCCCGCTGGACGGCCCTCGCAACCCCGGCGATAGGGCCAACGCATTGGCCTCGGTTCCTGCGGAGGTGAAGACCACGTTCCGCGGCAAGGCGCCGACCGCCAAGGCAAGCTCGGCTCTAGCCTCCTCCACCAATCGCCGCGCCTCCCGCCCCTCGGCATGGACCGACGATGGATTGCCGACCAGGTCAAAGGCCGCAACCATCGCGGCCCGAGCCTCGGGCCGCAGCGGCGTGGTCGCATTCCAGTCGAGATAGACACGGGTCGGCATCTCGCCCTCTTAGCACCTTTTGCCATCCGTCCAATCGGAGGCCGCGTGCGCCAGGGCCGGCCGGTGCGGCTCGATCGCGGCAACAATCCGCGGCAGCGCCCGCAATCCGAACAGCGGTCGCAGCCAGACGATGCGCCGGACCATTTCATAGGTCGCCACACATGCGAGCGCGGTCCCGATGATGACAATGGAGGCCTCGGCCCCAACCGGGAGACCGCTGCCGCGCAAGGCATGGGCGATCACGATGATCGCGGTCTGATGCACGATGTAGTACGGGAAGATCGCGTCGGTGAGATAGCGCCGCACCGGGCCGTCGGCAGCGAGGTGGCGTCGCGCAAAGCCCAGCACGGCGGCGATCGCGAGCCATTGGTAGCAGCCATAGGCCGAGGCGGCGGCCCACCTCAGCGCGGGCGACGGTGCAAACAGTCCGGCGCGAGCCAGGATGAAGGCCGAGAAGCAGGCCGCTGCAGCCGCCAGCGCCACCCAGCGCTGGCGCTCGACCTCGCGCCAGATCCCCTCCTGCTTCGCCAGCAGGAAACCGATCAGGAAGGCGGTGGCGTGGTCGGCGTGGTTGTACCAGTCGCCGAACAGCGCATGCGTCGACGGGAAGGCCGGAAACAGCACCAGGCGCCAGGCCACGTACAGCACGCAGGGCACGATCAGCAGCCGCGGCCCGGCGAGCACGACGGCCAGCTTGCGGCCCAGCCAGTCCGCGCCGGCCGGCCACAGCGCGAGTACGCCAATCAAGGCCATCGTGTAGACCCACAGATAGACCACGAACCAGAGATGGTTCCAGGTCGGCAGCACGATGCACGGGTTCGGACAGAACTGCGCGCCGAACGCGAAGTAATGCCTGGTATAGAAATCGAGAAAGCCTGCGGGATAGCCGAGGCTCTCGACGATCTGGAGATAGGATTGCGGCGGCACGATCACGAGCATGCCGAAGACCAGCGGGATCAGCAGCCGTGTCGACCGGGCACCGGCAAGCGCGGTCAAGGTCGACTTGTCGAGCATGAAGCGGGTGGCAACCCCTGATACCAGGAACAGCAGCGACAGCCGCCAGGGGTTCAGGAACAGCATCACCGGTTCCAGCCAGGTCAGCCGGTGCACGCTCTTGATGTGAAATCCCCAGGACACGTAGAGCATGCCGACGTGGTAGAAGATCAGCAGCCCGAAGGCTAAAATCCTCACCCAGTCCAGATCGATGCGCCTGTCCGAGCTTTGGAATTGCTGTGGTGTTGTCATGGTTTTCTGCTCCTTGACGGACGACGAACGCGGTTTCCGGGCCATGGCTGACACTGAAAATGGCTGACACCGAAAATGCGCCGCCGACGCCGCGCGTCGAGCCGGTTTGGGATCAGCATCCGACGCGACGGGATGAGCCGCCGGCGGCTGGGACGAACAGCGGGCCTTTCGGGATCAGCGGGGGCGACCGGACCACGTTCGCTGCGATCGCGGCGGTCGCGCTCGCGATCGGAATCGTCAATGCATTCTCGGGCGCCCAGGACGCGGCCTGGCGCGGCGACAGCTACGACATCGGCCGGCGGCTGTTCTGGGAGATGTCGAGCATCGCGATCATCCTGCTGCTGCTGCCGATCCTGGTGCTGGCGGTCCGCCGTATGCGCGGGACCCCTGGCCTTGCCGCCCGCGCCGCCATCGGGGCGATCACCGTCCTCAGCTTCTCCGCCCTCCACATCACTGGCATGGTCTGGGTGCGCAAGCTGGCGCTCTGGCTCGCCGGCGGCGCCTACGATTTCCGCTTTTCGCTCGCGACCGTCCTGTACGAATTCCGCAAGGACGCGGTGGCCGTCGTCCTGATCGCCAGCACGATCTGGCTGCTCGAAAGCCGGCGTGAGTTGAAGAGCGCCGCAGCCGCTCCCGCGCCTCCGCCCTCCCCGCTCCAGCCCTCGTCCCCCGACGTGATCTGGCTACGCGACGGGACGAGCCGCATTCGCGTGGTGCCGCGCGACATCCTCTGGGTCGCCTCCGCCGGCAACTACATCGAGTACAGCCTCGCCGACGGCACCCGGCATCTGATCCGGGGCACGCTGGCGGCGGCGGAAAGCGAGCTGACGCGCTTTTCCATCGTTCGCGTTCACCGGACCAAGCTTGCCAATCTCGACCGGGTGCGCGGCGTCGACCTCAAGCCGTCAGGAGATTTCGAGCTCGTTTTCGACAACGGCCAGACGCTCGGGGGCAGCCGGCGTTACCGGCCGGCGGTCGCCTCGCTCGGAAGCCGGCCCGCCCCGGCGGGAATCGCCGCCCCCCGATCGGCCGGCGATGCATAAACAATCGTGATTCCAATCGGTTGAGCGGTGTCCTGCGGCAGAGCCGCCGCCTCTTGCCGGCACCGATTGTATCCAGGCGACGTCCCGCGCCGGCGACAGGGCCGGACATGACGCTGAGATGACTGGCTAAGCTCTTGAGCCCATTGAGAGATGTCGAAGAAGCTTGCTTTTTGACCCTTGCCTCGTGTTAGAAGCGCGCGTCAGTTCACCTGCGCGCCACTCGCGCATCATCCGAGGGCGCGCCTCTCCACCTTTCATCCGTGCTTCTCGTCGGCGGCAACGCGGGCAGAGCCACAATCGGACGATTGCGCAGGGATCACCTCCAAGGGACTCAATCAGAGACATCCATGCCTGAAGTCATTTTCACCGGCCCTGCCGGCCGCCTCGAGGGTCGCTATCACCCGGCCAAGCAGAAGAACGCGCCGATCGCGATGATCCTGCATCCGCATCCGCAGTTTCACGGCACGATGAACCATCAGATCGTGTACCAGTGCTACTACGCCTTCGCCCATCGCGGCTTCTCGGTGCTGCGCTTCAACTTCCGCGGCGTCGGCCGCAGCCAGGGTTCGTTCGACCACGGCACCGGCGAATTGTCGGATGCCGCCGCCGCGCTCGATTGGGCGCAGACCATCAATCCCGAGGCGCGCGCCTGCTGGGTCGCCGGCTTCTCCTTCGGCGCCTGGATCGGCATGCAGCTGTTGATGCGCCGTCCCGAGGTCGAGGGCTTCATCTCGATCGCGCCGCCGGCCAATCTCTACGACTTCTCGTTCCTCGCGCCCTGCCCGTCGTCGGGCCTGATCGTGCACGGCGAGAAGGACGCGGTGGTGCCGCCCAAGGACGTCAACACGCTGGTCGAGAAGCTGAAGACGCAGAAGGGCATCGTGATCGACCAGCAGATCATCCCCGGCGCCAATCATTTCTTCGACGCCAAGCTCGAGCCGCTGATGGAGACCATCACGGCGTATCTGGACATGCGTCTGGCCAACGTGCGCTGAGGCCATGTAGCCCGGATGGAGCGAAGCGAAATCCGGGAAACTGCATCCGCGGAAAGAGAACCCGGATTGCGCTTCGCTCCATCCGGGCTACGAAAAGGCGCTCAGGCCGCGAGCTTGAGCAGATGCGCGTCGTGGCGGACGAGGAAGGCGCGCAGCAATTCCGGATAGTCGGCGCCGACCGCGGTGCGCACACTTGGACGTTTCGCGAGCTCGGCGCGCCACGCGCGGACCTTCGACACATCGCGGAAGATGCCGTGCTCGGTCAGCTCGTCGAACAGATCGAAGTAGCGGAAGATCGGCGCGAATACGGCATCGACCAAGCTGAATTGCTCGCCGGAGAAGAAGGGGCCTCCGCCTAGCGCGGCTTCGACACGCGCGAACTTCGACACCAGCGCCTGACGCTTGCTCTCGAACGTCGCCGCATCCGTCGTCGTCTCCAGCCCCCAGAGGTCGCCGAGGACCGCCGAGCCGAATTCCATCCACGCGCGGTGCTCGGCGCGCTTCAACGCATCCGCCGGATGCAGCTTTGCCCCACCCTGCGTCTCCTCGATGTACTCGCAGATCACGTTGCTCTCGAATAGCGCGACCTCGCCCTGCTCCGTCGTCACCACCAGCACCGGCACCTTGCCGAGCGGCGAGAGTTTTAGAAACCAGTCGGGCTTGTTGGCGAGATCGATGTCGATCCGCTCGAACGGTACGCCCTTTTCCTTCAGCGCGATCACCGCGCGCTGCACGTAGGGGCAAAGCTTGTGGCTGATGAGCTTGAGTGAGGCGGTCATGATGCGATCCCGGCGCGGTTTGATGCAACTGCATTCATTATAGATGCATTTGCATGCATCTGTCAAGGTCAATGCACCTGCATTAATTCGCACGTCTGCGATCATCGAGGCGTCGGGCAAAACACCCAAAATTCGTCAATCCCCGCCGGCGAAAATATTTCACTTTTCCGAATTTCGGATTTATGGCATACACTGTCCATCCCGGCCCTGCCAGAGGGGCGCTTCGCGATCGTCACGAGATGCGAGCCGGGGTGCGGTGGACGCGGCAGCGCCGGCGCGGATGTGTGGCGACAGGGCGGCCCAACCGTGAGTCTCACGCAACGTGCATACGACACGGCGCGGTCACAGCGGTCTCGTTGATGCCTGGAGGCGAGCACACGCAAGCCTTCGGGTCGTTCGGCGGGAACGTCCGCGGACGGAGAAGTCGTGTGGTCCCGACGCCCGGGGGTTCTGGCGTCAAGTCTCGCGGCGATGCGGCGGCCAACCGGCGCGCGCATCGTTCAGCCGCAAGGCGACGGGGGCAATAGTGCAACGCTCCCCGAGGAGAGCACGAAGGACACCGTTAAAACCATCCGCGCAGGGAAGGCCGGGCGACCGGCACACCTGTGGTCCACCCCGTGTGCGTTCTTACGCCCACGGACCTGCGGGTGCCGCCGGCGCCCGGCCTTCCCTGCGCCCTTTGGCAATCATGGGGCGCAAGACGGCAGCACCACTCGGGCAAAACGCGCCGCGGGAATGCGAAGACGCGTCTGCAACCACCCACTCGTTGTCATCGCCCGCGAAGGCGGGCGATCCAGTATTCCAGAAAAGCCGTGATCGAACCGAGAAGCCGCGGCGTACTGGATTCCCCGCCTGCGCGGGGAATGACCGCGTCAGTTGGAGAGGCAAGTTGTCACCCCATATTCCGTCATTGCGAAGAGCTCGCGACAAAATTGCGTAGCAGTTTTGCGCTGATGCGACGAAGCAATCCAGAATCCCTCCGCGGAAAGATTCTGGATTGCTTCGCTCCGCTCGCAAAGACGTTGATACATCAGCGCCCGCCCTCAGGGCCTTGCGATCACCCCGCCGGTCATCGGCATCGGTACGCCCGTGGTAGCGGGGTACGACAGCGGCAGGCCCTTCATGCCGCGGACGGCGAGGAAGCCGAAGGCCTGCGCCTCGATGGCGTCGGAGGCCCAGCCCAGCGTCTCGGCGGCCTCGACCGTGGCTGCCCCCACCCGCTCCCGCAGCATCCGCAGCATGGTGAGGTTGCGGGCGCCGCCGCCGCAGACGATCCAGCTCCGCGGCCGCCGCGGCAACAGCGGGATGACGCGTGCGATCGCCGCCGCGGTGAAGGCGGTCAGGGTCGCGGCGCCGTCGGCCGGTGCGACGTCGCCGAGCTTCAGCGCCGCAAAGTCGTTGCGGTCGAGCGATTTCGGTGGCGGCAACGCGAAGAACGGCAGCCCCAGCGCCCGCGCGATCCAGGCCTCGTCGACCTTGCCGAGGCTTGCGAACTTTCCTTCCGCGTCGAACGCCTGGTTCATGGTGCGGTACATGAAATCGTCCAGCAGCGCATTGCCGGGGCCGGTGTCGCAGGCGATCAGCGTGTCGCCGTCGATATAGGTGATGTTGGAGACGCCGCCGATATTGACCACGACGATCGGTCCCTCGCGGTCCAGCGAATTGGCGAGCGCGCGGTGGTAGACCGGGACAAAGGGCGCGCCCTGCCCGCCGGCCTCGACATCGGCGGCACGGAAATCATACATCACGGGAATATGGATCGCTTTTGCCAGTGCCGGCGCATCGCCGATCTGCACCGTCAGCCGCTTTTCGGGCCGGTGCAGAACGGTCTGGCCGTGGAAGCCGACGATGTCGATGTCCTCCGGCCTCATGCGGTTCTGGGCCAGGAAGCTGGCGACCGCCTCGGCATGGGCCCGCGTCACCGCCCGCTCGGCCTCGGCCAGAACGCCTGGGCGCGCATCGCGCTGGGTCAAATGCACGGCTTCGCCCAGGGCCTGGCGCAGCAGATTGCGCTCCGCAGGCTGATAGGGCCGGTAGCCGGACGGCCCGAATGCCTTCACCTGCTTTCCATCGGTCTCGATCAGCGCGACATCTACCCCGTCCAGCGAGGTGCCGCTCATCAGACCGAGTGCCGTCAACATCATGGATCAGCGTCCTCAAGACCCTTCCAGCATGCCGATCTTGTGCCAGAGGGGCACATCTTATAATGCCACAGCGCCAAGTGGCGGGCGGCCGTCGGGTTCCCATGCAAGACCCTTAAATTGCCCCCAAAACAGTAAACCAAGAATTGTTGGGCACGCCGACAGATGACTGTATTTAAATCGGATTTCCTCAATATCCTGCAGGAACGTGGGTTCATCCACCAATGCTCGGATTTCGAGGGGCTGGACGCGCTCGCCGCCAAGGGCGAAGCGACCGCCTATGTCGGCTACGATTGCACCGCCCGCTCGCTGCATATCGGCAATTACCTGACCATGATGATGCTGCACTGGCTGCAGCAATCCGGCAACAAGCCGATCACGCTGATGGGCGGCGGCACCACCATGGTCGGCGACCCCTCGGGCAAGGACGAGACGCGCGCGATGCGGACGATCGCCGAGATCGAGGGCAACAAGGCCTCGATCCGCGGCGTGTTCGCCAAGGTGCTCAACTATGGCGACGGCAAGAGCGACGCCATCATGCTCGACAATGCGGAATGGCTGACCAAGCTGAACTGGATCGAGATGCTGCGCGACGTCGGCCGGCACTTCTCGGTCAACCGCATGCTCACCATGGATTCCGTGCGGCTGCGGCTCGAGCGCGAGCAGGAGATGAGCTTCATCGAGTTCAACTACATGGTCTGCCAGGCCTACGACTTCGTCGAGCTCGCCAAGCGGACCGGCTGCAAATTGCAGATGGGCGGCTCGGACCAGTGGGGCAACATCATCATGGGCGTCGATCTCGGCCGCCGCATGGGCACGCACCAGCTGTTCGCGTTGACGACGCCGCTCTTGACCACCGCCTCGGGCGCCAAGATGGGCAAGACCGCGCAAGGCGCGGTGTGGCTCAACGCCGACCAGTTCAGCCCCTACGATTTCTGGCAGTACTGGCGCAACACCGAGGATGCCGACGTCGGCAAGTTCCTGAAGCTGTTCACGACGCTGCCGATGGCCGAGATCAGGAAGCTCGAAGCGCTCGGCGGCTCGGAGATCAACGAGGCCAAGAAGGTGCTCGCCACCGAAGCGACCGCGCTGCTGCACGGCCGCGACGCCGCGAACGAAGCGGCCGAAACCGCGCGCCGCACCTTCGAGGAAGGCGCGCTCGCCGAAAGCCTGCCGACGGTGGAAATTCCGCGCGGCGAACTCGATGCCGGCCTCGGCGTGCTCGCCGCCTTCGTCAAGGCGGGCCTCGTTGCCTCCAACGGCGAGGCGCGGCGTCAGATCAAGGGCGGCGGCCTGCGTGTGAACGACGCGCCCGTCACCGACGAGAAGATGGCGCTCTCTGCGGCCAATCTGACGCCGGAAGGCGTGATCAAGCTGTCCTTCGGCAAGAAGAAGCACATCCTGATCAAGCCTGCATAGGCGTATGAGCTTTTCGCTGCTTGTCAGGCTGCGCGGATGCGCGCTCCCTGACGGCAATGGATCAGAACACGCCCAGCGAAACGCCCAAGGAACAGGGCGCAAGCACGCAGCGGCAGGCGGTGCGCACCGCGCTCGTGGTGCTCTGCCTGTGTTTCACGCTGGCTGTTCTTGGCCGCGGGCTCAGCGAGAGCTTCACCGTCTTCCTCAAGCCGATCTCCGAGAACTTCGGCTGGGACCGCGCGCAAGTCGTCTCGATCTATTCCCTGACATGGCTGATCAGCGGACTGACCGCGCCGCTGGTCGGGCGCCTGTTCGACCATTCCGGTCCGCGCATCGTCTACGCACTCGGGCTGCTCCTGCTCGGCTCGGCCTTCCTGATCGCAAGCCGGGCCCAGGCGCTCTGGCAATTCCAGCTCTCGATCGGCCTTTGTGTCGGCATCGGCGTTGCCTTCATCGGCAACGTGCCGAACTCGATCCTGCTCGGCCGCTGGTTCGGACCAAAGCTGCCGACCGCCATGGCGGTGGTGTACTCGGCGATGGGCGGCGGCGTACTGGCGCTGCTGCCGGCATCGCAGCTTCTGATCGATCATCTCGGCTGGCGCGAGACCTATCAGGTCTATGGCCTCGCCGCGCTCGCGCTGCTGGTGCCGCTGCTGCTGCTGCCCTGGCGGATGTTTTCCGCCGGCTCGCCGCATGTCGCCAAGAGAAGCGATCCCGACTTCATCGACAATGGCTGGACGCTGGCGAGCGCCATGCGCCACCATGCCTTCTGGGCGCTGTTCGCGACCTTCTTCTTCACCGCGGTCGGCATGTACGCGATCGCTGCCCAGATCGTGGCCTATCTGATCGACGCCGGCTTCCCGCCGCTCCAGGCTGCGACCGCCTGGGGGTTTTCTGGCGTCGTGCTCGTGTTCGGCATGATCGGCGTATCGGCACTCGACGGGCTGATCGGACGGCGGCCTTCGGTGCTGCTCAGCTACGCCATCTCGATCCTCGGCATCTTGCTGCTCTGGCTGCTTCAGTATTATCCAGATGTCATCCTGCTCACCGGCTTCGTCGTCTGCTTCGGCAGCATGATGGGCTCGCGCGGGCCGCTGATCACGGCGACCGCGATGAGGATCTTCCGCGGCAAGCGCGTCGGCACGATCTTCGGCACCATCTCGATCGGCAGCGGCCTCGGCTCTGCCGTCGGCTCATGGAGCGGCGGTCTCATCCACGATTTCACGCACGGCTACAATCTGCTGCTCGTTTTCGCACTTGCGACCGTGATCCTCGGAATGATTCCATTCCTCATCGTCCCCGCCTTGCGGGAGTAAGTCTCCCCGACGTAACCTGCGCCCCTCGATGTCACCGGGGAATTACGCACGTCATGCGGACACCGTAAGCAATAGCTCGGACGCGGACGGAGGACGTGTGGTGTCGCGTCCGACATGACGAAAATGTCAGCGCGAAATTGATCTGAGACGGCTTGCGAGGCGGCGCTGAATACGGTCCTAGTCACAGCATTGGATGGAGGGCAAACCAATGGACTTTCCTTTTCTCACTCGCTTTCAACCGGTTCTCCTGAGCCTGTTTCGCTTCATGACCGGCCTGTTGCTGTTTCAGTACGGCGTCGCCAAGATCTTCAAGTTTCCGGTGCTTCCCTACTTCGCAAACATCCCGCCGCTGATCTGGACGGCTGGCGCAATCGAGCTCGTGCTCGGCGCGCTCTTGATGATCGGGCTGTTCACCCGCCTGACCGCATTCATCCTGTCGGGTCAAATGGCGTTCGCCTATTTCATCGGCCACATGTTCAAGGGCGAGACGCCGGTGTTCCTTCCGCTGCTCAACGGCGGCACCTCGGCGATCCTGTTCTGCTTCGCCTGCCTGTATCTCGCCGCAGCCGGCGGCGGCTCGGTCAGCGCCGACGCAGCGATGGGCAAGGACTAGCGACCCCGGTCCGCGGCGCTGCGGCGCCGGCCCCGCAAACGGACGGCACCGGCAGACCGGCGGTGCCGTCTCAGCGCGCCCCCAGCACGTTCCAGATCAGAACGAGGGCCGCGACGAGCAGCACGGACATGATGATGCGATGAACGAATCGAGTCATTGCAGGTCCAGCCAGGCTGTTTAGATCCCAAAATCCAAAATCGATTCTGTCCCCCGGACGGGCTTGAGCCGGTCGGCAAGGCGATTTGCCTGCACGATTGCGCATGAGGCTGCAAATGCCGCGCGCCCGGCAGGCCGCCGCATGCCTACATTCATGATTGGTAAGAACTTCATGCTACCCAGGCGAGCAATAACCATTCCGTAGGGGCTGTGATGAAACTGCTGAGCCATCTGACGATCCGCACCAAGCTTGCCAGCATGGTCTGCCTTGCGGCCCTCACAGTCGCGGCCATCATCGGCGTATCGTCCGTGCTGAGCAAGAGCCGCATGATGGAGGATCGCGTCCAGCAGATGCGGACCGCGGTCGAGTTGCTCTACAATTACGCACAATCGCTCCAGGACGAGGTGACCGCCGGCAAGCTGACATTGGCCGATGCCAAGGCCCAATTCCACCAGCGCGGCCGCCGCATGAACTTCAACGGCAACCAGGGCTACCCCGTCGTCTACAATCCCGACACGTCGATCCTGGTGAACGGCGCCAATCAGCAGCTCGAAGGCAAGATCACCGGCGCCAAGGACTCCAACGGCGTCCTGATCGCCGACGCCATTGTCAAGGCGGGCGAGCAGACCGCGCAGGGCGGGGTCACCTCTTATCTCTACCCCCGTCCCGGCCAGACCGAGCCGGTCCGCAAGACCGTGTTCGCGCGCAAATTCGCGCCCTGGAATGCGACCATCAGCTACGGCCTCTATGTCGACGACATCGACGCCGACGTGCGTGCGCTAACGCTGGAGCTTGCCGCGATCGGCACCGGCCTGATGCTGCTGATGGCGGCACTGTCCTGGCTGATCGCCCGCGACGTGCTCAGCGCGCTCGAACGCCAGAAGAACCGCATGCAGGAGATTTCCGAAGGCGCCATCGACAAGCCGGTCGAGGAAACCGACCGCGGCGACGAGATCGGCCGCATGGCCGAGACCCTCGAGGTGCTGAGGCAGACCGCTTTGACGGCCCGCGCACTGGAAGCCGAACAGGCCGCCACCAAGACGCGCACCGAGCAGGAGAAGCGCGACGCCCTGATCGCCCTTGCCGATCGCTTCGATGCCTCCGTCGGCCAGCTCGTCGGCCTGATGGCCTCCGGCTCGGGTGAGCTCGAGCATACCGCCAAGTCGATGTCCTCGACCGCCGAAGGCACCAACCGCCGCGCCGCATTGGTCGGCTCTGCCGCCACCGAAGCCAGCCAGCGCGTTCAGACCGTCGCGGCCGCCGCCGAGGAGCTCTCCTCCTCCATCACCGAGATCAGCCGCCAGGTCGCCCAATCCGCAGAGGTCACCGGACGCGCGGTCGACAGCGCCCGCCGCACCGACACGATCGTGCGCGCGCTCTCGGACGGCGCCCAGCAGATCGAGCACGTCGCCGAGCTGATCTCCAACATCGCCGCCCAGACCAATCTGCTCGCGCTCAACGCCACCATCGAGGCCGCGCGTGCCGGCGAAGCCGGCCGCGGCTTTGCCGTCGTCGCCTCCGAGGTGAAGTCGCTCGCGAGCCAGACCGCGGAAGCCACCCGCGAGATCGGCGACAAGATCGCCCAGATCCAGGGCGCGACCAGGGAGGCCGTGGACGCCATCGGCGGCATCACCGCCACCATCGAGGAGGTCAGCCGCATCGCCACCTCGATCGGCGCCGCGATCGAGGAGCAAGGCGCCGCGACCGCCGAGATCGCCCGCAGCGTCTCGCAGACCGCGGAGGCGACCCAGGAGGTCACCACCAATATCGGCGGCGTCTCGACCGCCGCGAACGAGACCGGCAATGCCGCCGGCATGGTGCTCGCCGCAGCCAGCAACCTCTCCAAGCAGGCCGAGCAGCTCTCCGGCGAAGTCGGCACGTTCCTGGCCGGCGTACGCGCGGCGTAGGCCTTCAGGCCCGAATATCTCCACGTGCGTCATGGCCGGGCTTGTCCCGGCCATCCACGTTTTCAGACACTGCGAAGGGAAGAACGCGGATGCCCGGGACAAGCCCGGGCATGACGATCGTCTGCTACTGTTCGCGAGAAAAAGGCCGCTACTACCGCCGCGTGAGGCTGCAGCCGCTCGAGAGCTGACGCGTCGAGCCGGTCGAGCCGTCGTTCGACTGCGAGGGGAATTCCTCGAACGGCGTGTTCTGCTTGCCGGTGTTGAACTCGAAGATCTTGCGGAACACGCCCGGCACCATGGCCGAGACCGGATTGACGCGCATCACCGGCGCGGCCGGCGTGCCGATGACCTCGTAGGTCACGCCGATCAGTCCTTCCTTGTCGCCACCGCCCAGGAACAGCCCGAGCACCGGAATCTGTCCGAACATGTTGTTCAACCCGTACATCGGCACGAAGGTGCCGCTCATGCAGACCTGGTTGCCGGGATAGTCGATCGAGCCTTCGATGGTGGCGCCGATCATCGGGCCCTTGACGACGCCGTCGCGGATCGTCAGGGCGCCGTTCTGCCGGGTGAACTCGGCGCGCAGCGCACTGAAGGAGACGCCGTTGCCGGTGCCGTTGGGCGCGCCGGCGGCAACGCGCTCGAGCTGCGCCTCGCCCTTCACCGTGAAGTCGCGGACGTTGATGAGACCCTCGCGCGAGGTGTTCGGCTCGGATGTCGGCGGCTCCATCGCCACCACCATCTGGCCGCCGACCGCCTTGGTGTAGGTGTCGGTGAAGCGCAGCAGCGCGCCGGCATCGTTGGTCTGGAGATAGATCACCTCGCGGCTGCCCTGCGCACGCCCGCCGCGCAGATCGGCCGCCACCGGCGTATCGCGGCCGATCTTCCCGCTCAGGGTAAAGGCCTTGATGGCGCCGTTGCGCTTCGACATCTTGGCATCGACGCTGCGCATCGCCTCGCCGTTGAAGCCCGCGACGGCACCGAGCTTCACGTCGATGTCGAAGTCGACGCCCTTCATCTTGTTGCTCTTGTCATCCTTGGAATTGCCTGAGATCGCCGACTTGAGGAAGCCGCGGCCATCGAACACGTCGCCGCGTATGGTGCCCCTGATGACGCCGTCCTGACCACGCTCGGCCTTCAACGAGGTCTTGTCGCCGTCGGACGGCGAATAGACCGGGAAGTTCGCGTTGACGAGGTCGCCGTTCGCGTCGACTTCGAGCGAGCCCTTGATCGAGGCGCCGCCGCCTTCGATGACGATGTCCTCGAGACGCGTCGATTGCGCGGTCGGCACCACCTTGAAGCTGGCCTTGCCCGACTTGCCCGGCAGCTTGACCCAGCCCGGCAGGATATTGTCGAGCTTGACCGACGTCAGGTCGGCCTCGACGCCGAGCTTCGTGGTCTGGTCGGGACCGCCGGCGATCTTGCCCGACAGCTTGATCGGCAACGATCCGCTGACGGCGGGACTGAGATCAAAGCCGAGGCGGGCGCGGCTCGCATCGTCGAGCGTTGCCTGCAGCCTGACGTCCGCATCGCCTTCGGTCGGCTTGCGATAGTCGAGCGAGGCCGCCTGCCCGTTGATCTTGACGTCGCCCTTGACCTGATAACCGCCGTTGTTGGCGACGATCTTGAGGTTGTTGGCCTCGAGCTTCTGGTTCATCACCAGCTTGTCGGCGGCAAAGCCGTTGAGATCGGCGGTGACGGCATAGATGGTGTCAGACTTGGTCAATTCGCCCTTGACCGGCAGGCCGAGCTGGATGTTCGCCGTGAACGTCCCCTTGCTGGTGTTGGGATCGATGATCGTCGACGACAGATCGCTGAGGCGATCATTGGACAGCATTTCAGCCGCCGCGGGCACCGGGCCATCGACGCGGAACCTGGTCCGCGACGGCGACGGCTTCGGCGCCATGTCGGGCACCTCGAAGACGAAATCGGAGATGGTGATCTTGCGGCCCGCAGGCGTATCGGCGATGCCCTGGCCGATCGTCACGGTCGCGGTGCGGCCGGTCACGCGCGCCTTCAGATCGGCATCGTGCACGACCGGCATGCCGTCCACCGGACGGACCGCGACGCCGCTCGCCACGATGTTGACCGAGAGGCCGTCGTCGGGAATGGGCGGGCCCTTGCGCGGAAGATTCTTGGTCGGCGAGTTGATGCCGATCTCGATGCGCTGGAGCGTGCCGCGCTCGATCCGCTCGATCACCCATTCGCGCAATTCGGGAACGACGAGCGTCGGCCACATCCGCTTCAGCGCGGAGGCCGACATCGGCGTTCCCGCAAAGCCCAGCGTCAGGCGCGGCTCGCCCGAATAATCGATCGCACCGGTGCCGGCGACGCCGATCTCGCCGTTGCTGATGTCGGCCTGCGTCAGCAGGAAGCGTTTGTGGTCGGTGTCGAAGCGGAATCCGATCGCGATGCGGTTGAAGACGAGCGGCGGCTCGTTGTCGATGCCGCCGAGCAGGATCGACCCGCCGCTGAAGCCGAGCTGCCAGTCGTTGACGGTGCCGTTGGGCGGCTCGAGATGGGCCAGCAGCGTCAGCCGGTTCGCGCCCGACAGGACCTTGAACGGCGCCACCAGCACCCGCCGGTTGGCATCCCACTCGAGATTGATCTCGGCCTGGTCGATCGCCATCGGATAGTCGGGCGTGTCGGTGTCGATGATATTGCCCGCGCCGACCGCAATCTTGCCGCGGAAGAAGGTCGGCACGCCGTCGCGGCCGAGCTCGCCCTTGAGCTCGCCGGTCAGCGGCAAATCGGCGGTATAGGTGAGGTCCTTGACCCGCAGCGCCAGGAGGATGTTGGAGGTCGAGACCTTATCGGCCTTGATGTCGACCGAGCGCACGCCGTTCTCGGCCGGACCGATCGTGGCGCGCAGCATCCAGGGGCGCGCACCCTCCTCGCCGAGGCTGAGCGTGACGCCGCCGCGGCTCGGCCGGCGCAGGCTGAGCGTGATGTTCTCGAACGACCATTTGCTGCCGCGCTGCTGATCGTCGACGATCAGATTGCCGTTCTTCAGACCGATCTCGTTGAGGTTCTGGCCGTCGAGACCCGTCATGCTCAGGCTGTCGAGCCAGTCGAGACCCTGAAGAATGCCGCTCTGCGCGGTCGCCTGGGGCGCGGCCTGGGAAGCAGCTTGGGAGGCCGCTTGAGATGGATCCTGGCCGGCGGGCGCCGTGGCGAAAGGCGGCGGCGGAACGCCGCTGCGCGGGAATGTCGGCGGCAGGCCGGCATCCTTCTTCGAGGCGACGCCGGTGGCCAGCGGCTTTGCCGTGTCGCCGGCGGACACCGTGACAGTACCGTCGGGCGCGATCCGGATCGCGAGCTCGGCATCGACGAGATTGAGGCTTTCGGCGCGCAGGTGCCCCATCAGCAGGCCCGCCCCCGACAGCTTGACCTCGGCCTTCGGCGCGCTGGCGACGACGGCGTGATCGCGGTCGCGGACGATGATGTCACGGATGCGGACGGCGATGCGGACGCGCCCGGCCCGCTCGATTTGGGTGCCCCCGATCTCGACCGTGTTGCCGTGGCCGATATTGTCCTCGATCGCGGCGGCCAGCCACGGCGTGGCGATGTCGAGATTGATGGGACCGGCGCCGAGCCGCCACCACAGCGCAGCGAAACAGCCGACGAAGATGACGGCGACAGTCCCGACGACGAGGACGAGGCGCTTCAGCCAGCGATCGGCCGCCAGCCAGCGGCGCAGCGCGCCAAACCCGTCGCCGAAGCGAAGGAAGCGCGAGCTGGAACGCGCCAACAGCCGGCGCGCGCGATGGCCCGCGGCCGCCTCCTGATCCGGATCCCAATCGGCGTCGTCCCATTCCTGCGGCTGTTGACCGCCGTGCCGATCGAAGTCCCGATTGTAATCCTGGGGCGACTTATTCCTTGCCATTGCCTCTCGATACAGGCGCCCGTCATGAGATTGAGCGCCGCCGGGACCGCAGCCGCTCCCAGGGAGCAAAGCTCCCTGCGCCGGCATTGCAGCCATACTTCGAATATTCCTGCTGTTCGTCATTTCGCCCCGGGAGCGCGTTCAACGAGCAGTGGGGTGGTGCGTGGAATTCCTTGTAACCATACTCCGGCGTCGTCAGACTTGCCCAGCCAAGGGCGCCAGTCCGGCACACCGGACGAGAGCTGCAATACCGTTTCGGTTGACCCGCCGAAAGCGTCGAAAGGAAGGCGTATGTCCAAGAAATCCCAAAAGAAATCGTCCAAAGCGCCCTCCGGCAGTCCGACGGCTAAGAAGAACACCCTGAAAGCGCGGGCATCGAGTCAAACAAAGTCCGCAAAGACGCAGCGGACACCGGCGAGCAAATCAGCCGGGACTTTAGCAAAAGCAGGATCACATAAGGCCGCATCGAAACAGTTAAATTCCTCCAAATCGGCCTCCGCGCCCGCGACGGCGAAGTCCGGCCTGGCCGAGGGCCAGAAAGCCCCCGCCTTCCGCCTGCCGCGCGACGGCGGCGACGTCGTCACATTGGCGGACTATGCCGGCCGAAAGCTGGTCCTGTTCTTCTATCCCCGCGCCGACACGCCCGGCTGCACCCGGGAGGCAATCGACTTCACCCGCCTCGCCGGCGCCTTCGCGGCCGCTGGCACCGCCGTGCTCGGGATCTCCGCCGACCCGTTAAAGGCCCAGGAGAAATTCCGCGACAAGCACGGGCTCGGTGTCCCCCTGATCTCGGACGAGCAGCACGAGATGCTGGAAGCCTATGGCGCCTGGGGCGAAAAGTCCATGTATGGCAAGAGCTTCCTCGGAATTCTTCGCACCACGATCCTGGTCGGCGCCGACGGCAAGGTGGCCAGGATCTGGCGCAATGTCCGGGTCGACGGGCATGCCGATGCGGTGCTGGAGGCGGCAAGAAGCCTTTAACCAGTCCTTTGAATTGGCCTGTTCCCGTTTCCGGAAAATTAACCATGACCGGCCCAGATTGCTGCGGAAATTAGGGCCGTACGGACTCATCCGACCGGCGCGGGAGTGCCGATGTCGAAAAGTTCTGCCCAATACTCGCAGTACCCCCAACATCATCCGCACGACCACGGCCGGGCCTTCCAACGCCGTCCCGCGGTTGCGGCCGCCGCAGCGATCCCCCTTCCCGCGACCGACGATGCCTATACCATCGTCCATGCCGGCAAGCAGGTCCGCTTCGGGCCCGTGGTGTTCTGGATCGTGGTCGGTACGGTGGTGCTGCTCGGTCTCTGGTCGGCGGCGACCGCCACCTACTTCGCTTTCCGCGACGACGTGCTGACCCGGCTGATCGCCCGTCAGGCCGAGATGCAATACGCCTACGAGGACCGCATCGCCGAGCTGCGCGCCAAGGTCGATCGCACCACCAGCCGGCAGCTGCTCGACCAGGAGCAGTTCGACCAGAAGCTCGACCAGATCATGAAGCGCCAGACGGCGCTGGAGTCCCGGGCCACGGCGCTCGGAGCCATGCCCGACGTGACCGGCTCGATTCCCCGCGCGGCCCCGCAGCGCGGCGATTCGAGCCAGGGCACGCCAAAGCCCTCGCCGATCAGCGACACCGTGATCTTCGTGGCGCCGCCGGACCGTGAGGCGCGGCTCGAATCGCGCGCCCCGGCTGTCGTGGCTCCCCAGACCAATCAATTTGCGAAGAACCATGGCTTCGACAACGTCCTGGTCCGGCTCACCACCTCACTCGATCAGGTCGAACGTCGCCAGATGGCGGTGCTCAGCGCGGTCGAGGAAAGCATGGATTCACGCATGCGCCGGATGCGCGGCGTGGTCAGCGATCTCGGTCTCAACCTCGCCAGTCTCGAAGCCGCCGTGCCGCGCAGCGCAATGGGCGGGCCCTTCGTTCCCATCAAGCTGACCGCCAATGCCGGGCCGTTCGAGAAGCAGCTCAATCGCATCAACATCACCCGCGCTGAGATGGATCGTCTCAACCGCACGCTGGCGCTGGTGCCCTACCGCAAGCCTGTCATCGGCGAGGTCGAGTTCACCTCAGGCTTCGGCGTCCGCAGCGATCCCTTCCTCGGCCGGCCCGCGATGCATACCGGGCTCGACTTCCGCGCCGCCAGCGGCGATCCGGTCCGCGTCACCGCCAACGGCAAGGTCGTTTCCGCCGGCTGGTCCGGCGGCTATGGCCGCATGGTCGAGGTCGATCACGGCAACGGGTTGTCGACCCGCTACGGCCATCTCTCGGAGATCAACGTCAAGGTCGGCGAGATCGTGAAGATTGGCCAGGTCGTCGGTCTGGTCGGCTCGACCGGACGCTCCACCGGTCCGCATCTGCATTACGAGACCCGGATCGAGGGCGAAGCGGTCGATCCGCAGAAGTTCCTGCGCGCCGGCGTGCGACTGAGCGCGGGTTAGTTCTTCTCTCCGCAACCCGGACGCATTTAACGCCCGCAGGAGCGACAGGAATCGATCCCTTTCGGCTTCACTCCGCCGGTACGCGGCGCGCCGGGTGCGGCGCCGGCGCAAAGACGCCGAAAGCGGGTACGACCATCTCAAGTTCTTGGCGGTAGCTTTCATAGTCGGGCGATCCGGGCCGAATGAAGCCAAGTCGAGGGATGTGATCGACCACACGTCTGAGAACGATCGGAGCACTTGCCGGGGTAAACTGCGCGCCTCCAGGATTGGACAATGTCGTGATCAGACCGCGGGCTGGCTCGCTGCTCTTCTCCGGACGCGACACCATGATCAGACGTATGGCCCCCATTTCCAGTGTAACGAAATTCAGGAAGGGACGTCCCTCCGGGATGTAAATCCGTCCTCTCTGTGTGTGCCCGGCATCGACACGTTCTCGTTCCTCGAACATGAGGCAGGACTCTGTCTCGTCCCAGTGAACGCCTATGAGGTACGCACTAATGATCTCGGCTTTGGAGAAAGCCGGCCTGAAGCATATGTAATCGCCCTCGAGAGCCTCGACGCCTGCACGAGCATAGCAACCGAGATCGCGGGCGGCATCGGAACCAGATGACATCCGAGATTCGAGACCGCCGGCAATCGACGGCGCTTCATGCACGGGACAATCCTTGCGCGGATCGCTTGCCCGCTCGGCGGTAACCTTGCGAATGCGCTCCGACTCATTGAAGACCGCGAGAACCATGCCGCCGACGATGAAGCCGGTTAGCCCGGTGCTTAGCGCCACGAGCTGAACCGCATATTCCGGCTCCACATAGAACTGGGCCAGCACCTGCCGGCCGATCAAATGCGCGACCAGCCAGCCCGCGCAGGTCAGCGCCGCACCATTCCCAAGGGCCCCGAGGGCCGCCACGCGGTACCAGCTTCCTCGCGAGCTGCCCAGGTAGGAACAGATTAGCCCGAGGGAAACGGTGCAGACGAAAGGCGTGATGACCCCATATATCCGTTCCAAGAACTGCTTGAGAACGTTCTGATATCCTTCGCCGTGCATCAAGGCGGATACGAGTGGAATGCCGACACGGAGCGCAATCGATAGTCCCACAACGATGAGACCGGCAACGACCAGCTCGGCAATGGGCGGATATCCCGGCGAGGCGCCTTCCTTCCGTGATATGAACCGTTGCGCAACGACGATCGCACCCAAGACCGCGAAGCCGATTGAAATCCCAAACGTAATCGCAATCGTCAGGACCTTTCCGACGTCAAGCGGACGCGCCCCCGGCATGAAGAGCATCGTGGCAACGCTCCAGGCGACGACGAGGAAGATCGTTGTCGCCCATTGATCCAGTCCAAAGGTCGGCCCAGGACTGTAGGCGAATCCCATCTTCGCAAGGCGCTGCAACCGGCCGCTGTGAGTCCTTTCGCAAAAAAGGACATAACGAGCGACGAGGCTGCAAGTCAGATTCGTGACCTCGGCAATGTTCCGGTTCAGCGCTTCCTTCAATTCGGGGGCGGGAAGCGAAGAGGTGAAAAACGCCAGGCCAGCATGCATCAGTTCTTCGTAGCGGGCATCTGCACGAGCTGCGACCGCGTCACCCATTTGCATGATCTCGGCATACGCTGATCGACCATATCCGTTTCCGGCGAAGTCAGGGACCGTGGCGTTCTGTCGGGGTCCAACGAACAAATTGTAGAGGCCGACGGCTCTCGTAAAGCGGTCGGGAAGAGTACCATCCCTGCTGAAACTCAGCGCCTTCGGACCAATATTTTCCGAGATGATCCTGGTGACTTTGATTCGAGCCTCACCCTGCGGGGTAAAACCGGTGGTTTGCGCCAGTTCAAATGCCAGTCGGTCGGCCCCACGCGGAATAGCGGCCAATCTGACGCAAAACGCCCGCGCCGCCCTGTCGATCCGCGCCACCTGGCGGAACTGCGAAGCGACGACGATGATGAGCACGGCTACGATGGGAGCGTATTGAGCGAGTTGCGCCTGTGCCTTTGGATCAACCTGCTTCAACTTGTCGACGATGAAATCGAACCCGATGCTTCCCTGTACGAGTCCGATCATCACCACCAGCCAGAGCGGTACCATCAAGGCGTAGTAAAATATCACCCCCCAAAAGAACATTGCGAACGTCGTGCCCGACCGATTGGTAGGTGGAGAGTTGAAGCGAGCCCAGGCGACGACAAAGAGGGCCAGGAGTGCAATGATCCATTGGCTGTGCGTAACGATTTCTCGAATGATATCCATGTTGCGCGCTCCCACTCAGCAGGCGACGCTTGCACGATCGGGCCCGCCCCTCGCCGCGGCAGGGCTCAATTCCAAGAGGGCATCGCGGAGGCGCTCCGCTCGACCCAGATGCCCCGAGCTATTTCCGCATGATCTATTCGGAAAACCGCTGCGCACTTTTCCGGATGATGCTTCAGAAACTTATGCCGCGTGATCGACCTGCAATGTGAAGTGGCCCACATTCGGCCAGGAATCTTAGGTGGCGCCGATCACCGCTGTGGCGGAGCCGCATTTCCTCCCGGCTATTGCCGCGCGTGACCGACCTCGCCGGTCATGACGTTGGCGAACGGCTCCAAGGCCCGACCGTCGAACCGCATCAGCTGCGCCGGAGCAGAGTCAAGATACGCCCGTCGATCACGAGAAGCGCGCTGGCAATGATCAGGGCGCCGGCAATCTCACGCGCTGAAATCGGTTCACCCAGGACGAGATAGCCGAGCAGGATTGCCGTCACGGGAACGAGGAGCGTTACCAAAGTCACGTTGGTTGCGCCTGAGCGCCGCAACACCTGGAAAAAGACGAGATACGCGAGCGCGGTCGAGAGACCAGCCGAGCCGAGCACGGCGAGCCAGGTCGTCACGCCGGGCATCGGCAGGCGCCATGGCCGGTCGAACACGAAAGCCAGCACCGTCATCATGACCGTCGATGCGAGCAACTGACATGTCGCCGTCGCAAGCGGAGGTGATTTCGACAGCCAGCGCCGTGCCACGAAGGCCGCGAATCCGTAGCTGAGAGCTGCACCGATGCAAAGCAGGATCCCGATCCCCTGACCAGTCAGCAACTCGATCCCAGCTCCCTTCAGAATGATGACGCCGATCAGGCCCACGACAACACCGGCAGCCCGACGCGCTATCAGCCTCTCCTCTCCGACAACCGCCATGACGACGACGGTGAATAAGGGAGTGGTCGCGTTGAGGATCGACGCCAGCCCGCTCGAAATGTACAATTGCGCCGTCACGATCATGGAAAATGGCAATACGTTGTTCAGCAACGCCATGGCGACATACGGCCGCCAACTCGCGACGTCTTTCGGAAGGCTGATCCCATAAAGCCGCAGCAGCGGCAGAAGCAGGGCCGCACCCGCCGCCACTCGCAGCAGCACCAGCGTCAATGGCGGCAATTCCCTCAAGGCCGCGCTGTTGAAAAAGAACGAGCCGCCCCACAGGATCGAAAGGAGACCCAACAGCAACCAGTCGCGTGCGTCGATCCTGTTATCCGTCGGAAGCATGAGGTCTCGCATCTGGCGCCCAGAGCCTTCGCCTAGCCCGAAGCCATGGAAGCGACCACCCGATTTCCGGAACAGAGCTAAGCGACTTATTTCGGCCGCGACACCAGCTCGATCATCCTGCCTTCGTCGTCGTCCGGCATCGCGGTCTTGGCCTGCGCGTAGGCCTCGACCGCGGCGCGCGCGACCAGCGGCTTCCCGGCCAAGAGGCTCTCGGCGAGCTTCACCGCATAGGCGGCATCCTTGTGCCGCAGCGCCGCCGTGAAGGTCGCGCCGGAGAAATCGCGGGCGACCATGCGCTTGGAATGACGCGTGACCTGCGGGCTTGCAGCGACACCCGCCTGGATCGATTCCAGCACGAGCTTCATGTCGAGCCCGGCCTGCTCGGCGATCGCAAGGCCCTCGGCGAGGCCGGCGATCTGAATCGCGCCCATCAGATTGTTGATGAGCTTGTAGACGGTGCCGGAGCCGACCGCGCCGAAATGGCGGATGGTCGAGCCGATCGGCTCGAGATAGGGCCGCGCGCGTTCGAGATCGGCGGCATCGGCGCCGACCAGCAGCGTCAGTTTCCCGGCGGCCGCCGCGTCCGGCAATCCGGTCACGGGGCAGTCGATGTAGATCAGCCCGCGCGCATTCAGCTCGCGGCCCATCTCGCGGGCATGGTCATAGGAGACGGTCGAGCACTCGATCGCGATGGTGCCGGCCTTGGCGGTCTTGGCCGCGCCCTTCGGCCCGAGCCAGACCGCGCGCGAGGCCTCGTCGTCGGCGACCATGGTCACGACGGCGTCGGCATCGATCGCCGCATCCTCCGGCGAGGTCGCCCAATGCGCGCCGCGGGCGATCAGGTCTTCCGCTTTTGCCCTGCTGCGATTCCACAGCGTCACGGTGAAGCCGGCGTCGAGATAGCGGCCGGCCATGCCGTGCCCCATCCGCCCCAATCCGATGAAGGCGACGCGGGGCATGATCAGTCCACGTCCTCGATCTCGCCGGTCGTGGTGCCGAACGCGCGCTGTGCCAGCGTCGCAGCCATGAAATCGTCGAGCTCGCCGTTGAGCACGCCCGAAGTGTCGGAGGTCTGCACGCCCGTGCGCAAATCCTTCACCATCTGGTAGGGCTGCAGCACGTAGGAGCGGATCTGGTGGCCCCAGCCGATATCGGTCTTGGCGGCCTGGTCGGCGGCGGCCTTCTCCTCGCGCTTCTTCAGCTCGATCTCGTAGAGACGCGCGCGCAGCATGTCCCAGGCCTGTGCCCGGTTCTTGTGCTGGGAGCGGCCGGCCTGGCAGACCACCGCGACGCCGGTCGGAATATGCGTCAGCCGCACCGCGGATTCGGTCTTGTTGACGTGCTGGCCGCCGGCGCCGCCCGACCGCATCGTATCGACGCGAACGTCGGATTCCTTGATGTCGATCTTGATGCTGTCGTCGATGACGGGAAACACCTGCACGCTGGAGAACGAGGTGTGCCGCCGCGCATTGGAATCGAACGGCGAGATCCGCACCAGGCGGTGCACGCCGGCTTCCGTCTTCAGCCAGCCATAGGCGTTGTGGCCGGAGACCTGGATGGTCGCCGATTTGATGCCGGCTTCTTCGCCCTCGGACTCTTCGAGATATTCGACCTTGAAGCCGTGCGTTTCGGCCCAGCGCGTGTACATGCGCAGCAGCATCTGCGCCCAGTCCTGGCTCTCGGTGCCGCCGGCGCCGGCATGGACCTCGAGATAGGAATCGAAGCGGTCGGCCTCGCCCGACAGCAGCGCCTCGAGCTCGCGCCGCGCCACTTCCTTCTTGAGGTTCTTCAGCGCGGCCTCGGCCTCGGCGACGACGCCGTCATCGCCCTCGGCCTCGCCGAGCTCGATCATTCCGATGTCGTCTTCGAGCTCCTGCTCGACCTTGCCGATGCCGGAGAGCGAATCCTCCAGCGAGGTGCGCTCCTGCATCAGCTTCTGGGCTTTCTGGGGATCGTTCCAGAGGTTGGGATCTTCTGCGAGCTTGTTCAGCTCAGCGAGGCGCGCCGTCGATTTCTCGACGTCAAAGATGCCTCCTCAGCAGCCCGACTGACTGCTTGATCTCTTCTACCAACCGTTCGATTTCGGCGCGCATGTCGTTCTCTGTCTTGCGGAATCCCGCGTGCAGTTCGAGAGGGGATGTAGCGGCGGCGGCCGTAAAGCGCAACCGCCCGCCTCGCCCGTATCAGGGGTTATCCGCTACCACAGCCCGCCGGTGCCCGGGCGCATGAGGAACCCGGAATCCGGCTGCTGCTGCGAGACCGGCATGCGGCTGTCGGCATCGGCGACGCCGATGACCGAGTAATTGTCCGGCGGCGCCGTGCCCGGCTTGAAGGCTTCGAGGATGGTGCCGCCGGTTTCGCCGGGGCCTGCACGCATGCCGGTCTTTGCGGCGACACGCACGAGCTTGATGCCGGCCGGCACCTTGAACGGCACGGCGGGCTTGTCGGCAAGCGCGAGCTGGAGGAAGTCGCGCGCGATAGGGGCTGCCAGATGGCCGCCGGTTGCGGCGTTACCTTTGCCGAGCGGACGCGGCTTGTCGTAGCCCATATAGATGGCGACGGCGATGTCGGGCGAGAAGCCGACGAACCAGGCGTCCTTGGCCTCGTTGGTGGTACCGGTCTTGCCGGCGACGGGTTTGCCGACCGCCTTGATGACCGTGGCCGTACCGGACTGCACCACGCCTTCCATCAGCTCGGTGATCTGATAGGCGGTCATGGAGTCCAGCACCTGCTCGCGGCGGTCAATCAGCTGCGGCTCAGGCTGGTTCTTCCAGCCGCCCGGTGCGTCGCAGCCGCGGCATTCGCGCTGGTCGTGCTTGAAGATAGTGTGGCCGTAGCGGTCCTGAATACGATCGATCAAGGTCGGCTTCACGCGGCGGCCGCCATTGGCGAGCATCGAGTACGCCGTCACCATGCGCATCGCCGTCGTTTCGCCGGCGCCCAGCGCGTAGGACAGATAGTTCGGCAGCTCGTCATAGACACCGAAGCGGCGGGCATATTCGCCGATCAGCGGCATGCCGATGTCCTGCGCGAGGCGCACCGTCACGGTGTTCAACGACTGCCGCAGCGCGTTGCGCAGCGTGACCGGGCCCTGGAACTTGCCCGACGAGAAGTTCTCAGGCCGCCACACGCCTGCGCCCTGCCCCTGGTCGATTTCGATGGGAGCATCGAGGACGACGGTCGAGGGGGTATAGCCGTTGTCGAGCGCAGCCGAATACACGATCGGCTTGAATGACGAACCGGGCTGCCGGTAGGCTTGCGTGGCGCGGTTGAACTGGCTCTGATCGAACGAGAAGCCGCCGACCATGGCGAGCACGCGCCCGGTCCAGGGATCCATCGCCACCATGGCGCCGGACACTTCGGGGATCTGGCGCAGCCGGTACTGGCCCTCGACCGGCTGACCATCCTTGTAGAGCGGATCGGCATAGATGACGTCGCCGGGCTGCAGCACCTGCGACACCGCCGTCGGCGTCTTGCCCTTGGTTCCGCCCTGCACGGCTCGTGCCCATTTGACGCCGTCGACCGTGATGATGCCAGTCTCGCGCTGCTTGCTGACGGCCCCACCAAGCTCGCGGCTCGGCTGGAAGCCGATGCGCGCCGACTGGTCGCTGGTTTCCAGCACGACCGCCATGCGCCAGGGCGAGATGTCGGAGAGCGATTTGATCTCGGCGAGCTTGACGCCCCAGTCACCTGAGATGTCGAGCTTGCTGATGGCGCCGCGATAGCCTTGCTGCTCGTCATAGTTCACGAGGCCGGTGACCATCGCCTTGCGGGCCATGACCTGGATCTTCGGATTCAACGTGGTGCGGACCGACAGGCCGCCTTCATACAGCTTCTTCTCGCCGTAGCGCTCGAAGATGTCGCGGCGAACTTCCTCGGCGAAATATTCGCCGGCGAAAGTGTGGGCGCCGTTGGAACGGCTGGTGACGGCGAGCGGCTCCTTGCGCGCCTTGTCGGCGTCGGCCTGCTTGATCCAGCCGTTCTCCAGCAGACGGTCGACGACATAGTTGCGGCGCTCTATGGCGCGGTCGCGGTTGCGGACCGGATGCAGCGTCGCCGGCATCTTCGGCAGCGCCGCCAGATAGGACGCTTCCGCCACGGTCAGCTCGTTCACCGACTTGTCGAAATAGACCAGCGAAGCGGCAGCGATGCCGTAGGCACCGAGACCGAGATAGATCTCGTTCAGATACAGCTCGAGGATCTTGTCCTTGGAATAGGTCTTCTCGATCCGCATCGCCAGCAAGGCTTCCTTGATCTTGCGGGCGAACGAGACCTCGTTGGTCAGAAGGAAGTTCTTGGCGACCTGCTGGGTGATGGTGGAGGCGCCTTGCGGACGGCGGTTGGAGCCGTAGTTCTGGATGTAGACCAGGCCCGCGCGCGCCATGCCGGTGTAGTCGATGCCGCCATGCTCGTAGAAGTTCTTGTCCTCGGCCGCGAGGAACGCGTTGATCACGAGCTTGGGCACCGCCTGGATCGGCAGATAAAGGCGCCGCTCCTTGGCGTATTCGCCGACCAGCGAACCATCGACCGCGTGCACGCGGGTCATCACCGGCGGCTCGTAATCCTGAAGCTGAGAATAGTCCGGCAAGTCCTTGGAGAAATGCCAGATCAAGCCTGCCACGGCCCCGACACCGACAAGGAACACCACTGTTCCCGCGGCGAACAGGAAGCCCATGAACCGCACCAGCAAGCGCATTATCTATTTATCCGTTCAAAGTCTGGATCAGCCCAGTATCGATCCCATTGGACCCAAAAAACTGGCACCCCAAACTGGCACCAACCTCACGTCGCGAATTCGCCCGCCTACACAATACTATCAGTGCCGGACTTAAGACGCTTGCCGAACAGGATTCTCGCCGATTCCGGAACCCCCTGCGGCATTTTTATAAAGCGCCCGCTGTGGCCAAACTAGGGCCTTTGCGAGGGGGCGGACAACCCTTTCAGTTTCGAAGACCCTCGGGGCGGTCAATTTGACGATCCCGCCGTGGCCATCCGCTTGGTCAAAAACCCGTCGATCGCCTGCGCCATCGAGCCCACGGCACGGGACCGCCAGCCCTCGGACACCAGATGCTCGAGGTCGCCCTTGTTGGAGACGTAGCCGATCTCGACCAGCACCGAGGGCACGTCGGGCGCCTTCAGGACCCGGAAGCCAGCCGATTTCAGGGGATGCTTGTGCATCCGCACGGTCGACTTCATTTCGCCAATCAGCAGGCGGGCGAAACGGTTTGAAAAAGTGCGGGTTTCTCGCTGCGTGAGGTCGATCAGGATGTCGGCGACCTCGTTCGGCTCCTCCGCGAGGTTGAAGCCGGCGATCGCATCGGCCCGGTTTTCCGCATCCGCCAGCCGCTGGGCCTCGGCGTCGGACGCCTTGTCGGACAACGTATAGATGGTCGCGCCTTGCGCATCGCCCTCGGCCCGCGGCAGCGCATCGGCATGAATAGAGACGAACAGCGCCGCCTTGTGGTTGCGGGCGATCTTGGTCCGGTCATTGAGGGGAATGAAGGTGTCGTCGTCCCGCGTCATGACCACACGGTACTTGCCGGCCTTCTCCAGCCTGTCGCGCAGCGCCAGCCCGAAGGCCAGAACCAGGTTCTTCTCGCTCTCGCCGCTCGACTGCGTGCCATTGTCGATGCCGCCATGGCCGGGATCGATCACGACCACCGGGCGGCCATCGGCTTTCTGCTGCGCCGTGTCCGGAGCTGTGGTCGCCGGCGCCGTTGCAGGCTGCGCCTCGGCGATGGTGGGCCGCAGCTCGGGGCGGCTTTCAGGCGCGAGCGCCTGCATGAAGGCGGTACGGTCGACCTCCTCAAGCTCCAGCACAAGCCGGGCCGGCTGGCCGTTGGCCGCCTCGACCACGTAGGACTTGGCGATCTTGGCCGGTCCCGTCAGGTCGAACACGATTCGCGAGCCGCCGGGCATGACGAGCCCGTAGCGGAAGGCCTTGACCAGTCCGCGCCCTCCGGCCCCGGTGCCCGCGGGCAGCTGAAAATTGACCTGCGGCACGTCGATGACGACCCGGTAAGGGTCTGCCAGCGTGACTGCGCGGAAGGTCACGGCCTGGTTGATGTCGAGAATGAAGCGGGTCTGCTTGCCGTCGCCGGCCAGTCGGGCGGCCGAGGCGATCGGAAAATTCGCCGCTGCAACAGTGGGTTGCGATTGGCTTTCCGCTGCCCTCAGGCGCGAGGAATCAGCACATGGCAATACCGCAGCGCACAACAGCGCGCATCCCAGCAAAACCCGTCGATGTGTGCGGCTCGCCACCGATTCCGTGCCTCCGAGCAGCCCTCTTAACGCAATAGAACCACACGGTTAATCGATCCTTAATGACGGACGTGCGAAACTCTTCGACTGTGACCGCCGTGCGACGCTCCCTTGCACGGATGGCTCATTCCTCGTATGTACGGAATGCTGACGGCCGATATTCTCGGTTGTGTCGCATTCAGCCTCCCGGCGCAGCGCCGGAACTCCCAAGATTGGGAATTCCAGCGTTTTCCGTTTCCCTCTAAGGCCAGCGCGGTGCGCGGCAGCGGGTGGAACGGGTCACGCGTCGGCGGCGGACCGGTCCCGGGTTACCACTCACGTTACCGGGACGGTTCTGACAGCGACGTAACCCATTACCCGTTCCCTTGATCCCAAGGGAGCGGTTCTTGATCCCCAAGGCGAGCGCGCTCGCGCCATGCCTGGCCAACAGCAACTGATTGAAGGGTGGCCTCGCCGCCCAATGTTTCATACGGGCCGACGCTTGATGCGCCAGACTGTGCCGACGAATTCTGAAGGACCATTCGCGACGCTGCGGAGTGAAAATCCCGCGCGCCGCAATGGTCCTGAAGCTTCCGGTCCGGCAAGGCGCGAGAGACGGCGTTTCGGCCTTCCCCTCACCCCCGAATCAGGTGGACCGTCGCGTCACCCGGCGGCGCGATACGCGCCCACGGTGAATCGCGCCCGCCGCCGCCAAGAGTTAAGACATGCCCAACAAGATGTTGATCGATGCCACCCACCCGGAAGAGACCCGGGTCGTCGTGGTCCGCGGCAATCGCGTCGAAGAGTTTGATTTCGAGACCGCGCAACGCAAGCAACTGCGCGGGAATATTTACCTCGCCAAGGTCACACGGGTCGAACCCTCGCTCCAGGCCGCCTTCGTCGAATATGGCGGCAACCGCCACGGCTTCCTCGCCTTCAGCGAAATCCATCCCGATTATTACCAGATCCCGGTCGCCGACCGGCAGGCGCTGATCGAGGCCGAGGAACAGGCCCATCGCGAGGCCGAAGAGGAGAGCGAGAACCGCTCCCACGGGCGCCGCCGTTCACGCCACCGCAATGCCCGCCGCCGCGGTCACGGCGAGCGCGTGCGCAGCGACATCGTCGAGGGCCTCGAGGCCGGCGCCGATCCCGCCGCCCAGCCGATCGAGGGCGCGGCGCAGCCGGAGCATGGCGAGGGTGCCTTGCAGGGTGCCTTGCAGGAAGGCGAGCAGCTGCATGCCGATGCCGAGCATCACGGCGAGCACGACAGCCACGACCACGATCACGACGGACATGATCATGCCGAGCATGATCGCGACGATCGTCATGCCCATGCTGACGCGCCCGCCCACGATCACGACCATGGTCACGATCACGACCATCCGCACGATCATCACGACCATGATCACGCCGGCGAGACGCCTGCGCCTGTCGCGGCCGTCGGCGCCGAGCCCGTGGTCGCGACCGCAAATGTTGCCGAGCCGCAGGAGGCCGCCCCTTCCGAAGCGCATGCCGAGGCCCTTGCCGAAGCCGTGACCGCCGCCGCTGAGCCGGCCGACGCCGTGTACGGCGAGAGCACCGAAGCGCCGCATGCCGACGCCGGGGACGCAGCCGGCGAAGACGACGAAGACGAGGATGAGGACGAAGACGGCGATGAAGCCGAAGAGGAAGTCGTCGAATCCGTCGGCGGCGACGACGTGCTGGAGGAAGTGCCGGAGCGCACGTTCCGCCCGCGCCGCCAGTACAAGATCCAGGAAGTCATCAAGCGCCGCCAGGTGATGCTGGTACAGGTCGTCAAGGAAGAGCGTGGCAACAAGGGCGCTGCGCTGACGACCTATCTGTCGCTCGCCGGCCGCTATGCCGTGCTGATGCCGAACACCGCGCGCGGCGGCGGCATCAGCCGCAAGATCACCAGCGCCCAGGACCGTTCCCGCCTGAAGGAAGTGGTGCAGGATCTCGACGTGCCCGAGGGCATGGGCATCATCCTGCGCACGGCCGGCGCCGCCCGGACCAAGCCGGAGATCAAGCGCGACTTCGAATATCTGATCCGGATGTGGGAGACGGTGCGCGACCTCACGCTGAAGTCGCAGGCCCCGACCCTCGTCTACGAGGAAGGCTCGCTGATCAAGCGTTCGCTGCGCGACCTCTACAACAAGGAGATCGACGAGATTCAGGTGGCCGGCGAGTCCGGCTACCGCGAAGCGCGCGACTTCATGAAGATGCTGATGCCCGCCAATGTCAGCGCGGTGAAGCAATATCGCGACGGTCAGCCGTTGTTCTCGCGCATGGGCGTCGAGAGCCAGCTCGACGCGATGTTCTCGCCGACCGTGCAGCTGCGCTCCGGCGGTTACATCGTCATCAACCAGACCGAGGCGCTGGTCTCGATCGACGTCAACTCCGGCCGGTCGACGCGCGAGCACCATATCGAGGACACTGCGCTGAAGACCAACCTGGAGGCGGCCGAAGAGGTCGCCCGCCAGCTTCGCCTGCGCGACCTCGCCGGCCTGATCGTCATCGACTTCATCGACATGGACGAGAAGCGCAACAACCGGGCGGTCGAGCGCAAGCTGTCCGACTGCCTCCGGCAGGATCGCGCTCGCATCCAGGTCGGACGCATCTCGCATTTCGGCCTGCTCGAGATGTCACGCCAGCGCATCCGCGCCAGCGTGCTCGAGAGCTCGACCGATCCGTGCCCGCATTGCGGCGGCACCGGCCATGTCCGCTCGGTGTCCTCGGTGGCGCTGCAGCTGCTGCGCGGTCTCGAAGAAATCCTGATGAAGGGCGCGACCCACAATCTCGTGGTCCGCACCCGTACCGACGTCGCGCTCTATGTGCTGAACCACAAGCGCGGCCACCTGCGCGACCTCGAAAACGGCTTCAAGGTGACGCTGTCGGTCATTGCCGATCAGTCCGTCAGCGGACCTCAGGCTTACGTGATCGACCGCGGCGAGCAGGTCCATACGCTGGAAGCCGCCAAGGCGCTGCTTGTGGCGCAGGCGGCTGCGAGCCCGCCGCCGGCGGCCGAAGAGCCCTACGACGATGAGGACGCCTTCGACATCGAGACCGAATCCGAGGTCGAAACCGAGGAGACCGAAGGTCTCACCGAGGAGCAGGCGTCCGGCGAAGCCGCGTCCGACCAGGACGGCCAGCGCCGCAAGCGCCGACGTCGCCGCCGCGGCCGCGGTGGCCCGCGCGACGGCGAGTTGCGCGAGGATAGCCCTGCCACCCTTCCCGAGGCGGCCGTAGCGGCCGGCGAAGGCGAGGACGATGCCGAATCCGAGCAGGACGGCGAGGAAGGCGAGGAACAAGCAGCCCGCGGCGAGCAGCAAGGCAACGGCGAGCGCCGGCGCCGGCGCGGTCGCCGCGGCGGTCGCCGCCGTCGCGGTGGCAGCGAGGAAGGTCTCGCCGGCTCGATCAGCGACGAGCTCGGCACCAATCAGCCATCGGAAGCTGCCGAGGCGGTCGCCGATTTCGACGGCTTCGGCAACGAGGCTGCGCCCTCGATTGCACAGGCCGAGCACAGCCCAGAACCGCAAGTCTCGCAGCCTGAACCGCAAGCCTCGCAGCCCGAACCGCGCGCCGAGGTGCAGGCCGAGGCGCCGGCTCAGCCCGAGCCCGTTGCCGCGGAGGAAGAGCCCGTCGACGACAAGGCCGCACGGCGCCGCTCCACGGTGCGCGAAAAGGTGAGCTTCCTGTCGAGCGGCCCGAGCGAGCCGGCAACGCAGGTGTCGCAGCTTGCGCAGGCGGCCGAGCCGGTCACGCCGCCCGCGCCGGCAGCTGAACCCGCGCCGCAACCGGCAAGCGATACGCCCGCGGTCCCGCGCCGCGCCGGCTGGTGGTCCCGCCGTTTCGGCGGCGGCGAATAAGGCCGAACATCCAAAATGCAAAACGCCCGGCATCCGCCGGGCGTTTTCGTTTCGTCGTTGCGTCGATGTGCTAAGCCGTTTTCGCAATCTGAATGGGGACCGGCATTGTCAGAGCTTTGCGATTCCAGCGCCGTCGAACTGCGCCGCCTGTTGGCCGCGCGGATGATCTCGCCCGTCGAGCTGCTCGACGCCTGTCTGTCCCGCATCGCCGCGATCAACCCCGCCGTCAACGCCGTCGTGACGCTGGACGAGCCGGGCGCACGGGCCGCCGCCAAGGTGGCCGAAGCCGCCATCCTGCGCGGGGAGGATCGCGGGGCTCTGCACGGGCTTCCCGTTCTCATCAAGAACACCCAAGACACCGCCGGGATGCGCTCCACCTATGGCAGCCCGCTGCTGAAGGACAACGTCCCGGCTGTCGACCAGGGCTCGGTCGCGCGCCTGCGCGCGGCAGGCGCCGTCATCTTCGGCAAGACCAACACGCCGGAATGGGCGGCGGGCGGCAACACCCGCAACCCCGTATTCGGCGCGACCGGCAATCCCTTCGATCCCCTACGCTCGGCGGCGGGCTCCTCCGGCGGCTCGGCGGTGGCGTTGGCTTGCGGCATGGCTCCGCTCGCCTCCGGCTCGGACACCGGCGGCTCCCTGCGCAATCCGGCAGGCTTCGCCGGCATCGTCGGCATGCGTCCATCCTACGGCCTCGTGGCCAGCGAGAAGCGTGCGTTCGGCTGGTCCAATCTGTCGACCGACGGGCCGATGGCGCGCAACGTCGCAGACACTGCGCTGATGCTCTCGGTGATGGCGAGCGATGATGGCCGCGATCCGCTCGCTTATACGCTGCCCGGCGAGCCCGTGCGCGCTCGCGCCGAGCGCTGGGCCGCCCCGCGCCCCGCAGAGCTCGGCAAGCTGCGTCTCGCCTTCACCGAGGATTTTGGCTTTGCCCCGACCGAGCAGGCGATCCGGCGCGTGTTCCGCGCGCGGGTGAAGAAGCTCGCGCCGCTGTTTGCGGAATCCCGCGAGGCGACGCCGGATTGCTCCGGCGCGGACGACGCCTTCGCCGTGCTGCGCGCAGGCCTGTTCCTGGCCATGCACGGCAAGAACTACAAGGAACGCCGCGAGATGCTCGGCCCCAATGTCCGCGCCAATGTCGAGGAAGGGCTGGGCTACACGCTCGAAGACCACGCACGGGCCACGGCGACGCAGACGCGGATCTATCGCGCCTATCAGAGCTTCTTCGAAACCTGCGACGTGCTGATCAGCCCGACCATTACGCTGAGCCCGCGGCCGTGGTCGGAGCCTCATCCGGCCGAGATCGACGGCGTGCCGACCAGGTCCTATTTCCACTGGCTCGCGCTGGCCTACGCCGTCACGCTCCCCGGTCATCCCGCGATCAGCATTCCGCTCGGCCTCGATGAAGTCGGGCTGCCGTTCGGCCTCCAGATCATCGGTCAGCGTGGCGGCGACGCCATCGTGCTCTCGGTCGCCGCGGGCATCGAGGCGGCGTTCGCGGGCGATGCGCAATTGTGCCGGCCCGTCCCGGATCTGGCGCGGCTTGCCGCGGCGCCGCCGCTCTCCGCTGCCTCCGGCTTCCTCACCTGGGAATGATCCCGGGATAACGCGATCCGACAGGAGAAGTCTTCCGATGCAAAGCGCAATGGTTCTCGGCGGCGGCATGATCGGTGTGAGCGCCGCACTGCACCTGCAGCAGCGCGGCTGGACCGTCACGCTCGTCGATCGCAGGGAGCCCGGTCGCGAGACCAGCTACGGCAATGCCGGGATGATCCAGGCCGAAGCGGTCCGTCCCTATCCGATGCCGCGCGACCTTGCGACGCTGCTGAAGATCGCGACAGGCCGCACCAACGACGTGCGCTACAGCCTGTCGTCGCTTCACCGCCATATCGAGCCCCTGCTCCGCTATTGGTGGCATTCGGCGCCGAAACGGCATCGCGAGGCGATCGAGGCCTGGGCGCGACTGATCGCCTACGCGACTTCGGAACACGACATCCTCGTTCGCGAGGCTCATGCCGACAATCTGATCCGCCGCGCAGGCTACCGGGCGCTGTACCGCAACGCCGGGGAGCTGGAGCTCTCGATCAAAGCCGCGGAGGAAGACCAGCGCGAATTCGGCGTGAATTTTCGCGTGCTGTCCGGCAGCGAGCTCGCCAAGGCCGAGCCGATCCTGCGCGACGATCTTCCCGGCGCGATCCATTGGCTCGACACCTGGACCGTGTCCGATCCCGGCGCCCTGGTCACGTCCTATGCCGAGCTGTTCGAGCGCCTCGGCGGCACCATCGTGCTCGGCGATGCGCAGTCGCTGCAGCAGACCGCAACCGGCTGGTCGGTCGCGACGGACCAGGGGTGCCTCGACGCCGCCCACGCCGTCGTGACCCTCGGACCGTGGTCACCCGATCTGCTGCACAAGTTCGGCTATCGCATTCCGCTGGTCCGCAAGCGCGGCTACCACATGCATTACAGCGGCGGCGCCTCGCTCGATCTGCCGCTGGTCGACAAGGGCGGCGGCTACGCCATGGGGCCGATGGCGAAGGGAATCCGCATCACCACCGGCGCCGAATTGACCGGCATGGACGCCCTCGCCACGCCCGTGCAACTCGCCAGCGCGGAAAGCTCCGCACGCGAGCTGATCGACCTCGGCCAACGCGTCGAGCCGGATCCGTGGTTCGGCACCCGCCCCTGCACCCCCGACATGCTGCCGGTGCTCGGGCAAGCTCCGCGTCATCCCGGCCTCTGGATGAATTTCGGCCACGGCCATCAGGGATTTACCCTGGGACCCGCGACCGGACGCCTGCTCGCCGAGATCATGAGCGGCGAGACGCCGGCGATCGATCCGCTGCCATATCGGCCAGAGCGGTTCTAGACTCAAAGAAAAGGGCTGATCGAGAATGTCGACCAGCCCCGTTACTTCGAGCGTTCCCTGGATGTGGGCGATGACGAGCGCCTTGATCTCATCGTTGGTGGCAACGGTCGGCCAGAGTCAGCCGACGCGTGCGCCGAGCACGATGGCGATCAGGGTTTCGCGCTTTATCGCCGGCGCTCGATCAGCCTGCGCGCCGCCGGCATCAACGTCGCGCCAAGCGCGTTCTTGATCAGCGAAGCCGCCACGAACGGCACGATGCCGACCTGCCAGGCCTTCGCAGCGCCGAGCCCGAGGCCGAACGCCAGCCAGCCGAAGCCGGCGGCCAGAATGACGACATGGCCAACAGCCATGGCTGCAAACAACCGCGCCACGCTGCGATCCCAGCCGCGCTCGGCGAGCCAGCCGGTTACGAAGGCGGCCGCAATGAAGCCGAACAGATAGCCTGCGGTCGGGCCAATCAGCGGCGCAATCCCACCCACCGGTCCGGCAAAGACCGGCGCGCCAAGCGCGCCCTCGGCGAGGTAGGCGATCATCGTTGCGCTGCCAAGACGCCAGCCATAGGCCGCGCCGATCATCAGCACCACCAGCGTCTGCAACGTCATGGGCACATAGGGCAGCGGCAGGCTGACCTTGGCTGACAGCGCCATCAATGCGGTGCCGAGCCCAACCAGCACGACGGCACGCACTGCGCCGACGGTTTCGCCCGGCCGGGTCGGCCACATCAATGCGGCGAGAGAAAAATGTGGTGCGGCAGCGGTCGGGACGGATCGGTGGTCGGGCAAGATGAACTCCGGAGCTGGTCGAAAACTGGCGGCTATTTAAGCCAGTGAGCGATCCGGTCAACTGCCTCGCGCATCTCTCCCGGCGAGCGTGCATACGAAAAACGAATGAACGATCGGCCGTGAACGGGATCGAAATCGAGGCCGGGCGTCGCCGCAACGCGTGCCTGCTCGAGCATCTGCTTGGCGAACTCGAAACTGTCGGAGGTGAAGTCCGAGACGTCGGCATAGAGATAAAATGCACCATCGGCCGGCAGGAATTTGCTGAGGCCCGCTTTCGGCAATCCCTCGATCAAAATCTGCCTGTTTTCCTGATAGCCGCGCTTGATCGCTTCCATCTCGGCCGCACCGTCGAAGGCGGCCTCTGCCGCGATCTGCGACAGCGCCGGCACCGAGATCGACAGGTTCTGCTGCAGCCGCTCGATCGGCCGCACCAGGATTTCGGGCACGACCATCCAGCCGACGCGCCAGCCCGTCATGCAAAAATACTTCGAGAACGAGTTGATCACGAGCGCGTGCTCGGACAGCGCGGCCGCCGTGGCGGCTGGAAACGCATAATCCAGCCCGTGATAGATCTCGTCCGAGATGAAGCGGATGCCCGCGTCTTCAGCGGCCGCCATCAGGCCGGCGAGCGCTTCGCGCGACATCATCGTCCCCGTCGGATTGGCGGGGCTGCCGACCAACACGCCCTTCAGCGGCACCTTGCGATGGGCGGCGAGCAATGCCTCGCCGGTGAGCGCATGGCGCGTCTCGTTCGTGGTCTCGATCAGCACCGGCTCGCAACCGAGCGCGGTCAGGATATGCCGGTAGGGCGGATAACCCGGCACCGTCACGGCGACGCGGTCGCCCGGCTCGAACATCGACAGGAAGGCCAGGATGAACCCGCCCGAGGAGCCGGTGGTCACCACAATCCGCTCGGGGCTGACGTCGCAGCCATAGGCGTCGCGATAATGGCGCGCGATGCGCTCGCGCAAGGAGGGGATGCCGAGCGCGGAGGTATAATCGATCCGCCCGGTCTCGAGCGCCATATGGGCGGCGGCAATCGCCGTCCTGGGCGCGCTGGCCGCGGGCTGGCCGACCTCCATGTGGATGACATGGCCGCCGGCGGCCTCGATTCGGGCCGCCGCGGCCATGACGTCCATCACCATGAACGGGGGAACATCGCTGCGGCGGGAGGGCTCGAGCCACTGCCCCAACCGGTTCCTTAAAGTCGCATCGTGCATCGATTTCTGCTATTTCGCTGGCGGGCCGGTGCCTCCGGCCCGGGAACGGGGCGCTTGCGCCCCAGACTGGCCGCATTGTGCGGCTCATAAGGGGAACGGCTCACAAGGGCATATCGCGTATCCGGTCCGCCGCCAATCGCCAAACCCATCACGAAACTGCTTTCCAGACCGTTTGACCAAGACCGTTTGATGTCGCTCCAGATCGCATTGCGCAAGAAGGCTTCCGCCCTCACCGCCCTCGTCACGGCCGCGGCGATCGCGCTGACGCCGTTCTCCGCCGCGCACGCGCAAGCCAAAGGGCCGCCGGTCCTGCGCGACACCGAGACCGAGCAACTGCTGCGCGAATATACGCGCCCGATCCTGCGCGCCGCGGGTCTGGAGAAGCAGAACATCCAGATGGTGATCCTCAACGACGGCTCGTTCAACGCGTTCGTCGCCGATGGCCGCCGCATCTTCGTCAATTACGGCGCGATCCTTCAATCGGAGACGCCGAACCAGATCATCGGCGTGCTCGCGCACGAGACCGGGCATCTGGCCGGCGGCCATCTGTCCAAGCTGCGCGAGCAGCTCGCCGCCGCCCAGACCCAGATGATCATCGCGATGCTGCTCGGCGCCGGCGCGATCGCCGCGGGCAGCACCCAGCGCGGCACCGGCAACAACGGGCTCGCCAATGTCGGCGCTGCCGCCATGTCGGCTCCCCAGGAGGTGATCCGCCGGTCGCTGCTGTCCTATCAGCGCCAGCAGGAGGAGAACGCCGACCGCGCCGGCGTGCGATTCCTGACCGCGACCCAGCAATCGCCGAAGGGCATGTACGAGACCTTCAAGCGCTTCACCAGCGAGAGCCTGTTCGCCGCGCGCGGCGCCGACCCCTATCTCCAGTCGCATCCGATGCCGGCCGAGCGCGTTGCCGCGCTGCAGGAGTTCGCAAGCTCCAGCCCCTATTGGAGCAAGAAGGACGATCCCGCGCTTCAGCTTCGCCACGACATGGTTCGCGCCAAGATATCCGCCTTCATGGAGCGGCCGGAGACGGTGTACCGCCGCTATCCGCTCTCGAACGACAGCATGCCGGCGCGCTATGCCCGCGCCATCAGCACCTATCTGCACGGGGACTTGCGCAGCGCCCTCGCCCAGGTCGATGCGCTGATCCAGGTTCAGCCGAGCAATCCGTACTTCTACGAGGTGCGCGGCCAGGCCTTGCTGGAAAGCGGCAAGGCCGCCGAGGCTATCGCGCCCCTGCGCAAGGCTGCCGCACTCTCGAACAACTCGCCCCTCATCGAGATGTTACTTGGGCAGGCTCTGGTTGGAACCGATAATAAGGCCTACACCGACGACGCCGTTCGGATTCTCCGCGCCGCGGTGGCGCGGGAGCCCGAGGCCATCCTCGGTTACAGCCAGCTCGCGATGGCCTATGGCCGGAAGGGAGATTATGCCGAGGCGGATCTCGCATCGGCCCAGGCCGCTTACTTGCGCGGCGACAACAAGACCGCCCGCGAGCTCGCCACGCGCGCGAAAACCCGTTTTGCCGTCGGCACGCCTGGATGGGTCAAGGCCGACGACATCGTGGCGGCCAAGCCGCCGCGCAACTGACGAGAACGACGCCAAACCTAAAGACGCCTTGCACCACGACGTCACGACACCGAGCTTTGACGCCGCCGGGACGTTTCACGAAACCTGCTTTGGACAAGAGGATTTGCCTATGCCTTCGCTGCGCTCGCTTGCTCCCGCGCTGATTGCGCTCGCCATGTTCGGCGCAGTCGCGCCGGCCGCTGCCGACAGCTTCTCCGACCCGCAGCGCACCGAGATCGAGAAGATCATCAAGAACTATCTCGTGAGCCATCCCGAGGTGCTCGAGGAGGCCATGGCCGAGCTCAGCAAACGTCAGGCCGCGGCCGAAACGAAAAAGCATGAAGCGAGCGTCGCGCAGAACGCCGAGGCGATCTTCAACTCGCCGCGACAGGTCGTGCTCGGCAACAAGGACGGCGACGTCACCTTCGTCGAGTTCTTCGACTACAATTGCGGCTACTGCAAGCGCGCGATGGACGACATGCTGACCATCATGAAGAGCGATCCGAAGCTGAAGGTCGTGCTGAAGGAGTTTCCGGTGCTGAGCCAGGGCTCGGTCGAAGCGGCGCAGGTCGCGGTCGCCGTGCGCATGCAGGATCCCACCGGCAAGAAATATCTCGACTTCCACCAGAAGCTGCTCACCGGCCGCGGCGCCGCCGACAAGGCGCGCGCGCTCCAGGCGGCCAAGGAAGCCGGCCTCGACACCGCCAGGATCGAGAAGGACATCGGCAGCCCCGAGGTGCGCGCCACCATCGAGGAGAACTTCAAGCTCGCCGAAGCGATGGGCATGAACGGCACGCCGAGCTACGTCATCGGCAAGCAGATCGTGATCGGCGCCGTCGGCGTCGAAAGCCTCAGGGAAAAGATCGGCATCGCCCGCTGCGGCAAGGCAACCTGCTGATCACAGGTTTTTCGATATTCGGAAAACGCGACAAGGCCGGCTGGAAAGCCGGCCTTTCTTCTTGCGCCGAACCTTGGCGTCTTCGCGCAAAGTCATTCATCTGGCGTTCAACAAACAAATGCCGCGGAACAGACGAAGTTCCGGAACAACTCAAATCTCCTTTCGTTGTCGGCGCGGGCAATGACGCAAAGAAACACGTGAGGAGAATTTCGATGTTGAACCGCTTTATGATCTCAGTTGCCGCAGCCGCACTCGTCGCGGGCACCGGTCTGGCCAACGCACAGGGCACCATGGGCCGCGACAGCGGTGGTGGCGCACAGATGCAGCAGTCGCAGCCTTCCGGCGGCGCCGCAGAGCGCGGCGGCTCGATGGGCCGCGATTCCATGAGCCAGGACAAGGGCACTGTCGGCCAGTCCGGCGGCTCCAGCTCCATGAAGTCCGAAGATAAGTCCGGCGCGATGAAGGACGAGCGTTCCTCGGGCGGCGCGATGAACAAGAACGCCGAAGACAAGGCCGGCACCAAGGGCCAGCGCACCGACGATCGCGCGCAGGGCCAAATGGACAAGTCCCAGATGGACAAGTCCCAAGACAAGTCCAAGAGCATGAGCCAGGACACCACCAAGTCCGGCAAGGACAAGGACATGAAGGCTGAGGGCAGCAAGAGCGGCACCTCGACCAACAACGCCGAGACCCAGAAGGGTACCGGCACGAGCACCAACCAGAATGCTCAGGGCCAGACCGGCACCAGCACCAACCAGAACGCCCAGGGCCAGAGCTCGACCTCGACCACGGTCGGCCAGGCTGGCGCCGCCGCGAAGCTCTCGACCGAGCAGCGGACCCAGATCACCTCGGTGATCCGCGAGCAGCGGGTGACCCCGGTGACCAACGTGAACTTCTCGATCTCGGTCGGCACCCGGGTGCCGCGCGAGGGCATTACCTTCCACGCCTTGCCGTCCCGGGTCGTGTCGATCTATCCGGAGTGGCGGACCTACAAGTACATCCTGGTCAAGGAAGAGATCGTGATCATCAATCCGGACACCTACGAAATCGTGGCGGTCCTGAACGTCTAAGCCGGATCACCGGCAGCCGCAGGGGGCGGGCAGCAATGCCCGCCCCCTTTGGGTTTGCCGGCAGCCATGGTTCGGGCTGGTTAACAAGCAATTTCCGTAGCTTCCGCACAGATTTTTGCAGCCAGGATGAGGTACCTGAGGGCCCCTCGAAGGTCCTTCAAGGCTTCCCCTGGGACGCTTTGTTACCTATAACCCCGCCACGCCGAAGCACCTCTTCCGGGATTGGAATGGCAGAACCCGCAACCGACACGATCCTCGTCCTGAACGGCCCGAACCTCAACATGTTGGGGACGCGCGAGCCGGAGAAGTACGGCCACGCGACCCTGGCCGACGTCGAGGCGCTGTGCCGAGAGACGGCGGCGACGTTCGGCCTCAAGGCCGATTGCCGGCAGTCCAACCGCGAGGGCGAGCTGATCGACTTCATCCACGAGGCGCATCGGCGCAAGATGAAGGGCATCATCGTCAATGCCGGCGGCTATTCCCACACCTCGATCGCGCTGCACGACGCGCTGCTCGCGGTTCAGATCCCGACGGTCGAGGTGCATGTGACCAACATCCACGCCCGCGAGAGCTTTCGTCATCACTCCTACACGGCACGCGCGGCCTTCGCCTCGCTCTGCGGTTTCGGCATCGAGGGCTACCGCCTCGCCATCCAGGGCCTCGCCGCCAAGCTTGCCATCAAGCCCAAAGCCTGAAGCTCCCTCATCAAACAGAACATTCGGATCAAACAACATGGCGCGCCAGCCAGACGACAAAGCAGCCGCAAAGTTTTCCAGCGAGGATTCCGCGCTCGTCCGCGAGCTCGCGCTCCTGCTCGATGAGACCAGCCTCAGCGAGATCGAGATCGAGCGCGCGGGCCTGCGCCTGCGCGTCGCCCGCAACATCAGCGTGGCTGCGACCATGCCCGTGCCGATGGCTGCGGCTCCCGCGGCCCTGCCGGGCGTCCCCGCCGCGACGGCCGCCGCCGGGCCCGACCTGTCGAAGCATCCCGGCGCGGTCAGCTCGCCGATGGTCGGCACCGCCTATTGGGCGCCCGAGCCGGGCGCCAAGCCGTTCATCGAGGTCGGCAGCAAGGTCTCGGTCGGACAGACGCTGCTGATCATCGAAGCCATGAAGACCATGAACCAGATCCCCTCGCCGCGCGCCGGCACGGTGACGCAGATCCTGGTCGAGGACGGCCAGCCGGTCGAGTACGGCGAGCCGCTCGTCATCATCGAGTGAGGCAGTGGCGAATAGCGCGTAGCGACCAGCTGCTCCACCCTATTCGCCATTCGCCATTCCCCATTCGCCCCTGAGGCACCATGTTCGACAAGATCCTCATAGCCAATCGCGGCGAGATCGCCCTTCGCATCCTCAGGGCGTGCAAGGAGCTCGGTATCGCGACCGTCGCCGTGCACTCCACCGCCGACGCCGACGCCATGCATGTGCGCCTGTCGGACGAGAGCGTCTGCATCGGCCCGCCGGCATCCAAGGACAGCTATCTCAACGTGCCCGCACTGCTCGCGGCCTGTGAGATCACCGGCGCCGATGCCGTGCATCCCGGCTACGGCTTTCTGTCGGAGAATGCGCGCTTCGCGGAGATCCTCGCCGAGCACAATCTGCATTTCATCGGCCCCAAGGCCGAGCACATTCGCCTGATGGGCGACAAGATCGAGGCCAAGAAGACCGCCAAGAGGCTCGGCATTCCCGTGGTTCCGGGCTCCGACGGCGCCGTCGGCCCCGACGACGACGCCCTGGCGATCGCAAGGACGATCGGCTTTCCCGTGCTGGTGAAGGCGGCGGCCGGCGGCGGCGGCCGCGGCATGAAGGTCGCCCACAGCGAGGCGGATCTGCAGGTGGCGCTGTCGACGGCGGCCAACGAGGCCAAATCCGCCTTTGGCGATGCCTCGGTCTACCTGGAGAAATACCTCCAGAAGCCGCGCCACATCGAGATCCAGATCCTCGGCGACGGTCGCGGCGGCGCGATCCATCTCGGCGAGCGCGACTGCTCGCTGCAGCGCCGCCACCAGAAGGTCTGGGAGGAAGGCCCCTCGCCCGTGCTCGCCGCCGCCGCGCGCGCCAAGATCGGCGAAACCTGCGCCAAGGCGATGCGCGAGATGAAATATCTCGGCGTCGGCACCATCGAATTCCTGTTCGAGGACGGCGAATTCTACTTCATCGAGATGAACACCCGAATCCAGGTCGAGCATCCCGTCACCGAGAGCATCACCGACATCGACCTCGTGCTGGAGCAGATCCGCATCGCCGCCGGCGGCGACCTGCCGGCCAAGCAGGACGAGGTTCAGGTCATCGGCCACGCCATTGAGTGCCGCATCAACGCCGAAAATCCCCAGACCTTCCGCCCCTCGCCCGGCCGCATCCTGCAATACCATCCCCCGGGCGGGCTGGGGGTGCGGATCGATTCCGCCGTCTACCAGGGCTACACGATCCCGCCCTATTACGATTCCCTGGTCGGCAAGCTGATCGTGCACGGCAAGACCCGCGCCGAATGCCTGATGCGGCTCCGCCGGGCGCTGGACGAAATGGTGGTGGAAGGCATCGAGACCACGCTGCCTCTGTTCCGCGCTTTGGTGCGCGAAGGCGACATCATCAACGGCGATTACCACATCCACTGGCTGGAGCAGTATCTGGCCGGCAAGGTGGAACCTGCCCCGCGATAATCCACTTCCCCGTGGAACCCTTTGGCCCCGATTGCGTTCTGGACGCGGGGACAGTTCCAAGGGGGCGTTTTGACTTCCGCGAGACGTGACAAAGCGAGGCCGTGGTGACGGCCGAGGCGCAACGACGGCGGGCTTTTTGGCAGATCCTGCTGATCGCGGCGGGTCTTCTGGTGCTGACCGTGATCAGCGCTGGCTCGGTCTATCTCGTCAACGAGGCGCGGGAAGACAGCAAATGGGTGCTCCACACCATCGAGGCGCAGAGCCAGATCAACGCCCTGTTGCTCGAGATCCGCCGTGCCGAGAGCAGCGCCCGCGGCTTTCTCCTGACACAAGGCTCGGATTTCCAGTCGGATCACGAGAAAGCCGTCGCCGCGATCATTCCGGCGCTCGACAAGCTCACGCGCCAGATCGGCGACAATCCGGCGCAACGCGACAGCATCGAGAAGCTGAGCGCGGCCATCGAGACCCGGCTCGACCAGTTCTCGCGGGAGATGAGCCTCGTCAAGCAGGGGCAGCTCGACCGCGCCACGGAGCTCGTCCGCGAGGCCGCCCGCGGCAACACCACGACCACGATCACCAACCAGGCCAACGCGATGATCCGCGAGGAGGAGCGGCTGTTTCGGCTCCGCACCGTCAACTCCGACCGCAGCCAGACCCTGGCCGCATCGATGACCGGCATCGGCTCCGGCCTCGTCGTGCTGCTGGCCATGATCTCGACCTGGCTGGTGCGGCGCTCGGCCCGCGCCCGTGACGAGGCCGAAGCGCGCCTGCGCGATGCCAACGTCAATCTGGAGTCCGTCGTCGACGAGCGCACGGCGGACCTGCGCGAGGCCAACGACGAGATCCAGCGTTTTGCCTATATCGTCAGCCACGACCTGCGCTCGCCGCTCGTCAACATCATGGGCTTCACCAGCGAGCTGGAAGAGCTCGGCGGCGACATCTTCCGCCGCATCGGCAGCCTCGCCCATGTCTCTGCCGACGGTGCGCCGCTGGCCCCCGCCGGCCCTGGCGAGATCGCGCTCGAAGGCGCCGACAAGCAGCTGTCCGAGGACTTCTCCGAAGCGCTCGGCTTCATCAAGTCTTCGATCGCCAAGATGGACCGGCTGATCTCGGCGATCCTCAACCTCACCCGCGAGGGCCGCCGCGAATTCCAGCCGGTCAAGATCGACACACGCGAGCTGATCGAGGCCATTGTGACCACGCTGGCCCACCAGGCGGACGAGGCGCAGGCCCAGATTCATGTCGAGCCGCTGCCGAATGTCGTGAGCGACCGGCTCGCGCTCGAGCAGATTTTCTCCAATCTGATCGACAATGCCATCAAATATCTCAAGCCCGGCGTGCCCGGAGAGATCAGAATTCGCGGGCGGACCAAGCTCGGGTACGCTATCTTCGAGATCAGCGACAACGGCCGGGGGATCGACCCGAAGGATCACCAGCGGATATTCGACCTGTTCCGCCGCGCCGGAACCCAGGACAAGCCCGGCCAGGGCATTGGTCTTGCGCATGTGCGTGCACTTGTGCGTCGCCTCGGCGGCACCATGTCGGTATCATCGGAACTGAACGCGGGCAGCACCTTCACGATCACGCTGCCGATCGCCTGGAACGTGAACAACCGGAACAGAGATCGATGACCCAGCCTGTCACCATCATCATGATCGAGGACGACGAGGGACACGCCCGCCTGATCGAGCGCAACATCCGCCGCTCGGGCGTCAACAACGAGATCGTCTCCTTCACCAACGGCACCGACGCGATGCAGCACCTGTTCGGCGCCGACGGCAGCGGCCTCGTCCAGAAGGGCAATGCGCTTCTGATCCTGCTCGATCTCAACCTGCCCGACATGACCGGGATCGACATCCTGAGGCAGATCAAGGAAAACAAATATCTGAAGGCTTCGCCCGTGGTGGTCCTGACCACCACCGACGATTCCCAGGAAATCAAGCGCTGCTACGAGCTCGGCTGCAACGTGTACATCACCAAGCCCGTCAACTACGAGAATTTCGCCAATGCCATCCGGCAGCTCGGCCTGTTCTTCTCGGTCATCCAGGTCCCGCCCGCCGCCCCATGAACCAGCGCACGCCAACCCTGCTCTACATCGACGACGACCGTGCGCTGGCGCACCTGGTCGAACGCGGCCTGACGCGGCGCGGCTACAGGGTCGTCCATGCCGCGAGCGGCGAGGAAGGCCTGGAGCGCATCCGCCGCGCTCGTGCCGAGGGCGGCATCGACGTGGTCGCGCTAGACCAGTACATGCCGGGTCTCGACGGGCTGGAGACGCTCGAGCAGATCATGGCGATCCCGAACGCTCCGCCCGTCGTGTTCGTCACGGCCTCGCAGGATTCCAGCATCGCCGTCACCGCGCTGAAGGCCGGCGCGGCCGATTATCTCGTCAAGGACGTCACCGGCGATTTCATCCCCCTGCTCCACGTCGCGGCCGAGGGGGCGCTGCGCCAGGCCGAATTGCAGAAGGCGCGCGAGGAAGCCGAAGCCGAGATCCATGCCTCGCGCGACCGCTACGCAGCTCTTGCCGCCGAACGCGAGCTGCTGCTGCGCGAGGTCAATCACCGCGTCGGCAACTCGCTCCAGATCATCGCCTCCCTGCTGCACCTTCAGGCAAGCTCGGCCGCGCAGGACGAGGTCAAGGCAGCGCTGACCAACGCCATGGGCCGTGTCGCCGCGGTCGCGCAAGTGCACCGGCGCCTCTACACCTCGCAGGACCTCAAGAGCGTGGTGCTGAACCAGTATCTGGAGTCCCTGCTTGAGGATCTCCGCCGCTCGGCCGAAGGCAACCGGATGTCGCGCCTGACGCTGAAGGCCGAGCCGATCGAGATCGATCCGGACCGCGCGGTCGCCGTCGGCATCATCGTCAACGAGCTGGTGATGAACGCCGTGAAATACGCCTATCCCGACGGCGCCGGCCCGATCCATGTCGATCTGACCGCGCAAGGCGACGATCTCTTGCTGTCGATCGCCGACAACGGCGTCGGTGACGCCGTCAAGGCCGATCCGCGCTCCACCGGCATGGGCCAGCGCATCGTTGCGGCCATGGCCGCCAAGCTCGACGCCTCGGTCGAGCGCGATCCCGCGCATTCCGGAACCCGGGTCGTGCTGAAGTTCGCGCGCGTCCCCGCAAGCCCGGGCAAGACCAGCACCGCTGCCGCCGGCTGACCTCGCGCTGCCGTTGCGCCCCATCGCAACGGCCTCGCGATCCTGCTATCATCGCGAACCATGACTTCGCGCGACTCCGCTCCGTCTGAAATCACCCCGGCCGTGCTGCTGCGCGCCTACGCCTGCGGCATCTTCCCGATGGCGGAAAGCGCCGACGATCCGACCCTGTTCTGGGTCGAGCCGGAATTTCGCGGCGTCATCCCGCTCGACGGATTTCGCGTCGCCTCGCGGCTTGCGCGCACGGTGCGCTCGGACGTGTTTCGCGTCACCGTCAACACCGCGTTCAAGGCGACGATCGCGGGCTGCGCCGCGCCGCAGGCCGGCCGCGAGGACACCTGGATCAACAAGCGCATCCGCGACCTCTATGGGGGCCTGTACCAGCTCGGCCATTGCCACAGCGTCGAAGCCTGGCAGGGCGATGATCTCGTCGGCGGGCTGTACGGCGTCAGCCTCGGGCGGGCCTTCTTCGGCGAGAGCATGTTTCACACCGCGCGCGACGCCTCGAAGGTCGCGCTGGTGCATCTGGTCGCGCGGCTCATTTACGGCGGCTTCGAGCTGCTCGACACTCAGTACGTCACCGACCACCTGAAGAGCTTTGGCGCGGTCGAGATCTCGCGGCGGCGCTACACCGCGATGCTCGACAAGGCGCTGGCCGGCGAGCCCGGCGATTTCCTCAGGCTCTCACCCGGCGAGGCCATCCCGGGCGCGCGCGCACTCGAGATCATCGCTTCAAGGCAATAGGACCCGATCAGCTAAGCGCTGATGCTTCATCTCTCCCGAAGGGAGAGATGAAGCATGGCCTAGCGGCCAAACCCGGGAATTCCGAACAGACCCGGCCGCTGCTCCGGCGGCGGGGGCGGCGGTGGCGCCGGTTGCTGCTGCTGGATCGGCGGCAGAGGTTGCGGCGGACGCTGCTGCACCTGCTTGGGCGCAGCCTTCTTCTGTGCGGGCGGCGGTGGCGGCGGCTTGGCCGCCGGATCCGGCGCCGCCGTCGCAATGGTCTGCTGCGGCTCTTTGCAGTCGGTGAGCCAGATGTCGTAGATCGGATGCTCGACGCCGTGCAGGCCCGGGCTTGCCGCGTACATCCAGCCGGAGAAGATGCGCTTCACCTCGCCCTGCAAGGTGATCTCGTCGACCTCGACGAAGGCATCGGTGTTGGTGGCCTCCGTGGCCGGCCGCGTGTAGCAGGCGTCGGTCTTGACCCTGAGCGCGCCGAACTGAACGGTCTCGCCGATCTCCTCGTCGAAATTGATGATGCGACCGGTGATCTTGTCGAGGCCGGAGAAGGTCGCCTTCTTGTTCACGATCTTCTGCGCCGGCGGCTCGGTCACGACCTCGTCGCCCGGCTGGAGACTTGCCGGGGTCTGCGGCACGGCGCCCGGAGCGCCCTTCTGCTGCGGCTGACGACCGGGCGCGCCCGGCACACCGGGCGGCGCGATCGCCGCGGAGGGGGGCTGGTTCGGCGGAGCCACGGTGGAGCCCGGCGGGGGCGCCAGCGGCTGGGTTTCGACCGGCCCCGGCATCACGTTCCCCTGCCGGCCCGGCGGCGGCGGCATCGGGCGCGACGGCAGCACGCGGCCCTGCGGCGGCAGCTCCGGCACCTCTTCGTCGTCGTCGGGGATCTGCTGCGGCTGCGGCTGGCCGCGCGGAATGGTGCCGGGCGGCCGCAGCGGCGGCGGATCGGAAAAGATCGTGCCGATTTGCGCCTGAGCCGGCGTCGCAACCGTCAGCGCGGTGGCGGCCAAAAGCGCCGCAAGACCTGTCAGGGTAATGGTTCGAAACATCTCGCGCGGCTTCAACAGCGAATCGGGCTTGTTGGACATTCTATAGGGGTTACCGCCGCTCGCAGGCCATCCGGTTAACACGGCGAATACGGCGGGGGAAGGGCGGCAACCCTGCCCTTCCCGGCCCCATCTGGCCAGACCGGGTCCCGAATGGGATAGTCAATCAGCCCCTCCCAGGGGCGCGGGGCCGGCATCGCCCCCCAAACCACATCCAACCAGACTGGAAACCCCGAGGTCGCCCCATGCCCGTTGTGCTCGATCCCGATGCCGCCGCCGTCTACAGGGCTTTCCAGGACGCCGGCCGCCCGGCCTACGAGACCCTGACCGCGCCGGAGGCCCGCGCCTATTATGCGCAGGCGCGCTTTGCCACCAATCCTGACGCGCCCGAGCTTGCCCGCGTCGCCTCGCTCTCGATCCCGGCCCCGCACGGCACGATTCCCGCCCGTCTCTACGTTCCCAAGGAGCCACGCCGGCACGACGGCCTGTCGCCCGCCCTGGTGTTCTTCCACGGCGGCGGCTGGGTGATCGGCGATCTCGACTCGCACGACGTCGTCTGCCGTCAGCTCGCGGTCGAAGGCGCGCTGATCGTGATCTCGGTCGACTACCGCCTTGCGCCCGAGCACAAATTTCCCGCCGCCACCGAGGACGCGGTGGCCGCGACCCAATGGGTTGCCGCCAACGCGCGCGAGCTCGGCATCGACGCTTCACGCCTGTCGATCGGGGGCGACAGCGCCGGCGGCAATCTTGCCGCGGTCGTCGCGCTCGCCGCGCGCGACGCTGGCGGCCCTGCACTCGCGGGCCAGGTGCTGATCTATCCCGCCACCGATTTCGCCATGACGCACGGCTCCCACAGCGAGCCCGAGACCAGCGTGCTGCTGACGCATTCGGTGATCCGCTGGTTCCGCGACCATTATCTTAACGGCGCCGCCGATATCCACGACTGGCGCGCTTCGCCTGCGCGCGCGCCAAGCCTGGCCGGCTTGCCGCCGGCCTATGTGCTGACCGCCGGCGCCGATCCCTTGCGCGACGAAGGCAACGAATATGCCGTGCGGCTGAAGAAAGCTGGCGTGCCCGTGACGACCAGGCACTATCCCGGCCAATTCCACGGCTTCTTCACCATGGGCAAGCTGTTGCGAGAGGCCAATGTTGCCGTCGGCGAGATCGGCGCGTGGTTGAAGGGATTGGGCTGAAACGCCGTTCCGCATGGCTTCTCCGCTCCAAACCATCGCCGCCCTGCCGCTGCGCGTCCTGACCTGGCTGGGCAGCCAGGGCACGCGCGGGGTCGCCGCCATCGTGTTCATCGCAGCCGCGGTGCCGCCGCTCGGCGCATTGCTGCGTCCCTATCTCACCGAGGCGATCCTCTGCCTGCTCTGCATCTCCTTCATGCGGGTCGACCTGGCCGCGCTCTACAGCCATCTGCGCCGACCGGCGCTGGTTTCGACCGCCACGGCCTGGACCACGATCGGCGTGCCGCTGATCGTCGGCCTAATCGCGCATGCAACCGGCCTCACGGCTCGCGCGCCCGGGTTGTCGCTCGCATTGATGCTGCAGAGCATGGCCTCGCCGATGATGGCCTCGCCGGCCCTCGCCGCGCTGATGGGGCTCGATGCCACGCTCGTGCTGATCACGCTGGTGACCTCGACCGCGCTGGTGCCCTTCACGGCCTCGCTGTTCGCAGGCCTCTTCCTCGGCGACATGCTCAGCATCACGCCGCTCACACTCGGCCTGAAACTGCTGGGCATCCTCGCCGCATCGCTGCTGGCCGCGACAGCCATCCGGTGGATCTTCGGCGCGGAGGCGATCCAGCGTCACAAGACGCCGATCGACGGTCTCAACATCATCATCCTCTTCATCTTCGCCGCGGCGATCATGGGCGACGTCGTGAGCGACCTCCTGGCGCAGCCGCTGTTCACCATCAGCCTCGCAGCCCTGTCTTTCGCGATCTACTTCACCCTGCTCGCCATCACCACGCTGCTATTCCGCCGCGTCGGCACCGAGCGCGCGCTGGCACTGGGACTGATGGTGTCACAGCGCAATCTCGGCCTGATGCTGGCAGCCACCGCCGGGGTGCTGCCGCCAACGACCTGGCTCTATTTCGCGCTGACGCAGTTTCCCATTCATCTTGCGCCGTACATGCTGATGCCGATCGCACGGCGCCTGACCGCGCGCGCAGAGGCATCCCGCCGCGTGCCGGCAAAGGGCACCCCATAGGGATGGCCCTCATCAATTGGGGATGTCGAGGTGAGCCACGGCCGTTCCCTCATTTGCACCGGCATAGTTGAGGAACCTCAATTCGGCGATCCCGTTGAAGCCTCTCACCGCAAGGAGGTTCGCGATGAAGTTTGCCACAATCCTGGTTCTCGGCTCGCTCGCCATGGCCTCGGCAGCAAGAGCAGATCAACCCGGGCCTGACTGGATGCCGATGGAGCAGGTCAAGGCCAAGGTCATGGAATCCGGCTATTCGCAGGTGACCAAGCTTGAAGCCGACGACGGCCGATGGGAGGGCGAAGGCGTCAAGAACGGACAGAAGATGGAATTCCATGCCGACCCCAAGTCCGGCGCCATCGTGAGCGAAAAGCCGGATCGCTAGGCATCTGTGCTCGATGTGGCCGCCAGACATGGCTGATGCACGCGGACGTCGCGACTCCGCGGGGCGCACCGAGTTCAGGAGTACACGCCCTAGCCCGCCCGCGCCGCACGCCGCAGCGCTTGCGGCGGCTGACCGAAGGCACGGATGAAGGCGCGGCGCATGCGCTCGGGATCGCGAAAGCCGGTCGCCTCCGCGACGAGCTCGATGCCCTCGCGCGAGGACTGCACGCGCTCGCGCGCGACCTCGAGCCGAAGCCGCTCGATCGCCTTGGATGGCGTCGTGCCGGTCTCGGCCGCGAAGGCGCGGGCGAAATGCCGTGCGCTCATGCCGGCGCGGTCGGCGAGATCCTCCACCGTCAGCGGCGCGTCGAGATTTTCACGTGCCCAGGACAACAGCGGGCCGAAGCGGCCGTTCGGCGCCTTCAGCTCCAGCAGCGAAGAAAACTGCGACTGGCCGCCGCTCCGGCGATGATAGAGCACGAGCTGCCGCGCGGCGGCCCGCGCAACCTCCTCGCCATGGTCCTCGGTGACCATCGCGAGCGCGAGGTCGATGCCCGCGGTGATGCCGGCCGAGGTCCAGACATTGCCGTCGCGGGTGAAGATCTGGTCGGGCTCGAACTTCACCTTCGGATAGCGCGCGACGAAGTCGCGCGTCCGCCCCCAATGCGTGGTAGCGCGGCGGCCGTCGAGCAGACCTGCTTCAGCCAGCACATAGGCGCCCGAGCAGACGCTCGCGACCCGCACGCCGCGCCGCGCCAGCCGCTGCACGAAGGCCCGCGTGACCTCGCAGCGCGCGGCATCTGCAACGCCGACGCCGCCCGCGATCACCAGCGTGGTGATCGCATTCGCCGACTTGAAATCGCGCGCCATCATCTCGACGCCTGACGAGCTTCGCACCGCTCCCGCATTCACCGCCAGCACCCGCAGCGCAAGCGGCTTGCCGGCGCAGCGTGCCGCGACCTCGAACACCGAGATCGGGCCGGCCGCATCGAGCAGCTGGAAATCCGGGAAGATGAGGATGCCGATCATAGCTCTGTCCGAAATAGTGGGAATTATGCCATTTCGGACACAAAGGCAGCATGCCAATCTTCGCCCGTCAAGCTCATCTTTGGAGGATCCGCCGATGTCGTCCCCGCTCCAGATCGGAATTCTGATATTCCCGCGCGTGACCCAGCTCGACTTCACTGGCCCCTTGCAGGTGTTTTCCATGGTGCCCGGCGCAAAGCTGCACTTGATCTGGAAGCGGATCGAGCCGGTGCCGAGCGATTCCGTGCTGACGCTGACGCCGACCACGACATTCGTCGATTGCCCGCAGCTCGACGTGATCTGCGTGCCCGGCGGCGGCGGCACCAACGACTTGCTGGACGATGACGAGGTGCTCGACTTCCTGCGCCGGCAGGCCGAAGGCGCAAGATACGTCACCTCCGTCTGCACGGGATCGCTGGCGCTCGGCGCCGCCGGCCTGCTCAAGGGCTACCGCGCCGCGACCCATTGGAGCGCGATGGAGATGCTCGGCCAGTTCGGCGCGACGCCAACAAAGACGCGCGTCTGCATCGACCGCAACCGCATCACCGGCGGCGGCGTCACCGCCGGCATCGATTTCGCGCTGACGCTGGTGTCGATCCTGATCGATCGCACCACCGCGCAAGCGATCCAGCTCCAGATGGAATACAACCCGGCTCCGCCGTTTAATTCCGGGTCGCCCGATACTGCGCCGGCCGAAGTGATGGCCCTGCTCCGCGAGCGCGGCGCGCAAAACCACGCGCGCCGGCTGGAGGCGGTGAAGCGCGCGGCCGAGCGGGTGACGTAGTGCGCGTCGATGCCCCCGTGTCCCGGACGCGGTGCGGCACGCAGTGACGCTCCGCAGAGCCGGGACCCATAAGCAACACGGCACACCGCGACATTGGCCCCGGCTCTGCAGCGCACCGTCGAAGAGACGCTGCGCTGCGTCCGGGGCACGAGATCTCCTCAAAGAAAAAGGCCGCTCGGTTTCCCAAGCGGCCTTTCCTGTCTTACGGCGGCTGCACATTCACATCGGGCGATGTCGGAGCTTCCAGACCGGGGGCCTATTTCCCGATCGAGTCCTACTCGGCGGCCGCTGCATCTCGGGACAGTCGCGAACTGTTGCCCGAACCGAACGCAATGGTCTCCCATCTCCGTAAGATGGGATCATTGAGCCGCATCGCTTGCGCGGCTGCAACGTCCGTGCAGACGCCATCCCCGCTGTTCCCGTTGTCCACAGCGGCGCGAGGCGGATGCGGGTGCATCCAATTGAACGATGAAGATCGCGGGCCGAAAGGACTAGCCAGGGGTCCAGGGCTGATAGTCGCCGGTCGCCTTCGGACGCTTGCCGCTGGCGAGGGTCGATCCCGAGGGACGATAGGCCTTGGCCGTGCCGGTGAGGTTCGGCTGGTGCGGCTTCTCCCACTCGCGCGGCTGATAATTGGCCTCGGTCGGCGGCACATCGACGACGTGATGAATCCAGCCGTGCCAGGACGGCGGGATCCGGCTCGCTTCGGCATAGCCGTTATAGACCACCCAGCGCCGCTCGAAGCCCAGGGTCGGATCGATCGCCCCGCCGCGGGTGCGATAGTAGAGATTGCCCTGCTCGTCCTGGCCGACCAGCTCCCCGTACCGTTTGGTCCAGAGTTGGGTGCCAAAGGTCTGGCCATTCCACCAGGTGAAGAACTTGAGGAAGAATTGTTTCATGCGGCAAGGGCCCTGCTTCGTCGGGCCCTGATGCCATCCGGCCGGCGAAATGTCCAGTTCGGCGGCGCGCTGCTGCCCTCGGCACATGGGCAGCGGCGACCCAGGCCGTTGCCGCAAATCGGACGCGATACGTTCCTGCCGGGTACAGCGACCGCGCGCGAGGCTTCCTTTGACGCGCAAACCCGCGTGATCCCAGGAACCATAGCTCTTTCATAGGGTTTGCTTCCGGGAAAGGAGTTTTACCATGAACAATCTGAAAGTTTTGAGCGCAGCCGCTACGCTGGCGCTCGTTCTACCCATGACCTCACCGAGCTTCGCGCAGGATCGCGCCGCAGGTGCCGGTGGCGGCATGGGCGGTGGAGCCCGGATGGGCGGCGGCGCCGCGATGCACGGAGGTGGCGGCGGTGCTGGCGTGCAAGTCGGCGGCGGCGGCATGGGCGGCGGAGCCCGGATGGGCGGCGGCGCCGCGATGCACGGCGGTGGCGGCGGTTTCGCCGCGGGTGCCGCGGCACGTCCCGGCGGCGGCACTTTCTCAGCCGGTGCAGCGGTTCGCCCGAGCGGCGGCACGTCCTTCACCGGTGATGCAGCTCGCAACTTCGCAACCGCCAACGGCGGCACCTGGCAAAACCGTGGCGGCAGCTGGAGCGGCGGAAGTCATTGGAGCGGAGGACGACACCATCATCACCACCGTCGCGGCGGCTTCTGGCCGGGCTTCGCGGCCGGCGCGGCGATCGGCGGCTTGGGCTCGTACGCCTATTACGGCAGCAACTATGGCTATTACAGCGACCCCTATTACTATGACAGCTATTATGACGAACCGACGGTCGCGGTGGTCCCGGGCGGCGGCGATTCCTCAGCCTACTGCGCGCAGCGCTTCAAGTCGTATGACCCGGCTTCAGGCACCTATCTCGGTTATGACGGCCGGCGGCATCCCTGCCCGTAACCACTCGAGCCACGCGTAACGGAAGGCGTCGCAGCGCTGCGACGCCTTTTCCGTGCATCGGGCACATCTCCGTGATGCCGCCTCGAGCGAGCCCAGCGCCGGCGATGACGTGTACAATTGCATGTAAATGGACCTGTATGCATCGCACCGTGCATATGTACCCGGACCCAATCCAAAATTGACCCGACACACGATTCGCGGATATCACCAATCCCAGTGGGGACTTCGATCTACTGGGAAGTGTCATGCCGCGTATTCTCGTGGTTGATGACGATCCGATGGTCGGCGCGACCATCGAGGTCCTCCTCCAACGTCAGGGCTTCGACGTCACGCTGACCGACGGTGGTGAAACTGGACTGGCTGCGCTGGAAACGCAGACCTTCGACGCGATGCTGGTCGACATCTTCATGCCGCACATGCGCGGCTTCGAGTCGATCCGCATCTTTCACGAGCGCGCACCGGCAACTCCGCTGATCGCGATGTCCGGCTACGCCTTCGCGTCATCCGCCTCGCCCTCTCCCGATTTCCTCCGCATGGCGCTGGAGCTCGGCGCGACGCGCTGCCTGCGCAAACCGTTCACGCCGGAGGCGTTGCTGACCACGATCCGGGAATGCCTCGCAAGCGAGAGCGTGCAGCCGAAGGACAAGAAAGAAGCCCCTTGATTCCAACGCAGCGCGTCATTCTGGGTGCCGGACTTGCCATCCTCCTGATCATCACCGCGGCTTCGATCGCCCTCGACGTCAAGTCGCGCTCGGATGCGGCCTGGGTCAATCAGACGGTCCAGGTCCAGAAGAAGATTTCCGATCTGCGCGTGCTGCTGCGCCGCGCCGAGAGCGCCGCGCGCGGCTACGAGCTCTACCGCAGCCCGGGCTTCAGCGCCGAGTTCCAGGCGGTGCAGGCCCAGATCGCGCCGGCGCTGGCCGACCTCAAGCGCGGCGTCCGCGACAATCCCGATCAGGTCGCGCTGCTGGAGGGCACCGAACCGCTGGCGCTGCGCCGGGTCGAGATCGCGGCCGAGGCGATGCGGCTGCGCGCGGCGAACGACCAGGCCGGCATTGCCGCGCTCAACGGCAGGGCCGAGGGCCGCGGTCTCATGGACACGGTGATGGGCAATCTCGACCGATTGAGCGCGGAGGAGGAACGCTTGCTCGCCGCGCGCTCCCAGGATTCGCGCCGCACGGGCGTCGTGCTGCTCGGCATCGATGTCGCGGGTGCCGTGCTGATCCTGCTGCTGGTCGCGCTGGTGATGCGCGAGAGCCGGCGCGCCACGGTGCAGCTCCAAAGCACGCTGAGCGAGACCACGGCCGCCAAGGACGCGCTCGCGGCGGCGGTGGCCGATCGCACGCAGCATCTGGTGACCGCGCATGACGAGCTGCGCCTGTCGGTCAACGTGCTGCAAAGCACGTTCGACAGCATGGCGGAGGCGGTGCTGGTGATCGATGCCGACGGCAACGTGCTGCTGTCCAATCCGGCCGCGGAGCGCATGCTGCTGCATCGCACCGGCATGAACCTGCGCAATCTGCGGGCGCTGTCGGACGTCTTCCACGGCGACGGCGTCACGCCGATGCAGGCCGACGAGCTGCCATCGGTGCGCGTGCTGCGGGGCGAGAAGTTCGAAGACCTCGAGATGATCGTCCGGCCGCACAGCGGCAATGCGCCCCGTCATCTCATGGTCAGCGGCCGGCCCATGCTGGACGGGCACGGCGAGATCTCCGGCGCGGTGCTGGTCTATCACGACGCCACCATGTCGCGCGAGACCGAGCGGCAGCTGTACCAGTCGCAGAAGCTGGACGCGATCGGCAAGCTGACCGGCGGCGTCGCGCACGACTTCAACAACATGCTGACCGTGATCTCCGGCAACACCGAGACGCTGGTGGAAAGCCTGAAGCAGCAGCCCGAGCTGCAGCGCGTGGCGCGGCTGATCGACGATGCGGCCGAGCGCTGCGCCGAGCTGATCCAGCATCTGCTCGCCTTTGCGCGCCGGCAGCCGCTGCAGCCGCGCAACGTCGAGATCAACGCCGCCATCGCCGACATCGCCAAGCTGCTGCGCCCCACCCTCGGCGAGCAGATCCAGATCGAGACCGTGCTGGAACAGGGGCCGATGACCGCGCATATCGATCCGTCCCGGCTCACCAATGCCGTGCTCAACATGGCCATCAACGCGCGCGACGCCATGCCGAACGGCGGCAAGCTGCTGCTGGAGACCCACCGCGTCGTGCTGGACGAGGCCTATGCGCAGGCCCATGCGGACGTGAGGGCCGGCCCGTACATCATGCTCGCGGTCAGCGACACCGGCACCGGCATGTCGCCCGACATCCAGCTGAAGGCGTTCGAGCCGTTCTTCACCACCAAGGAGGTCGGCAAGGGATCCGGCCTCGGCCTCTCGATGGTCTACGGCTTCGTCAAGCAGTCCGGCGGCCACATCAAGATCTACAGCGAGGAAGGCCACGGCACCACGATCAAGCTCTATCTGCCGCCAGGCGAAGGCACGGCGGAGGTCGCGGTCACCGCCGCGCCGCCGGCCGAGGGCGGCGCCGAGATCATCTTCGTCGTCGAGGACGATCCGCTGGTGCGCAATTTCGTCACCGCGCAGCTGCAGAGCCTCGGCTACAAGACCATCGCCGCGCCCGACGGCAAGACCGCGCTGGACCTGATCGCGGCCGGCCAGACCTTCGACCTGCTCTTCACCGACGTCGTCATCCCCGGCGGCATGAGCGGCCGCGATCTCGCCGACGAGGTGGCCAAGCTGCGGCCGGGTGTGAAGGTGCTCTACACCTCCGGCTACACCGACAACGCCATCGTCCATCACGGCAAGCTCGACGACGGCGTGATGCTGCTGACCAAGCCCTACCGGCGCAACCAGCTCGCGGAGATGATCCGGAAGGCGCTGGGCGCATGATCCGGAAAAGTGCGCAGCGGTTCTCCGGCAAGATCATGCGCAAATAGGAGGCCTCACCGCGTCGCCAGCACCACCGCCGCCAGCGTGAAGATCAGAGCGGCGATCTGCCCTGCGCCGAGCGGCTCGCCCAGCGCGAGCGCCGAGGCGACGACGCCGATGACGGGCACAGCCATGGTGCCGATCGCGGCGACCGAGGCCGGCAGCCGCGCCAATGCGGCGAACCAGCTGACATAGGCGATGCAGAACTGCCCGACCACCGAATAGACCAGGAGCCACCAGCCGAGCGGCGTCACCTTCGACAGATCCGTGGTCTCGACCAGGAGGCCGATGATCGAGATCGGCAGGCAGCCGATCCCGATCTGCCAGGCCGCGGCCGCGATCGGCGGCAGGTGGATCGGATATTTCTTGGAGAACACCGTGCCGACGGCGAAGCCGAACGCCCCGCCCAGCGCCATGATGATGCCCGGCAGCTTCTCGACGCTGGCGGCGATGCCGTTGCCGCCCATGATCGAGGCCAGACCGACGAAGGCCATCACCAGCCCGAGCGTGCGCAGCAGCGTCGGCCGCTCGCCCAGCACCGGCCAAGCGATGATCGAGGCCCAGACCGGCATGGTGTAGGCGATCAGCGCCGCCTCGCTCGCCGGCAGCCAGAGCAGCGCGAGGCCCATCAGCACCATCCAGCCGGTGACGTTGAGCGCGGCGGAGGTGACGAGGCGCGGCCAGATCGCGGCGTCCACCTGCAGGCTCTGCCGGCGCATCACCGCCAGCGCCGCCAGCAGCACGGCGCCGAGCACGCCGGTGACCCCGCGCAGGGTCAGCGGCGGCAGCTCGGCGAGCAGGAATTTGGTCACCGGCCAGTTGAAGCCCCAGCCGATCGAGGTGATGGCGAGGAACATCAGGCCGGCCGGGGCGATGCGCGGCCGCGCATCCCGACGAGTCGAATCAAGCATGTGGGGTATCCGGCAAAATCAGGGTCAGCTTGGCGCGGATTCGTCGCCCAAGCCACCATCTCGGCGGGCATGCCTGCCCTCACCTTCCGTAGGGCTACGTGAGTCCAGCTGACGCAATCCCTTCGCCCAAAAATATACCTGCCCTGTGAACAGCGGGATGAAGCCTGCGCAGCATGATCAGATACAAATTTTTTCAGTTGGGAATCCGTGAGGACTCACTGATACTTGTCTCCATAGCAGGCGCGGCCAAGACCCCTGTTATCCCCCACAATCCACCATATTTAGTATTTGATTCAGGAACCCGCACTAGTTCTTGACGGGCGCAGCGGAGAGTCCTAGCTTTCGATCCGTTCGGCGCGAGTGAGTTTGCGTCCCGCCGGCACTCCCCCAAAGGGTCTCGCAAATCGGCACTCCGCCAGGCCAGCCAAAGGCAGCGGATGAGGGCTTGTCTGCCCGCGAAGGGCGGATTCTTCGGGCGCCAGAATGGGCCGGCGACAGGCTCGGATGGCACGGAAAGACGTTGTGACGGTGGGGCGTTGAACGCGTGTCGGGCTCATCCCCTTGGGGGCGGAGGGGCCTGGACAGGCAGGCGGGATGTCAGGTGCGCGCACCAGCCATCGCGTCGGGAGAACAAGGGCCGGGTCCACCGGCTGAACTGCGGAGCTGCAAGGCCGAACGGCCAAAGGCGCCGCGAACGAAATGTCGACCGGCACGCCTGAACGGAGGCGAGACCGGTCAAAACTTAAGGACGGGGCAAGACGATGCGGATTGAGCGGCGCCACACCACCCAGGGACAATCACCTTACGCCGGAATCGATTTCCGGCTGACCACGTCGGAGATCAGGAATCCCGACGGCTCGGTCGTGTTCAAGCTCGACAATGTCGAGGTGCCCACGGAATGGTCGCAGGTCGCCTCCGACGTGCTCGCCCAGAAGTATTTCCGCAAGGCCGGCGTTGCCGCGCGCCTGAAGAAGGTCGAGGAGGAATCCGTCCCCTCCTTCCTGTGGCGTTCCGTGCCCGACACCGAGGCGCTCGCCGCGCTCCCTGAGAAGGAGCGCTATGTCAGCGAGCTCAGCGCCAAGCAAGTGTTCGACCGCCTCGCCGGCTGCTGGACCTATTGGGGCTGGAAGGGCAAGTACTTCTCGTCCGACGAGGACGCCCAGGCCTTCTACGACGAGCTGCGCTACATGCTCGCGATGCAGATGGTCGCGCCGAACTCGCCGCAATGGTTCAACACCGGCCTGCACTGGGCCTATGGCATCGACGGCCCCGGCCAGGGCCATTATTACGTCGACCCCTTCACCGGCAAGCTGACCAAGTCCAAATCCGCCTACGAGCACCCGCAGCCGCACGCCTGCTTCATCCAGGGCGTCGGTGACGACCTCGTCAACGAAGGCGGCATCATGGACCTCTGGGTCCGCGAGGCCCGCCTGTTCAAGTACGGCTCCGGCACCGGCTCCAACTTCTCGCGCCTGCGCGGCGAAGGCGAGAAGCTCTCCGGCGGCGGCCGCTCGAGCGGCCTGATGAGCTTCCTCAAGATCGGCGACCGCGCCGCCGGCGCGATCAAGAGCGGCGGCACCACCCGCCGCGCCGCCAAGATGGTCGTGGTCGACGTCGATCACCCCGACATCGAGACCTATATCGACTGGAAGGTGAAGGAGGAGCAGAAGGTCGCCGCCCTCGTCACGGGATCCAAGATCAACCAGAAACACCTCAAGGCGGTGCTGAAGGCCTGCGTCAACTGCGAGGGCTCGGGCGACGATTGCTTCGACCCCGAGAAGAACCCTGCCCTGCGCCGCGAGATCAAGCTCGCGCGCCGCAGCCTCGTGCCCGACAACTACATCAAGCGCGTCATCCAGTTCGCCAAGCAGGGCTACAAGGACATCCAGTTCGACACCTACGACACCGACTGGGACTCTGAAGCCTACCTCACGGTGTCGGGCCAGAACTCCAACAATTCGGTCTCGCTGCGGGACGACTTCCTGCGCGCGGTCGAAACCGACGGCGACTGGAATCTGGTCGGCCGCACGACCAAGAAGATCACCAAGACGCTGAAGGCGCGCGACCTCTGGGAGAAGATCGGCTACGCCGCCTGGGCCTCGGCCGATCCGGGCCTGCACTTCAACACCACCATGAACGACTGGCACACCTGCAAGGCGTCCGGCGACATCCGCGCCTCCAATCCGTGCTCGGAATACATGTTCCTGGACGACACGGCGTGCAACCTCGCCTCCGCCAACCTGCTGACGTTCTACAACATCGAGACCAAGCGCTTCGACGTCGAGGGCTATGAGCATCTCTGCCGGCTCTGGACCATCGTGCTCGAAATCTCGGTGATGATGGCGCAATTCCCGTCGAAGGCGATCGCCGAGCTCTCCTACGAGTTCCGCACGCTCGGCCTCGGCTACGCCAATATCGGCGGCCTCTTGATGACCATGGGCCTGCCCTACGACAGCAAGGAAGGCCGTGCGCTCTGCGGCGCGCTGACCGCCGTCATGACCGGCATCACCTACAAGACCTCGGCGGAGATCGCTTCCGAGCTCGGCACCTTCCCCGGCTACAAGAAGAATGCCCAGCATATGCTGCGCGTGATCCGCAACCACCGCCGCGCCGCCCACGGCCAGTCCAACGGCTACGAGGCGCTCAGCGTCAACCCGGTGCCGATGGACCTCGTCTCCTGCCCGCAAGCCGACCTCGTCAGCCATGCCCAGGCGGCCTGGGATGCGGCGCTCGAGCTCGGCGAGCAGCACGGCTATCGCAACGCCCAGACCACGGTGATCGCGCCGACCGGCACGATCGGCCTCGTGATGGATTGCGACACCACCGGCATCGAGCCCGACTTCGCCCTGGTCAAGTTCAAGAAGCTCGCCGGCGGCGGCTACTTCAAGATCATCAACCGCGCGGTCCCCGCAGCGCTGCGCGCGCTCGGCTATCGCGAAGCCGAGATCGCGGAGATCGAGGCCTACGCCGTCGGCCACGGCTCGCTCTCCAACGCGCCCGGCATCAACGCCTCGACCCTGAAGGCCAAGGGCTTCACCGACGAAGCCATCGCCAAGGTCGAGAAGGCGCTGCCGACCGCGTTCGACATCAAGTTCGCCTTCAACAAGTGGACCTTCGGCGAGGACTTCATCCGCGACCAGCTCGGCATCGGCGCCGAGGCGATCGCGGCGCCCGGCTTCGACCTGCTCCAGGCCGTCGGCTTCACCAAGCGCGAGATCGAGGCGGCCAACGTCCACATCTGCGGCGCGATGACGGTGGAAGGTGCCCCGCACCTTAGGCCTGAGCACTATCCGGTGTTCGACTGCGCCAATCCCTGCGGCAAGATCGGCAAGCGCTATCTGTCGGTCGAGAGCCACATCCGCATGATGGCGGCGGCGCAGCCCTTCATCTCGGGCGCGATCTCCAAGACCATCAACATGCCGAACGACGCCACGGTGGAGGACTGCAAGTCCGCCTATATGCTGTCGTGGAAGCTCGCATTGAAGGCCAACGCGCTCTATCGCGACGGCTCCAAGCTCAGCCAGCCGCTGAACTCGCAGCTCATCAGCGACGATGAGGACGAGGACGATGCGGTCGACCATCTCTACGAGAAGCCGCTTGCCGCCCGCACCGCCCAGGTCTCGGAAAAGATCGTCGAGAAGCTGGTCGAGCGCATCATCGTGATGCGCGAGCGCGAGAAGATGCCGGACCGCCGCAAGGGCTACACCCAGAAGGCGGTCGTCGGCGGCCACAAGGTGTACTTGCGCACCGGCGAATACGACGACGGCCGTCTCGGCGAGATCTTCATCGACATGCACAAGGAAGGCGCGGCGCTGCGCTCCTTCATCAACAACTTCGCCATCGCGGTGTCGCTCGGCCTGCAATACGGCGTGCCGCTGGACGAATATGTCGACGCCTTCACCTTCACCCGCTTCGAGCCGGCGGGCCCCGTGCAGGGCAACGACAGCATCAAGTACGCGACCTCGATCCTCGACTACGTCTTCCGCGAGCTCGCGGTGAGCTACATGTCGCGCTTCGACCTCGCCCATGTCGACCCCAACGAGACCGGCTTCGACGCGCTCGGCAAGGGCGTCGATGAAGGCAAGGAGCCGGACGAGGACGGCGGCCACCACGCCACCCGCCTGGTCTCGCGCGGCCTCACCCGCTCGCGGACCGACAACCTCGTCGTGATGCGCGGCGGCTCGGCCGCGGTCACGCAAGGAAACGACAGCGCGCCTAGCGGTGGCAGCAAGGTCACGGCCCTGGCGCACGGTGCCTCAGCCCGCGCCGGCGACGCCATCGAAGGCGCCGTTGCCCTGAAGCAGGAAGTCCAGCACGACCTCTCGCCGACGGAGAAACTGGAAGCCCTGCAATGGAGCAAGGCTGGCAGCGCCGCGGTTGCGGTGCCCTCCAAGGCGGAGCGCCGCGCCGAAGCCAAGGCCAAGGGCTACGAGGGTGAGATGTGCAGCGAGTGCGGCAACTTCACGCTGGTGCGGAATGGGACCTGCATGAAGTGTGATACGTGCGGCAGCACGACGGGGTGTAGCTGATACCAGCAGCGCAAGTCGCCCGGAGGCATCGATGCCGGTTGCATTACGCCAGGGCGGCTTGCGCTACTACTTCTTCTCGAACGAGGGGCAGCCGCCCGAGCCGGCGCATGTCCACGTCAAAGGCGGCGGCCGTGATGCCAAGGTCTGGCTTGAGCCGGCCATATCGATCGCCGACAGTTACGGCTTCAATCCGCGGGAACTTTCGAATATCCTGCGCGTCGTCGAGGACAACCGCGATCTTCTCCTGAAGGCTTGGCATGAGCATTTCGGCAACTAGCGTTCGCTTTGACGAACATACGATGTGGGTCGAATTGTCGGACGGCCGGACGCTCGGTGTCCCCCTCGCCTGGTTTCCGCGGCTGCTGCACGCCACGCCCGCCGAGCGCGACCAGGTCGAATTGAGCCGCGTCGGGCTGCATTGGGACGCACTCGACGAGGACATTTCCATCGCTGGCCTGCTTGCCGGACGCGGGGATGTTACGCGATCGACGGAGCATGCGGCGTAGTCTAGCGGGATGATCCGCTGGCCGGCCCCTCCAATCGACGAAGGACTTGAAGGTCTCTGCCGGATCGAGCCTGGACCCCGTCGGATGGGTAGCGTGAAAGCGAAACCCATCAACAGCAACCAAGGCAACGATGGGTTTCGCAGGGGCTCAACCCATCCTACGCGCTTCGCTCATCCGGACTGCTTGCCATGACGTTCAATTTTTCTATTCCGACCTCAACGGGAGAAATGAAATTCGAAGTCGCTCCGGGGACGTCCCTTTTGTTTGTCGGAGCGAACGGTGGTGGCAAGACCCGACTCGCGGTATTCATCGAGGATGCCTTAAAGCGAAAGGCTCACCGAATTTCCGCTCACCGCGCATTGAAGCTCGATCCCACCGTTATCAAGATAAACGAAGAATTCGCGCTTCGTGCCCTTCATACCGGCAATAGACAAGACTCCTTTTTGATCACTGATCGGGCGATTGCCCGATGGAACAGTAAGGCCGCGACGACCCTGCTCGATGACTATCAATATCTGATCTAGGCACTCTTTGCCGACCAAACAAACGTCGCTCTGGCTGCGTATAGGGCCAGCAAGGATCGTTCAGGGAACGGCGTTTACCCGGAGTGCTCGACCAAGTTTAAGAAATTGATCGAAATATGGGATCGCCTGCTTCCGCACAGAAAGCTTCGGGTTAGTGGTGATGATATTGTGGTCGTTGCCGCCTCAGGCGCGCAGTATTCCGCAGCGGAAATGAGCGACGGCGAACGCGCAACGTTCTATCTGATCGGTCAAGCACTGATGGCGCCGCCGGATAGTCTCATTATCTTTGATGAGCCGGAACTTCACATCCATCGTTCAATCATGTCGCGGCTGTGGGATGAACTGGAAGCGGCTAGGTCTGACTGCGCGATAGTCCTTATCTCGCATGATTTGGAATTTGTCGCCTCGCGGGACGGACGAAAATACATTCTTAGAGACTATGAGCCGCCGAGAAACTGGACGATCGAACCCGTGCCAGAAGACACGGGTTTTCCTGAAGATATCGCGACCCTCATTCTTGGGAGCCGCAAACCGATCCTGTTTGTCGAAGGCTTGAGCGAAAGTCTGGACCGAGCCATTTATCGGGCTTGTTATCCAGATTGGACCATAATCCCGCGAGGCTCGTGCGAAGAGGTCATTCACGCGGTTACCTCGATGCGGGCCAACGCTGCCCTTACCGCGACAATGTGTTCTGGCATCGTCGATTCCGACGCCTATGACTCTAATGAAATCCAATTTCTGATGAGCAAAGGTATCGCTATTCTTCCAGTTTCCGAGATAGAAAATCTCTTTCTTCTACCGGACGTCCTCAGAGCAATTGGGTGTGCAGAGGGTTTTGAGGGAGCAACAGTCGAGTCGAAAGTCTCTGACATTCTAGATGAACTCTTCGATCAAGCTAAAATGCCCGCAAATCAAACTCCGGTCGTCCTGAGGTACTGTCGAAGAAGGATAGATCGTACGCTAAAGAAGCTAGATCTCCAGAGTGCCAAAGACGTTTCGACGCTTGCCGCTGATTTCGTGTCAAAAACAACCGCCATTAACGTCGAGGATCTGGCTAGACTGGCGACGAGAAGCATCCAAAAAGCCATCGAAGATCGAAATGCCCCCGAGTTGCTCAAGTGGTATGACAACAAAGGCATTCTCGGAATTGCTTGCAAGGCAAAGGGAACGACCAAGAGACAATTCGAGCAATGGATTGTACGCGCGTTGCGTAACAACAGTGCGCCCGGCGTCTCCGAGGTTATTAGAGGGATACTCCCTCCCATTGTCGCGTCTTAAAGACCGTAGGATGGATAAAGCCCTTGCGAAACCCAACTTTCCACCCAAGACCATTGATGAGTTTCGCAAGAGCTCAGCCCATCGTATGAGCAGAAATTGCCTTTGCCGTCGAACCCTTCCCTCCTAAACTGACTCCGCCGGCATGTGTCCTGACGGTCGGTAGAAGCGGAGTCGAGCTATGCCCAAACCGGAAAGCTTCCCGATCGAGAAGATCTTCGTACCTACGAAGCAGAGGAAAGCCATCAAGCCCGCCACCGTCGCGGAGATCGCGGAAAGTATCCTGGACATCGGACAACAGACACCCATCTCCGTTCAGCGCGACGGAGATCGCCTCGTGCTGGTCGAGGGACTGCATCGGTTAGAGGCCTGCAAGGCGCTCGGCGAGACCACCATTCTCGGGGTCGTCGTCACGGAGGAGTTTGCTCAAGCCAAGCCGCTACTCGCCGAACGCCCCGAAGTCGAGGCGGAGCGCCTCAAGATGGCGCGATTGAAGCAGTTGCGCCTGGAGAAGGAAGCCGCGGAGGCATCGGTGGCGGCCTTGAAGGGCGCTGGCGCAGCCGAAGCCTCTCGCGCCCGTTCGGCGACAGGCGTTCGCAGCAATCCGAAGGCATCAACCGGCCGGACTGCGAAACCCGCGCCGAAATCATTGTCAGCCTGGATCGATCAGCAAAAGGGCAGCGGCGGCCGCTATTGATGGCCGCTGCTGCATTCCACCGCCGCTATACGGCTCGATGTCGTCGCGTGCATCATCACTGCGATGGCGACTACGCTGCACTGCTCCGCTGCGTGTGGCGACCTTCCCTCACCTCTTCGATGATCTTCGCGCTGAAGGCCTTGAGGTCACCGGGGTTGCGCGAGGTGATGAGGCCCTGGTCGACGACGACCTCCGCATCCTCCCACTTCGCGCCGGCATTGGCGACGTCGGTCTTGATCGACTTGTAGGATGTCATCCTGCGGCCCCGCGCGATGCCCGTCTCGACCAGCAGCCAGGGCGCATGGCAGATTGCGGCGACGACCTTCTTGGCGTCGAAAACGCTCTTGATGAATTGAAGCGCCTTGGGCTCGACACGCAGCAGATCGGGGTTGATCTGGCCGCCGGGCAGCACGAGGGCGTCATAATCGCCGGCAGAGGCCTGGTCGAGGGTCTTGTCGACCTTGACCGGGCGGCCCCAGTCCTTCTCGTCCCAGCCCTTGATCTCGCCGGCTTGCAGCGAAATGATCTCCACTGTCGCGCCGGCCGCCTTGAGGGTGTCACGCGGCACTTCGAGTTCGGACTGCTCGAAGCCGTGGGTGGCGAGGATCGCGATTCTTTTCCCGGACAGTTCCATCCGTTGTCTCCATTGCGTGTGAGGCGATGCCATTCAATCGAATGCTTTCGCCCTTGGTTCCTCACACGACATCGAGAGGCGCGATATCCGTCGGACCCCACGCGGTCCCGCCTTCCTCCCCCACTCCTCTCGCCCTACACTCCTCCCAACGACAACACCGGGAGAACCGCTCCATGACCGACGCCCCGCTATTCCAGGACGTCATTCGCAAGCGCCGCAGCGTGCGGAAGTTCGAGCCGGGCCGCAGCGTCGGGCGGGATTTGCTGGAGCGGATCGTCGATTGCGGGCGCTGGGCGCCGTCGGGGGCGAACGTGCAGTGCTGGGATATCGTTGTCGTCGACGATCCCGCGATGCGCGAGAAGGTGCTCGCGGTGTTCCTGCGGCAGGCGCAGCGGCTGGTCGATCACGCCAAGGGCTTTCCGGCGGTGAAGAAGACTTATCTGGCCAACACCGTCGCGATCATCCTCGTGCTCGGCGATCCCCGCTGGAAGGTCTGCTTTCCGCAGGCGACCTCGCCCGAGTTCGATGCCGAATATCGCGACAACAACGAGGCGATCTTCTATTGCTCGCTCGGCGCGGCCATCCAGAACATCCAGCTCGGCGTCACCGCGGAAGGGCTGACCTCGGCCTGGCTGTCCGGCGGCGGCGAGGCCGAGACCAATCGCGAGCTCGCAGAAGTGCTGGGCTATCCCGAATGGATGACGGCCTTTGGCACGATCCCGATCGGCTATCCCGCCGTCGACCAGGACCGCCGCTACCGCCGGCCGCTCAAGCAGCTCCTGCACTGGAACGGCTACCAGCCCGCGCAATATCGCCGCCACGCCCAGGTCGATTTCTACGAGAGCACGCTGCGCCCCTTCGCGATGTATCGCGACCAGGAATCCATGGACACCTGGCCGGACCGCGACGAGATGCTGGGCGAGTGGACGGACGCCTTCACAGGTCCCGTCAGCAACCCCGCGCAATCCATCGAAAGCGAAGCCGACTTCTCCCATCCCAGGGTGATCGGCCAAGCCACCAAGCGGCGCCGGAGCTGAAGAGCCCGAACCTGCTCCACCACGTTGCTTCCGTCCAGATGCGAGGCCCCATGTTGAACTTCGAGCTGCCCTGGCACGAGATCTTTGCTCCGACGCATTCGCTCCTGGAAATGCTCGTGCGGGGCACCATCATGTATTTCGGCATCTTCATCTTGATGCGCCTCATCCTGAAGCGACAAACCGGCGGAATCAGCATCCCGGATGTGCTGCTCGTCGTGCTCCTGGCCGACGCCGCACAGAACGGCATGGCGGGTGAATACCGGTCGATCACCGAAGGCCTGGTGCTCGTTGCCACCATTATCTTCTGGAACCTTGCCATCGATTGGCTCGGTTATCACGTGCCCTTCGTGGAGCGACTCGTTCGGCCCCCGCCGCTGCTTCTGATCAAGAACGGAAAGGTGCTTCGCCGCCATTTGCGACAGGAGCTGGTGACGATGGACGAGTTGCTGAGCAAGCTTCGGGAAGAAGGCGTCGACAGCCCTGCGGACGTGATCGAGGCCTATATCGAAGGCGACGGCAACATCAGCGTGAAAAAGAAGGAAAAGTGACGCGCGATGTCTCGGCGCGTAGGGTGGATTAGCGAAGCGTAATCCACCTCTTTTGCGTTCTCGGAGACACCCGGTGGTGGGTTACGCCTTCGGCTAACCCACCCTACGCGGTAGCCGCCATCCGCAGATCGCGGCTACCATCGAGCATCAACCCGATCGTCTTACGCCGCTTTCGCCTGCTCCGGCGAAGCCGTCTCCATCGCGCGCATGTAGAGGTCGAGCAGGCTTTCGCGCTCGTCGCGCTCGTTCTTGTCTTCCTTGCGCAGCTTGATGATCTCCTTGAGGATCTTGACGTCGAAGCCCTCGCCCTTGGCTTCCGCGAAGACTTCCTTCTTCTGCTCGCTCAGCTCCTGCATCTCGCTGTCGAGGTTCTCGATCCGCTCGACGAAGGAACGGATCTTGCCGCCGGGAATGGTGATGTCGGACATGGTGCCTCCTCGCTGACTGAGGTCGCGAAAATGCCCGCAAAGACATAACCAATCTGTTAACCGCGCGGCCCGCGCATTGCCCCTGTGGACAACGCCGAGAGTGCCGTTCCATGCAAGCCGGGCTGAAGACGGAGAGCGTCGCGCTGCGGTTGCACTTGCACGGTGCCGTAGGGTGGGCAAAGCGGCTTGTCCGCCGTAGCTCGAAGAGCGAAGGCGGAAGCGTGCCCACGACCTTGATCATATCGGAGAAAGAACGTGGGCACGGCGCAAGCGCGCCTTTGCCCACCCTACGAATTGTCGTCAGCTACCACCAATACGGCCAGCGCCAGCCCTCGTAGCGAACGTAGGACGGCACCAGCGGCGGGCCGTAGGGATCGACCTTGTCGTCCTCGGGGCGATAGCGATAGCGCGGAACGATGTTGTAATCCCACGGCGTCGGCCGCAGCACGGGCGCGGTGATGATGAGCCGCTCTTGCGGGGCGCGAACGACGACGGCCTTGCGCGGCTTCGCCTCGGCGCCTGATGTTGCAAGGCTGCACAGCACCAGGGCGGTTCCGAGCGCGCAGGCGGCGGTTATTCTTGTCATGCATTGTCTCCTTCGCAGCGAAGAGTGCAAAAGGATATCAGGCAAGGCAAGCGAATTTCGCGCGAGATGTTTTCCGCGGCCATCCTTCGAGACGCCCGCTTTGGGCGGGCTCCTCAGGATGAGGGCGGAGTGCGGGGCAACAGCTTCAGCAGGCACGCCTCATTCACGCGCGCGGCGCAGCGCCTCCTGCAGCTTCATGCGCTGCTTGTCCCATCGCGACTGTTCCGCTTCAGAGCGCTCGTCCAGTGCGGCGCGCGCGGCTTCGATCTCCTCCGCCTTCGCCTCGTGCTCGCGTCGCGCTTTGTCCAGCGCGGCTTCCGCTGCGGCGACGGCCTTGTCGCGGCGCGCGCGCTGCTTGGCGCGGGCGGCCTCCTCCTTGCGGCGCGCGGCCTCGCGCCGCCGCTCCTCCTTCTCGAACGCCGCCGCGGCCTTGCGGGCCGCCTGCTCGTCGACCTTGCGCGACGGCGTCTTTGCGGACTTGGCGGACTTCTTTGCGGTCTTGGCCGGACGCTTGCCGGATTTTCGCCGGGGCCTGGCATCGTCCTCGGCAAGATCGGTCGGCAGCTCGGCGCTTTCGGTGAAGGGACCGTCGGATCCGACCGGGCGCCTGAGCACGACGCCGGGCTTGGCCAGCGTCGCCGCGACGACATCAGGATCGTCGGTCTCCTTCGCGGCGCCCTGATGGAACAGATTGGAGCTGGCGCCCCAGGCCTCGAGCGCCGCCTTCATCGAGGGCGCGGCAATGGCCTGGTCGTAGAAGCCGAGCGAGGTCTGGTAGGTCTTCAGCTTCCGTGTCGGTTTGCTTTTCGCTCGTTTTGCCATGCCGCCCCGATCCTGGCTTCCGCATGCGAACGTAGCCCGGATGGAGCGTAGCGCAATCCGGGGTCTTGTGTCGCTGGGTGAAGCTTCCCGGATTACGCTTGCGCTCCATCCGGGCTACGAGCCTCCAAAAGCGCGTCGTATCCCTTCGCGCTGAACGCCAGCAGGCAGAAGCCGTGCCCGAACGGATCGGCCAGCATCGCGATCCTTCCATAGGGCGCATCGCGCGCCGGCACCTCCAGGACCGCGCCGGCCCGCAGCGCGCGTTCGACGGCCGCATCGACATTCTCGACGACGACGTCGACATGCACCGGCGTCCAGTGCCGGGCGTAGCGGCGGCGGTCGCCGCCGGCGCCCACCGTGCCGGCCTGCTTGGTCAGGAGATAGACCGGCGCCGGCCAGCCGAGCAGCTCGACGAAGCCGGTGCCGAAGCGGCGGCCGACCGTGAGGCCGAAGGCTTCGGTGTAGAAGCGGGTGGCTTGCTCGATATCGGGGACATCGATGTTGAGAAGGAAGCTCATGTCGGACTCGCTGCGCAATTGCGTCGCAAGCCTAGCCCGGATGGCGCGTCAGCGTCATCCGGGATGATGCCGCTGTTTTGCCCGACGCCGCAACCCAATTTCGGCGCAGCCGAAAACGCGAGCCTTATCAAGGCCCGCTCTACTGTGCATGGGGTTGTTTTCGCAAAAATCGTGTCCGCCGTGTCGGCGAGGTGCTCACCTGCGCCTGAGGCTGAGGATATAGGCCGACAGCACGTCCGCCTGCTCCGGCAAGATCACGATGTTCGGCATGTTGTGGTGGCTGGTGCGCCAGAACACCTTGAGCGCCAGCGCGGTGGTGCCGCTGCGGTCGGCGATGGCCTGGAAGCTCGGGGCTTCGTCGAACCATCCGGCCATGCCCGGCTCGACCGCGTGACAGCTCTGGCACCATGCCTGCGCCAAGCGATGCCCCTCGGCGACCGCGCGCGGGCCGGACCGCGGCGCGCCCGCGGCGGTGTGGACCACGCTGAACAGGAACAGCAGCGACAACACGACCAGGAGAGCGAGGCCGAGATAGATTCGAGCACTATGCGACATCGCCCAACCTCACCGTGATTGAATCATGGAGCCAGCCTAGATTTGCCCGGCAAGGCCAGGTTGATCTGCGTCAAGGACGGCGCTCGCGATACGACCTGCGCGCGCGACATTGGCTCATCGATCATGCTCGCCAGGGTCGAGACGAATGCATAAGCTCGCGCTCAATTGAGGTCAGGAGGGATCATCATGAACGGCAATCGCTATTACGGCGTGCGCGTCGAAGGCGCGAAATACGGTGTCGGCTTCGGCTCGGCGCTCGCCATCGCGATCTCCTATGCCGACAACCATTCGATCCTGTGGGCGATCATCCACGGCATCCTCGGCTGGCTCTACGTGATCTTCGTTGCGCTGTTTCGGTGATATCGCACCGGCAGGCGATGGGCCGGCACAGCCGTCGGCAGCTTTCCCTTGCTTTCCTGTTCCCGGCCCCTACGGTCGCGCCGCGAACGTGAGACGAGCAAAGGGTTAGACGAGACTTGCCATGACCGACGCGATGAAATGCCCCGCCTGCAGCTCCGAGCACGCCTATCAGGACCGCGATCTCTGGGTCTGCCCGGAGTGCGGCCATGAATGGAGCGGCGCGGCGGAAGCGGCCGCGGAGAGTGCGCCGGATGCCGGCGTGCGCGATGCCAACGGCAATGCGCTCGCTGATGGCGACAGCGTCATCGTGATCAAGGATCTCAAGATCAAGGGCTCGTCCTCGGTGGTCAAGGGCGGCACCAAGGTGCGCAACATCCGTCTCCAGGACGCCAGCGACGGCCACAACATCGCCTGCAAGATCGACGGCATCGGCGCCATGAACTTGAAGTCGGAGTTCGTCAGGAAGGCGTAGCGGCGGACGTAAACGAAGGCAGTGGATCCCGCGCCTCCGCGGAACCCACCTGCCTTCATGCGTGTCAGCTCAGCGGGCAGCGCCCGTGGTGACGTTCGCGGTCGTCAGCTTGCGCGGGCTGAGGACGTTGGTCTGGTGGGCCGAGGCGACCGTGGTCGGCGCAGCAGCCTGCTGCTCGACATGGGCGGCGCCGAGGACGCGAACCTGCAATGGCGAGACCGCAAATCCGTTGGTCTCGTAAGTCGGCAGCTCGGCGGCAAAAGCCGCGGTGCTGCCCGCGATCGTCAGGATGGCTGCGGCGATCGACAAAGTCTTCTTGTTCATTGGTGATGCTCCGGAAGTGGAAGAGTCGGAGCATAGTTAGGTCGAATTTGCTGCATTGCGACATACTTTGTCGCATTGCAACATCGCGTCCCGCGCATGACAAGATGTTTAATGCGTTCAAGGCTTTGGCCGAATCACGCCGGCCGCGACAAGCGCACCGGCGGACGGTGCTCAGCCACCGAGCACGTTGCCCCAGCCATCGAACAGATAGGTTTTCCAGGCCACCGTTCCCTCGGGGCCCGGCCGGCTGGCCCGCCTGTAATCGTCGGCCTGGTCAGCCGTCCAGGTGATGATCGTGTCCGTGAGGCGGTCGTGCAGGATGGCGGGTTCGGTGGGATCGAAGGCGTCCATGGGACGAAGCGAGGCATGCGTCATGGCCGACCAAACGTGCCAGCCGCAACAAAGTTGCCGCGACGCGGCAATCAAGCTGCTTTCGTGGAACCGGCGTTGCGCCTCAGCAACAGTGCTGCGAAAAGCCCATTTTTGCCGATTTGCGCCATTGCGCCGCCACACGGTCCTCCGAACAATCGACGCACTGCGTGCCTTTCCGTGCCAGGCTGTTTGCGTCAGGCTGTTTGCATCATGACTGTCCGGACAAGACGGGTTCGGGCAGACCGTTTGGAGGCAGGGATCATGAACGATCGGCAGTCTCTTCTGGTGGCGGTCACATGCCCCTCGGCCGTGCTCGCCGGCTGGCTGGCGCTCTCCCTCTCCGCCTATGCCCCTGCTCTGATCGAGAACAGCGGTGCCAATGCGGCTGCCGTCTCGCGCGCCAAGGACCTGGCTAAGGATCTCGTCAAGGATGTCAGCCGGCTCGACCTCGCCGACGTGCCGCGCGCTGCGACGATCGAGGACGGTATCGCCTTGACCGCCGACATCGCGGCTGCCGTGGCCGCGGCACCGGCTCCCACGAGCGAAGCAGCGCCTGAGACGCCCGCTCCCGCCATCAAGCTCGCCTCGGCCGATCCGGCGCTGATCCTGCCGGTGGAGGCGCCGCCTGCGTTGCAGATGTCGCCCGAGCCGGAGCCCGTCGTCGGCGAGGCTGCCCCGGTCGCTGTGCCGGAGCCCATCAAGCTTGCCTCGGCCGATCCCACCGAGATCGTGACGACCGACGCGCTGTTGCCCGCGGCAATCGCCAGCGGCCCGGTCACGCCCGTGAGCAAGCCATCGCCGCCGGCCGACACCGTCGCCGTGCTCGACGAATGCTTCGTCATGGAGGCCTGCGTCGACCGCTATCTCTGGGCGCTCTATCAACGCACCGCCAAGGAAGACACGATCAAGGTCCAGGAGCGCCGCGCCGTCACGATCAAGCGCAAGGGCAAGACGGTCACGGTGATGCGCAACTTCACCAAGCTGGTCGATCAGGACTTCACCTGGAAGGATCCGAAGGCGGCCGAGCACGCCGGCATGTCGATGATGGACTACGTCATCGGCGGCATGGACAAGAGCTTCAAGCTGAAGCTGTTCCGCACGCTGCTCGCCGCGGAGGCCGCCGGCCTCTCGCCCGGCATCACCAGCGCGTTCCGCGATGATTATCGCCAGTCGATCGCGAGCGGCCTGAAAGCGGCCTCCGACCGGTCCTATCACGGCGGCAGCTTGCGCGGCGGCTACGGCCACGGCATGGCGGCCGACATCGTCAGCACGCAAGGCAACAACCGTGCGCAGCGCTGGGTCTCGACCGAAATCCTGTGGAAGTGGGTCGACGCCAACGGCAAGGCGTATGGCATCGGCCGGCCCTATCTCGGCCGCGATCCGCCGCATGTCGGTCCCATCGACGGCAAGGAGTACATCTCGCGCCGCGGCACCGGCGACGGCAAGCAAGTCGCCAGCGTGAAGCCCAAGCAGGCGGTGCGTGCCGCATCGCATGCCAAGCCGCCAAAGGCCCAGGTCGCGCGCGAGCAGAAGAGTCCCGCCAAGCCGCAGAAGTCGGCGCAATCGGCCGGTAAGCCCGCGACCTGAAGCCGTTACGTCGCGCGTCCCGGCGTCGGCAGCGGCACCAGCCGCATCTCGGCCGTGCCGGCGTCCTGTGTGCGTACCAGCACCGCAAAGACGGTGTCGACCGCAAGCCGCACCGCTGCCTCCGTCGCCTGGCCCTTGGCCAAATGTGCTGCGATCAGGCCGGTGAGGAGATCGCCGGTGCCGTAAGGGCGGATCGGCAGGCGCGCAGTCGCAAAGCGCGATAATTGCCCGCCGGCGCACAGGATCGTCTCCACCTGCCCTGCCGCCGTATCGGCGAGCGTGCAGCCGGTCGCGACGACGTCGATGCGACCGGTCCCCGCCAGCGCCGCACACGCGGCGCGCAGGCCCTGCGCATCCGCGATCGTGAGGCCGGAAAGCAGCTCGAGCTCGAACTGGTTCGGCGTCGTCAGCTTCGCCGCCGGCAGCAGCCGGTGCCGGACCACGTCCAAAATGCCGTCGGCGACATAGACGCGGCCGTCATCGCCGATCACGGGATCGCAGAGATAGACGAGCTTCGGATTCCGCGTCAGCGCCCGCTCGACGAAATCGGCGATCGCGGCGGCATTGCCCGGTGAGCCGAGATAGCCGGTCACGAGCACGGCGGCTTCGTCGACCAGCCCGCGCTCCTCGACACCCCTCAGGAGATCGGCGACGAGCTCGGTCTCCAGCACCCGGCCGCGCAGGCTCGGATAGCGCGGATGGTTGGACAGCAGCGTCGTCGGCACCGCTGCAACGTTCACCCCCTCCGCCTGCATCGCATAGGCGGCCGCGCTGTTGCCGACATGGCCGTGGACAACCTGGCTCTGAATGGAGATCACGAGCATGAGGAAGGTCCGTAAGGTCAAACGTTGCGCGAGGCAAGCGCTACGGCATCTCGTATCCAAGCCCCTGCCGCAGCGCCTGCATCTTGCGCGCCAGCCGCCGGTGACCCGACTCCTCCGACCGCGCCAATCGATCGACGACCGCGACATGGTCAGCATCGCTCTTGTGCTGGTTGAGCTTGGCCTGGCCTTCGACCTCATCCACCACGAGATCGACGACGCGGATCGCAGCCAGCATGCTCTCACGCTTGCCCGGCTCCATCTGCGCGAGGTCCCAGGGTTCTTTCGGTAAGCGCGCCTCGGAGATTGCGAGCAGCGCATCGCCGTGTCCGCGGTTCTCGTCGAGCCCGCGCAGATGGGCCACGCCCGACAGGTGCACCGCTTCGTAAAGCCAGGTCGAGACGTTGTCGCGTGAGGCATACCAGTCGTTGGAGACATAGGCATCGTCGCCCGTAACGATCAGCAGAAATCGTCTGCTGCCATCGGCCAGCGCCACAAGCGGATTCTTGGCGGTGAAGTGAATCTGCACGACGGTGCGCCCGCCGCGCTCGGTCAGCACGAATGGCACGTGCGAGGCCCGCGGCCCGCGCCCGTCCGCCGCCACGATCACGCCGAAGCCGCGAGATGCGGCAAACTCCAGCGCGCGCTGTGTCTCGATGCGGAACTGGGCGCGGAGAACGTGCATGGCGCGGGGACTCGATGAATGGATGACGAATGCGGCGAGGCTAACCCATAATCCCCCGAGATCTGAACAACAATCAACCTTCGAACGCTGCTGCTGGCAATCCCTCAGCGCCGCGACAACCTCGCAAGATAGGCGCAGACATGTCGGTCATAGCGTCTCGCGGCCCCGTTCGCATTCCAACCGGTGTCGCAGGTTCGTCACTCACACATGATATCTGCTCGCGGCAAAAAGCCATCCATGGGGCTGACTTGGCTGCCCCTGCGGTTTCTCTCTTGCGCCGAGAGGCTCATGACCTCCGCTTTCAATGCTTACGCGGCCCTCGCCCTTGGCATCGTGTTCGAGGTCATCGCGTCGGCGCTCCTGCAGCAGTCCGCGCAGTTCACCCGTCCCTGGCCGACGCTGGCGATGGTGATGTTCTACGTCGCCTCGTTCTATGCGCTGTCGGTCGCGATCCGGGTCATTCCGTTGAGCATCGCCTATGCGATCTGGGGCGGGGTCGGCATCATCCTGACCGCCACCGTCTCGTTCGTGCTGTTCCGCCAGATCCTGGACTCCGCAGCCTTCGTCGGTATCGCCCTGATCGTATCAGGCGTCGTGATCATCAACCTGTTCTCGGAGAGTGCGGTGCGTTGATCCCGGCAAGCTGCGGCGCGCAGAGCTACTGGCTCTGCGCCGGCTTGGGCTGATTCGGAGTGGATCGCGCCGGCTTCTTCGCGGGCCTGGCCGCAGCGCGCGGCGGCGGCTCGTCGACCGATTCCAGATAGGCGGCGAGCATCCTCGCCGAGTCCGAGCTGGTCGCGTAATGGTCCTTCAGGAACCAGGACAGCGTCAGGGTAAAGCGACCCTTGGCAAGGCCGCGCGGACTGCGATGGCAGGTCGCACAGCTGTCAGCGAAGAGCTTGGCGGGCGACTTGCCGGCGTCGAGATTTTGCGCGGCCGCGACCGTCGCCGTGAAAACGGCCGCGGCTGCAAGACTCATCAAGGCCGCGATCGGCGCGCGCCCCGGACCAAACAGCGATGTCAAATGACGTCCCCTCGGCCGCGCGTCGGTTACGCCGCCGACAGCTGATCGAATTCGGGCGGCGCGTAGGCCTTGCCATCCTGGTCGGTGATGACGACGCGCCACCCTTCGCTCGCCCACACCCTGGCCTTTGCCACGATGAGCAGCCGGCTCTCGCGGGCGAAACTGTACTTCTCATTGTCGCGTTCTGCGATCATCTTGTAGGCCAATTCGCGTCCCCTTGCGTCGCCCTGCACCCGCCCTCCTCGTGGCAGCGGGCTTTGGCGGCAATTCGCCGGGAGCGTGGCAATTTGGTGCCATCCGCAGGCGCGACGCCGGCGGCCGGCGCCGAGCCGCCTTCATGTCGTCCTGAATCGGGCACGGGAGCTGGTCCGTCACATCAGCTGCAACGGAACCGAGCGTCCCAACCTCGCGCTCCGCTAATGCACGCGGATGATATGGGGACGGCCGAGATCGATCAGTCCCTGCACTGCCGAGAGGCGGTCGTCGAGGGCTGCGATGGTGAGCAGCAGATTGTTGCGACGCTCGTCGAGCATGCCGATCTCGGCGCCGGTGAGCTTCGCGCCCATCCGCTCCTTGTGAATCCCTTCCAGGGATTCGCGCAGCCCGGCAATCAGACCCGCCAGCTGCTTGGCCTCTTTGGTCATCGACCGCTTCGCGACGTTGTGGCGGCGCGTCTCCGCCTGGCTTTGTCTCATCTTCATCCTCCCGTGCCCCGCTGCCCCGAGTGGATGCTTGCATCTTTGGGTACACATCTTACGATCGATGAAATCTGCCCGCGAAGAACTTTCTTAAATTGTACGCGCAGGGAACCCGACTCGATCCTGCAGAAAGCCCGGCGCGCGGGCCGGGCTTTCCTTCGGGCTTCTTAGCGCTTCTGATGGCCGCCGCCGGGGCCGCCGGCCGGAGCACCGCCGCCGCGGGGCGCGGCGTTGACGTGCGGAGCGCCGCCACCGCCCTGCGGCATTGCAGGCGCAGCGGCACGGGGCGCCGGCATCTGCGCTCGGGCATTCATCGGCGCGCCGTGGCTCACATTCGGCTGCGCGACATGCGGCATTGCGCGTCGCTCGGCAGGTGCGGCCGAGCCACGCGGGGCTTCATGCGCGCGAGCCATCGGCCGGGTCCGCACCGCAGCGGGGCTTGCGGCCCGCTCGTGTATCATGCGGGCCTGGGCATCGCGCGGACTGCGAGTCTGCACATGGGTCCGCTCATGCGCGGCGCGCTCGCTCCGTCCGGCACGCGTCCGGTCGGCGGCAACAGCCGCGTCGCGCTTCGCGATCGCCGCGTCACGTCTCGTGATCGCCGCGTCACGTCTCGTGATCGCAGCGTCACGTCTCGTGGTCGCAGCGTCACGTCTCGTGATCGCAGCGTCACGCGTGGCGATCGCGGCGTCGGGCCGCGCGTTCGCGGCGTTGCGTCCGGAGATCGCGGCGCCCCTGCCCCGCACGCCTTCCCGCTCCAAAGCAACCGCCGCATCGCGCGTCGCCGCGCGACCGATACGGGCCGCGCGCGGGTCAAGCGTCATTCGGGTCGCGATGCTCCGGTGCGATGTCCAGTAGCTGCTCCAGTAGGCGTGGCGGCGATACCAGGGACGCCCCGAATAATGGTTCGACCAGTACGATGTCAGCACGAACGGGACCACGGGCACGCCGATCTCGTCGACATAGTCGGGCAGATAAACGTAGCGGTTGCGATAGAGATATTCGAGATATTGCGATGACACCCAGCCGCGATCGTCGGAAAAGCTGACATCGCACCAGGCGTTGCCGCGCAGGCAGCCATGGATGTTGACGCGGGCGCCTCCGGGGATGCGATCGACCAGGGGAAAGCCTGCGCCCGGGCCGGCCCGCAGGCCGGTCGAGACGGTGACGATGCCCGGCGCGGCCAGTGCGGCCGTTGGCGCGAACAGCAATGCGGCAATCAAAACGCTCTTGAATTTCATGGCGTGTTCCTCTTCTTTCGAGTCGGAACGCGCTGGCGGAATGGGCGTTCCGTGCGCGAGGGCCGCATCTGCCCGAAAGATTGAAACGCAGTCGGTCGCGGTTCAATATTCATTCGCCGTTCATCGGCGCAACGCGCCAGCGTCGCTGTCCGATCGTCAGTTGACCTGCAACATGAACGCGTCGAAGTACGATGCAAGCCCGGCAAAGTCGTCGAGCGGCAGCACGTTCGCGACATACTGGTCCGGCCTCACCACGACCATGCAACCGGCTGTCCGATCGATGCCCCGCATGGCGAAAACGTCGTGGCCGCTCTTGAGGTCCGGGCAGTACATCTTCTCGTAGTCGCGCAAGCCGTAACGGCCTTTACGCGGGAGCAGCAGCGGCGGCATTGCCTCGACGGCGAGCTCACGATGGTTCTGCTGAAACACCGCGCGCAGATCGATCACGCTGTCGACGTCGGCGCCGCCAGGCGTATAGCGCCTCACCGGCGACTCCCGCGCCTCGGTCAGGAAATTGCAGAGCGCGCGAAGGGCCGAGCCTGCGGCTGCAGGATCTTCCGCGGGAGAGAAGGCATAGATCCGGAAACGGCCGTCGGCCTGCCCGGCATGACCGAGATGCACCGGCTTGGCGTCAGCCAGCCGGATCACCGGGGCGGAATGGAAGCGCTTGCCGATGACGAGGCCTTGCGCGAGGTGCTGATGCGACGCCGCGCCGGTGAGGAGCGACGGCCTGTAATGCGTCGCCGTGCCCGCGGTGTAGCGGCCGTGCCGGACGAAATAGTCCTGGGTTTTGGCAGCATCGGCGCCGCCGGCCTTTGCGGCGGAGGCAAGAATGCCCGCCCATTCGCGGTCGAAATCGATCAGCTCCTTGGCGACCGCCTGGCGCTCGGCCGAATAGGAATGCAGCAGCTGTGGGGCGCACTGCTTCCGCATGACGGCCGCGAGCTTCCAGCCGAGATTGAAGGCGTCCTGCATCGAGACGTTCATGCCCTGCCCCGCCTTCGGGCTGTGGGTGTGGCATGCATCGCCTGCGATGAAGATGCGCGGCAGGCGCGTTGCGGTCTCCGCGTCCGGCACGTCGTCGAACTTGTCGGTCAGGCGCTGGCCGATCTCGTAGACCGACCACCAGGCGATCTCCTTCACCTCCAGCGTATGCGGCTTCAGGATCCGCTGCGCCTTGGCGATGACGTCATCGGCGGTGATGTTGCGGCTCGCGACGCGCTCGCCGACCTCGAGCTTGGCGAGCTCGACATAGATGCGGACCATGTAGCCGCCTTCGCGCGGAATGATCAGCAGGCTGCCGTCCCTGGCCGACTGGATCAGCGACTTGAAGCGGATGTCCGGAAAATCCGTCACGGCCAGCACGTCCATCACACCCCAGGCGTGGTTGGCGGAATCGCCGTGCAGCTCGCGTCCGATCGACTTGCGCACCGTGCTGCGCGCGCCGTCGCAGCCGACGACATAGCGCGCCTTGACCGTCTCGACCTTGCCCTCGTTCGCGGCATCGACGCGTTCGAGACGCACCGTCACGGCATGATCGCCGGGACCTGCGGCCGGATCGACCTGGAGGTCGAGAAGACGGCGGCTGTAATGGGGTTCGAGCTTGGCCGGCGATTTGCGCATGACGTCGAGAAAGCCGTCATGGATACGTGCCTGGTTGAGGATGACGTGCGGGAATTCAGACAGGCCGTCCTCGACGTCCTGCACCCGGCCGCTGCGGATGATGGTGTCCGGCCTGCGTTCGTCGGGCTTCCAGAACGTCGTCTCGTTGACCCAATAGGCCTCCTTCAGCACGCGCTCGCTGAAGCCGTAGGCATGAAACATCTCCATGGTACGGCAGGCGATGCCGTCGGCCTGCCCGACCAGCAGGCGGTCCGACTTCTGCTCGACGATGCAGGTCTTGATGTCGGGGAATTGCGCGAGCTGAGCCGCGAGCGTGAGGCCGGCCGGCCCGCAGCCGACGATGAGGACATCGACCTCGTCGGGCACGGCGCCCGCTGCGCCGGAAGCCTGAAGGCGGTCGGCGGGATCGGCTATCTCGGGATCGCCCGGCTGAAATCCATTGAGATGGAATTGCATGAGCACCTCTCCCCGGCAACGCTCTGTTTGGATATTGCTCAGTATGCTGACTATCAGTATACTTGTCAATGAGCCGCAGCGTCCCCGTCCCAGGAGAAGAATTCGGTGAAAGACAACAACGACATGCCCGGGCATCTGGCGCGCCGGTTCCAGCAGATCGCCGTCGCGGTGTTCCTGGCCGAGGTCGAGGATGCCGGCTTCGACCTGACGCCGGTGCAATACGCCGCGCTTGCGACGATCAAGGCCAATCCGGGGCTCGACCAGGTGACGCTTGCGGGCCTCATCGCCTACGACCGCACCACCATCACCGGCGTAATCGACCGCCTCGTGCAGAAGGGCCTCGCCGAGCGGCGCGCCTCCAGCCGCGACCGCCGCGCCCGCGAGCTCGTCATCACCGACGAAGGCCGGCGCACGCTGCGCAAGATCACGCCGGCGGTCGAATCGGCCCAACGCATCATGCTGCGCGGCCTCAGCGCGAAAGAGGCCGAGGACTTGATGCGACTGCTGCGCAAGGCGATTGCCGCCGGCAACGATCTCAGCCGCGCTCCGCTGCGCGATGCGCCGGTCTGATGCCGCACGTGCCGCAATTGTCGCAGCGCACGAAACCAGGAACTAACTTTCAGCTGCTAACGTCGGCCGCATTGGGCGCTTAACGCGCGATTAACTTTGCGGGACGGAGTTCGGAATGTTCAGGTTCCTCGTTGTGGCCGCAGCCATGACGCTCACGGTCAGTCATGCGGTGGCGGGCGGCCATGGCGGCGGTGACCCTCCTCCGCCGAAGGTCGAGGCGCCGGTGGCTCCGGCCAAGGTCATCCTGACCAAGCAGGGTCCCAAGCTCGTCGATCTCAATGGCATGACGCTCTATACTTATGAGCGCGACACCACCGGAAAGACGTCGAACTGCAACGGCAAGTGCACCGAGAACTGGGTGCCGCTGCCCGCAACGGCCGACGCCAAGGCGGTCGGCGACTTCACCGTGATCAGCCGCGACGACGGCAGCAGGATGTGGGCGTACCGCTATCGTCCGCTCTACACCTCGCCCGCCGACAAGGCGCCCGGCGACGCCAAGGGCAACGCCACGACACTGCAATGGCGAATCGCGCGGCCTGCCGACTAGCGCGGGATCAGCCCAAGCATGTGACGTCAGAGCGCGCGTAAGCTCTGCCAGCCACCGCCCGCCTCGGCCCGCGCGCTCTGTCCGGGCGGCAGCACCACGACCATCGAATTGAGCTTTACCCGGTCGTACAGGTCGATCACGTCCTCGTTGCGCATCCGGATGCAGCCAGACGAGATCGCCTGGCCGATATATTCAGGCTGGTTGGTGCCGTGGATGCGATAAAGCGTGTCCTTGTTGCCGACATAGAGATAGATGCCGCGCGCGCCCAGCGGGTTGGCGGGACCGCCGGGAACCCGTGCCGGATACGGTCCGAGCCGCGCCTGGATATCTGCCGTCGGAACCCAGTCCGGCCATTCCGCTAGGCGGCCGACCCGCGCGACGCCGGAGAACGCCATGGCTTCCTCGCCCACTGCAACGCCGTAACGGATCGCCTTGCCGTCAGGCAGCACGAAATAGAGGTAGCGGGCGTCGGTATCGACGAGGATGGTGCCGGGCTGCTCCTTGCGGTGATAATCGACGATGTGACGGAGATATTGCTCTGGCACATTCGCCTTCGCATATGGCGTATGCGCGAGCAGCTGCCGGTCGCGCGGCGTCATGCTCGCATCGCTCGAAGGTGAAAGCGTGGTCTGCATGCAGCCGCCCAGCGGCAGCAAGGCAATAGCGAATAAAGCGATTAAAGATTTTGGCACCGCCGGCCCCTCTAGCGGATAGCACCCCCAGCATCGCCAGATGTTGCCAAAATCGTGCTGAAAACAAGGCAACGGGAAACACGTGCACGTGTTCGACAAATCCGGTTCCATCACCACAAACGGCGGAAGAGCGTCGCATCATCTCCATCCCCTCGCCTTGCTTTGGTCAAACCCGGCTGGACTCGTGCGTCATGCGCCGGGGCTCATCGGATTAGGTGGGCTCCCCTCGACAGATCGGCTCGCGCCAATGCGAGCGACCAGGACGTAACACCGGGCCTCAACGCCTGGGCTTCAAAGGAGCTGCGATGCTCGCGACGCTGAACCCCAAGCAAATCGTCGATGAGATCGTGAAGGACACGGTCAAGGACAACGATCCGCACGACGCGATTCAGATTTCGCCCGACATCGTGCTGGCCTCGCGCCCCGTCAGCGTGGCACCCGCGTTGGCGCCTGACGTCGCGACCCGTCCGGAGCCGAAATTCGCGCCGCCGCCCAAGATCTCTCTGGAACCCAAACGCTCCCTGGAGCCGAGGTTCGCTCCGGTCTCGGAGCCGCCGGCGCCGCCGCCGCCCTCGGTCGACACGGCCGTGCGCGTCGCAGCGAGCGACGATCATGTCCGGCCGAAGCGATCGGCAATGCGCAAGTGGCTGCGCGGCGCGTTCGTCACGTTCCTGTTTGCGGGAGGAAGCGCGGCCGCCACCATCGCCTGGGAGCGGCACGGCGATACGGCCAAGCAGATGCTCGCCGAATGGACGCCTGCTCTGACGTCGTTGACGTCGTTGACGTCGCTGCTGCCCTCGACATCGCAGACCGCGCCGCTCGCCCCAGCGCAGGCCGCGGCGCCGGCGCAGCAAGATGCGCCGCCCGCAGCGCAAACGCCGACCGATCAAGTCATGGATCAATCGGCCACGCCGCCTGTGGCGCAGGTTGCAACAGCCGCGCCTGCGGCAACAGCTTCCGATTCAGCGCAGTCGGTGCAATCGATGACGCGCGACCTCGCCGCGATGGCGCAACAGATCGAGCAGCTCAAGGCCAACATCGCCGAACTAAAGGCCGGACAGGAGCAGATGGCGCGCGAGATGGCGAAGCCGCCTGCACCGAAACCGGTGGCTGAGGCCAAGCCGGTCGACCCGCGCACACGCGCAGCCGCGCTGCCGCCGAAACCTCCGGCGCCGCCGGTTCGCAAACCGAAACCCGCCGTGTCGCAAACTTACATGCCGGCTTATTCGCCCCAGCCGCTCGCGCCGCCGCCGCCGCAGTCGCAAGCTGCCGCTGTCCCGCCGCCACCTGTCACCACGACGCAAGCCGTTGCCGATGACGACGGCCCGATCGTGCGTCCGCCGATGCCGTTGCGCTAGACGATGGGTTGAGTCCGGGCAATTACGGGAAGCGCTATTTCACGCTCAAGAGAAAAGGCCGTCGGGATCTATGCCGGCGGCCTTCTCTTGCAGCTGCCGGTTCCCGGAGCCCGGTTCTGCTGCAATTCCATGCCTTGATGATTGCGCCACGTATTTAATAAACTCTTAACGGCCCCGCAGGCTGCACATCATTTCTGCGCCATAAGCACAGAGATTGCGCGGCCCGTTCATTCGATAGATATCGACTCAGTGCTAACATCCGGACGTGTCGAGATTTCCATTGAAGATTTGTTTTTAAAGCCGGGTCGTCACATCGGGGAATTCGGATGCCTTACTACTCCTTCGATCTCGTGGTTGGTGAAGAGTTCAGGAACCAGGGCGGAATCATTCTCGAGGACATCGAGGTCGCCTCCGACCGCGCCGATCAACTCGCATGCGAGCTGTCGCAGGTGAAGCCGGAGCTGCAGCAGAAGGGTTGCGCGGTGCGCGTCACCGATCGCGATCACAACGAGCTCTATCGCACGCCGCTCGATCCGGTGCCGGCCTGGCGCCGCTGACTTAGGCGTCGAGCGCCGGCGGCTCGAACCAATTGGTCAGCGCCAAGCCGCCGTCGACGACGAAGGCCGCGCCGGTGACGTAACCGGACAGCTTGTTCGACAGCACCGTGAGCGCCATCGGTGCGAGGTCGCTCGCCTCGCCGAGACGCCCGAGCGGAATGTGCCGCGCCAGCGCGGGATCCGCAACGAAACCGCCGGCCGCGATCGCGCCAGGCACCAGCGCATTGACGCGGATGCCGTAGCGGCCGAACGTCCTGGCCAATTCCTTCACCAGCATCGCCAACCCTGCCTTCGCCGTGGAATAATGCGGCAGGTTGCGCGGCGTGCCTGCATGCAGCGAGGTGAGAAACAGGAACGAGCCCGGCCGTTTCGCCGCGATCAGGCGCTTGGCGAGTTCGCGCCCCAGGTGAAAGCCGGCATCGAGATTGACGGCATGCATCTGCTGCCAGGTCCTGCGATCGACCGCGAGCGCATGATCGGCCTCGCGCCGCGGCGGCGACGCGCTGTGAACGAAATGCGTGATCTCGCCCAATGCCGTCTTGGCCGCTTCGAGCAACGCCTCGCATGCGGCCGGCTCGGCGAGATCGCCGACCCAGGGCACGGCGAGCTCGGGCCGCGGGCTGGCCCCGATCGCGGCGCTCACCCGGCCCGCATCGACGTCGGCGAACACGGTCCGCACGCCCTCGCCGACCAGAGCCTGCGCGATGGCGCGGCCGATGCCGTTGCCCGCGCCAGTCACGAGCGCCGTATCGTGGGTGGGATCGAACGGCGTGCTGAACAGGCTCATGTCGCTCTCCAAGGCGGGGCCAGTCACGATAGCGCACTCCAGCAGGTGCGACAAATCTGCCCTGGCACCATTGCGGAGCCGCGCGCCGGACGCTAGCCTCGCCAAAAATCGGAGGAAAGACCAGGATGCGCTACGGTTTGCTGATCGCTGCCCTGTTGCTGAGCGCAGCTCCCGCCCAGGCCCAGGACCAGGCTAAGGACCCGGCTAAGGACCACACACGCTCGACCTATGTGACCCTGATGCTGCAAGCCTTCGCCGCCAAGGTTCAATGCCCGGGCACGGACGTCGTCTACCAGGATCTCGTGCAGAGGGCGGAACAGATGCACCTGCCCGAGGGCACCACCGAGAAGGTGCGCAAGGCGATCGCCTGGATGCACACTGGCGGCAAGATGGGCGAGAAGCAGGATGACGATCTGATGGCCGAGGTCGCGGTGGCGACCCAGGCGACAGATCTCAACCAGCGGCGCCTCGGCATGCCGAGCTGGTGCGAGGTGCAGAAGACCAACCTCGCCGGCCTGATCCGCGCCAAGGGCGGCTAAAACGGGCGGTTGACAAGGGCGCGTTAAGCACGCGGCCAGGAGACTGTCCGCCGGCCAACAATTGTCACAATTCTGGCAAGCATGCGGGGCCTCTTCGAAATCGAACAGGAACCTCTCATGCGGATGATCCATGTCGTTTTCGCCGGCACGCTCGCGGCCGCCACGGTGCTGACCGGCCCAGTGCTGGCGAAGAACTCAGACAGCCAGAAAGCCGAGGGCAATTCGCCCTCTTCCGGGTGCAGCGCGTATCAGCAGGCGCCTGACGGGACCTGGGAGCCGCTGCCCTGCAAGGAGGCAGGGGACCGCAACCCGTCGCAAACCCGCCGATCCCAATCGCACGGAACCGAACGCGACGGCCGTTGACGCAGCTCGTGCTGCGGCGGTCAGCCCTGGTGGGGCCCACGCATGATCTTCATGGCGTCGGCGATGTGACGCCACTCCCTGGCCTCGTCGCCCTCGCCGCGGCTCTCGCAAGCCTGGGCCTGCTCGGCGGCCTTCGCGATCGCAGCAAAACCGTGCTGCTCGAGCATCTGCCGCGCAACGGTATGGACCTGGACCTCGGACATCATGGGCGCTCTCCGTCTGACGAAACCGCGTGGCCGTGGCTCGGCTCTCCGCGGTTTTCGGTAACGACTTCGCCGCAGGTCCCGTTCCGCCCGCCATCGATCACATTGGCTGGCCGGGAGCCGGAGTGACGCGAACGACAAAGGCGGCCCGCTATGCCCAGCGGACCGCCTTCTCACCCACCCCGAAATGGCTTGTCGTCGGCCGCGATCCCTACGCGACCGCGGCTTTCTTGCGCTCGAAATCGTTGGGCACCTCGATATCGACCTCCAGGGTCGAGACCTCGTCGCCGCGTTCGAGCCGGACGATGACCTTGGTCGGATCCAGCGTCACGTGCCTGGAGACGACGGCAAGGATTTCCTCGCGCAGCACGCCGAGCAAATCAGGCTGGCCGCGCATTCCGCGTTCATGGGCAAGCAGGATCTGCAGCCGTTCGCGCGCGACGGGTGCAGAGGCCTTGTTGCCGCGGAGAAGCCGAAGCAGACCCATGCTCATGCCGCCCTCCGTCGCAGCAGGCGATCCATGAAGCCTTTGCGCTCGGTCGGCACCTGCATCGGCACGGTGTCGCCGCACAGCCGGCGTGCCGCGTCGATATAGGCCCGCGCCGGAGCGCCGTCGGCATTCGACAGCGTGACGGGCGTGCCGACATTGGAGGCACGCAGCACGTCCTGGCTCTCGGGGATGATGCCGAGCAAGGGCGTTGCGAGGATCTCGAGGATGTCGTCGATCGTCAGCATCTCGCCGCGCGCGGCGCGCGAGGGATCGTAGCGGGTGATGAGGATGTGCTTCTCGACCCGCTCGCCCTTCTCGGCCCGCACGGTCTTGGAATCGAGCATGCCGATGATGCGGTCGGAATCGCGCACCGAGGACACTTCCGGATTGGTGACGATCACGGCCTCGTCGGCGAAGCGCATCGCCATGGAGGCGCCGCGCTCGATGCCGGCCGGGCTGTCGCAGATCACCCAGTCGAAGCGCTCGCGCAGATCGGCGATGACCTTGCCGACGCCCTCTTCCGTCAGAGCGTCCTTGTCGCGGGTCTGGGAAGCCGGCAGCAGCCAGAGGTTCTCCAGCCGCTTGTCGCGGATCAGGGCCTGCGGCAGCTTCGCCACGCCCTGCACCACGTTGATGAGGTCGAACACGACGCGGCGCTCGGCGCCCATCACGAGGTCGAGGTTGCGCAGGCCGACGTCGAAGTCGACGACGACGACCTTGTCGCCGCGCTGCGCCAGCGCCGCTCCCAGCGCGGCGGTGGTCGTGGTCTTGCCCACCCCGCCCTTGCCTGATGTCACGACCAGTACCTTGGCCATCTCAATTGTCTCCTTCTGGTCAGTTCAGCGCGGTAATTCGCATAATGTTGCCCTGCAGGAAGGCCTGGGCCGGCCGACCGCGAAGCGCGGCGTCGATATCGTCGGCGGTCTGATAAAACCCATCGATCGCAAGCAGTTCGGCTTCGATCTTCTGGCAATAGATGCGCGCGCTGGTGTGCCCGTTGACGCCCGCCATGGCGCGGCCGCGCAGGGCGCCATAGACGTGGATCGAGCCGCCGGCGACGACCTCCGCGCCGGAGCCGACCGAGCCCAGGATGGTGACGTCGCCGTCCGGGAAGATCACGGTCTGGCCCGAGCGCACCGGGTTTTCGAGCAGCAAGGTCGGCTTGGTCTCGGACTTCGCCTCGGGCTTCTTCGTCGCGGTCGGCTCGACCACGCAGCTGCGCCCGCCCGACAGCAGCGGCGGCATCATGGGCGTGAGCTTCGCCTCCTCCACGCCCTCGATGCCGAGCACGCGGATATTGCGGTCCTGCAGGCTGGTGAGCAGATGGCCGATGCCGGACTGGCTGAGATCGACCGAGGACAAATCGATCACCACGGGCCGGCCGGCAAAGAAACCGGGCGAGCGCGCAATGGTGGCGTCGATCTCGTGCAGCCAATCCTGCACCGGAACCGTCGGCGTAAACACGAAGGCCACGTAGGAGCGCCCGCGCAAGCGCACCATTTGGCGTTGAGGTTTGACTGCAGCCTCCATAACGGCCGACTCGTTCCCTGTTATTGAATGGTTAACGATGCGGCGGATATGGTTAACGGTCGGTTAATTCTCCGTGGGAATACCTGGCATGGGCTCGGTTGGCGCCACTCTCGTGTCCCGGACGCGCTGCAGCGTGCAACACCGCCGCGCGCAGCCGGGGCCCATTCCACCAGGTCATGTTCTCGGCGAGTGGGCCCCGGCTCTGCAGCGCACCGTCGAAGGGACGCTGCGCTGCGTCCGGGGCACCAGAGAGCAAGGCCCACCCCCTCACACAGCGTCATTGCGAGGAGCTCTTGCGACGAAGCAATCCAGACTGCCTCCGCAGAGACAGTCTGGATTGCTTCGCTGCGCTCGCAATGACGAGGAGAGAGGCCTCTACTTCTTCACCTTGCTCGCATCCATCTTGATGCTCGGGTCCAGCATCTTGGTGGTGAACGCAGTCATCACATCGAACGGCTTCTCCATGCCGAGATAGGTCTGGACCAGTTCGTAATCCTTCTTCATCCGCTCGCCGTCGATCCAGCCGAGACCCTTTGTCGTCGTGAACTCGTCCGTCATCAGGAATTTGATGCGCTCCCACTGGCGCTCCTGGTTCGCCTTGTCGAGCCCGGAGACCTGGTCGAGCAGCGCCTTCAGGCACGGCGTGACGTCGGCGACGCAGGCTGCAAAGGCCTTCTGCGTGACGCGCACGAAGTCTTCCACGACCTTCGGATTCTTCTGCAGGTACGCGCCATTGACGATCAGCGAATTGCCGTAGGGATTGAGCCCGATGTCCTTCCAATTGACGTAGCCGAGGTCGGGCCCGAACTCGATCACCTTCAGATCGTGCTCGTTGTAGAAGTCGCTGATGATATCGACGGTGTGGCTCTTCAGCGCCGCGATCTTCGCGGTCGGCCCGACATTGACGAAGCCGACGGAGTCCGGGGCAAGGCCTGCGGCCTTGGCGAAGGCAGGCCACATCACGCGCGAGGCATCGCCGGGCGGATTGCCGATCTTGTGGCCGGCGAAATCCTTTACCCCGTTCACGCCGTAGCTCTTCAGCCAGTAGAAGGTCTGCCCGGTGTTGGCGTAGACGCTCATCACCGCGACGGTGTCGGCGCCCTTGCTCTTGGCCACCAACATGGTGGCGAGATCGGCGACGCCGAACGGCGAGCCGCCGGAGCCGACCTTGGCGGCGGAGACGCCGGAGCCCTTGCCGGTCTCGATTGTGAGATCAATCCCCGCCTTCTCGTACCAGCCCTGCGCCTTGGCGTAATAATACGGCGAGTGATCGGCCGTCGGCGTCCAGTTGAGGATCAGGTTCACCGCCTCGCCCGCGCTCGCCGGCACCGCCGGCAAGCCGAGCATCAGGGCCACAACAGCCGCCTGCAAACGCTTCATCGCATCTCTCCTCATGCCAGCGACCCGGCTTGTCGCTCTCCTCTTGTGAGGATACCAATGCAACAAGCCCGCCCTCCACTTGTCAACTGTTTGGTTGAAAATGTCCGCAAAACGATCTGGCGACACCGCGCCGCAGCGCCGCGATCCCGTCGCCACCCGCAACAAGCTGCTGACCGCGGCCCGCCAGGAGTTTGCCCGGCACGGCTTTGCCGGCGCCCGCGTCGACGAGATCGCCGAGCGGGCCGGCGTCAACAAGCAGCTCGTCTACCATTATTTCGGCGACAAGGACGCGCTCTACCTCGCCGTGCTGGAATGGGTCTATGAGGACATTCGCGAGCAGGAGCGCAGGCTCAACCTCGAAGGTCTGCCGCCGGAGAAGGCGATCCGCAAGCTGATCGAGGCCTCGTTCGACCATCTGGCCGCGAACCCCGATTTCATCGTTCTCTTGAACGATGAGAACCGCGGCGGCGCCCGCCACGTCCGCGGCTCGACGCGGCTGGAAGCGATGCATTCCCCGCTTGTGAAGAGCGTATCGCACATCCTGAACGAAGGGGTGCGTGGGGGCGTGTTCCGCAAGGGGATCGATCCGGTTCAGCTCTATATCTCCATTGCCGGCCTGTCCTATTTCTTCTTTTCCAACACGCCGACGCTGTCGGCGATATTCGGCAAGGACCTGTCGAGCCGCGCCCAGCGCCGCGCCCGCCGCCGCCACGTCGCCGACCTCGTGCTGCAGTCGCTCCGACCATAATCAACCAACTGGTTGAAACTTTCCCCGAACGCGGCTAGGCTCGCGACCTGCGGCCGCGTTGCCGCGGCAACAGGGAGCCATCGGTGGCAGGAGACAGGGCCCGCATCCCGCGCAGCTTCGCGATCATCCTGATCGTGCATCTCGCCATGCTCGTGCTCTGGCAGGTCGCGGTCGACGCCTTCCAGGTCCCTAAATTCATCCTGCCCTCCCCGCTGGCGACGATCCAGACGCTGGGCACCGCAGGCTATGCCTGGGGCGCCAACACGCTGGTGACGGCGGTCGAGATCCTCGGCGGCTTCGCGCTCGGCGCCGTCGTCGGCGTCGCGCTCGCCGTGATCTTCAGCTGGGCGCCGCTGCTGAGCCTGATGCTGCTGCCGCTGTTCGTGACGCTGAACATGATTCCGAAGGTCGCGCTCGGCCCGCTCTTCATCGTCTGGTTCTCCTACGGCATCGTGCCGAACATCCTGATTGCCTTCAGCATCTGCTTCTTCCCGATCCTGCTCACCACCGCGCGCGGCCTGCGCGAGGTCGAGCCGGATCTGCTCGATCTCGTCAAATCGCTACGCGGCTCGCGCTGGACCCTGTTCCGCAAGATCCAGCTGCCGGGCTCGCTGCCTTACATCTTCTCCGGCATGAAGGTCGGTGCCATCCTGGCGGTCGCCGGCGCCATCGTCGGCGAATTCATCGCCTCCGAGCGCGGGCTCGGCTACCTCATGATCCAGGTGCAGTCCTCGCTGGACACGCCCGCGATGGTGATGGCGGTCGTGCTGCTGACGCTGCTCGGCGTCGCGCTCTACGGCCTGGTGCTGGCCCTCGAACGCATGTTCGTGGTCGGCGACGCAAGACAGACCTGACAACGGCAGACCTGAGGACCCAATCCATGCTGCTCACCCGCCAGACGCTGCCGAAGACCATCCCCGATATCGCAGCCCTCGACGACCTCTTGTGCCGGCCGACGCAGGCACTGATCGACGACCTTGCCAAGGTCGAGGGCGACATCATGATCCTCGGCGTCGCCGGCAAGATGGGCCCGACGCTGGCGGGCCTTGCGAAAGCCGCGGCGCCGGATCGGCGCGTCATCGGCGTCGCCCGCTTCAGCGACGCGGGCGTGAAGGACTGGCTGCACGCGCGCGGGGTCGAGACGATCAATTGCGACCTGATAGACGAGACGGCGATTGCGGCGCTGCCGAAGGCGCCGAACATTGTCTTCATGGCCGGCCGCAAGTTCGGCGCCGAGGGCGACCTGTCACTGACCTGGGCGATGAACGCGCATGTGCCCGCCTTGGTGGCACAGGCCTTCCCGTCCTCGCGCATCGTGGCGTTCTCGACCGGTTGCATCTATCCCTTCGTCCCGGTCGACGGCAAGGGCTCGACCGAGGACATGGCGCCGAATCCACCCGGCGAATACGCGCAGTCCTGCGTAGGCCGCGAGCGCATGTTCGAATACTTCTCGCGCAAGCTTGGAACGCCGGGGCGGCTGTTCCGTCTCAATTACGCGATCGACATGCGCTACGGCGTGCTGCACGACATCGCGACGAAGGTGCTCAACGGCGCGCCGATCGACGTCAGCCTGGGCCATGTCAACTTCATCTGGCAGGGCGATGCATCCGCGCAGGCGCTGCGCTGTCTCGCCCATTGCACGACGCCGACCTCGCCGATCAATGTCAGCGGCCACGAGATCCTGGCGGTACGCGATCTCGCCCAAAAGTTCGGCGCAAGGTTCGGCCGCACGCCGGTGCTGACGGGCAAGGAAGAGCCGACGGCCTGGCTGACCGATACGTCAAGAGCGGTCGAGCTGTTCGGCCTGCCGGTAGTTGATACCGAGCAGCTGATCGCCTGGACCGCCGATTGGGTCGCGCGCGCCATGCCGAGCCTCGGCAAGCCCACCAAATACGAGGTGCGCGATGGACGCTACTGAGGCCCCGCCTGTCCTCAAGCTTGGCGTGCAGGACGCGATCGCGGGGCTGGCGCTCTCGACCGAGGCGCACTGGAATCAGACCGAAGAGGACTGGCGCATCTTCCTGCGCGACGGCATCGTGTTCGGCATCCGTGACGGCGCGCGGCTGGTCGCGACCGCCGCCCTGCTGCCCTATTCCGGCGACAACGCCTGGATCAGCATGGTTTTGGTGTCAGCAACGCATCGCCGCCGCGGCCTTGCAACACGCCTCGTCGATGCGTGCCTTGACACCGCACGGAAGAACGGCCTGACGAGTTGGCTCGACGCTACGCCCGACGGCGCTGCCGTCTACGGCCCGCTTGGGTTCACGCCGACGCTGCAATTGCGCCGGTTGAAGCTGGCGAGGCCTGCGCGAGCGGAAGCGCCGCCATTGTCGTTAGCGACGCTCGATGCGCTTGCGATGCGGGATCGGCATGCGAGCGGCTTTGACCGGACCGCGCTTCTCTCCGCCTTCGCCCAGCGTCCCGGCTCGCGCATCGTCGGCACTGACGGCGCCATCGCGCTGGTGCGCGACGGCCGTACCGCCCGCCATATCGGTCCGCTGTTGGCCGACAATGCCGCGGCAGCCCTGGCTTTGGTTGACGCCATCATGCGCTCCGAGACCAGCCCGCTCCTGCTCGACGCCGTCGCCTCGCAAGCCGCGTTCCTCGAAGGCTTGGCTGCCTCCGGCTGGACCATCGAGCGCCCGTTCCAGCGCATGCGGTTCGGCCCCGCCACCGTCACGGGTGAGGAACCCCCATTCGCCGTCGCCGGCCCCGAATTCGGATAGGACATCATGCACCACAGCCAGATCAACAGTGACGTCCGCAGGCTGATCAATGAGGGCACTGTGCTGCCGGCGCATCCCCTCGCGCTCACCGCCGAACGTCAGCTCGACAAAAAGCATCAGCGGGCGCTGACGCGCTATTACATCGACGCAGGCTCAGGCGGCCTTGCAGTCGGCGTGCACACCACGCAGTTCGCGATCCGCGATGTCGGCCTTTACCGCCCCGTGCTCGAGCTCGCCGCCGAGACCGCGGCGAACTGGACCAGGCGTCCGCTGGCGATGGTTGCGGGCCTCGCCGGTCCGACAACGCAGGCGGTCACCGAAGCCCGCACCGCGCGCGACATCGGCTATCACGCCGGCCTGCTCAGCCTCGCCGCGATGAAGAGCGCCTCCGAGGACGAGATCATCGCGCATTGCACGGCAGTCGCGGCCGAAATCCCGCTGGTCGGCTTCTATCTCCAGCCGGCCGTGGGCGGCGTCGTCCTGTCGAGCCGGTTCTGGCAGCGCTTCGCCTCGATCGACAACGTCATCGCGATCAAGATCGCGCCGTTCAACCGCTACCGGACGCTCGATGTGCTGCGCGGCGTTGCGGCGGCAGGCGCGCTCGACCGCGTCGCGCTCTACACCGGCAACGACGATCACATCCTGCTCGATCTCACCTTGCCCTTCGACCTGCGCGACAACGGCGTCACCACCCGCACTTACTTCAGGGGCGGCCTGCTCGGCCACTGGTCGGTATGGACCGCGAGCGCGATCAAACAGTTCGAGCGCTGCAAGGCGGCACGGCACAAGGACAGCGTGCCGGCCGAACTTCTCGCACTCGATGCCCGGGTCACCGACTGCAACAGCGCCTTCTTCGATGTCGCCAACAATTTTCACGGCTGCATCGCAGGCTGCCACGAGGTCCTGCGCCGCCAGGGCCTGATGCGAGGCCTGTGGTGCCTCGATCCGAACGAGGGCCTCAGCCCCGGCCAGAAGGAGGAGATCGACCGCGTCACGCGCGATCACGCCGACCTCAGCGACGATGCCTTCGTCGCCGCGAACCTGAACAAATGGCTGGCATGAGTTCGGCCCCCTTCATCAGCCTGCAGGGCGTCCGCAAGGTCTATCGCAGCGGCGGCGCCGAATTCCTGGCGGTGTCCGACGTCACCATGGACGTGCAGGAAGGCGAGCTCGTCTCGCTGGTCGGCCCGTCCGGCTGCGGCAAGACCACGGTGATGAAGATTCTGGCCGGCCTGCACGGCGCCGACGGCGGCACGGTGACGATCGGCAATGCCGACAGCCCGTTCGATCCGACCCGTGACATCGGCATGGTGTTCCAGCAGGCGCTGCTGCTGAAGTGGCGGACGATCCTGGACAACGTGCTGTTGCCGGCCGAGATCGTCGGGCTGCCGATGAAGGCCGCGCGCGAGCGGGCGCGCGACCTGCTCAACCTGGTCGGGCTCGCCGGCTACGAGCACAAATATCCGCAGCAGCTGTCCGGCGGCATGCAGCAGCGCACCGCCATCGCGCGCGCCTTCATTCACGATCCCAAGCTGATCCTGATGGACGAGCCGTTCGGCGCGCTGGATGCGCTGACGCGCGAGCAGATGAACCTGGAGATGCTGCGGATCTGGCGCGAGAGCGGCAAGACCATCATCTTTGTCACGCATTCGATCCAGGAGGCCGTATTCCTGTCCTCGCACTGCGCCGTGCTGACGGCTGGACCCGCGAAGATGGCCGATTATTTTCCAATCGACCTGCCCTTCCCGCGCGACCTGCCGCTGAAGACCACCGATGCGTTCGGGGCGTATGCGCGAAGGATCTACGCGAAGTTGGGATTGGGCGCCGCGTAATTCACCACACGATTCCCGTAGGGTGGGCAAAGCGAAGCGTGCCCACCATTGCCCATGAAGTGAAAGAACGTGGGCACGGCGCAAGTGCGCCTTTGCCCACCCTACGAAAGCCGGACGCGGCATGAACACCGCGCCCACTCCTCGCGTCAGCTCTTGTTGCGCATCTTGCTGAGCAGATAGTTGTCGTAGAAGTTCTCCGCGATCTGCGTGTAGAACAGCAGCTCCTTCATATACGCGTCGTGGCTCTCCTTGGTGCGCTTGAACAGGTCGCTCTTGGCGGCGAGCTCGTTGAGATGGTCCTGGGTCGCGTTGTAGCAGGCCTCCAGCACCGGCTGCGGGAACGCTTTCAGCTCGGTGCCGTTCGCGATCAGCCGCTTCAGCGCGCCCGGGTTCACGCTGTCGTATTTCTCGACCATCCACGCCCCGGCGGCTGAGCCCGCCTGGTTGACGATCGCCTGGTATTGCTTGGGCAGCGAATTCCACTTCTCGTCGTTGACGATCATGTGCAGCATGGCGCCGCCTTCCCACCAGCCAGGGAAGTAATAGTACTTGGCGACCTTGTAGAAGCCGAGCTTCTCGTCGTCATAGGGACCGACGAACTCGACCGCGTCGATCGTGCCCTTCTCCAGCGCCGGATAGATGTCGCCGCCCGCGATCTGCTGCGGGACGACGCCGAGCTTTGCCAGCACGTGGCCGCCCATGCCGGCGATGCGGAATTTGAGACCCTTGAGGTCGTCGACGGTCTTGATCTCCTTGCGGAACCAGCCGCCCATCTGGGTGCCGGAATTGCCGCAGAGGATGGCATGGGCCTTGAACGGCTTGAGCGCCTCGTTGGTGAGGTCGGCGCCGCCGCCGAAGTGCCACCACGATTCCTGATGGCGATGGTTCATGCCGAAGGGCGCGCCGGTGGCATAGGCCAGAGCGGGCTCCTTGCCGATGTAGAAATAGAGCGGGGTCTGCGCCATCTCCACCGAGCCGGTGCTGACGGCGTCGAGCGCCTGCAGGCCCGGAACGATCTCGCCGGCCCCAAAGGTCTGGATCTGGAATTTGTTGTCGGTGGCCTCCGCGACGTATTTCGCGAAGGTCTGCGCGGTGCCGTAGATGGTATCGAGCGACTTCGGGAAGCTCGAGGTCAGGCGCCATTTGATCTCGGGCGTGCTCTGCGCGATCGCAGGTGCGGCAACCAGCGTCGTCGCGCCGGCAACCGCGCCGCCCTTAAGGAATGTACGGCGTTTCATGATGGGCTCTCCTGAAAGTAAGGTTCAACATACGGCTTGCGGCAACGATCTTCGCGGATCGTTTGCCCGTTCCTGCAGCGGAGTTCAAGCCGTGCGGAGAAGGCCGCAGGCCTTCAGAGCAGCTTCGCGCTGACGAACAGCGCGCGCACGGCGTTGGTTGCCTGCACCGCCAGCATCGCATTACCGGCCGCGCCTTCCAGGGCCGCGACGGCGTCCTCGTGCAGGGAGCGGAATTCCATCCACTCGACCGACTTGAAGTTGGTGAGGAATTGATAGGCCTGGCCGACAGTCGCGATCGCCAGCGTGTCGCCGTTCAGCTTGATCTTGAACGTCGTACGCAGCGGGGTCTCGGAACTTGATGGATCGCTCATGGGCTGCTTCTGGACGATGACGGCTTAACGGAGGGGAAACGGCAGCCCTGCCCTGGCAGGCAAGAATATCAGGAATCGGTGCTCGCGCGCCGCGAGGCGGTCGCCGCCCCGCTCAGGCTCGGCACCACGACCAGGCGGTTGAACTCGCCGTTGTCGTAGGCTTTGAGGAAACGATCATGCTCCTTGATCGAGACGCAGCCGTTGGAATCGCCACGGGGCCCGAGCAGGTAGCCATGGGTGAGAAGGCCGACGCGGCCGAGCGCGCTGGTGCCCTCGGTCGGCGTCAAGCGCAGCGCGCGGGTGCCGTGGAACAGCTTCTCGCGCGGCTTCAGATCATAGATCGCGGGCGGGGTCGCGCCGACCATGCGCTGATCGACATGATCGGGATCGTCCATCAGCGCGCCCATGCCGGAATGGGCTTCCAGCGCGACGCCGCTTGGCAGGTAAACCGCCTTGGCCTTGATGTCATAGACTGCGGTCCGCGAATCGTAGCCGAGGGCGGCGAGATCCGGCGCCTTGCCGAACAGGCCGTCGCCGGGCGTCAGCGAGGCCAGCCGGATCTTGTCGCTGAATTTCTCGAAGAAGTTGCGGTTGTCGGCCCTGGGATTGGTGGTGTCGGCATAGGCCTGGCTGGAGGCGATCTGGGCCGAGAGGTCCGCCTGAACCGGGCGCGAGCGCGGCATCGGGATGGCGTCGGCATGCTGCGAGGCCCTGGCCTCCTCGGTCAAGTGACGGTCGTCGTCGGTCAGGGTCGAACGCCAATCACCGCCCTGAAGCTTCTGCGCCAGCATCGCCTTGGCGTCGCGGAGCTTGAGCTGGACCGCATTCAGGGCAGAGCGCTCCACCGTCCGCAGCCCGAGGTCCCGAGCCGGCGGATTGCCGGACGCCGAAGCGAAGCGGTCCTCAAAGGAAGGGGTATTGGCCGGCGGCAGGGCGGCGGAGACCAGCGCGCTGGAATCGCTCAAGCTCGAAGCTCCGATGTCCGCGACCCAGGCGGCGGCGCCCAGCGCCAGCGCGACGGCAGCCAGAGACAGCAAAACGCGCTCGGCCCGCCCTATACGGCGGCGCGGCAACAGCCTCTCGGCGCGAGCGCGGTCGGAAACCATCAGATCCCCAAATCGATTCCCCGGGGGGGCCCAACCCCCACCCGGAGACTCTATATCAGCTACCACATTGGGAGCCAAAAGTTAGGCATAATCGCGGCCGGCAAGGGCCCGACAAGGCATCTCCGGGGTATCCAATGACCGATCCTTTCGATCTCGAGCGCTTCGTCAGGGCCCAGGACCCGGTTTTTCGCGCCGTCGAGGCCGAGCTGGCCCGGGGCCGGAAGCAGACTCACTGGATGTGGTTCGTCTTCCCGCAAATTACCGGTCTCGGCTCCAGCGCCCTGTCGCAGCGCTACGCCATCGGCTCCCGCGCCGAGGCCAAGGCCTATCTCGCCCATCCCGTGCTCGGGGCCCGCCTGATCGAATGCGCCGGGCTCGTGCTCGCCGTCCAAGGGCGGAGCATCAACGCGATCCTCGGCGCGCCCGACGACGCCAAATTCCGCTCGTCGATGACGCTGTTCGGCGCGGTGTCCGATGAGCCCATTTTCGGCGCGGCCCTCGCCCGCTATTTCGCAGGCGAGAGCGATGCCGCGACGCTGGAGATCCTGTCGCAGCTGGACCGGCAGGCCTGAAGCCGTTGATCAACGCCCCTGGAAGACTGCGGCACGGCGCTCGATGAAGGATTGAATGCCTTCCTTTGCATCGGCGCTTGCGAGCACGCGGGCGCGAATGTTCGGGATGTAGGCGATCGCGGCCGCCTCGCCAGCTTCAACGTATTTCGCCGCCGCTTCCTTGGTGACCTGGATGCCGAGCGGGGCATTGCGCGCGATGATGGCAGCGAGCGCCATCGCGCGCTCGACCTGCTCGCCTGCCGGCACGACCTCCTGGACGAGGCCGATCGCATGAGCGCGCTCGGCCGAGAACTCGTCGCACAGGAACAGATGGTACATTGCATCGCCCCAGCCCGCGCGCGACAGGAAACGGAAATGCGCGCCGCCCAGTGGCGCGATGCCGCGCTTGGATTCCATCTGGCAGAAGCGCGCATCCGCAGCGGCTACCACGATGTCGCCGGCGAGCATCAGCTCGATGCCGACGGTGAACACGATGCCTTGCACGGCGGTCACGACCGGCTTGCGGCAGCGCTTGGCAAGGCCGAACGGATCGACATTGCCTTCCTTGATGGTGCGCTTCTCTGCGGAAGGGCCGAAGAATCTCGGCATGTCGAGACCCGCGGTGAAATCCCTGCCCTCGGCGCAGACGACGCCGACGCGGTAAGTCTCGTTGTCGTGCAGCTCGGTCAGCGCATCGGACAATTGCTCCATCATCGCCGGCGTGAACGCGTTCTTCTTGGCGGCGTTGTCGATGATGATCTTGAGAACGTAACCATGCACCTCGGTGCGAATGTGTCCCTCGCTCATACGTTTCTCTCCATGACCGGTCAGTGGTGTTGATGGCGCGTCAGGCCGGCGGCTGAACCGCCGCGCGGATCGCCCTGATCCGCTCCGACGTGAACACGCCGGATTCGAGCAGTTGCAGGATCGAGAGCACGCCGCCCCGCGAGCCCCAGCTTCCCTCGTCGATGATCTCGAAATTGACCCACCAGGTCGGCGCCGGGATCGGCATCCCAAATGCCTCCGCGAGCCGCGCGAGCACGTTGCGGATCACCTCCGCGCGCACCTCGGCCGGCCAGGCCGCATTCATCACCGCGATCCTGACAGCGATGATGTCGCGCGGGCTGTCCTGATCGGACAAGAGCCGGCCGCCGATCGCCATGCAATCGGCGGGCAGATCGTGGAAATGGACCTGGAAGCCCGCTCGCGCGGCCGCCACGTGCTGACCGAGCTCGGGCACGAGCACCGCGTCGGTCAGGCTTTCCGCGAGGTGGCGGCGCTGCGTCGGGCTGAGCCGGCCCGCAGGCGCGGTCACGGTGATGATGGTCAAACGACGCTCTCCAAGACTATGACACGTGTCATATTTCATTCCGACTTGCTTATGTCAAGCGTCATAGTCTACACCGGAACGCCAATCACGGGATCTCCGATGACCTCCAGTACCCGCGACAAGATGATCGCCGGCGCCGCCGACTTGATGAGCCGCCGCGGCGTCAATGCCACCAGCATGCGCGACGTCGTTCGCCATACGGCGACGCCGCGCGGCTCGATCAGTCATCACTTTCCGGACGGCAAACGGCAGTTGGTCGCCGAAGCCGTGATCTTCGCCGGCAAAGAGGTGTCCATTCCCCTGGAGAGGACCATGAGCGACCGCGGCGTGATCGACGGCTTGCGGGCTTTTGTGGCGTCCTGGCGCCGCCGGCTGGCGACGACCGGCTTCGAGGCGGGGTGCCCGGTGCTCGCGGTCGCCGTCGACCGCTATGTCGGAGAGGCCTCCGACAAGGACGATGACGCGGCGCAGCAGCATCTGCTCGCTCTCGCCGACGGCGTGTTCACCGAGTGGCGGCAAATCATGCGCGCAGCCTTGCTGCGCGAAGGCTTGGCTCCGGAGCGCGCCGAGCGGCTTGCAACACTCGTCGTCGCCGCGATCGAGGGCACCGTCGCCATGTGCCGCGCAAACCGCAGCGCCGATGCGCTCGATCAGGTTCAAGAAGAGCTGGAGACGGTCCTCGCGGCCGCCCTCACCCAAGCCAAAAGATAGAGTGGAGACGCCTCGTGGATTCATCACGGCAACGCGAACTCGCCCGTCACCTCGCCAATCTGCGCCGCGAGGGCCGGCAACAAAGCGGCCTCGATGAGCGCCTCGTGCCACCGGACGCCGACACGGCCTATCTCGTCGCACGAATGGTGGAAGAAGAACTGAGCTGGGATGTCGTCGGCTGGAAGATCGCCGGCATGAAGTCCGGGCTCCAGCGCCAGCTTCGCATCTCCTCGCCGATCTATGGGCGAGTGTTCGCGCCATTGATCAAGAGCTCGCCCGCCAGCGTCGAACACGCCAGGCAATGCAGCCCGATACCGGAAGTCGAGTATCAGGCGCGGCTCGGCGCCGACCTGCCGCCGCGCGCGAAACCCTATTCGGTGGATGAGGTCGGCGACGCCGTCGCCTCCTTGCATCCCGGCATCGAGCTTGCCGAATGCCGCTTCGTTCACGACGCTGCGTTTCCACCGATGCCAGCAATCATGGCCGACGGCTCTGGATCGGGAACAATCGTGCTCGGAGAGGCAATTGCCGATTGGCGCGACCGCGACATCACCCATCAGGACGTCATCCTCAATTGCAACGGGGCCGAGAGGCGCCGCGGCTCCGCCGCAGAGGCGATTGACCATCCGCTGGTGCCGCTGGCCTGGCTCGCCAACGAGTTGTCGCGGACCGGCATAGGTCTCAAGGCCGGCCAGACCATCAGCACGGGCACGCTGACCGGTATGCTGCGACCGAAGGCCGGGGAAACCTACGTCGCCGATTTCGGTCCGCTGGGCTCGGTAAGCGCGACCTACTGCTGAGACGGCCCCATCGGCCAGAGCGTAAACCCGAGATTAACGCCGGCAAACTATCGTCCGAGCAAAATAATTCTCCGTTATTTGCCGGACAGATCATGAAAATCGGTACGCTCCTGACCACCGCCATCGTTTCGCTCTCGACCGTGGGCGGCGGCCTCGCCGTCTACGTCGCCGTGACCAGGTACCAAACGATGGAGCGCATCACCGAGGCGCAAGGCCGGCTGGCGATCGTCCGCGCCGTCAGCGACATCCCGCGCTACCTCAATCCCGAGCGCGGCTTTTCCACCAACATCCTTTATGGGCCGGCCAGCATCGACCCGGCGCTGCTCGCCGAGCAGGACAAGCTGCGCAAGCAGACCAACGGCGCCCGCGACAAGATGAACGCGCTGCGCAAGGAGCTGCCCGGCTCGTTCGACGACGGCGCGGCCATCGGCAGCAACATCGACGGCATCAATGCGAAATTCACCGCGCTGCGCGAGGCCATCGACAAGGCGCTGGCAGGCCCAGTCGAGGCGCGCAAGGACGCGGCCAAGAAGATCGTCGCCGACAACGTTTTGCTCAACAGCGGCGTGACCGCGCTGCTCAACGAGCAGGTCCGCCGCATGGCGATCCTCAACGGCGACGCCTACCGCCAGGCCAGCTACGCCAACATCGCAATGACGTTGCGCGACGTCGGCGGCTTCAACTCCAGCCTGCACAAGAATCTCGTCGGCGGCAAGAAACCGGCCACCGACGCCGAGAAGGCCGACATCGCCCGCTCACAGGGCCGCAACGACCAGATCGTGATGTCGCTGCAGGAATTGCGCGGCAATCCAACAACGCCGGCGAACGTCGCCGCCGCGCTCGAGAAGTTCAACGCGAGTTACGTCGAGGAGTTCGGCCGCGAGCTCAAGCTGGTCAAGGACGGTGCGATCAGCGGCAAGTACGAACACGACATGGAGACCTATTACGCCGCGACGCAGCGCGGCCTCAGCACCATCATCGAGGTCCGCGACGCGTTCTATGACAATGCCGAGCAGATCCTCGCCGGCGCCTCCTCCGCCGCCCGCACCAGCTTCACCATCGCGCTTGCAGGCCTTGCCGCCGTGCTGATCGCGAGCATCGGCCTCATCGTGATGGTCCGCCGCCGCGTCTGCGCTCCGATCGTCAACCTGACGACGCGGATGTCGCGGCTTGCCGAGGGCGAGGTTGCGGACGGCATTCCCGGCGCCGAGCGCTCCGACGAGATCGGGGCGATGGCTGCGGCCGTTCAGGTCTTCAAGGACAACATGATCCAGGCCGACCGGCTCGCGGCCGAGAAGCAGGCCGAGAGCGACGGCAAGATGCGCCGCGCCCAGGCACTCGACGAGCTCACCCGCGCCTTCGAGGCCAAGGTCAGCGAGCTCGTCGGCGGCCTGTCGCGGGCGTCCTCGACCATGGAAAGCACCGCGCAGTCGATGACCTCGACGGCGGCCCAGACCAACAGCCAGGCCGCGGTCGTCGCCGCCGCCTCCGAGCAGACCTCGACCAACGTGCAGACCGTCGCCAGCGCCACCGAAGAGCTGACCTCCTCGATCTCCGAGATCGGCCGCCAGGTCGCACAAAGCACCGAGATCGCGGCCCGCGCCGTCGACAACGCCCGCCGCACCGGCGACACCGCACGCACGCTGGCCGAGGGCGCACAGAAGATCGGCGACGTCGTCACGCTTATCCAGAGCATCGCCGAGCAGACCAACCTGCTGGCGCTGAACGCCACCATCGAGGCCGCCCGCGCCGGCGATGCCGGCCGCGGCTTTGCCGTGGTTGCCTCCGAAGTGAAATCGCTGGCGGGCCAGACCGCCAAGGCGACGACCGAAATCTCCGAGCAGATCGCGGCGATCCAGACCGCGAGCGACGAGACCGTGGCCGCGATCCGCAACGTTGCCGACGTCATCGGCGAGATCGACCAGATCGGCACCGCGATTGCCGCGGCGATCGAGGAACAGGGCTCGGCCACCAAGGAGATCGCCCGCAGCGTCCAGGAAGCCGCCCGCGGCACCCAGGAGGTCAACAGCAACATCTCCGGCGTGCAGCGTGCCGCCGACGACACCGGCGCCGCCGCGCGGGAAGTGCTTGTCGCCGCCGAGCAGCTCTCGACCCAGTCGCGCGATCTCGCCGGACAGTTCGACCGCTTCCTCGGCGAGGTCAGGGCGGCGTAGGGGCGGATTCGTAGCCCGGATGGAGCGAAGCGTAATCCGGGAAAGTGCCGTTGACGCACGAGATCCCGGATTGCGCTTCGCTCCATCCGGGCTACGGTACCGTCTTCCCGGCGAACGACATCAATAAGGCGGTGCTTTCCTTGCCCGCTGCGCTTTCGCCGCTTCAATCCACCACGTCAGATCGTCGGCAAAGCGGGGGAACGAGCGCTCCAAGGCCTTGCCGCCCTCGCCAATCGGCTCGCCCTCGGCCGACAATGTCTGCGCGATCGGGCCGACGCCGATGGTGCTCGACACCACCACCATGCCCATCTCCGACAGCGTGCCATGCCAGGCGGTTGCGGCGCGCGCGCCGGACAGCCGGCCGGCCGAATAGCTCACGATCGCGGCCGGGCGCCAGAACCATTCTTCGAGGAAATGGTCGGTGAGATTCTTCAGGCCGGGCTGGATGCCCCAATTGTATTCGCCGGTGACGAACACGAAACCGTCGGCGCCGCGGATCTGTCCGGCCAGCTTTTCCAACGCCTCGGGTGCCGCGCCCTTGGGATATTCCTTGTACATGCGGTCGAGCATCGGCAGGCCGATCGCCTTGGCGTCGATGAAGGTGACGTCGTCGCCGCGGCCACGCAGCCCGTTGATGACGAAATTCGCAAGGCGGATGCCCATGCGGTCGGAACGGTAGGAACCGTAGAGGACAAGAATGCGATTGCTCATGGTCCGACGGTAGCACGAAACCGGCGGCGGGCTCTACGCGATTTGTCAGACTATCGTCCGCGCCCGCGCTCCAGGGTTTGCGACGGCGTCTCACCGAACTGGTCGCGGTAACTCCGGGAGAAGTCGCTGAGATGCCAGAAGCCGAAGGCGAGCGCCACGGCCTTGACGCTGTCGGCGCCGGCGAGCAGCCGCCGGCGCACAAGCCACAACCGGCGCAGGCGCAAGTAACGGTGCAAGCTCATGCCGCGATAGCGGCGGACGATGTCGTGCATGGTGCGGACAGACAGTCCGAGCTTGCGCGCAATCTCATCGCTGTAGATCGGCTGCGAGAGATCATCGGACAGAAGCGTGCTGATCTGCCGGAATATCCTGAAGTTTCGCTCGTCATTGGGACGCAGGGTCCAGCGGACCGAAACGACGTCCTCCAGCGCGTGGTCGACGGCTGCGAGCAGAGATTCCTTCATTGCTCTCGCCTTGAGGGTGAGATCCGCCGCCTCGATGGGCTCTGAAGCCGCGGCCATGACCTCACGTACCACACGGCGCAACCTGCCAAGGCCGACCGCGCTCGTTTCGAAGATCTTGAAGGTCTGGGAAGCGCTTGGCCAGCCGCGGTCCGTCACCTCCGGCCTGAAGATCATCGACGCGATTTGCCGCTGCACCTCCTCGATGATGGTGTAGGCCGCGCCGCCGCTGCCGATGACGATGGCCGGACGCGCACGCTGCGAGCCATTGAAGCGTATGGGCACGTCAAGGTCGTCCATGTTGAACCCGACCGCAGTGCAATTCTCGACGAGCTGCGCGTCGACCACGCGCGGAAATGCGGTCGTCAGATTCACGTCGCAGCCCGGCAAGGACAGAATGATCTGCTCGGCCGAAATGCTCCGGACGAAAGGCGTGAATTCTAAGTCCAGGCCGCGGATGGCATACCGAAATTCGTCGACGTCTGAAAAACGAAATATTCTGGGTGCCAACCCGGGCACGTCATCAATACTGTTCATGGCGATACGAAACGCTGCGCCGCAATTGACGCGCGTCCGGCGGCGGTGCCGGGCTCCCTTCCCCATTGATTTTTGCGTCAGACCAAGAGAATCAATCTTAACGTGTCCTGGCCAGTTGGCGAGGGCACGATTGCAAGGACAAGCCGAGATGCCGGATCTCGCCGAATTTCGATAGCGTTTTTCAAGAGTTCGGCGCTGCACACTACCTGAATACGCGATCCCTAAAACTCAAGTTAACGCCCTTAGGGTGCAATGAGCCCTGTTGGATCGTCAAAGTTATTTCAATTCAGGCTCCCTGCCATGATGGCAAATTCGCCTGCGGATATTTTGGTTGAGTTGGAAGATGCAGTCGCAACGTGTCCGCTGGACCGTTGCGCCCGGATCCTCGAAGGCATTTTGCAGTTGCTCACTGGGAGCTGCGACCGGTCTCAGGAATTGCTTGCCAATGTGGTCGACGGCGTCCTGCTGCGGTTGACGGAGCGGGTCGAGGCCGGCGCATTGGTTCGGCTCGGCGGGGCGCTTGCCGAGCTCAAGGTGGCTCCGCCGCAGACCTCGCGACGCCTTGCCTCACACGACGATCCCGACGTGGCCTGCCCCGTTCTGCTCAAATCGCAGGCGCTGTCCACGTCCGATCTCGAAACGATCGCGATTTCGAGCGGCGAACGGCAGCAACTCGCGATCGCCGCCCGCGCATTCGTCGAGCCGCCATTGACCGAGACGCTCATCGGGCGCGGCGGCCGCGCCGTCCACCTTGCGCTGATCAGCAATGCAGGGGCACGGCTCTCCGATGCCGCCTACGTCGCAATCGTCGAAAAGTGCGTGAGCGATGACGAGCTGACGAAGGCACTGGCGCTCAGACCGGGCACGCCCGATGCGGTGCTGCGGAAGTTGCTATCGGCCTCACCGAATCCCAACGTCCGCGCGGACCCGAAGGCTCCCTCCGTCTCGCCTCCTCGAGCGGCGACGCCGACGGTGCCCAAGCTGCCCAACGCGACCGCCTATGCAAGCGCGCGGCCGGAGATCGTTGCGCTCAACCACATCGGCAAGCTCAACGATTCCACGGTGAACCGCTTCGCGATCCGCGGCGAGACGGCCAATCTGTTCACGGCCTTGTCGCTGCTTTCGGGGGCTCCCATCGAGATTGTCGAGCACGTCATGACCGACGACGATTGCGAGGGCCTCGTCATGGCCTGCCGGGCTTCGCGGCTGAACTGGCAGACCACGCTTGCCATCCTGAGCAACCGCAACGGCATCAGGCTTTCCTTTGCCGAGCGTGAACGCGCGCAACACCTTTTCGAGACACTGCTTCTGTCCACCAGCCAGTGGACGGTGCGATGGGGGGAAATCGCCGCCAATGCCCAGGGCAATGGTTGCGGAAAACATGGCGCAAGAGCGGGGGTTAGCCGATGAAATTCGACGGCCGCAAGGCAGCGCGGGTGCGGATGGACCACAGGCAGCCGATCAATCTGATGGGCTCCGACGGCACATGGCGGCGCAGCTGCGTTCTGCTCGACGTGTCTCAGACAGGCGCAAAGGTCGAGGTCGAGGGCACGCTGGACGTCCTTCAGGCCAAGGAATTCTTCATGCTGCTGTCATCGACCGGGCTCGCCTATCGGCGCTGCGAGCTGGTCTGGATCGATGGCACCACAGCCGGCATTCACTTCGTGACTGCGGACGGCAAGAAGAAGCAGGCGAGCGCACCGTCGGCCGCTCCGCAGACCATGGTGCGGAGCAAATAGGCAGAGCATTCAACCCACAGCGTAATCCGCGACAGTCCAGGTCTAAGCCGTGCAGAACGCGCGAACCATCCTCAGCCCCGCTGACAGAGACCGCACCCGCGAGAAGGAAGCGGCCCGCCCGTTCGTGCACGTGCTGGCCGACAGATCCGAGAAGCTGGCGGGCGTCTGCGCGATGCTCGAGGAGCGTTTCGCCGTCGCCGGCGAACGGCTGGATGCCGAAGCCAAGCTCTCGCAGGTGCCTTCCGCCATCGTCATCCGCGCGGACCTGCGCGACATCGACAACATCGCGGCCATCAAGAAACGGGCTGGCAAGCTCGCCAAGGCGACGAAGCGGATATTTATCATCGAGCACAGCTCTCACGTCGGCATCTCGCAAGCCTACGCGCTCGGGGCGACGCTCGTCCTGTCCGGTCCGATCAACCGGCCCAGACTGCTGGCGGCCCTGTCTGATCCGGCGGATCGCTCGTCGAGCGAGACCGCACAGTCCGATACCGCGGTCGAGGCCGCGGCAACCGCGATTGCCTCGATGTTCACTGCGGTCACCCTTGACCAGCCCCTCGACATCGACGGCACCAAGGAGGCCGGCCGCCAGATAGCCGATCGCATCACCGAGCGAGGCCTGTCGGAATGGCTGACGACGGTACGGCGACACCACGAAGGAACCTACCAGCATTGCCTGCTCGTGACCGGCGTCGCCATCGACTTCGGCCTGAGCCTCGGTGTCGGTCAAGCCGATCTGGAGCGCCTCTACTCGGCAGCCATGTTCCACGACATCGGCAAGGCACAGATCCCGCTTGCCATTCTCGACAAGCCGGGCCGTCTCGATGCGGAGGAACGGGCCCTGATCGAAACCCATCCGGCCGCGGGCTACGCGTTTCTGAAGGGGCACGACAAGATTTCACCGGAAATTCTCGATGCCGTTCGCCATCATCACGAGTACCTCGACGGCAGCGGCTATCCCGATGCGCTCTGCGCCGAGAGCATCGGCGACATCGTACGAATTCTGACCATCTCGGACATCTTCGCGGCGCTGATCGAGCACCGGCACTACAAGCCGACCATGCCCCGCGCGGAGGCCTACAACGTCTTGTGCGGAATGAATGGGAAGCTGGAAAAGGCTCTGGTCCACTCGTTCAAGCAGGTCGCACTCACGCGGTGAGCGCGACGACCCGTCTCGAACGCACCCTAATGGGTCGCACGATAGCTGGCGCGGCGCGGGATGGACCGGCACGCCAGACCATCGGCCAGCAGCTTCATGTCCTCGTGCCGGCCGCTCCGAATCAGCCGACCGAACTCTTCGGGTGTGAAAGGAAGACTTGGATCTTCATCGATCGGGCGCCGCAATCGCGGGCCGAAGAAACGCCGAACCAGGCTAGCCAGCCGCCGCATGTCAATTCCCTCGCGCCAGCAACAAACCTCTCACCGGACATATTGTTCCTCCCGCACCTTCGAGATTGCAAGAGGCCGCTTGGGGCTCCGCACCAAAAATTTCGCGAGAGAATAATCTCCTCTCGCACACGCTAGTCGGCAAAACCAACGTAGCGTACAAACTCCTGATTGTGCTCGCGATCCGAACGCACCGCGTTTGCGGCAAAGCCGTCGTCCGGATAGCCCATCGCGACGCATGTCATGATGACCTCGTCCTCCGGAATCTTCGCCACCTCGCGCACGATGTCGGAGCGCATGATGCCCTGCCCGTTGATCACCGAGCCGAGGCCGCGGTCCCACGCCGCGAGCACGATGCCGTAGCAGAGCGCGCCGAGATCGAAATGGCAGACCGCGCCGGGATCGAGCACGCGGTCGTAGGTCAGGACCAGCGAGACCGGCGCGTCGAACTGGCGGAAACCGCGCAGCACCCAGTCCTGCCGCATCGGCTTGTCGTCGCGCGCGATCCCCATCGCGCCGAACAGCTTCTTGGCGATGTCGACCTGGCGCGTGCGGTGCACGCCCTGATACTCGCCGTGGCTGACGATGTCGCGCTTGACCTTGGCGCCGCCGACCATCTCCTCCATGTTGCGGCGGCGCACCTCTTCGAGCGGGCTGCCTGTGAGCACGTGGACATGCCAGGGCTGGGTGTTCATCGACGACGGCGCGCGCTTGGCGCTCTCGATGATCGCCTCGATCACCGCGCGCGGCACCGGCTCGTTCTTGAAGCCACGCACGCTGCGGCGCGACTGGACCAGCGTTTCGAATTCCACCTCTCAGAACCTCCCTGCCCGTTCATCCGCCGGCGTGACGACACGAGGCCGGTTGCCGATGCGGCGCGCAAAATCTATGCTAACCCGCAAGCAAGACCAAGAACCCTGCAAGAAGCTTGGAGGAGCCGCCATGGCCGCGCCACTCGATCCCGTCATCGCCGAGATCATCCCGCTCATGCCGATGCGCGATCCCACGGTCATGACGCCACAGAGCGCCCGCGATTCCTTGCGTGCACTGGCTGCCTCACGCGCGGCCATCCCGCCGCCGCCCGTCGATAGCATCGAGAATATCAAGGTCGAAGGCGGCGCCGGCCCGCTTCCCGCGCGGGTCTACCGGGTCGGCACCACGCCGGCGCCGACCGTGGTGTTCTTCCATGGCGGCGGCTGGGTCGCGGGCGACCTCGAGACCCACGACCGGCAGGCGCGCAACCTTGCGATCGAGACCGGCGCCGTCGTTGTCTCCGTCGACTATCGGCGTCCGCCGGAAACGCGTTTTCCTGGCGCGTTCGAGGACGCCTATGCCGCAGTGAGCGACATCTTCAACCGCGTCGCGGAATTTGGCGGCGACGCGCAACGCCTCGGCGTTGCCGGCGACAGCGCCGGCGGCAATCTCGCCGCGACCACCGCGATCGCCTGCCGCAACGCCGGCATCAAGCTCGCCGCGCAATTACTGGTTTATCCCGTGACCGACGTCCTCGGCGCTTACGCCGACGCGCGCGAGAATGCGCGCTATCCCTCGCGCGCCGAGAATGCCGAGGGTTACTTCCTGACGCGTGCCACGATGGAATGGTTTTGCGGCCATTATCTCGCCGATCCCGGCCATGCTTCCGACTGGCGTGTCTCGCCGCTGCGCGCAACGTCCCTCGCCGGTGTCGCACCTGCGGTCGTGACCACCGCCTGGTTCGATCCCCTGCGCGACGAGGGCACAGCCTATGCGCGGGCGCTGGAGGCGGCCGGCGTGCGGGTCAAGCACCATGAGGGCCCCGGACTGATCCACGGCTATTTCGGCATGGGCGACGCCTCCGACGCCGCACGCGCCGAGGCACAAGCCGCCCGGGCCGACTTCAAGGCGCTGCTGATGCGTGGCGCGTAGGATGCGTCAGGCGCTCCGCGCTCGCTGCGCGCCGGTGTGCCCCCAGGTCTCGTCCCAATCCTGACCGGCGGCGTCGACGACGCGGCCATCGGCTTCGAAGAACTTGTTCGGCACCTGGAAGATCGCAAGGATCAGGGCCCCGTCCGGACACCACGCGGCATGGCGGCTGCCCGCCTCGCGCCAGATGAACTCACCGGCCTTGCAGGCGATGCCCTGGGCCGGCCCCTCCTTGTCGACCAGCGCACCCTCGATCACCCAGCTCTGCTCGATACCGACGTGCTCGTGGTCGGGCAGCACCGATCCCGGCGCAAACCGCATCAAGGCGGTCATCAGGCCCGTGCGCCGGTCGAACAGCAGCGTCTTGGCCTCGCAGCCCGGAAAACGGGTTTTCTGCCATTCCATGTCTTGAGGCCGAACCAGGTGAGAATGCTGGTCGGCGGCTTCCTGGTGTTTCGGGATCACGGCGTCCATCACGATGCTCCATCCAGCTCGGCTGACCCAGCCTAGCAGGATTGGCCGCCGGGGTCAGCGAGCGGTGCAACAGACCAGGCAACAGGGCCGTCATCCAGCTTGATTGCGCCACGATTCCCGGCTCCAATCCCGACGCCATTTCTGGCTGACGGAGACACCCATGATGAAGCGGATTTTCCTCGCTGCGATCGTTGCCACCTTTGCAGCAGGCTCGGCCTTTGCGCAAGAAACCTGCGAGAGCAAGGCGGTCGGCAAGGACGGCAAGCCGCTGGCCGGCGCCGCCAAGACCTCGTTCCTGAAGAAATGCAAGGCCGATGCCTGCGCGCCCAAGGCCGTCAGCGCCGACGGCAAGCCGCTCGCCGGCGCCGCCAAGAACAGCTTCATGAAGAAGTGCGAGACCGGCGCCTGATCGCAGCGCATTCGCTGCTTTTTGGCGAGTAATCGCTCTCCGCACTCGTCATGCCCGGGCTTGTCCCGTGCATCCACGTTCTTCGTGCAGCGCTGGAGATCGTGGATGGCCGGGACAAGCCCGGCCATGACGGCGGACTTCACGCCCGCCTGAACCGATAATCGAACGCATCGCCCAGCGGCCTGATCCATCCCACCGTCGGTGCCGGAAAATGGACCGGCAGGATCAGCGTGTCGGTGTCGGCAACGGACGCGAAAAACTTGCGCCGCGACAGTGCCGATTGCTTCGGATCCCAGTCGGGTCGCGCCGACCAGTCCGGCTCGCGGCACTGGATCTGGTGATGCATGAGGTCGCCCGCGACCACGGCGCGCTGCCCCTTCGAAAAAATGTTCACGCAGCAATGGCAGGGCGAATGCCCCGGCGTCGGCGTCAGCGTCACGGTGTCGTCGAGCGCGTAGTCATCGTCGACGAGCAGCGCCTGCCCCGCCTCGACGATCGGCAGGCAATTGTCGCGGAAGACCGTGCCCGGCGGATTATTGCCCTTGGCATGCTCGGCCTCCCAGGCCGCGTATTCCCCCTTGTGGAAGACGTACTTCGCGTTCGGAAACGTCGGCACCCAGCGGCCGTCGCGCAAGGTCGTGTTCCAGCCGGTGTGGTCGATATGCAAATGCGTGCAGAACACGTAGTCGATCTGCTCGAAGGAGATGCCGAGCGCGAGCAATTCGTTGCGCCAGCGCTCCTTGCCGGGAAAATCGAACGGCGGCGGATGACCCTTGTCCTCGCCGGTGCAGGTGTCGACGAGAATGGTGTAGCGCGGCGTTCGCACCACGAAGGTCTGATAGGTGATCACCATCATGCCGCGCGCGGCGTCGAACACCTCCGGCTCCATCGTCGGCAGATGGCGCTTGAACACGCCCTCGTCATAGGCCGGGAAGAAATCCTGCGGCCGCCGCCACGGCCCCTCCCGCTCGATCACCGCATCGATGGTGATGTCCCCGATCCTGAGTTGCCGCATCGCTGTTTCGCTCCCCTCTTTGAGGGAAGCGTAGCGGCCGGCATGGGACCATTCAAGCCGTGCAATCCGCACCGCGCTCCTGCGCGACGATTGCCGCAAATCAACCTCAAACTCGGTCGACGGTGATCGCGAAATTGGAAAGATCGCGTGGGAAGAAAACCCAAATTCGCCGCGCTGGCCCTGATTGCCGTCGCGGCTGGTGTCTACGTCAACAACACCAGTCTTCTGACGCCGCATCCCGGCGGCAAGCCGGTCCTGCTCGCCCATCGCGGCATGGCGCAACGCTTCGATGAGCGCGGTGTGAAGAGCGACACCTGCACCGCCACACGGATGTTGTCGCCGACGCACGATTACCTGGAGAACACCCTACCCTCGATGCGTGCGAGCTTCGAGGCCGGCGCCGATATCGTCGAGCTCGACGTGCACCCGACGACCGATGGCCAGTTCGCCGTATTCCACGACTGGACGATCGACTGCCGCACCGACGGCCGGGGTGTCACGCGCGAGCAGAGCATGGCGAAGCTGAAAATGCTCGACATCGGCTACGGCTACACCGCCGACGGCGGCAAGACCTTCCCGTTTCGCGGCAAGGGAATCGGGATGATGCCGACGCTGCCGGAGGTGCTTGCGACCTTCCCTGACAAGGGACTGCTTATCAATGTGAAGAGCCGTGACGCGAGCGAAGGCGAGAAACTCGCCGCCGCGCTGAACGCGCTGCCGACCGAGCGACGGCGGACCATCATGGTCTATGGCGGTGACGAGCCGATCGACATGATCCGTCGCCTGACCCCTGACGTCCGTACCATTTCGCGCGCGGCGATCCGAAGCTGCCTGATCCGCTATATCGCCTATGGCTGGACCGGTCTCGTCCCGCCGGCCTGCCGCAACGCGATGGTGCTGGTCCCTGTCAACGTCGCGCCCTGGCTATGGGGCTGGCCCAACCGCTTCCTCAATCGGATGACCGATGCTGGCAGCGCGGTCTTCGTGCTCGGCCCCTACAGCGGCGGTGAATTCTCCACCGGCGTCGATACGCCCGAATTGTTCGCCCGGCTGCCGCAAGGCTATTCCGGCGGCATCTGGACCAACGAGATCGAGACCGTCGCCAGGATCGCGGGCAAGAGCAATGACTAGCTCCGCAGCCCCGGCGCCTCCTGCCCGGTTCGCGCGACGTACTCCGTGTAGCCGCCGCCGAACTGGTGGATGCCTTCCGGCGTCAGCTCCAGCACGCGGTTCGACAGAACGCTGAGGAAATGCCGGTCGTGCGAGACGAACAGCATGGTGCCCTCGAAATCCGACAGCGCATTGATCAGCATCTCCTTGGTGGCGAGGTCGAGATGGTTGGTCGGCTCGTCCAGCACCAGGAAGTTCGGCGGATCGAACAGCATCTTGGCCATGACGAGGCGGGCCTTCTCGCCACCCGACAGCACCCGGCAGCGCTTCTCGACGTCGTCGCCGGAGAAGCCGAAGCAGCCGGCGAGCGCGCGCAACGAGCCCTGCCCCGCGGTCGGAAACGCATCTTCGAGCGACTGGAACACGGTGCGTTCGCCGTCGAGCAGATCCATCGCGTGCTGGGCGAAATAGCCCATCTTGACGCTGCCACCGAGTGCCACCGTGCCCTGGTCGGGCTCGCTCGCGCCCGCGACCAGCTTGAGCAGCGTCGATTTGCCGGCGCCGTTGACGCCCATCACGCACCAGCGCTCCCTGCGGCGGATCATGAAATCGAAGCCGTCGTAGATGCGCTTTGAGCCGTAGCCCTTGTGCACGCTCTTGAGCGCGACCACGTCCTCGCCCGAGCGCGGCGCCGGCGGGAAGTCGAACGCCACGCTCTGGCGGCGCCGCGGCGGCTCGACCCGCTCGATCTTGTCGAGCTTCTTCACCCGGCTCTGCACCTGCGCCGCATGCGAAGCGCGCGCCTTGAAGCGCTCGATGAACTTGATCTCCTTGGCGAGCATCGCCTGCTGGCGCTCGAACTGCGCCTGCTGCTGCTTCTCGTTCAGGGCGCGCTGCTGCTCGTAGAACTCGTAGTCGCCGGTGTAGGTGGTGAGAGAGCCTGAATCGATCTCGATCACCTTGGAGATCACGCGGTTGATGAACTCGCGGTCGTGCGAGGTCATCAACAGCGCGCCTTCGTAATCGTGCAGGAATTTCTCCAGCCAGATCAGGCTTTCGAGGTCGAGATGGTTGCTCGGCTCGTCGAGCAGCATGACGTCGGGACGCATCAGGAGGATGCGCGCCAGCGCCACGCGCATCTTCCAGCCGCCGGAGAGCTTGCCGACGTCGCCGTCCATCATCTCCTGGCTGAAGCCGAGGCCCGCCAGCGCCTCGCGCGCGCGGCCGTCGAGCGCATAGCCGTCGAGCTCCTCGAAACGGTGCTGCACCTCGCCGTAGCGGGCGATGATCTCGTCCATCTGGTCGGCCTTGTCAGGGTCGGCCATCGCGGTCTCGAGCGCGCGCAACTCGGCGGCGACCTCGCTGACGGGACCCGCGCCATCCATCACCTCGGCGACGGCGCTGCGGCCACTCATCTCGCCGACGTCCTGGTTAAAATAGCCGATGGTGATGCCGCGATCGATCGAGACCTGTCCCTCGTCGGGCAGGTCCTGGCCGGCGATCATCCGGAACAGCGTGCTCTTGCCGGCGCCGTTGGGGCCGACGAGCCCGATCTTCTCGCCCTTGTTGAGGGCAGCGGAGGCTTCGATGAACAGGATCTGGTGGCCGGCTTGCTTGCTGACGTTGTCGAGGCGGATCATGAGTGTCTTTTGGGGGATTTTTGCGTTGCAGCGTCATAGGGCATGCGGAGCGCCAGGGGAAGCCCGGGACAGGCCGGGATCCGGCCTGCCCGGGGGTCAATTCCCTGGTCGTCGTCCCTCAAGCTTGGGGGCTTGGACCCAACGCCACCAGCGCCGTGAGCTCGCACCTCCACGCTTCAGAAAGCCATCGGTCCGCCGTCACAATCCCCGTATCGTCCAGGCATCCTGCGCGCGGCGCCCGCGTGCAGGATGGCCGTCACTTCCTGAGGACGCCCGGATTGGTATTTCCAAGCTGCTGGATGGCAGCATTCGCGGCCGGCGTGTCGTAAGTCGGTCGAGATCCGCCGCCGTCCTGACCAGAAGGCGTGACGCCCAGTCGCTCACCTGTCGTTCCCTTGTTCTTTGCATTGGACGTGTTGGGGCCCGGCGACCCCCCAGTTCCGCTCAGCGTGGTCCCATTCGAGAGCGTCGAACCGCCGGTACCGCCCGGGCCGGCTCCGCTCGTGCCGCCGCCGGATGAAGAACCGCCGGAAGCGCCTCCCGAGCTTTGCGCCATGGCGAATGAAATGCTGCCCAGCAGGATCGTCGCCGCGATGGCAAGAAGCTTCATGTCCGTCCCTCCATGCACCAGCGATCGCTCAGGTCGCTGCAGTTTTTCCTTGCGGGCCAGTAGCGCCAGCTCCCGCTCCTAACGCCGGCGAGCGATCCATGCCCCGGCGAGAAAAGCCACGAGCAACGACCGTAGCGGCGCCCTCACCGCCATCCCGCGCAGCTGGTCGGCCCATCGCGTCGCGGACTTCGGCGAAGGCGAGTTGAGCTGCGACCGGACCGTTCCTGCTTTCTCTTCGGAACCCAATCGCTGGGTCGTGGTCTGGTTCCCGCGGTCCTGCTGGTCCGTGAGCCCGGATGCCTCCGTCATCGCCTCTGCTTCCTTGATGTCCATGCGCGAACTCCAATCCTGCCGCGGTTGCGAACCAACATCCTGATCTCAGGTGCTATGGCGCCAGCGTTCATGCGAACTATATGGTTGACCACAAGCCCGCCGTATCACTCCCTTGAAGAAGCCCTTGCTCATCCTTCTGTTCCTCGTCTTGGCACCGCTGGCCGCTTCAGCGGTGAGATATGTTTGGCTGGGCGATGGCCGCGAGAATTGGCAAACCGCCGATCGGTCGAGCGCCGGCCTTCTGCCCGCCGCTGCCGCCAATTCCGAAGCCGTCATACGGGTGTTCGGGGCGAGAACGGTGAGATGGCGCAGCATCTTCGCGGTTCACACCTGGATCGTCGTCAAGGAGAAGGATGCGCCGACCTACACCCGGTATGACTACACGGCGTGGGGCGAGCCGATCCGCACCAACGGCTTTGCTCCGGACGGTCGATGGTTCGGCGCCGCGCCGGAAACCATTGTCGCCGTCGATGGAGCGCGCGCGGAGGCGCTGATCCCCAAGATCAGGCATGTGATTGAAAACTACAAGTTTCGATCCTATGGCGATTACAGCGTCTGGCCTGGTCCCAATTCCAACACGTTCGTGCAGGCCGCGCTCGACGCCGTCCCCGAGCTTCGCGCCGTCCTGCCGCCGACCGCGATCGGCAAGGACTTCCCGTACACCGGCAGATGGGCCGGCATAACCGCCTCGGGTACGGGCATCTATGCCTCGCTTGCCGGATATCTCGGCTTCTCGATCGGCTGGGTCGAAGGCCTGGAGATCAATTTCTTCGGTGCCGTGCTCGGCTTCGACATCCGGCGCCCGGCGCTCAAGCTACCCGGCCTCGGCCGCGTTGGGCTTCGCCCCGGCGTATGAGCGGGATTGGCAGCAGAACCTGCGTCAATCACGCCAGCGGTAACCCCGGTTTGCAGACATGGACTTTACCTCGTCCTGCCGCGCGGGCGAAAAGCGTATTCGGCCTCTCGCACCTGCTGCGACATCTTGTTCGCTTCAAGGACGAAGCCAAGGCGACGGTTTGACAGGAATGTGAGCCGCGATGTGAGAGGACACGGCTATACTTCGGACCGCTTGCAATGGAACAACGAACGGCCGCGGGCAAATGCGATGCCGCTCTGATCCGAGCCTAACCGACGACACCGCGCCTGCTGAGACAAGTGTGTGGCGGGCAATAGCGCTGTGCGGCTTCTATACGTTGCTTGGCGCTCTCGCAGCCGCGTTAGCCGCTGCGATCGGTACCGTCTCCCACTGGATCTGACTGCACCATTTCAAACCGAGTGACCCGCTGGCGGCATCGGAGGATGGCGGCTCACCACGCAGGCGCCAACAGCTGCTAAATCTAGCGGTGGAGATATCTTCCTGCCTCAGCTAAGCAATCGGGTGAGCGAAACACACGTCCTTTACCCCGCAGATTGAGGCAGCCGAACGCGATGTTCCTCCTTGCCGTTCTCGTCCTTCCTTTCGCCGGAAGCTTCATTGCGGCTCTCCTGCGGGTCAATGCGCGCGATGCTGAGGCATGGCTCGCGGGAAGCGTCGCTCTTGCTGCCTTTGTCCTCACAGCCACGGCCTATCCCGGCGTCACGAATGGCGGCGTCATCGCCTGGCGAACGGAGTGGGTTGCCGAACTCGACCTCGCGTTTGTTCTGAGAGTTGACGGCTTCGCCTGGGCCTTCGCCATGCTGGTCACCGGAATCGGCTTTCTGGTGGTGCTGTATGCTCGCTACTACATGTCGCCCAGCGATCCCGTTCCGCGCTTCTTTTCGCTGCTGCTCGCGTTCATGGGCGCCATGCTCGGGATCGTGCTGTCCGGAAACCTGCTGCAGCTGGTGTTCTTCTGGGAGCTGACCAGCCTGTTTTCGTTCTTGCTGATCAGCTACTGGCACCACAATTCGACCGCAAGGGACGGCGCGCGAATGGCGCTCGTGATCACTTCGAGCGGCGGCCTTTGCCTGTTCGCCGGCGTGCTGCTGATCGGGCACATTGTCGGGAGCTACGACCTGGACAAGGTGTTGGCCTCCGGAGACGCGATCCGCTCGCATGCGCTCTACGTCCCCGCGCTCGTGTTGATCCTGCTCGGCGCTCTCACCAAAAGCGCCCAGTTTCCCTTTCATTTCTGGCTTCCGCACGCGATGGCGGCTCCGACGCCCGTGTCCGCCTATCTTCATTCAGCCACCATGGTGAAGGCCGGCGTGTTCCTCCTGGTGCGGCTCTGGCCGGCTCTGGGCGGAACGAACGAGTGGTTGTGGCTGGTAGGATCTGCCGGCTTGATCACGTTTCTTCTGGGCGCATTTCTCGCCGTGTTCCAGCAGGATTTGAAAGGGCTCCTCGCCTACTCGACAATCAGCCATCTCGGCTTGATCACGCTCCTGACCGGACTCGATACCCCGTTCGGTCAGATCGCCGCCATCTTTCACATCATGAATCACGCGACCTTCAAGGCGTCGCTTTTCATGGCCGCGGGCATCATTGACCATGAAACGGGCACGCGCGACATTCGCCGCCTGAGCGGTCTATGGACCTTCATGCCGATCACGGCGACCTTGGCCATGGTCGCCGCGGGCTCGATGGCGGGAGTCCCGCTATTGAACGGATTTCTCTCCAAGGAAATGTTCTTCGCCGAAACCATCGAGATCCACGACAACTCGCTTGTCGACCGGGCGCTTCCCTATATCGTCACCGCCGCGAGCACTTTCAGCGTGGCCTATTCGCTGCGGTTCATTCGCGACGTGTTCTTCGGGCCGGCTCCGGTCGGCCTTCCGCATACGCCCCACGAGCCGCCGCTCCTGATGCGGCTTCCCGCCGAGCTTCTGGTGCTCGCATGCGTCGTCGTCGGTATCGCGCCCTCCTTGACCGTTGCACCCATTCTCGATACGGCAGCTCAAGCAGTTCTCGGCTCAAAGATGCCGGAATACAGTCTGCGCATTTGGCACGGCTTTACCCCCGAATTGCTGATGAGCATCGTCGCGATGGTCGGTGGCGTCGCCGTCTATGCGATGCTGCGCTCGTACCTGCTCGCCCACGAAGGCCCACCCTTGCTCCGCCGCTTCAGCGGCAAGCAGATTTTCGACTGGTTGATGGTGACGTTGTCCTGGCGGCTTGCACGATGGCTCGAGAGCAAGCTCGGGACGAGACATCTCCAGCCGCAGTTGAGGGTTCTGGCCGGCATCGCTTTCCTCGCTGCCTTGCTGCCGCTCCATGCACGCGGCATCATGCTGACCGATCCCCTGGCCGGCGAGTTCGATCCCGTCTTTGCCTTGCTCTGGGCGGTCGGCGCCGCCTGCGCTATCGGAGCTGCAGTACAGGCGAAATTCCATCGTGTCGTCGCGCTGATACTGCTCGGGACCGCCGGTCTCGTGACCTGCATCAGCTTCGTATGGCTGTCCGCTCCGGATGTCGCGCTGACACAGATCGTCGTGGAGACCGTCACGACGGTCCTCCTCTTGCTCGGCTTGCGGTGGCTGCCGAAACGCGTGACACCAGCGAGTTCGGACAAGGGACCCGGCAGGATCCGATGGCATCGCGTTCGTGACTTTGCCATCGCGCTCTTTGTCGGCGTCGGGCTGGCGGCGATTGCGCTGGCGGCCATGCAGCGTCCGGATACCGACAGCATCTCGCGGTATTTCGTCGAAAACGCCTACACGAAGGGCGGCGGGACCAACGTGGTCAACGTCATCCTGGTGGACTTCCGTGGATTCGATACGTTGGGTGAGATCACGGTGCTTGCGGTTGTTGCGCTGACTGTCTACGCGCTCTTGCGCCGCTTCCGTCCGGCGCCAGAGAGCATTCCCGTCCCTGAACAGCAGCACGCCCAGGATACTCACGACGAGGCGCACCCCGATCGGCAGAAGGGCGACACCAAAAGGGAGGCGACGGCCATTGCCGCGCTGATGATGGGTCTGCTTTTCCCCGTGATCGGAGTGGTGGCGATCTTCCTCCTGTTGCGCGGGCATGACCTTCCCGGCGGAGGTTTCGTGGCCGGCGTGGCGATGGCAACCGCGTTCATCCTGCAGTACGTGGCCCGCGGCACGACATGGGTGGAATCGCGCCTCCACGTGCTGCCGGTGCGTTGGATCGGCGTCGGGCTGTTGCTGGCAGGATGTACAGGAGCTGCTGCCTGCGTTGTCGGATATCCCTTCCTGACCTCTTACTTTTCGTATGCCGAGCTGCCACTGGTCGGCCGCGTTCCCATGGCCAGCGCCTTCCTGTTCGACATCGGCGTGTTCTCTCTCGTGGTCGGCGCCACGGTGCTGATGCTCATCGCCATCGCGCATCAATCGTTGCGCCGCTACGGAATTCCGCACCAGACCGGCCAGCGCCTGACGGCTGAGCGGTCGAAGGAGGGATTGGCCTGATGGAGCTCGTGCTGGCGATTGGCATTGGTACGCTTGCGGCGTCCGGCGTTTGGCTGATCCTCAGGCCGCGGACGTTTCAGGTCATCATCGGGCTGTCGCTGCTATCCTATGCCGTCAACCTCTTCATCGTGGCCATGGGGCGCTTGCGGACCGGAGCTCCCGTGCTCATCGCAAAGGAAATCGGAGATGCCGCCAAGCATGCTGATCCGCTCCCACAGGCGCTCGTCCTGACTGCAATCGTCATCAGCTTTGCGACCACCGCGCTGTTCCTGGTGGTCCTCCTCGCAGCACGCGGCCTCGCACGAACCGATCACGTCGACGGTCAGGAGCCGGAAGCGTGAGCGGCGCCGCGGGTTTGGTCATTGCGCCCATCATCCTCCCGCTGCTGGCAGGTGCCGGCATGCTGCTGCTCAATGGAGAAAAGCACCGGACCATCGTCGCCGGCCTCAACGTCGCGGGAACCCTCGCACTGGTATGGATCGCGGCGATCCTGCTTGGATTATCAGATTCCGGATCCCGCATCGTCTATCGTTTGGGCAATTGGCCTGCTCCGTTCGGAATAGTCCTCGTCCTCGATCGGCTGTCCGCGCTCATGCTGATGCTGAGCAACGTGCTGGCACTGGCTTCGGCTGTGTTCTCTCTTGCGCGTTGGCACCGGGCGGGTGCGCATTTCCATTCCTTGTTTCAGTTCCTGCTGATGGGCCTCAACGGCGCCTTTCTCACCGGCGATCTCTTCAACCTTTTCGTATTCTTCGAACTGTTGCTGGCGGCTTCATACGGCCTTCTGCTGCATGGCTCCGGCCTCACGCGGGTGAAGGCAGGACTGCATTACGTCGTGGTGAACCTTGCGGCCTCTTTGCTGTTTCTGATCGGAGTCAGCCTGATCTACGGCGTCACGGGGACGCTCAACATGGCCGATCTTGCGGCGCGGATGCCGCAGGTCGCCGCGGAGAGCCGCGGCTTGCTCGAAGCCGGTGCCGGCGTGCTCGCAGTCGCCTTCCTCCTCAAGGCCGGGATGTGGCCCCTGAGCTTCTGGCTGCCCACGGCCTACGCAGCCGCAACTCCGCCGGTCGCGTCGATCTTCGCGATCATGACCAAGGTCGGCGTGTATGTCGTGCTCCGACTATCGCTGTTGCTTTTCGGCGAAGGCACCGGCGCTTCGGCCGGCTTCGGCAGCGACTGGTTGTTGTGGGGTGGATTGGCGACGATCCTGTTCGGGGCGATCGGCACATTGGCGTCGCAGGACACCGCCCGCCTCGGCGGCTTTTCGGTGCTCGTATCCTCTGGAACCTTGCTCGCCGCGACAGGGATGGGACAAGTCGGCGTCACCGGCGGCGCGCTGTTCTACCTCGTCAGTTCGACGCTCGGCATCAGCGCGTTTTTCCTTCTCATCGAACTCATCGAACGCGGCCGCGAACCTGGTGCGGACGTGATCGCCGTCACCAGGGAGGCTTATGGTGAAGAAGTCGAAGTGGAAGAAACAGACGAGAATGTCGGCATCGCCATCGTAGCCACCATGGCGTGGCTGGGCGTCGCTTTCATTGGATGCGCGCTGGTGATCGCCGGCTTGCCGCCCTTATCAGGGTTCATCGCCAAATTTGCGCTGCTTGCTGCGGCGCTCGACCCGGCAGCCGTGCATCGGAGCGGTACCGTTCCCGGCAGCGCATGGGCGTTTCTCGTGGTGCTGATTCTGTCCGGCCTCGCGACGTTGATTGCGATGACACGCGCCGGAATCCGCATCTTCTGGGCGTCGCCGGATCGCACGGTGCCGCGTGTACGCCTGATCGAGATGGCGCCGATCATGTTCCTGCTGATCATGTGCGCGGCACAAACGGTCTTGGCGGGACCCGTGATTCGTTTCATGCAGGCTACGGCGCAGTCTCTGCACGCGCCAACCGGCTACGTCGGTGACATCCTGGAAACTGGCGTCCGAGACAGTCGAAAGGCGGACAGCAAATGACACGCTTCCTGCCCTTTCCAATCGTCAGCTTCTGCCTGCTCGCATTGTGGCTGCTGCTCAATCAAGCGCTTACGTTCGGCCATCTCCTCCTCGGTTGTGTCGTTGCGCTCGCCGGCGGTCGGATTCTCACCGTGCTCGAGCTACCGCATACACGTCTCAGGCGCCCCGGCCTCATGCTGCGATTGTTGGGCCTGGTGGCGGTTGACGTCATCCGCTCAAATCTTGCGGTGGCGCAGATCGTTCTCGGCTTCGGGCGGCGGCACCGAAAGTCGGGATTCGTGAACATTCCTCTCGACATGCGCAATCCGTACGGGCTGGCCTGCTTGGCTTGCATCATTACGTCGACCCCCGGCACGCTTTGGGTGAACTTCGATGCTCAGAAGGGCTCGTTGTTGATCCATGTTCTGGACCTCGTCGATGAAGACGACTGGATCCGCACCATCAAGGACCGCTACGAACGCCATCTGCTGGAGATATTCCAATGAGCCAGCTCGTGCTCAGCTACTCGCTCGTCGTCGCGCAGATCTTGGTAGGACTGGCGATCGGATGCGGTGCTGTCCGCGTTTTTCTCGGGCCGCGGGCGCAGGACCGCGTCCTGGGCTTCGACACCTTGTCCGTGAATGCGATGTTGCTGCTTTTGACGTTCGGAATCCGATCCGGCGAGCCGCTCTATTTCGAGGCGGCTCTGGCCATGGCGGTCTTCGGTTTCGTCGGCACGGTCGCGTTGGCCAAGTTCCTGCTCCGCGGCGAGGTGATCGAATGAACGGCATCGAACAATTGCAGCCCTGGGCCGCTGCTCTCACGGCGGTTCTCCTTCTGCTCGGCGCTTCTGTCACGCTGATCGGTTCGCTGGGACTTTTGCGGCTCAACACGTTCTACGAACGGGTCCATGCGCCGACACTCGGGACGACGCTCGGCACTTTCTTCATCGCGGTCGCTTCAATGCTCTACTTCTCCGTCCTGCAGAGCAGACCAGTGTTGCATGAAATGCTGATTGTGGCGTTGGGCATCGTGACGACTCCGATTGCGCTGACAGTGTTGGTGGGTGCGGCCCGGTTTCGCGATACTGCCGAACGGACTACTCAGGCCGGCGAGCCGGAGGCCGATTGAGACCAGGCCCGGGGCCTCATTCGCCAACTGCGCGCTCGTTCCAGGCGTCTCTGCGGACCGGCCAAGGCCGGCTAAATGCCGCATTTGAACTCGAGCCGCGCATACCCAAATTGAGTGTGGAGGCCGCGTGCGAGTCCGCCGCGACGATCCGGGATGGCATTTCGGCCATCCGTAAACAGAGGATATGATGGCCAGAGCGCTTCAATATCGAATTCATGGGAACCGGCTGCTGATCGGCCGGTAACCCGGGCGATTCCACATCGCCCGGGCGCGGCACCTCAAGGTTCTGAACCAAACCGGGAGTTCTCCATGGCGGTATTTTTAGCACTGTTCGTCCTGACTTCATGGATCATGTTCATCTGGATTTGTGATCCCGACGGATTCCGCGCGGCATCTGCTCGGCGCCCGCCACCGATCCGTGATGTAAGAAAGTGACGCCGGAGGTGCCTTGTTGCCTCGCGCCCCAGTGCACATCGTTGCGTTCGAGCGCCACGCGATCGCCTGCACGTCTCGCGGCGGGTCCGCGCGATCCGGCATCATAAGCCGTTCCCCCAAACCAATCGAATTGCCACAGCCGGTAGCGCTTTGCCGCCACCGCTGGCCCATATGAGGTCCTGACATGAACATCGTCGCTGCGACGGATTTCTCGACACGCTCACATCGCGCTGTGCGGCAGGCGGGTCTGCTGGCTCGCGCCAAGCATGCTGAGCTGCATCTTGTCCATGTGGTTGACGATGATCGACCGCCTGATCTGGTCCACATGGAAGAGCGCGAGGCCCATCGGGTCCTGATCGAGCAGATCGGAGCCGTACCGGAACTGCGTGATATTCGCTGTCATCCGACGGTCATCAAGGGCCATCCCGTCGATGGGATATCGCGCGCAGCCGCGGCGGCCGGCGCGGATCTTGTCGTCATGGGCGCTCATCGCAAGCAGTTTTTGCGCGATATGGTCACAGGTACCACTATCGAGCGGGTCATTCGCGGAGGAAAGTATCCGGTGCTGATGGTGAACAATGAGGCGCAGCGGCACTACGAGCGGGTTCTGGTGCCGGTCGACATGTCCGACACGTCCGCACAAGCAATTCGCGTCGGTCTATCCACCGGGCTGCTTGAAGATGAAGCAGCAACGCTTCTGCATGCCTTCTCGCCTATGGGAAAGACGCGGCTGATCAGCTCTGGCGCGAGCACCGCCGTCATCGATGGATACGTCGAGAGCGAGCGGCACAGAGCGATGGAGGAACTGAGCGCCTTTCTCGTGACCAATGGGTTCGACATGCGACGATGGTCGCTTCGGGTTGGCGAAGGCGGAGCGGTGCACGTCATAACCCGTGCCGTCGAGGAGAAACGGCCTGATCTGCTGGTGATGGGCACGCACAGCAGATCCGGATTGCTGCGGGCGTTGATCGGGAGCGTAACGGAAGAAGTCCTGCGTTCCGTGAATGTGGACGTCCTGGTCGTGCCTCCCGTCGAACTCCGAGCATCGAATCCGGACGATCGGTCCAGGATCGAAGCTGCAACCCGCACCTGAGGCTTGCGCTCGATCGCGTCATCGTGCGCCGATCAGATCGTCCGCGATCTCGGGGACATCATGACTGAAGCCGACTGTGCCGGTCGCGCCCGCCTCCGCAGGTTTCATCCGGCACGGTCGCAGTGCGTGCGCATCGATGCGGACAGTCCAGCTCAGTTCCGCTTGTTTGGCTGGCTGCGCGTGATTTTCGGTGGGTCGCTCGCGGGAAAGGTCTGCTGCAACTGCCGATCCAATTCCTCGTCGAGTTCCCGCTTTTCCCGCTGCTCCGATGTTTCATCATGCTTTGGCATTGATCAATCTCCGCGTCGCGCTTTGGTGACCGGCTGACCGTCGCTGGAGAACTCCGTCTCCAAGACTTTGGTACCGCAAAAAGCGAGCGAAATTGAGGATTCTGCTCCAGGTCGGCTTGGAAGCGCCTGCGGAGATCGCTCGAGGCGAAGCTTAAGGCTTCTTCTCGGCGGGAACTGCCGTTCCCCTTGCTTGCAGCAGCTTACGCCCTTCGCATCAGCTTGAGCGACGCCGCAGCCGCAGGCTGCGCTTCCCCGCCAGTGCGGTGCCCTCGAGCTCGCCGCTATCGGCCGTGCATGTCCCGGAGAAGCCGATCCCGACCTCAAAGCCGCCGAACACGGGGTTCTCACCCTTCGCCGGCGTGTGCTCCTGGTTCAGCATCTCGCCCTTCCAGCGGCCATCTGCCGAGGAATAACATCCGAGATAGTAGAAGAACGCATCGCCGCCGAGGATGCGGCCGTCGATCAGCAGCATCACGCCGGAGAGACCGGCATCGACACCGTCGAGCGCGCGAAGGCTCATCCCATGGAGCCCGTCGGCGATCCGCTACCAATCGTGCCGCGAAGCTCACGGGCAGAACGTCATGAGATCCTCGCCGACAGCGAAAGCGCCATCGTATTCCCGGTGAATGGCGCGTCCATGCCGGTCCTACTGCTCCGGCCTGAAGCCGGACGCCTTGATCGGCACGGCCCAGCGTTCGATATCCTCGCGCTGAATGCGGGCAAATTCCTCGGGCGATGTACCGGTCGGCCTCAGTCCGATCTGCGCAATGCGCGCCTTGACGTCGTCCTCCTGGACAATCCGCGCGATTGCACCGCTCAGCTTGGATACCGTCGCGGCCGGAGTGCCGGCAGGTGCAAAGAACCCCCACCAACCGCCACCTTCGATCTCGTATCCGATCTCCCTGAACGTTGGAACATCTGGCAGGAATGTCGACCGTTGCACGCCGGAGGTCGCCAGCACGCGTATCCGACCAGACTTGTGCAACTCGGCCAATTCATTGGTCGACAGGAAGACGATGGGGATCTGGCCACCCATCAGGTCGGTCAGGGCGACCGTGCCTCCCTTGTAGGCGATGTGCTGCAGCGGCACGCCGGCGGCCTTCGCAAACATCAATCCGAAGAAATGGGGAAGCGTGCCTGCGCCCGGTGTGCCGAAGTTCGCCTTGTCGGGGTTTGCCTTCAGCCAAGTGACGAGCTCGGAAATGTTGCTGGCGGGAATCTTCGGGTCGATGCAGATGCCGAAATCAAAGGTGGCAATCTGTGAGACCGGCGCGAAGTCCTTGACCGGATCGTAGTCGAGGGCGGGGTAGACGCTTTGATACACCGCCATTGGAGCTATCGGAGTGGCCAGCAGCGTGTTGCCGTCCGGCTCGGACGTCTTGACAGCGTGCACGCCGAGGCGGCCGGCGGCTCCCGCACGTGGCTCCACGATCACCGGACGTTCGAGCACCACGCTCAGCCGATCGGCAACCAACCGGGTCAGGACGTCGCCGGACCCTCCTCCGGCAAACGGGTAGATGATGCGAAGGGGCGTGGTGCGGTTCTGGGCTGTGAGAGGCTCCAGCATCAGCACAGCGAAGCCGGCGACCGCGAAAGCAATTCGGATGAACCGCATGGTGGTCTCCCTCCTGATCAGAAGCGGGTTCACCTTGGTCCGGTTCGGGGTATACCGGGAAGCTCGATTATCGGATATGGCTATCAGAAAACCAGATAGGGAGGCCGGATGGACGATCTGCGCCTGCGGCGGCTGAAGCTCCGCGATCTGCACATTCTCGACGCCGTCGCCGAAGCCGGAAGCATGGCGAAGGCTGCGCCACGGCTCGGCATGTCGCAACCCGCCGTGTCGCGCGTGGTAGCCGACATGGAGCACCTGCTTGGCGTGCCCCTGTTCGATCGGACATCGACGGGCGTGGAGTTGACGAGATTCGGCCGGGCGCTGCGCCGCCGCACCAACATCGTCACCGACGAGCTCAAGCAAGGCCTCGGCGAGCTGGCGTTTCTGGCGGACCCGACGCAGGGCGAGATTCGTATCGGCACGACGGAGCCCATGACGGCGCTGACGGCGACGATCATCCAGAACATCTCGGAGGTATATCCAAAGATCAGGTTTGTCATCAGAGCGGACGATACGCTGGCGCTGCATGAGAGGTTGCGTCAGCGCGAGATCGACATCGCGGTGACGCGAATGGCGGCAGACTTCGACCGCTACGAGGATCTGACCGGAGAGGCGTTGTTCGAGGACGAGCTTGCCGTGATCGCGGGAAAGCACAATCCGCTCGTGCGCCGCAGGCGCCTCACGCTGCGGAGCCTGATCAACGAGAGATGGCTGCTCGGCCAGCCGGCAGCCTCGTTCCTGCGTCCCTTCATCGAGGAGGCCTTCCGAACCGAAGGACTGGATGTGCCGGAGGCAACGGTGACGTGCGGCTCATACGCGATGCAGATCAATCTGCTTGCGGCCGGTCGCTTCCTCGCGATCCTGCCCAGGGCCGCGCTCCGCTATCCCACGCCGCACCCGACATTGGTTCCGCTTCGCCTGCGAATGCCGACAACGCGCCGGCCGGTCGGCCTGGTGCGGCTGACGCATCGCCATGTGAGTCCAACCGTCAGCCTCTTCACCAGCGTGGCGCGTGAAGCGGCTGCGAAAATGCGATAAGGCGGCATTGCGTCCCGACCGCAATTGGGCCCGGGATGATATTCATCCAGTCCCGCTTCGATGTTCGCTTTTTGCCGATAAACAGCGAGCTCTGGATGAGGACACGTCCTACGCCCTTCGCATCAGCTTGAGCGACGCCGCCAGCCGCAGGCTGCGCTTCCCCGCCAGCGCGATGCCTTCGAGTTCGCCGCTGTCCTCGTTGCATGTCCCGGAGAAGCCGATCCCGACCTCGAAGCCGCCGAACACGGGGTTCTCACCCTTCGCCGGCGTGTGCTCCTGGTTCAGCATCTCGCCCTTCCAGCGACCATCTGCCGAGGAATAAGAACCGAGATAGTAGAAGAACGCATCGCCGCCGAGGATGCGGCCGTCGATCAGCAGCATCACGCCGGACAGACCGGCATCGACGCCGTCGAGCGCGCGCAGGCTCATCCCGTAGAGCCCGTTGGCGATGCCGCCCTGCCCGATCGTGCCGCGCGGCGGCAGCGCCCCATCATCGAGCCGGGTGAGATTGGCCCAGAAATGCGCGCCGGGCATGGTGTCGGCGCCGCCCTGCAGGCGGATCTGGTCTCCGTGAAGCCGGCCGCGCGCCCCGATCGAGGCGACGTCCGCGCCCATCAGCGGCTTGTAATTGGGATCGACATTGTGCCGCTCGGTAATGACTTCGGCGACGATCTCGCCGCCCTGCTCGGCATAGGTGCCAAGATGCGCGAAGCCCGAATTGCCGCCCAGCATCTTGCCGTCATGCAGGCACATGATGCTGCGCCCGAATGCATCGTTGACGCCGTATTCGACCTTGTAGAGTCCGTCCAGCAACGCAATGAGCCCACAAAACCGGAAAAGAACCGCGCGGGCTACCTAGCATTGCCGCCGCATCTCGGCCACCCGGCTTTTGCGCGCGGGGGCATTGCGGGTCTCAGCGGGCCTAACCCCTGTTTCGCCCGACGAGACAAGACATTTTCGCCAATTCGCAACGCGCCGTTTCGGCCCGACGGGCGATTTCGGCGACCAAGCGATTTCAAGCACTTGGCTACTGTGCATGGGGTTGTTTTCGCACTTTTTGCCTGACCGGTCCCGCACGGCCTTGCTTAGGGGCTCAGTGCCGCTTGAAATACTGCACCTCGCGCTCGTGCTTCTCGGCGGCCGCACGGCTCTTGAAAGTGCCGAGATTGCGACGCTTGCCGGTCTTGGGGTTCACCTTGCGCGAATAGAGACGATATTCGCCTGATGCCAGTTTACGGATCATGATCCGCGCTCCGTTGTGTCTTGATGTCAACGACATACGCGCGACACAGGTTCCGTCGCGTGCGGCTCCGGCAAATCTAGGGCTCCAGTCCAGATCGGCGCAGCACAGGAACGACCTGCGGCGAGGCCAGATAGCGCAGCAGCCGGTCGGCGGCGCCGGCTTGTTTGGCATTCGCCATGCGGCCGGCGGAGAACACCGCCGGCGTCTGCAATTCATACGGGATCGGGCCGACCACCTCGATGCCTTCGACCTGCTTCAGCTCGCTGATCTGCTGCACGGCCAGATCGGCCTCGCCGCTGACGAGGCGCTGCGCCGTGAACCCTTGCTCGACGATGGTGGCCCTGGCGTTGATCTCGGCTGCGATGCCAATCTGTACGATCAGCTGGGCGAAGTAGACGCCGCTCGCGCCCAGCCGCGAATAGGCGACGGACCGCGCCGCGAGCAGCGACTTACGCAGCGCCGCTTCGCTTCCGATGTCGGGATGCGGCTGCCCGGCCCGCACGGCGATGCCGACATAGGAGCGCGCCAGATCGGCCGCGCCATCGGCAAGCACGCGGCCCTCCGCGATCATCTCGTCGAGCCCTTCGCGGGTGAGGATGACGAGATCAGCGGCCTCGCCGTCGCGCAAGCGCTTCAGGAGGGCAAGGGTCGGCGCGAAGTCCGCGTCGACATGGATGCCTGTTGCAGCCTCGAAGGCCGAGGACAGGCTCCGCATCGCGCCCATCAGGCCGAGCGTCGACAGGATGCGAACCTTTTCCATGTGGCTTCCCGTCACGATCAGCCGCGGTGCATCAGCTTGAGCGCGGCGGTCAGGCGCAGGCTGCGCTTGCCGGCAAGCGCAGCCGCCTCCAGCACCGCCTCTTCCGCGTCGTAGCGGCCGGAGAAGCCGATGCCGACCTCGTGGCCGCCGAAGATCGGATCGTCCTTGGCCGGCGTGTGCTCCTGGTTGAGGATCTGGCCCTTCCAGCGGCCGTTCGCGGCGGTGTAGCTGCCGAGATAGTAGAACGAGGCATCGCCGCCGAGGATGCGGCCGCGGTTGAGCAGCATCACGCCGGTGAGGCCGCCGTCGAGACCGTCGAGCATGCGCAGATGGATGGAATAAAGACCGTCGGCGATGCCGGCTTCGCCGATGCCACCGGCGATCGGCACCTCGTCGTCCGTGATCGGCGTCATCACCGACTGGAAGGGAATGCCCGGCAGCTCCTTCAGCTCGCCCTTGAAGCGATAGCGATCGCCGTCCGCCCAGCCCTTGGCGAGCAAGGTGGCGTCGTCGGTGCCGGCCATGGCGCGGTAGTTCGGATCGGGGTTGTGGCGAACGGTGTTGATCACGACGTCGACGCCGCTGTCGGTTTGCTCGTAACTGCCGATATGGGCGAACGCCGAATTGCCGCCGAGCAACATGCCGTTGGCAGCATGCATCACACTGCGCCCGACGGCATCGCCGAGCTGAAATCTCACCTTGTAGAAGCCTTCAATCACCAGCCGTGTCCCCGGCCCTTGCGCGCATCCCAAGACATTCTATCGCGCTTTCGGTGGCAATGGAGAAGTTTCGCGCAGCCGAGCGCGGCAGGTCCGAGGACGGCCGTCATCCAAATGCAAAAATCCGCCGGAGCCATGCAGCTCCGGCGGATTGAGACCAACCCGGGCCAGCCCCCCAGCCCGGGCCGGGAGGATCTTAGGCCGCGGCCTTCTTGTCGGTCGGCACGGACGCGATCGTCTTCAGGATCTGCGAAGCGATCTGGTAGGGGTCGCCCTGCGAGTTCGGACGGCGGTCTTCCAGATAGCCCTTATAGCCGTTGTTGACGAAGGAGTGCGGAACACGGATCGAGGCGCCGCGGTCGGCAACGCCGTAGCTGAACTTGTTCCACGGCGCGGTCTCGTGCTTGCCGGTCAGACGCTTGTCGTTGTCCGGGCCGTAGACGGCGATGTGGTCCATCAGGTTCTTGTCGAAGGCGGCCATCAGCGCCTCGAAATACTCCTTGCCACCTACCGTGCGCATGTACTCGGTCGAGAAGTTGGCATGCATGCCCGAGCCGTTCCAGTCGGTGTCGCCGAGCGGCTTGCAGTGGAATTCGATGTCGATGCCGTACTTCTCGGTCAGGCGCAGCATCAGGTAGCGGGCCATCCACATTTCGTCAGCGGCCTTCTTGGAGCCCTTGCCGAAGATCTGGAATTCCCACTGGCCCTTGGCGACTTCCGCGTTGATGCCTTCATGGTTGATGCCGGCAGCCAAGCAGAGGTCGAGATGCTCTTCGACGATCTTGCGGGCGACGTCGCCGACGAACTTGTAGCCGACGCCGGTGTAGTACGGGCCCTGCGGCGCGGGATAGCCGTATTCGGGGAAGCCGAGCGGACGGCCGTCCTTATAGAAGAAGTACTCCTGCTCGAAGCCGAACCAGGCGCCGGAATCGTCGAGAATAGTGGCGCGCTTGTTGGACGGATGCGGGGTCTTGCCGTCCGGCATCATGACTTCGCACATCACCAGCACGCCGTTGGTGCGGGCACCGTCGGGGAACACCGCGACCGGCTTCAGCACGCAATCGGAGCTGTGGCCTTCGGCCTGCATGGTGGAGGAGCCATCGAAGCCCCAGAGCGGAAGCTGCTCGAGCGTCGGGAACGACGCGAATTCCTTGATCTGAGTTTTGCCGCGCAAATTCGGAGTCGGCGTATATCCGTCGAGCCAGATGTACTCGAGCTTGTACTTGGTCATTGAGCCTCTCTGTAGATGATGCGAAAGGTTTGGGGGCCCGGAGGCCCCTGAACGTTTTGTACCCGGCCATCATCGGCCAGCCCTTTACAAGCATTTTGCGTGCCAAAAAGCCGCAGATGCGGGCCGTTTTCCGTCGGTGCCGAGTCTCCTCCCAGCGAGCAGACCGCCCCCGGCGACATGCGTCATAGCCGCGCACCTTCGCGTGAAGCTGCAATGCAAAAACCCTGCGGAAATCGCCCGATTCTGCAGCAGGCGGCGCTTCCCCGGAAGTTGCCGATGAAACGCGCATCAACCGCCGGCAATTTTTGCAAAGTCTTCCGCCCCTCTGCCGCAACCTTTGGAATGGCCGCCGCGTTGGCCGTGGGCAAGCTGCCTTTGGGAATGCAGACCTCCATCTGCCTACAAATTAAGCGGCAACTGATTTCCTTTTCAGCACTTTCCAATCCACGGGACGCGGCCGATATGGGGATTCCGGTAACCACAATCGAACGAGTCGGGCGCACCATGGAGGCCGATGCGCTTCGACCAAGGAGAATCGCAATGATGAACAATGGTCTGAGTCACGGATCGGCAACGATCTACCAATTCCCGGTCGGGGGCCGCGCAGCTCTCGCCGGACGCCGCTATGGCGAGACCCGCCTCCCCGCCGATCATGCCTCGCATCCCGCGAATGTCTCGATCTGCAGCGACAGCTGGTATCACCAGGACGCGGTCGATGACGCCAAGCCGAAATGGGATCGCTGATGCCTGTGCTCGGTTTGAAGCCGCCGCGCTCGCGCAAGCGCCTGACGGCAGTTAAAGAAAAAAGGGTCGAAACAGCAATGTTTTGGCCCTTTTTGATTCCTGGGTGAACCTGCGCCGTTGAACCATGCACAGGCGGTGGCCGGCGACTTCAGAGGCTTGACCGTGGCGCGCCGGACTTGCTCGCAAGAGAAGGGCCTTGTGCCGGCTCATGATCGCCCCCTGTAATGGATTCAAGGACGCCCCTCGCGCGTCCAATGGAACCATAACCGAAGCCGATCCCATGCAAGACTCCTCTCTGAGAGACTCCCCTGCCCGTCACCTAGCCCTGCAAGGCGCCAGCAATTTTCGCGATCTCGGCGGTTATCCGACCGCCGATGGCCGCACCACGCGCTGGCGCCACATCTTCCGCTCCAACCATCTCGGCCAGCTCACCGCCGCCGATGTCGAGATCGTCCGCGCGCTGGGCGTGCGAAGCGCATTCGATTTCCGCGGGCTGGAGGAGCGCACAGCCGGCGTCTGCGTGGTGAAAGAGATCAATGTGCATTCGCTGCCGATCGAGCCGAGTGTCGTGGCTGCGCTGCGCGCCGAGATCGCGAAGGGGACGCTGACCGCGCCGGTGGCACTCGAGCTGATGCGCGAGTCCTATCGCAACTACGTCCGCCACCATACGCACAGCTTTCGCAGCCTGTTCGGCCATCTGCTGGAAGACCGTGCGCCGCTGGTGATTCACTGCACCGCCGGCAAGGACCGTACCGGCTTTGCCAGCGCGCTGATCCTGCATGCGCTCGGCGTGCCCGATGACATCATCGCCGAGGACTACCTCTTGACCAACCGTCACTACAAGCGCGATGCAACGGCCGCCACGGACCTGCCCCAGGACGTCCGCGATGCCATCGGCAGCGTCGAGGCCTCGTATCTCGCTGCGGCCTTCGAGGCCGTCGGCGAAGAATACGGTGATCTCGAAACCTACTTGCGCGATGGACTCAAGCTCGGCGCGGCCGAACGGACCGCACTGAAGGAGCGTTATCTGCAAGCATAGGCCGCTCCACCGGAGAACGATGATGCGAGACAAGGTCCTGATCGTGACAGGCGCGCGCGGAGCGCTCGGCAAGGTCGTCGCCGAAATCGCGCAGTCGCGCGGCGCCCGCGTGGCCTGCATCGACCATGCGCCTTCGCAAGTGCCCGCGACGCCCGACCGCATCGAGATCGGCGGCATCGACCTATCGGACGCGGCCCAGGCGAAGACGGCAGTCGATGCGGCGGCAAAGCACTTCGGCCGGCTCGATGCGCTGATCAACATCGCCGGAGGCTTTGCGTTCGAAACGATCGGCGACGGCGACGTCAAGACCTGGCAGCGCATGTACGCGCTCAATGTCCTGACCGCGCTCAACACCTCGCGCGCGGCGCTGCCGCATCTCGCCGCTTCCGAGGCAGGCCGCATCGTCAACATCGGCGCCATAGGCGCGCTCCAGGCCGGCAGCGGCATGGGCCCGTACGCCGCATCGAAGGCCAGTGTGCACCGGCTCACCGAGGCGCTCGCCAACGAGTGGAAAGGCAAGGTCACGGTCAACGCAGTGCTTCCGTCGATCATCGACACCGCGGCCAATCGCGCCGACATGCCGAAGGCGGACTTTTCCAAATGGGTGACGCCGCAGGAGCTCGCCGAGGTCATCCTGTTCCTCGTCAGCGACGCCGCGAGCGGCGTCACCGGCGCGCTGATCCCGGTGGCCGGGCGGATCTAGGCGCGTGCCTTCCGATCACATCATCCTGCGCGACGGCTTTGATTCAATCGGACCACAGAAGGCTCTAGACTGCCGCAAGTGATTCTCCGATCGAACATCGCCCCCGGAACCTTCCTTTGGAAACCGCGCTTTACCTGCCCGTCAAACGCTTCCTCGAAGAGCTCGGCTTCACCGTGAAGGGCGAGATCGGCGGCTGCGACCTCGTCGGCCTCAGCGCCGGCGATCCGCCGGTCGTGGTGATCGGCGAGCTCAAGCTCGCCTTCAATCTCGAGCTGATCCTCCAGGCGGTCGACCGCGCGCCGGCCGGCGACGAGGTCTGGATCGCGGCGAAGATGTCGGCCCGAGGCAAGGGACGCGAGAGCGATGCGCGCTATCGCAATCTCTGCCGCCGCCTCGGCTTCGGCATGCTCGGTGTCACCGATCGCGGCCAGGTCGAGGTGCTGGTGAAGCCGCCGACGGCAGCGCCGCGCCGCGAACCGAAGCTGCGCTCGCGCCTCGTCACCGAGCATCAGCGCCGCCAGGGCGATCCCGCGCTCGGCGGCAGCACCCGCGCGCCGATCATGACGGCCTATCGGCAGCAGGCGCTGGCCTGCGCTTCCGCGCTCGCCGACGGACCGCGGCGCGTGCGCGAATTGCGCGAGCACTGTCCTGACGCCGGCAAGATCTTGCTTAACAATGTGTATGGCTGGTTCGAACGGGCCGACCGGGGAATCTACGGGCTCACCGAGGCCGGACACGCCGCCCTGAAACGCTGGCCACAGCAGCGGGTTGACGTCGATTCCGCTGTTGCGTCGCCGCCATGACACCCGACCGGTGCATAGCTGAGATGCCACACCAATTTCATATTGCAATGCAACATTGGCGGCACTAGGTATCCCGGCATCGAAACGAGGCCGTTATGAGCGCAGACTGGAATACCAAATATGGCACGCGGCGCGTGCGCCACGATCCGCCTACCCTGGATGAGGCGATCTTCGCCGCCATCGGCATCACCGACGACCAGGGGCAGCAGGCCGAGATCGCCGCAGCCTTGATGGGGATGCCGCTCGACGTCGTGCAGGCCGAGGTGAAGAAGCAAGCGCGCACCAACAGCCGCATCACTGCGACGCGCGTGATCGCCGGCGAACAGGGGGCACAGCGCTCCGTCGTGGTCGAACGCCGCGTCGTCCGCCGTTTCGGCAACGACAAGCGCACCGGCACCTGAGGCGTTCGTTTACGACCTGCGAAATACGGAGCGGACCGGCCCTGCCGGTCCGCTTTTTGATTCAGCCTGCGATTTGAAGTCAGGCCGCGCGATTGTCGTACATGCTGGAGATGATCTTCCAGCAGGTCGAGTTGAGGCTGAGCAGAGCGCGTCCGGCCGCGAAGGGCGAAGCCGCGAGATCGGCAAGCTCTGCCTCGGGCGTCTTGGCAAGATCGATCGTGCCAGTCGATTCGCCCTGGCGGAAAGCCAGGTGCGCGCCGAACTTTCTGGCGAGCGCCCTCATCGCGTGATTGTCGGCGCCGGTCGTGATGCGCAGCTGCTTGTAGCCCTTCCAGCGCGCCTCCGCGATCAGGCGGCGGAACAACGCAGTGCCGACACCTTGGCGCCGCGCCGAAGCTTCGACGCTGAAGGCGACTTCAGGCAAGGCGTCAGCCTCCGGCGGATGCAGTTCGGCCGCACCGCGGACCACACCGTCGACGATATAGGCAACGATCACGGTGCCGTCCTCGGCACAGCGGGCGGCGTAACGCTCGATGAAGCTGTCGTCGAGATAGCCATTGAAACGGTCGTGCCGGCTTGCGGCATCGAGCCTCAGCAAATGATCACGCAGGAGCGGCAATTCTTCCTGCTGGATCAGGGTCCGTACATAGCCCCGAGCAGTGCGGACGGTCTCTTCAAGTACCACGTCAAAACTCCTCTTGGTGACCCTCGAGGAGGCGTTCGAATCCCTAGGTCCCCTATATTGTGCATCGCAGCATCTTTTGCAAGACAGGGACCTGCCTAAGTTAAAGGCACGGGAGACGACTAATTCGTTAATGAAATCAAAGTCCCGTAGTCTTACAGGACCAGCTGGGTCTGGGTCACCACGGCTACCAGTTTGCCGTCCTCTGTCTCCAGGCGGGTGGTCCAAACCTGGGTCCGCCGGCCGCGATGGACCGGGGTCGCGGTGGCAAGGATCGTGGTTCCCTCCTTGGCCCCACCAATGAAATTGGTCTTGCTCTCCAGCGTGGTCGTGCCCTTGGCGTCGTCAGGCAGATTGATCACAGTCGCCGCCGCGCCAACGGAATCGGCCAGCGCCATCACCGCCCCGCCATGGATGGTGTGGTGCAGCGTGCAGAGATCGGGGCGGACCATCATCCGTGCCACCACACGGTCCTTCCCGGCCTCGATGAACTCGACGCCCTTGAGCTCGGCGAACGGCATCTTCATCGCTTTGAGTTTCTCGAGCGGCGTCATCAGATCTTCTCCCAATTCGTTGTTGTCTCAGCGTGAATTGCTTCACGCGGCAAAGCAATGACGTCCGAAGTAATGGCCGCTGGCGCTAAAGCGGCAAATACTCTGGTGTCCCGGACGCGCTGCAACGCCACAAGCGCGTTCACGCGCGTCTTCGACGCGCTATGGCGTTGCTGCGCTGAGCCGGGACCCATCTCGCGACGGTTTCGGTACGGCGTGGGCCGGCTCTGCAGCGCACCGCCAAGAGCGCTGCGCTGCGTCCGGGGCACGAGACCTTACTCACGTCACCGCATTCACGATCTGATATTCCGGCCGCCGCCACAGCTCGCCTGCGATCACCTCCTCGATGATTTCGGTGGCACGGATGATCTCGCCCTCGCCAATGTACAGCGGCGTGATCCCGAACCGCATGATGTCAGGCGCGCGAAAATCGCCGATGACGCCGCGGGCGATCAGCGCCTGCATGGCGGCGTAACCGCCGCCGAAGGCGAAGGAGACCTGCGAGCCGCGGTGGTCATGCGCGCGCGGTGTCACCAGCTTCAGGGACGGACAGCGGCGCTCGACCTCGGCGATCAGCAGGTCGCCGAGCGCCAGCGAGCGTGCACGTACTTCGGCGATATCGACGCGGTCCCAGATGTCGAGCGAGGCCTCCAGCGCCGCCATCGCCAGCACCGGTGGCGTGCCGACGCGCATGCGCTCGACACCGCCGGCGGCTGCATAGGCAAGCTCGAACGCAAACGGCTTGGCGTGCCCCATCCACCCCGACAGCGCGGCGCGCGCGGTGTCGGCGTGCCGCGGCGCGACGTAGAGGAAGGCCGGCGCGCCCGGCCCGGCGTTGAGATATTTGTAGGTGCACCCCGCAGCGAAATCGGCGCCGGTCCCGGCGAGATCGACCGGCAGCGCGCCGGCGGAATGTGCGAGATCCCAGACCGTGACGATGCCGAGCGCATGCGCCTTCGCGGTCAGATCCGCCATATCGTGGCGGCGGCCGGTGCGATAGTCGACCTCGGTGAGGTAGAGCACCGCGATCTCCTCCGACAACGACGCATCGATTTGCTCCGGCGCCACCAGACGCAATTGGTGGCCCCGCCCGAGCGTCGCGATCAGGCCTTCGGCCATGTAGAGGTCGGTCGGGAAATTGCCGGTGTCCGACAGGACGATCTTGCGCGACGGATTCATGTCCAGCGCGGCGGCGAGCGCCTGGTAGACCTTGAGCGACAGCGTGTCGCCGACCATCACCGAGCCGGCTTCCGCACCGATCAGCTGGGCGATGCGATCGCCGAGTTGGCGCGGCTGGACGTACCAGCCCGCGGTGTTCCAGGCGCGGATCAGCTCATTGCCCCACTCCGTCGTGATGACGCGGTTGACCCGTTCGGCAACGCCCGACGGCAGCGCACCGAGCGAATTGCCGTCGAGATAGATCACGCCGTCAGGCAGATGGAACAGAACTTTGGTCTCGTCATAGACGCGATATCTGGTCATAGACATTGCTTTGGGCATTTCTACAGAATGGTGCGGACGCGCCAGAGCTCGGGGAACAGCTCCACCTCCAGCATGCGCTTGAGATAACTGACCCCGCCGGTGCCGCCGGTGCCGCGCTTGAAGCCGATGACGCGCTCGACCGTGGTGACGTGGTTGAAGCGCCAGCGGCGGAAATAGTCCTCGAAATCGACCAGTTTCTCGGCGAGCTCGTAAAGCATCCAATGCGTCTCCGGCGCCTCGTAGACGATACGCCAGGCTTGCAGCACGCCTTCGTTGAAGCTGTGGGTCTCGCGCACATCGCGCGCCAATACCGCGGCGGGCATCTTCAATCCGTTGCGGTCGGCGAGCCTGAGCACCTCGTCATAGAGGCTTGGGGTCGCAAGCTCGGCTTCCAGCAGCTTGGTCGTCTCCGGATCGTGCGCGTGCGGCTTGAGCATGGCGTGGTTGCGGTTGCCGAGCAGGAATTCGATCAGCCGGTACTGGCGCGACTGGAAGCCCGACGATTGTCCGAGCTGCGAGCGGAAGCGCGTGTACTCGCTTGGCGTCATCGTGCGCAGCACGTCCCAGGCGTTGTTGAGCTGCTCGAAGATGCGCGACATCCGCGCCAGCATCTTCATGGCAGGCGACACATCGTCCCTGGCAATGGCGCGGCGTGCGGCACTGAGCTCGTGGATGGCGAGGCGCATCCACAGCTCCGTGGTCTGATGCTGGATGATGAACAGCATCTCGTCATGCGCTTCCGACAGCGGATGTTGCGCACCGAGGATCGCGTCCAGCGCGAGATAGTCGCCGTAGGACATGCGCCGGGCAAAATCGGTCTCGGCGCCTTCGCTGGTGGGATCATAATCGCTGGACGTCATGGGCAGGCCCTTTCGATCGATCTTCCCCGGCCATGTTCAGTCGAGGCCGATCAGGCGCGCGGTGATCGGCGAGGCCGGATCCTTCAGTCCGTCGATCACGGTAAAATGGTTCAGCCCAGGATCCACGACGAGACTGGTCGGCACGTCGAAACCGGTCCAGATATTGGCCATCAGATCGGACTGGCGGATGAATTCGGGCCGTTCGCCGCCACCGACCCAGGCGGTCACGGGCGAATGCCCGCGCGGCAGATGCAGCGCCGCGCTTTCGAGCGTCGCCTCCTCCGAAGTCATGCGCAGCGTGTCATTCATTCTGGTCTTCAGCAATGGCCGCAGGTCATGCAGGCCGCTGATCGAGAGCGTACCACCGATGCGGTTGAAAACGGCCGGCTCCAGCCGGCTGTCGTCGCACAGCATGCGCGTGACGAGGTGGCCGCCGGCGGAATGGCCGGCAAGCCGGATCGGTCCTGCGACGAGCGACGCCGCTTTGGCGATCGCCGCGGTGATTTCGGCAGTGATGTCGGAGATGCGTGCGGCCGGGGTCAGCGTGTAGCTCGGCAGCGCCACGGTCCAGCCGTGATGGCGCGCGCCTTCGGCGAGATCGGTCCAGGTCGACTTGTCGAAGCGCATCCAGTAGCCGCCGTGCACGAAGACGACGAGGCCCTTGCTGTCGGCGTCGGGCAGGACCAGGTCGAGCTTCTGGCGCTCACCGGCGCCATAGGCGATATCAGCGCGAAAATTCTTCAGCCCGGCCCGGTAGGCCGCCGCCCGCTCCGCCCACAGCCCGGGCATCTTGTCCGAGCCGGGGATATGGGCCGAATTGGCGTAAGCATCATCCCAATCGCGCATGGTCACTCCTCGGACTCGGGGCTCTGCGATCAGGCGTCAGTCTGCCACCGGTCAAAGCCGCATCCTAGTGCTTATTTTAAGCTTAAAGGATTTTGGAGGGCTGATGATTGTGCAAGCAAGCGCGTCAACCACGGTGCCGTAGGGTGGGCAAAGCGGCTTGTCCGCCGTAGCTCGAAGAGCGAAGGCGGAAGCGTGCCCACGATTTTTGTCATGTTCGAGACAACTCGTAGGCACGGCGCTAACGCGCCTTTGCCCACCCTACGACAGCTGCGATTTAAGGCGGCGGCTACGCCTTCTCGATTCCGCACCATTCCGCGATGAACAGCGCCATCGCCTTGGTGGTCTTCTTCAGCGAGTCCAGGTCGACGAATTCGTTGAAGCCGTGCATTTCGCCGCCGCTGGCGCCGAAGCAGAGGCTCGGGATGCCCTCGTTGAGGCCGTAGAAGCGGGTGTCGGTGAGCGCGGTGAAGACGAGATCCTCCGGCATGCCGCCATAGACCTTGCCGAACGCCTTGGCGAAGGCAGCTTCGGGGGCGGCGGCGTCGGTCAGCTCATAGCCTTCCGACAGGAAGCCCGACCATTCGATCTCGGGCGGATTGTTGGCGAGGAAGCGGTGGTTGCGCGCCGCGGCCGCGACGCAGGCCATGATCTCCTTCTGGTGATCGGCGATCGACCAGCCCGGCAACACCGCGATCCGGCAATCGACGTCGCACCAGGCCGGCACGCTGGAGGCCCAGTCGCCGCCCTTGATGATGCCGGGGTTGAAGTTGATGGGATGATTGAGCGTCTTGAAGTGCCTGTCGGCCTTGGCGCGCTCATTCCACTCGACCTCAAGCTTCTGCAGCGCCTGGATCAAATGATAGGCCGCCATGATGGCGTTGGCGCCGGAGCCGGCGAAGGCGACATGGGTCGGATGCCCCTTCACGCGCAGGCGAAACCAGATCACGCCGACCTGCGAGCGCACCATCTTGCCGCCGGTCGGCTCCGGAATGAAGCAGGCATCGGCGCGGTAGCCGCGCTGCAGCGTCGAGAGCGCGCCGACACCGGTGCTCTCCTCCTCGATCACGGATTGGAGATGGATCCGCGCCGTCGGCTTGAACCCGGCGGCCTTGATCGCGTCCAGCGCATAGAGGGCGCCGATGGTGCCTGACTTCATGTCGCAGGCGCCGCGGCCGAACATCTTGCCGTCCTTGATGACCGGCGAGAACGGCGGCGTGTCCCACAATTCCAGCGGGCCAGCGGGCACCACGTCGCAATGGCCCTGCAGGATCAGCGATTTGCCGCCGTTCGTTTGCGGACGGTAGGTCCCCACCACCGAACGCGCCTTGGAGAAATCATGCTCGATCGGGCCGAAGCCGCGCAGATCCTTGAGATCGTCGACGTCGATGTGCCAATCGTCGACCTCGTAGCCGCGCTCGCGCAGGAGATCGCCGATCATGTCCTGGCACGGCCCCTCCGCCCCGCGGGTCGAAGGGATCGCGACGAAATCGCGCGTGGTGGCTAGCTGGGCTTCGAAGCCGGCATCGACGGCGTCGAGGATCCTCTGCTGCGTTTCGGCATTCATCAGGCAACTCCAGGCATTCCAATGGTCCCAAGGAGTGCGCAAGCTAGCCGATTTCAGCCGTTCGGGTACTCCACAAAATATGCATCCCGCAATGCATCTTCGAGCAGCCGGCCTTCGGCATAGCCGTCCAGTGTCGCAGGGCGTTTCACGCCGTCGAGCAGGCGCGGACACGGCTCCGGCGCGCCGAGCACCGTTCGAACCGGGATGCGCTCGGCATAGATCGGCAACGCGTAGTCCTCATCGTCGTCGGCAACACCCTTGGCGCGTATCTTGGCCGAGGCTTCCTCGATCTCCATCGCGATGAAGGACGTCGCCTTGACCTCCTGGGCGGTGCTGGCGCGAAGGCTCGCGGTGCGGTCCGGGAAGAAGCGGTCGACCATCGCGATCACCGCGCGCTCCTTCTCCGCGGGATCGGTGACGAGATAGGCGGTGCCGAATGCCATCACCGCGCGGTAGTCGGCGGAATGGTTGAAGCCGCAACGCGCCAGCACGAGGCTGTCGAGATGGGCGACCGTGAGGCACACGCGCTCGCCCTTGGTCTGGTTGCGCAACATCCGGCTGGCGCTCGAACCGTGCCAGTACAGCTTGGTGCCATCGCGCCAGAAGAAGGTCGGGGTGCAATAGGGCTGGCCGTCGATCACGTAGGAGACGTGGCAGAGCATCGAAGAATCCAGAATGCGATGGACCGTTGCGTGATCGTAGAAGCCGCGGTCGTGCCGGCGCTTCACCTGGTTGCGCGCCGATGTCGGATAGGAATTCGAGGTCTCGGTCTGGCTCACGGCCGCTCCTGATCGGATTAGGGGAGATCGGGAAGAGTTGTAGCGGCGCATTTGGTCTGCGATAGTTCCAATTCCATGCGAAAAATTCCGACCAATTCCCGGCCGTCACCGGCCAAGTCTTTGCCGACAAAGACCGAGCTGCCGCTCGACCTTACCGGCCCCCACGTCACGGCCGGGGTCTCCGCCGCGCACCGGCTTTATCAGGCCCTGTGCGAGATGATCGTTTCCGGCCTCGCCAAGCCTGGCGAGCCGCTGCCGCCCTCGCGCACGCTGGCCAGGCAGACGGGCTTCCGGCGCAACGCCATCGTGATCGCCTATGAGCGCCTGATCGCTGACGGCTTTGCCGAGGCCAAAGTCGGCTCCGGGACTTTCGTCGCCGCGCGCATCCCAACGCGCGCGGCCGCGCCGAGCAAGCCGAAGGTCGTGGTCGAAGCGCCGCGACAAGGCGCATTCGCGCTCGGCTGCACCCATATCGACGCGCGTGCCGTGCAGCGCTTCCGCGCTTTCGTCGGCCGGCGCATGCGCGCCTTCGGGTCGGAGCATCTGCATTATGGCGATCCGCGCGGCAGCCGCGAGCTGCGCGTCGCCATCGCCGATCACCTGTTGTCGGCGCGCGGGCTGCGCTGCGATCCCGATCAGATCATGCTGACGTCAGGCACCCTGCATGCGCTGCGCATCGTGCTGAGCGCGATCCTGAAGGGCGGCGACCAGATCTGGTGCGAAGACCCCGGCTATCCCGCTGTGCGAAAGACCTTCACGCATTGCGGCTATCGCGCCGTGCCCGTTCCCGTCGATGAGCACGGCATGCGTATCGCCAAGGGCCGCGCCGCGGCGCCGTCTGCGCGCGCGGCCTACGTCACGCCGTCGCATCAGTTTCCGCTCGGCGTGCAGATGTCGATGCCGCGGCGGCTCGAGCTTCTGGACTGGGCCAGGCAGGCCGGCGCCTTCGTGCTGGAAGACGATTACGACAGCGAGTTTCGCTACGACGGCGCACCGCTGATGTCGCTCGCCGGCATCGACCGTCTCCAGCGCGTCATCTACCTCGGCACCTTCGCCAAGACGCTGTTTCCGGGCCTGCGCATCGGCTATTGCGCCCTGCCCGAACGCCTCATCGCCGACGTGACGGCTGCGCGCGCGGCGCTCGATCGCTTCCCCGGCACGCTGATGGAAGGCGCGGTGGCCGACATGCTCAACTCGGGCGCATTCGCCGCCAACCTCAAGCGGGTGCGAAAGCTCTACCGCGAAGCGCGCGACGTGCTGGCCGAAACGCTGGAAGCGGCTTCCGATGGCGCGCTCTCGGTGCCGGTGCCGTCACAAGGCCTGCATCTGGTCGCCAGGTTCGATCCGTCGGTCGACCCGTCGGTGGCCGCGCGGGCCAAGCAGGCGTGCGACGCGGAAGGCTGGCTGTTGGCCGACACCTATTCGCGCGCGCGGCCTCTGCCCGGCTTCGTGCTGGGATTTTCCGGCCATGCGGTTCCGCAGCTCAAAGCGTCGGCCGAACGGCTCGCGCGCGAATCGCGTGCAGCCCTGCGCGCGGGAACCAGAGCCGCTCGGCGCGCGTGATGAAGGTTCACTATGAGAATCGCCGGCTAGTCCCTACATTGCCGCATCGTCTCCGAGACCCTTCGCCATGCTGCTACGACGGACGACCTGCCTCTCGTTCCTGATCTCCATCGTGCTTGCCGCGACGGCGCATGCCGGCTCGGTTGGACGCGAGCAGGACATCGTCGATCTCAAGCTGGGTCAGCGCGTGCAGGTGGATGACGGAACCTGTCCTGCCGGACAGGTCAAGGAAGTGCGTGGAGCGAGGATGACCGACAAGGGCGTCGCGCGCACCAGCACCTGCGTGCCGCGATACGGTCCGAAGATGAAATAGCTACGGCTTCGCCGGATCGAACATGCACTGCAAGGTCGGCTTGGCGATCTTGGTGAAGGTCGGGCCGATCTCGCTTTGCTTGGAAGCCGGCACCCAGTCGGTCTCGATGGTAGGCACGCCGGTTTCGCTGATGCCGCGTAGCAGCGCTTCGCGCAGATCGCGGTCCTCGACGGCCGCCGCGGCGTGATCGTGCAGGCAGCCGCAGACTTCCTCGGGATGCGCCCAGCGCCCGAGCATCCGCGGCGCGCATTGGCGCACGAACTCAGTGCGGGGATCCGGTAATCTGGAGGGCGCCCGCACCTGCGCCTCGGCGGCGCTGATCGTCAGAATGGACACGAAAGCAGCGGCGCAAAATCGAACGAGCATGACGGCCTATACCGGCTGATTTTCTTATTGTCGATCAGAAGCGCGCGGCAACCCTGATCGGCTGCGACGTCGCAACGGTCACCGGCGAGCCGCTGTACTGGAAGGTGCCGATACCCGGGAGATTGCCATCCGGCGCGCCTGCGAACGAGGAGCCGGCAACCACGAGAGCGAAAGCAAGGATGAAGCTGAGCGCGCGCATGGTGTCGTCTCCGAATTCCGTGGCCGGCGGTGCGCCGTTCGTCGTTGTGGAGTTGATAACCATGGGCGGTTTCGCGCGTGATGCGCCAAAAGCGCAAAATGGTTTCATTTTGCCTGAGAATTGTTTCGTCGGCTCCGTGGCGACGACACAATTCTCGAAAACAGCCAATCATTTCAGACAGGTCGCACCGGAGCTCAAAGCGGCCTGCCAGGTTCCGCATCCGGCGCATGAGCGCGCGCTGCGCAGCCGTCGTCACGGTCCAGCCTTGCGCGCTTCACACGCATTTTACGTTTTGCTGCTGAAGAGGAGAGACCAACGAAGGCTGGGCCGTCGAACCGAGCGCGCATCGGCTGCGACCCAAGCCATCGAAACCGAGACGCCGGGAATCACCGGGCGCGTTCAGCTGAGGGATGGCCATCATGATGAGGCAAGATCGCGCAACGCCGCGCGAGGCGGAGCAACGGACTGACGGCGGAAGTCAACGGCCCAGCCGCGTCGCCTCGGCCGGCGCGATGTCGCTGCAGTCCGGCCGCGGCTTCGAGGCCGCGCCGCAAGCCTTCGTGCGGCTGACCGGCTCGCATCTCGCCAAGCGCGTCAGTCCGTGAAGAACTCGCCGCACTTCTGAACGTTTGCGTCCGCCGGTCCCCACGGCATGATCGGCACCGTCGAGGTCGAATTCTTCGGCGAGCCCTCGATGATCCTGTCCGAATAGACCATGTAGACCAGCACGTTGCGCTTGGTGTCGCAGCCGCGCACGATCTGCATCTTTTTAAAGAACAGCGAGCGGCGCCGGCGGAACATGTCGTCGCCCTGCTCCATCTTGTTCTTGAACTTGATCGGGCCGACCTGGCGGCAGGCCAGCGAGATATCCGAGACCTCCTCGGCAAGGCCCAGCCAGCCCTTGAAGCCGCCCTTCTCCGGCACCGTGAAATGACAGGCGACGCCCTCGACCTCGGGATCGTCGAGACCATAGGTCGCGAGCTTGTCGTTCGGGCTCATCCATTTGAACACGGTGGAGCGGCGGAAGATCAGATCGGGCTCGTCGGCAGCTTGGACGGGCACTGCCGGCACAGCCAGGACCAGGAGCAATAAGACGAGGCCTTTCAAGCGGATGCCGGCAAGACCAGGGAAACGAGATGACATGAAGTTCTCCGCTAACAAGTCCCCGCAATGTAGGAACGCGTCAGCCTGAGAGGAAGACGACGCGCAGCCAGAGCTGGCCGCCGTTTACCGCTCTGTGAGGCTTTTTTGTTACGTCTTGAACAAAAGTAGCCGACGGCAGAACCACCCTGCTGGTGAACGCGTATCCCCTTTGCGAGACTAACGTCTGATTTGGATTATGGATTCGAGGATGAACAGCGTGATCGGGTCGGGTTTTTCGGCCAAGCCGGCGCGGCTTTGGCAGCTCGCCATCTTGACGGCGGCGGGTGTGATCGGCGCGACCAGCCAGGCAGACGCAGCATTTTACTATTGGACGGATTATTCCGACGGATCCTATTACCCCCGTCAGAGCCGGCCTCCCGAGCTTCCGCGCCAGAAGCCGCAGAAGCGCGGCGCGACCGACAAGAAACAGATTGGCGAGAAGGAAGCAGGCACCAAGCCTCAAGGACCGCTGGTCATCGTCGTCTCGATCGACCGGCAGAAGGTCACGGTCTACGACACAAATGGCGTGTTCGCGGAATCTCCGGTGTCGACGGGCATGAAGGGCCACTCGACGCCGATGGGCGTGTTCAGCGTCATCCAGAAGCACAAGTTCCACCGTTCCAACCTCTATAGCGGCGCGCCGATGCCGTACATGCAGCGGATCACCTGGTCCGGCGTCGCCATGCATGCCGGCGTATTGCCGGGCTATCCGGCTTCGCATGGCTGCATCCGCATGCCGATGTCGTTCGCGATGAAGATGTGGAATTGGACCAGAATGGGCGCGCGTGTCATCGTCGCGCCCGGCGAGATGACGCCGCAGAACTTCTCCCATTCCCTGCTCGCCTCCGTGCGCGTGCCGCCGCAGCCCACTGTCAGCATCGAGCCGCAGACCAATGTCAGCGACAAGGCCGACAAGGGCGCGGCGCCAACCAAGGCCGCCGAAGCCAAGCCGACCGAAACCAAGCCGACCGAAACTAAGACCGCCAGCGTCGATGCCGCGCTCCAGCTGCGCGCCTCCGTGGGCCACACCGTGATGTCGGATGCGACCACGGGCAATGCGTCGGTCCACGGAGATGCCGCCGCCGCGGCCGACGAGGTCAGGACGGCCGAAGCATCCGATGCGGCCAGGCCTCGATCGGACGAAGCCGCCAAGCCCGCGAATGAGGACAAGCCCGCCGATCAGGCCGAGCCGGCCAAATCTGAAGCGGCTAAGCCGAACGCCGCGAAGGCGCCCGATGCACCGGCACCTTCGGCCGCCGTCTCGCCCGACGCCAGGAAGGACGAGAGCCGCGTTGCCGAACCGGCGCCGGCTGCGAAGCCGGAAACCCCCAAGCGAGCCGGCCAGATCGCCGTCTTCATCAGCCGCAAGGATTCCAAGCTCTACGTGCGGCAGAATTTTGCGCCGCTGTTCGATGTCCCGGTCACGATCGCCACCAGCGACCGTCCGCTCGGCACGCATGTCTTCACCGCCGAGCTCGACAAGACCGATTCCAATACGCTGCGTTGGTCGGTGGTGTCGCTGCCCATGTCCGCCCGTGCCGCGGCACGCGAGGACGACAGCCGCCTCGCGCGCCGCAAGGTGGGCGCTGCCGTGATCCCCGTCGCCGCCAAGCCCGTCGCCAAGCCCGTGGTGACACCCGACAGCCCGGCCCAGGCCCTCGACCGCATCTCGATCCCCGCCGACACCATGGCGAAGATCAACGAGATGCTGACGTCGGGCGGCTCCATCATCATCTCCGACCAGGGCATCAACCAGGGCGAGACCGGCGAAGGCACCGACTTCATCGTTCGCCTGTACTAGCCTGTCTCACGGCGTCCGATAACGCGGTGTTGACGAGGCGGGGCGCTGCCGCGGAGTAACATGCGGCCCGGATCATTTCGGGGGATGCCGTCATGCTGAACCGCAGGACCATGCTCACCGTCGCGCTGGGCGTGCTCGCGCCGGCGACGCGTGTGTTTGCCGATGGCGGCATGAGCCGCATCTCGGCCTATGCCTTTTCTTTCCCCGCCTTGTCCGGCGACGACATCCGCCTCGCCGCTTTCACCGGTAAGCCGCTGCTGGTCGTCAACACCGCCTCGCTCTGTGGCTACACCCCACAATATGCCGGCCTGCAGGAGCTCTGGAACGAGTTTCGCGAACGCGGCTTCACCGTGATCGGCGTGCCCTCCAACGATTTCGGCGGTCAGGAGCCGGGCGGCACCAGCGAGATCGCGGCGACCGCGCACCACCAATATGGCGTGACCTTTCCGATCACGGCCAAGGCTGCGGTGGTCGGTGCCAAGGCGCATCCGTTCTATAAATGGGCCGCTGAGGCGAGGCCTCGCGAAGTTCCGCGCTGGAACTTCCACAAATACCTGATCGGCCGCGACGGCTATATCGCCGAGGTGTTTCCCTCGGCGGTCGAGCCGGCCGACACGCGGATCAAGACGGCCGTTGCCAAGGCGCTGGCCGCCGGTTGACGCGAGCCGCACCCAATCGGGTTGGGCACAATCGTGGCGAGGTGCCAAACAGCCGTTGCAATGGCGATGGCCTACCATCTAGGCTAGGTTTGGTTTGGGGCAGGATGGTTTTGCCGGTGGCGAAAAGCCGCGGCGGAACAACGGGATCAATCTCAAGGACAACATTATGCGCGTGGCGGCAGGACTGATTTTGGCAAGCGCGATATCTCTGGCCATGACCGGCGCGGCGTGGTCGCAGACCCCGGCAAAGCCCGCAGCCGCGGCGCAAGCCGCACCGCCGGCCACGCCGACTGCTGCGGCTGCTGCCGCTCCGCCCGCAGCTCCCGCGGCAGGCGCCGCGCCGGCCGGCTTCGTCAATCCACCGCCGCCCAAGCAGGCACCGCAGCCGGCGCGCGCGGCCTGTACCACGCCAGGCGCGCTCGGTGTTGCCCGCACCGTCGAGATCGACACCACGGGCGGTCCGGGCTTCGGCTTCGAGCACTTCAAGGAGCTCGACTTCCTGCGCGACAAGGAGGTGGTGCTGACCTTCGACGACGGTCCATGGCCGCGCAATACGCCCGCGGTGCTGAAGGCGCTGGCCGATGAATGCACCACCGGCATCTTCTTCATCATCGGCAAGCACGCGACCTACGAGCCGGAGATCCTCAAGCAGGTCTACGCCGCCGGCCACACCGTCGGTGCCCACACCTGGTCGCACGCCAATCTCAACAACAAGAAGCTCAACGAAGCGCAGCGCAAGGACGAGATCGAGAAGGGCTTTGCAGCGGTGAAGTGGGCGCTCGGCGGCATCTCGCCCGCACCGTTCTTCCGCTTCCCGGCGCTACAGCATCCGCCCGAGATGGTCACCTATCTCGGCAACCGCAATGTCGCGAGCTTCTCCTGCGACATCGACTCGTTCGACTTCAAGGCCTCCAAGCCCGAGAAGATCGTCGACACCGTGATGAAGAAGCTCGACACCAAGGGCAAGGGCATCATCCTGATGCACGACTTCCAGAAGCACACTGCAGAGGCCCTGCCCGAGCTGCTCAAGCGGCTGAAGGCCGGCGGCTACAAGGTGGTGGCGATGCGCGCCAAGTTCCCGGCCTCGACGCTGCCGGAATACGACCAGGAGCTGATCAAGGACCTCAAGCTGCCAACGGTGAGCCAGCGCCCGGTCAATTCCGTGGTGACGACCGTTTCCGAATAGAAGGGCCATTGTCTTTCCGGATCGAAGGCTACGTCATCGTCTCGGCGGACGGCATGCTTGCCGACGCCGGTCGCGTCATGCCCGACAGCCTGAAGTTCGAGGGCGACAAGCTGTTTTTCGAGCAGGCGCTCGATCGCGCCGCGCTGATCGTGCATGGCCGCAACTCGCATGAGCAGCAGCCGAACTCGCCGCATCGCAAGCGGCTGATCCTGACCCGCAAGATCAGGGCGCTCACCGTCGATCCGGAACTGCCGAACGCGACGCTGTGGAATCCGGAACATGCGAGCTTCGAGGAGGCCTGCGCCTTTGCCGACATCGCCGCCGGCATTGTCGCCGTGATCGGCGGCCCCGTCGTGTTCGACCTGTTCATGGACCGCTACGACACGTTCTGGCTGTCCGAAGCCCCGCATGTGCGCCTGCCCGGCGGCGAAGGCTGCTTCGTCGGCGTACCCCAGCGGACGCCGCACGAGGTGCTGGCTTCGCACGGACTGAAGCCGGGCGCGCCGTATTTGCTCGACGCGGCGCACGAGGTGACCGTGACGCCGTGGCGGCCGGGCTAGCCCGCATCAAAATCGGGAAAACAACCCCATGCACAGCACCGGCATCATGACACCTTTACGTATCTCGTCCATATCATGCCGAAATTGGTCCCGCCGCCGGCCAGCGCAAAGCCGGCTAGCAAATCTGCCGAGAACCCATAATCGGCCCCGACGGCGGTGATGGCGCTATAGCCAACCTCTGTGGCGCTGCGTCAATACGGGCCGACCATTCCGAAACACCGCATCAATAGACTGAGACAAAAGCGCAAGACTGGACGGCTTCGGCTCGCGGCTGCCGCCGCGCAGGCGGCAGGGCTTCCACGCAAACGAACCCTTTCCCTTCGCCGGATATCAACCTCCAGCCGGGCATGATTGTCCCGGCGCTGCGGCTCCCCCCTCCTTCACTGACGATCAAAACGCGACCATCACCACCATGAGCGACGACGCTATTACGACGACGGGGTCGACTGACGCCTCCGGACTGGCCGCTGATGCAGCGCCGATTTCAGCCTTGCTCCCGGCATTCGGCTTCCGCGCCGATCAGATGGAGGCCAGTGCCAACGTCGTGGCGTGGCGGGAGGCCGTCGCAACGCTATTCGACGTCGACGAGCTCGCCGCCGACGAACCGGGTCCGTTCCGCGCCGACATCAGCTCCTACGCGATGGGACCGGTGCTGATCGGATTGAGCCGGGCCAGCGGCCAGCGCTTTCGTCGCACCGCCGAGACGATCGCGCGCAGCGGCGTCGACCACATCATCCTCCAGCTCTATCTCAAGGGCGGCTTTGACGGCATCGCAGGCGAACGTCCGATCCGTGTGTGCGCCGGCGACATCTGCCTGTTCGACCTGGCGCAGACGCTGGAGACCAAGGCGACGGCCTTCGAGAATGTCACGCTGGTGGTTCCACGCCCGATGTTCGGCACGCATCTGCTGCGGGTCGACGATTTGCATGGTCTCGTCCTGCCGGGCAGCAGCGTCGTCGCGAGGCTGCTTGCGGGGCATCTCACCGCGCTGTTCGAATTTGCCCCGCGCATGAGCCTCGACGAATGCCAATCGGTGGTCGAGGGCACAGTCTCGCTGCTGGCGGCGTGCCTGCGCAACGAGCTCGAGCGCGGCGATCCCGACACCGACCATGCCGTCACGGCGGGTCCGTCCGTGATGCGGATTCGCCAATATATCGAAGCCGGCCTTGCCAGCGACGAGCTGTCGGCCGGGTCGATCGCGGCGCACTTCGGACTGTCGCGGGCTTCGCTGTACCGGCTGTTCGCGCCGGTCGGCGGCATCGCCGACTACATCCGCAGCCGGCGGCTGCACCGCGCCTTCTTCGACCTCGCCAGTTCAGATGCGAGAACCCTACGGATCAGCGAAGTCGCGCGGCGCTGGCAGCTCGGCACCGACGCGCATTTCACACGCTCTTTCAAGGCGGCCTATGGCATCACGCCACGCGCCGCGCGCGAGGCCGCCTTGCTCGGTGTGCAGCGGAGCACGGACGGAACCTGCAACGCGACGATTTCGCAGTGGATGCGCGAGATCGCGCCTCCACGTGCAGATTGATCGCTACACGTCGCCGTAGGCCGCCTCGGCCGGACGCGTTGTGCGGCCGTAGCCCATCAGCATGAACAATGCGCCGATAATCGAGAGGTTCTTCAGCGCGTCGACCACCACTTTCGCATTGTCGGGCGCCGCCTGGTTCCAGAAGTCATAGAACAGCACGGTCGAAACCGCGACGTAGACGATCATCAGCAGCGCGAAGAACCTGGCGCCGAAATTCAGCGCGATCATCAGGCCTGCGACGATCTCGAGCCCGCCGATCGCGATCGCCAGCAGCTGCGGCGTGGTCATGGCGGTGGCGGTCTCGATCTGGCTGGCATAGGGCGCGACGACGTCGGGCACCACGACCTTGGTGGCGATGAAGTCAGCCGTCGCCTGGATGGCAAAGAGCTTGGTCGCGCCCGTGTAGATGAACAGAACGGCGAACAGAATTCGCCCGAAAGTCACGAACGCTGGCATGATCGGCCTCTTGGCAAGCTCAAAGCGCGGGAATGCTCGGCAGGATTATGAAGAGTCGTGCGCCGGTTTACAAACGGGGAAATGGAGAACTGAAAGGAATTCAAAACATGTCACACGCGCGGTGCACCTTCTCCCCTTGTGGGAGAAGGTGGCGCGAAGCGCCGGATGAGGGGCATCTGTCCGCAAGCGCAATTCAGAGAAGGACTCGCGGACAGACACCCCTCACCCGTCTCGCCGCTCCGCGGCGAGCCACCCTCTCCCGCAAGGGGAGAGGGGAAGAGCAGCGCGCTCCGCAGTTACGTAAACAACGTCGGCTGCTGCCTTGCGGCGCGCTCCTGCGCTTCCACCACGGCCACGGCTGTCATGTTGAGGATGCCGCGCGCGGTCACCGACGGCGTGAGGATGTGTGCGGGGCGCGCCGGGCCGACCAGGATCGGGCCGACGGGCAGCGCGTCTGCCAGCGACTTGATCATCTGATAGGCGACGTTGGCGGTGTCCAGCGTCGGCATGATCAGGATGTTGGCCTCGCCCTCCAGCTTGGAATGCGGCAGCACCATTTTTCGCGCGGCAACGGATAGCGCGGTGTCGCCCTGCATCTCGCCGTCGGCCTCGATCTCGGGATGCTTGTCCTTCAACAGCTGGGTCGCCAACCGCATCTTGCGCGAGGAATCGGTATCGTAGCTGCCGAAATCCGAATGCGAGACGAAGGCGATCTTCGGCTTGATGTTGAAGCGTTGGACGTGGACCGCGGCGAGCGATGCGATCTCGGCCAGCTCCTCCGCGCTCGGATTGGGCCGGACTTGCGTGTCGGCGATGAAGAAGGCGCCCTTAGTCGTGATCAGCAGCGCCAGCGCCGCGTAGTCGCTGATGCCGGGACAGAAGCCGACGATCTCGCGAACATGGCGCAAATGGCTCATATAGCGGCCCTCGACACCGCACAGCATGGCGTCCGCCTCGCCGCGCGTGACGGCGAGCGCGGCGATCACCGTGTTGTTGGTGCGCACCACGGTGCGGGCCGCATCCGGCGTCACGCCGCGGCGGCCGGCGACCTCGACATAGGACTGCACGTAGGAGCGGTAGCGCGGATCGTCCTCGGGATTGACGAGGTCGAAATCCTTGCCGGCGCGGATCGAGAGGCCGAAGCGCTTGATGCGCGCCTCCACCACCGAGGGACGGCCGACCAGGATCGGCCGCGCCAGGTTCTCCTCCAGCACCACCTGCGTGGCGCGCAGCACGCGCTCGTCCTCGCCTTCGGCGTAGATCACGCGCACCGGCTGGGTCTTGGCCTTGGCGAACATCGGCTTCATGACGAGGCCGGAGCGGAACGCGAAGCGCATGAGCTGCGCGGCATATTCGTCGAAATTGGTGATGGGACGCGTCGCGACACCCGATTCCATCGCCGCCTTCGCAACCGCCGGCGCCACCCGCAGGATCAGCCGCGGATCGAACGGGCTCGGGATCAGCGAGCCCGGACCGAAACCGCCCATTTCGTTGGTCTCGACCCCCAACGCCACCGCATCCGAGGGCGCCTCGCGTGCGAGCTGTGCGATGGCCTCGACCGCGGCGTGCTTCATCTCCTCGTTGATCGCGGTGGCGCCGACGTCGAGCGCGCCGCGGAAGATGAAGGGAAAGCAGAGAACGTTGTTGACCTGGTTCGGATAATCCGAGCGCCCGGTGCAGATCATGGCGTCGGGCCGCGCCTTCCGCGCCTCCTCCGGCATGATCTCCGGGGTGGGATTGGCGAGCGCCATGATCAACGGCTTGTCCGCCATCGCCTTGGCCATTTCCGGCTTGAGCACGCCCGGTGCCGAGAGACCGATGAAGATGTCAGCGCCGCCGATGACGTCGCCGAGCGTGCGCTTGTCGGTCTTCTGCGCATAGACTGCCTTCCAGCGGTCCATCGACGTATTGCGGCCCTCGTGCACGAGCCCGTCGATGTCGCAGACCCAGATATTCTTGCGCTGCGCGCCCATCGACACCAGGAGATTGAGCGTCGCGAGCGCCGCGGCCCCCGCCCCGGACGCGACGATCTTGACGTCGGACAGCTTCTTGCCGTTCAGCCTGAGGCCGTTGGTGATGGCAGCGGCGACGATGATGGCGGTGCCGTGCTGGTCGTCATGGAAGACCGGGATCTTCATGCGCTCCTTCAAGCGCGTCTCGATCTCGAAGCACTCGGGTCCCCGGATGTCCTCCAGATTGATGCCGCCGAAGGTCGGCTCGAGCGCCGCCACGGTCTCGACCACGCGGTCGATGGTGTCGGCGGCAATCTCGATATCGAACACGTCGATGCCGGCGAACTTCTTGAACAGGACCGCCTTGCCTTCCATGACGGGCTTGGAGGCCAGCGGCCCGATATTGCCGAGGCCGAGCACGGCGGTACCGTTCGAGACCACGGCAACCAGATTGGCGCGGGTGGTCAGGCTGGCGGCCTCGGCCGGATTCTTGGCGATCTCGGTGCAGGCCGCGGCGACGCCCGGCGAATAGGCCAGCGCGAGGTCGCGCTGGTTGGCAAGCGGCTTGGTCGCCTGGATCTCGAGCTTGCCGGGGCGCGGCAGACGATGGTAGGCGAGCGCCGCCTGGTGGAGATCATCAGAATAGGACGACATGCGTTGTCTCGCCTCGCGTTACCGGCCTCAAAATGTATGATCCGGGGCCGCCATCCAAGCGGACCGGATCTCCGGGTCATGGACACGGGATGAAGCACGCCGGGTGCCCCGGTGGCAACATCCGATTGCCCGACCATCAACAAGGCGCGCGCTCAAATATTTGAAAACCAAAGCTTTCCCTGGACCGCGCGCTGTTTCCCGAATATGGCAGGTTGCGCGGCGCAAAAGAGCAACTGGAGCCACGGTATGAAGCGAGTCCTGATCGGCCTGATCGTGGCAGCCGCGCTCGGCGCGGGCGGGTGGTTCGGCTTCAATCTCTACGTCCAGCACCGGGCGACCAGCGAGGTCGAGGCGGCCTTCGAGCGGCTTCGCGCTGGCGGCAGCAAAGCCAGCCACGGCAAGATCACGTTCGCGCTGGCGACCCGAACGCTGACGATCGAGGACATCAATGTCGAGCCTGCGCAGCCGCAGGTCGCCACCTTCAAGATCGCCAAGATCACGGCCGTCGGTGTGCGCCAGCCGGACGAGGCCCGTTTCTCGGCCGACAGCATCGAGGCGTCAGGGGTCGAGGTCGGCTTCACATCCACCGAGCGGATGACCGTGAAGGCGAACTACAAGATCCCCCAGATCAGCGCGCGAGATTTTTCCGGCTCGACCCGCGCAGACGGCACGCCGCTGTCCGGCTCGATCATCGACATGTACCGCTTCATCCTCGCGCAATACGCGACCATCTCGGCGTCGGAGATCGCGGTGCCGACCCTCGCGGTCAACGTCGATGCGGGCAGGAATGCCGGCAGCGGTGATTATGTCTATTCAGGTCTATCGGTCCAGAACGTCAACCGGGGCAAGATCGAAACGGCGAAGATGGACCGCGTCACCTATGCGATCGACCTGGCCCAGCCGGGCAAGTCCGCGAAGATGACCGGCGAATTGTCCGGTCTGGCGATCTACGATTTCGACGCAACCGCTGTGAGAGCCGCGCTCGATCAGCAAGGATCGAACGACGACAATTTTCACAGGATCTATCGGCGCATCTCGGTCAACTCCTATGTCGTGACGGCGGCGCCCGGCATGCGCATGCAGGTGGACGGCTTCACTTTCGACGACATTGCCATCCGGCCCTCGAAATTCCGGCCGGCCGAAATCATCGCGCTGGTGCCGGCTGACGGCGCGATCCCGACGCCGGCGCAATCGCGCGACATGATCGCGAGAGTGGCTGACTTCTTCGAAGGCTTTCAGATCGGCAAGGTCGAAATCGGCAAGCAGACGGTCGAGATGCCGCAAGGAACGTGGCGGCTCAGCGCCGTCAAATACGATCCGGACAAGGTCGCGCTGGAAGGCCTCGACATGCCGCTGCCGCAGGGGCAGCTCAAGATCGAGCGCTTCGCGCTGAAGTCCTTCAGCGCGGCGAATCTGATGCGCTGGGCGGCGAGCCTCCAAACGTCCGGGCAGGCGCCCTCGCCGGATCAAATGCTCGGCCTGTTCCGCGTGCTCGAAGGTGCCGAGGTCAAGGGGGTGGTGTCGCCTTACAAGAATACGGGGCAGCTCTTCACCATCGACACGATCAGCCTGAATTGGGGCCAGCTGGTCGGGTCGATCCCGAGCCGGGCCAATCTGGTCGTCAAGATGGTCACGCCGACAGATCCGGCCAATCCGGCGCTGCAGCCGCTGATCATGGCGGGCGTGGACAAGCTCGCGATCGACCTCGATCTCGGCGCGGCCTGGACCGAATCGTCGGGCGCATTTGCGCTTGCGCCCGCCACCATCGATCTCGGCAATCTCGCCAAGGCACAGGCCCGCCTCGCGCTCGCCAACGTGCCGCGCGGCCTGTTCACCACCGACCCGGTGCAGGCGATGGGCCAGGCGGCGCAGGTCGAGACCGGTGCGTTCGAGCTCTCGCTGCGCGACAGCGGCGTGGTCGATCTGGTCGTGGCGCAGTTCGCGCGCATGCAGAATGTCAGCCGCGACACCGCGCGCAGCGCCATCGTCGAGATGATCCGCGCGCAGGGCGAGAAGATCGCGGGATCCAGCGTCGACGCCCGGGGCGTGGTGGATGCGCTCGCCGGCTTCGTCGAGACGTCAGGACAGACGCTGAGCCTCAAGCTCGCGCCCCGCGCCAAGGTGCCGCTGATGCAATTGATGCAGCTGATCCAGACCGCCCCGGACAGCGCGCTAGCGCAGTTCAGGATCGAGGCATCGACGGGGTTGTAGGACGAACAGTCTCGTGTCCCGGACGCGCTGCGGCACGTAGTGACGCTGCGCAGAGCCGGGACCCACAAGGCAACACGCGACTTCGCCAAGACTGGGCCCCGGCACTGCAGCGCATCACTACGTGCTGCGCTGCGTCCGGGGCACGTACCATTTTACTTCTGCGGCAGGTTCACCCGCACATGCAGCTCACGGAGCTGCTTAGTCGTCGCTTCCGACGGGGCGCCCATCAGGAGGTCCATGGCCTGCTGGTTCATCGGGAACAGCGAGATCTCGCGCAGATTCGTGGTGCCACAGAGCAGCATCACGATGCGGTCGACGCCCGCGGCCATGCCGCCATGCGGCGGCGCGCCGTACTGGAAGGCGCGGTACATGCCGCCGAAGCGGTCGACCACTTCCTGCTCGCCGTAGCCGGCGATCTCGAACGCCTTCACCATCGCTTCCGGCACGTGGTTGCGGATGCCGCCGGAGGCGATCTCGTAGCCGTTGCAGGTGATGTCGTACTGGAACGCCTTGATGGTCAGGGGATCCTGGCCCTTCAGCGCCTCGAGGCCGCCCTGCGGCATCGAGAACGGGTTGTGCGAGAAGTCGACCTTCTTGTCGTCCTCGTTGTACTCGTACATCGGGAAGTCGACGATCCAGGCGAGCTCGAACCGCTCCTTGTCGGTGAGGTTCAATTCCTCGCCGACCTTGTTGCGGGCAAGGCCGGAGAACTTCCAGAACTTGTCGGGATCGCCGGCGACGAAGAAGGCGGCATCGCCCTCCTTGGTGCCGATCTGCGCGCGGATCGCGGCCGTGCGCTCGGGGCCGATGTTGTTCGCAAGGGGACCCGCGCCCTCGCCGCCCTCGCGCCACATGATGTAGCCGAGGCCGGGCTGACCCTCGCCCTGCGCCCACGAGTTCATGCGGTCGCAGAACGCGCGGGAGCCGCCGCCCGGCGCCGGGATCGCCCAGACCTGGTTCTTGGGATCCTCGAGCATGCGCGCGAACACCTTGAAGCCGCTTCCGCGGAAATGCTCGGAGACGTCCTGCATCTCGATGGGGTTGCGCAAATCCGGCTTGTCGCTGCCGTATTTGCGCAAGGCTTCGGCGAACGGAATCCGGCGCCAGCCCTTGGTCACCGGCTTGCCCTTTGCGAACTCCTCGAACACGCCGGTGATGACCGGCTCCATCGCCGCGAACACGTCGTCCTGCGTGACGAAGCTCATCTCGACGTCGAGCTGGTAGAACTCGCCGGGCAGACGGTCGGCGCGCGGGTCCTCGTCGCGGAAGCACGGCGCGATCTGGAAATAGCGGTCGAAGCCGCTCATCATCAAGAGCTGCTTGTATTGCTGCGGCGCCTGCGGCAGCGCGTAGAACTTGCCGGGATGGATGCGCGACGGGACGAGGAAGTCGCGCGCGCCTTCCGGCGAGGACGCGGTCAGGATCGGCGTGTTGAACTCGAAGAAGCCCTGCTCCTCCATGCGCCGGCGCATCGACTTGATGATCGCGACGCGCGTCATGATGTTCTGGTGCAGTTTTTCGCGGCGCAGATCGAGGAAGCGATACTTGAGGCGGATATCCTCAGGGTATTCCTGGTCGCCAAACACCGGCAGCGGCAGGTCGCCGGCCGGACCGAGCACCTCGATCTCGCTGATATAGACCTCGACCTTGCCGGTCGGCAGGTCGTCATTGTCGGTGCCGTCGGGGCGGCGGCGGGCCTTGCCGTCCATCCGCACCACGAATTCCGAGCGCAGCTTCTCGGCCAGCGAGAAGGCCGGCGAGTCCGGATCGACCACGCACTGGGTCAGGCCGTAATGGTCGCGCAGGTCGATGAACAGCACGCCGCCATGGTCGCGGACGCGATGGACCCAGCCCGAAAGCCGGACCGTCTCGCCGATGTTGCTCTCGCGGAGCGCGCCGCATGTATGTGACCGGTAGCGATGCATGGTCGTCCCAAAATCGATGTCTGAGGAATCGAATCGGACCACCGGAAACGGCCGGTCCGAGATTGCGGCAGGGTTTACCCGACGAGGCCCGGGGCGGCAACCAAGGGAACGCCCTGTTTTGGACCCGGAGGGCCCATTTTTGGCTTATCAGAGGGCAAGCCTTTGCCATCAGGCGTTCCAGCCCTATCTTGAGCCCATGACGGTGCATTTCCCCTTCCAGAACTCCTATTCGGCGCTGCCGGACAGCTTCTTCGCCCGCGTCGCGCCGACCCCGGTCGCTGCTCCCCGGCTGATCAAGCTGAACCGGCCGCTGGCGCTCCAACTCGGGCTCGATCCTGACCTGCTGGAGACCCCCGAGGGCGCGGCGATCCTGGCCGGCAAGACGGTTCCCGCCGGAGCGGATCCCATCGCCATGGCCTATGCCGGGCACCAATTCGGGCATTTCGTGCCCCAGCTCGGCGACGGCCGCGCCATCCTGCTCGGCGAGGTCATCGACCGGGACGGCATCCGTCGCGATATCCAGCTCAAGGGAAGCGGCCCCACCCCCTTCTCCCGCCGCGGTGATGGCCGCGCCGCGCTCGGGCCGGTGCTGCGCGAATACATCGTCAGCGAAGCGATGTTCGCTTTGGGCATTCCCACCACGCGCTCGCTCGCCGCCGTCGTCACCGGCGAGCACGTCATCCGCGAGACCGCGCTGCCCGGCGCGGTGCTGACACGCATCGCCTCCAGCCACATCCGCGTCGGCACCTTCCAGTTCTCCGCCGCGCGCGGCAACACCGAGGCGATCCGCGCCCTCGCCGATCACGTCATTGCGCGACATTACCCTGAGCTGCGCGAGGTGGAGCGGCCCTATCACGCGCTGCTCGCGGCCGTGGTCGCGCGCCAGGCCGAGCTCATCGCGCGCTGGCTGCTGGTCGGCTTCATCCACGGCGTGATGAACACCGACAACAGCTCCATCTCCGGCGAGACCATCGATTACGGTCCCTGCGCCTTCATGGACGCCTACAACCCCGCCCAGGTGTTCTCCTCGATCGACGAGATGGGCCGCTACGCCTATGCCAACCAGCCGCGCATCGCCTTGTGGAATCTGACGCGCCTCGCCGAATGCCTGCTGCCGCTGTTCGCGGACGAGCAGGAGAAAGCGGTCGCCGAGGCGCAGGACATTCTCGGCGCGTTCTCCGACCTGTTCAGCGCGGCGTATCAAGCGGGTCTTCGCCGGAAGGTCGGCCTGTTCACGGAGCGCGACGGCGACGAGGCGCTGATCCAGGACCTGCTCGATGCCATGGCCAAGAACCAGGCCGACTTCACCCTCACCTTCCGCAAGCTCGGCGATGCCGCGGCCGACGATGGCACCGACGTGCGCGCCCAGTTCATGGAGCCCGCCGCTTTCGACGAATGGGCCGGACGCTGGCGCGCCCGCATCGCGCTGGAGCCGCAGAGCGCCGCGGAGCGGAAAGCGGCGATGCACGCCGTCAATCCCATCTTCATCCCGCGCAATCACCGCGTCGAAGCCGTGATCCAGGCCGCCGTGAACGACGACGATTACGCGCCGTTCGAGGAATTGGTGAAGGTGCTGGCGCGGCCGTTCGAGGACCAGCCGGACTATGCGGCATATGCCGATCCGCCGCTGCCGGACCAGCGGGTGCTGCAGACGTTCTGCGGGACGTAGCCGCAAACTCAGTGCGTAGGGTGGATTAGCCGCAGGCGTAATCCACCACTGCTCTCCCTGCGCGGGCAGTAAAGAGGTGGATTACGCTTCGCTAATCCACCCTACAGGCTATTGCTGCCGCAATCATCATCCCCGCTCTCCGAACTCGCCGACGACCTTCGCGTCTCCGCCCCAATCCTCCGGAAACAATCCGGCGCGGACGTCGCGGTGAAACGACGAATACGGCCAGTCGCTCACCTTCGAAACGTGCCCGTGCTTCACGGGATTGTAATAGCAATACTCGACGTGGCGGGCGTAGTCGGCCTCGTCCCGGATCAAGTGCTCCCAGAAGCGTCGCTGCCAGATGCCGCGTTCAGTACGTGCGAAACGGACTGCGCTCAGCTGCTCCGTCGCCGGAAGTGCTTTGGCAAAACGGGTCTTGATCAACCGCCAGCGCACCGAAAAATCGGCATCACCCGATGGCAGCTTCCAGAATGCGTGGAGATGATCCGGCAGAACAACGAAAGCATCAATCGTAAAGGGATGACTCTGTCGCGTTGCGGCGACCGCATCTCGCAGCAGCTCGATCCGGTCGGTCAAAAGAGCCTTGCGCCGATCGAGCAGGTTCACCGTGAAGAACCAACATCCTCCGGCGACGAATGCGCGGCGATAGTCGGACATAGATCATCGGTAGCACAACTCTGAGTGGACACACAGCGGTGGATTACGCTTCGCTAATCCACCCTACGACCTTGCTGCTTGTGGACGCTGGAACCGCTGTCATCAAACTGAAACACACGCGCTCTAACCGCCTGTCAGGGTCGTCTTGCCGGAGACGTCCATCCTCCAACGGTCCCGACAGCGCGCCATGCCCTTCAAATTCATCCACCTCACCGACACGCATCTCGCCAATCCCGGCTCGACGCTCTACGGCCTCGATCCGCGCGCGCGGCTGGATGCGGCGATTGCCGACATCAACGCGCATCAGTCCGATGCTGCGTTCGCGGTCGTGACCGGCGATCTCACCCATTGGGGCGAGGCTGACTCCTACGCCAATTTCGCCGAGGCGATGGTTGCGCTGAAGATCCCGTACATCGCCATGGTCGGCAATCACGACAAGCGCGTCACCTGCCTCGACGCCCTGAAGGCCGCGCCGCGCGATGCCAACGGCTTCGTGCAGGGCACGAAGACCACCGAGCACGGCCTGTTCGTCTTCCTCGACACGCTGGACGAGACCAGCCACGCCGGCGAGATGTGCGAGAGGCGCCTGGGCTGGCTGGCGAGCACGCTGGCGGCCGCGCCCGCCGACCAACAATTCGTCGTCTTCATGCACCATCCGCCCTTCCCGGTCGGCGTCCACGCCATGGACGAGATCGGGCTGAAGCAGAGCACGGAATTCGCCGAGGTGATCGCGCCCTACCGCGCGCGCATCCGCCACCTGTTCTTCGGCCACGTGCATCGGCCGATCTTCGGCAGTTTTGGCAAGATCCCGTTCTCGACACTGCGCGGCACCAACCACCAGGTCTGGTTCGAGCTCGACCAGAGCGCGCCGCACCTCGCCAGCCACGAGCCGCCGGGCTATGGCGTGGTGCTGATCGACGACGACAACATCGTCGTGCACAGCCACGACTTCCTCGACGAAAGCCTGCGCTTCCCGTTCGAGCCGCCCGCGGGAATGGACGGCCGCGACTATGCGCTCAACTTCGCGGCACGGTGAGATGAGCCTCGCTGAACCCGCGGCTCTCCCGGTCGCGACCTCGGCGGCGCCGCGCCTCGACATCCTGCGGCGCCTCATCACCCGCTTTCAAGCCTCGCTGCCCGCCTATCTTCTGCTGCTGCCCTCGCTGGTCTTCCTCGCACTGTTCACCTATGGCGCTTTGGGCCGCGTGCTCGTCGATGCGCTGTATCAGCGCACGACGCCGAAGGCGCCGGTTCGTTTCGTCGGTCTCGACAATATCAGCGCGGTGCTGGCCGACCCCGCCTTCACCGGCGCCGTCGTCAACAATCTCATCTACGCCGTCGGCACGGCGGTCCCGAGCATCGCGCTGGCGCTGCTGTTCGCGCTGGCGCTGTCGCGCACCCACGCCGTCAGCAGCGCGCTGCGCGCCGCGCTGTTCCTGCCGGTGCTGATCCCGATGGTCGCGGCCTCCGCGCTGTTCATGTTCATCTTCCTGCCCAATGTCGGCCTGCTCGACTATTACATCGGCCGGCTGCTTCCGGTGCTGCCGAACTGGCTCGGCGATCCCGACGTCGCGCTCTACGCGATCATGGTCATCACGATCTGGAAGAATGCCGGCTATTACATGCTGTTCTTCCTCGCCGGCCTCCAGGCGGTGCCCGAGGACGTGATGGAGGCCGCCCATCTTGACGGCGCGGGTCCCTATCAGCGCCTGCGTCACATCATCCTGCCGGAGCTCAAGCCCACCTTCCTGTTCGTCACCGTCATCGCGATCCTCAACGCGGTGACGCAGGTCGACCACGTCTTCGTCATGACCCAGGGCGGGCCCTCGAACTCCACCAATCTGGTGCTGTTCTACATCTACCAGCAGGCGGTCGAGCACTACGACATCGGCAAGGCCTCGGCCGCGACGCTATTGACGCTCGCCGCCCTGATGGGCCTGACCGCGCTCTCGTTCCGCACCATGGCCAGCCGCGAGGGCGAGCCATGAAGCTGATCGACTGGCTCACCAGGGATGCCCCGCTCGCCACCCGCAATGAGATCACGCCGAAGCTCGGCTTTCTGCTGACCGTGCTGCTCGCGATCGTCTGGCTCATCCCCTTCCTGTGGATGGTCGTGGCGACGCTGCGCCCGCCCTCCGACGGCATCAACACCATGGCCGAGCTGATGCCGAGCCTGAAGCCGACGCTCGACAATGTCAGGGATGCCTGGGAGATCGGCGATTTCCCGCGCTACACGCTCAACACGACAATCATCTGCGCCGGCATCCTGCTGGTGCAGTTCGTCACCATCACGCTGGCGGGCTTTGCCTTCGCGCGCCTGAAATTCGCCGGCAAGACACTGATTTTTTATCTGTTCCTGATGCAGCTGATGCTGGTGCCGGTGCTTCTGATCGTGCCGAACTTGTCGCTGGTGGCGCAGCTCGGGCTCTACGACACGCTCACCGGCGTGATGATGCCGTTCTTCGCCTCCGCCTTCGGCACCTTCCTGATGCGCCAGGCCTTCGAGGCGATTCCGACCGAGCTGGAGGACGCCGCCCTGATCGATGGCGCCAGCCTCATTCAGCGCATCCGCCACATCTACGTGCCGCTGTCGATGCCGAGCTTCTCGGCCTTCGCCATCATCTCGGTGACCAGCCATTGGAACGACTTCCTGTGGCCGCTGATGGTGATCAATTCGCCGGACAAGCGGCCGCTCACGGTCGGCCTCTCCGTCTTCACCAAGACCGCCGAAGGCACGCAGGCCTGGGGCACCATCGCCGCCGGCACGCTGATGGTGATCGCCCCGCTGCTCGTCACCTTCCTGGTCTTCCAGAAGCGCTTCATCAGCTCTTTCGTCACCTCAGGCATCAAATAGGAGATTCTTCGATGCTGTTTTCCCGCAGGCTTGCACTCGGCCTCGCCATGATAGGCACCATGGCCGGCGCCCTCGCCTTTCCGGCGATGGCCGAAGGCCCGACCGAGATCGATCTGTTCTTCCCGGTCCCCGTCGACGGCAAGCTCGCCCGCGACATGGGCACCCTGATCAAGGAGTTCAACGAGACCCATCGCGACATCAAGGCGACCGCGGTCTACACCGGCTCCTACGACGACACGCTGATCAAGACGCGCGCCGCCATCAAGGCCGGCAAGCCGCCGTCCGCCGTGATCATGTCGGCGAACTTCCTGCTCGACATGCAGATCGAGAACGAGCTCACCAATCTCGATGCGCTGATCAAGGCCGACGGCACCACCAAGGAGCAGTTCCTCGGCCAGTTCTTCCCCGCGTTGCACGGCAATGCGGTGATCAACCGCTCGGTCTACGGCGTGCCGTTCCACAATTCGACGCCGCTGCTCTACATCAATGCCGACAAGGCCAAGGAAGCCGGCCTCGACCCAAACAAGCCGCCGCAGACCTGGGCCGAGCTCACCGACTGGGCCAAGAAGCTGACCAGGCGTGACGGCGACAAGGTGACCCAATGGGGCATCGCGATCCCCTGCGCCTATGATTATTGCGGCTGGATGATGGAAACGCTCACCATGAGCAATGGCGGCCGCTACTACAACGAGGAATTCGGCGGCGAGGTCTATTACGACACGCCCTCGATGCTCGGGGCGCTCTCCTGGTGGAACGACCTCGTCGCCAAGCACAAGGTTCACCCGCCCGGCGCCACGCCTGGACCGGCCGTCAGCACCTCCTTCATCTCGGGCAATGCCGCGATGATGATGCTGTCGACGGGCTCGCTCACTTACGTGCGCGACAACGCCAAGTTCAATTACAAGGTCGCCTTCATCCCACGTAACGTCCGCAACGCCGTGCCGATTGGCGGCGCCTCGCTGATCGTTCCGGCCGGTCTCGAAGCCGACAAGCAGAAGGCCGCCTGGACGCTGATCAAGTGGATGACCTCGCCCGAGAAGAGCGGCTGGTGGAGCCGCGCCACCGGCTATTTCGCGCCGAACATGGCGGCGTACAAGACGCCCGACATGGTCGACTTCCTGAACAAGAACCCCGACGCCAAGACCGCCGTCGAGCAGCTTGACGTCGCCAAGCCCTGGTTTGCGACCTACAAGACCGTGCCGGTCCGCAAGAACCTCGAGGACGAGGTGATGCTGGTCCTCAACGGCAAGAAGCAGCCGAAGGAAGCCCTCGCCGCCGCCCAGAAGGCCGCCGACGAGACGCTGAAGCCGTACAACGCGGAGACGTCGCTGAAGCTGCCGTAAAGCGGCCGACATCGGCTAACGACCGTCGGCGCTCCGTCATGCGGGGCGCCGAATTCGTTTGGGCAAGTCCCTCATTAACCCCCCGTCCACCATCCGGATGCGCCTACCGCCGGTAACCATTGGAATTAACAGACCCTCAACAAACCCCCGACAAATCTATCAATGTTTCTGGAGATTTCGCCGTGGATCTGTTGGTTTTCGAGTTCCTGGGGCTGGCGCTGGTCGTCATGTGCGTGATCGTGGTGGCGTTGCCCTGCGCCCGAAAATCCTCGCACCGGGTCCGTTACGAATAGAAATTTCGTCGGAAAAAGCGATTCCGGCCCCGATGCAAGGCTCGAATTCGCATCGAGCCCCTTGACATCACAGCACTTTCGGCAGAACGGCTGATATCAAGTGTCATGGGCCGTTCATGGATTTGATTACCACCACCGCTGACCTCGCGGCTGCCTGCAGCCGGCTGGCCAAGCACCCCGTCATAACCGTCGATACCGAGTTCCTGCGCGAGACCACCTACTACCCGCTGCTGTGCGTGGTGCAGATGGCCAGCGCCGAGGAAGCCATCGTCATCGACACCCTGGCTGCCGGCATCGACCTCAAGCCGTTCTTCGAGCTGATGGCCAACGAGAGCGTGCTGAAGGTCTTCCACGCCGCCCGTCAGGACATCGAGATCATCTGGCATCAGGCCGGCATCATCCCGCACCCGGTGTTCGATACCCAGGTCGCCGCGATGGTGCTCGGTTACGGCGATAGCATCGCCTACGACGCCCTGGTCGAAAAGGTTACCGGCCACCGTCCGGACAAGACCCACCGCTTCACCGACTGGTCACGCCGGCCGCTGACCAAGGAGCAGATGCATTACGCGGTATCCGACGTCACCCACTTGCGTGACGTGTTCGCCGCGCTCGACGCCGACCTCAAAAAGCGCCGCCGCAGCGAGTGGGTCTCCATCGAGATGGAGGTGCTCACCTCCCCCCGAACCTACGACTTCCATCCCGAGCGGGCCTGGGAGCGGCTGAAGACGCGCGTGCGCAAGCCGAAGGATCTCGCGGTGCTGATGGAGGTCGCGGCCTGGCGGGAGCAGGAGGCGCAGAGCCGCGACGTGCCGCGCGGCCGCGTGCTGCGTGACGAGGCGATCACCGACATCGCCACCCACGCGCCGACCACGCTGGAGAAGCTCGCCCATCTGCGCTCGGTGCCGAAAGGGTTCGAGAAATCCAAATGGGGCGCGGATATCGTCGCCGCGGTCGAGCGCGGGCTCAAGCGGGATTTTTCGACGCTGCCGAAGCTGGAAAAGCCGCGAAACAATTCCAACGGCGCCGCTATCGTCGAGCTGTTGAAGGTGCTGCTGCGGATGACCGCCGAGCGCCACGCGGTCGCCAGCAAGGTGATCGCGACGGTCGACGACCTCGAGGAGATCGCGGCTGACGACGAGGCCGACGTGCCCGCCTTGCGCGGCTGGCGCCGCGAATTGTTCGGCGATGCCGCGCTCAAGCTGAAGCGCGGCGAGCTGGCGCTGGCGATCGAAAAGGGTCGCGTGATCGGGGTGCAGCGGGCGTAGTCGGCCAGCACGATCGTCACAGCGGCGGCAGAATCAGATCCTCATCCTGAGGAGCGCGGAACGCGCGTCTCGAAGGATGAAGGCCCGGCTGGTGGCCTCGCCCTTCGAGACGCGCGCAACGTGCGCGCTCCTCAGGGTGAGGGTCCACCATCTCCAATGCTGCTCTACGCCGGCGTCAGCTTGGCCACTTCCGTCTTCATGTCGTCCAGCACGCCCGAGATCGCGGCGACCAGATCGTCGATATGGGATTTATTGACGATCAGCGGCGGGCAGATGGCGATCGCGTCCAGCATGTTGCGCGAGATCACGCCGCGCTCCTGCAGCATGCGGCTGGCGATGCCGCCGACCGCGCCGGGCGTTGCCGCCGCCGTCTTGCGGCCCTTGTCGAGCACGAGCTCGATCGCCGCGATCATGCCGACGCCGCGGACCTCGCCGACCAGGGGATGGCTGGTGAGCTCGCGCAAGCGGCCCTGCATGTAGGCGCCGAGCTCGGCCGCATGCGCGACCAGGCCGCGTTCCTCGATGATCTTGAGGTTCTCCAGCGCGATCGCCGAACCGACCGGATGGCCGCCGGCGGTAAAACCGTGGCCGAGCACGCCGATCTTGTTGCTCTCGTCCGCGATCGGCTCGAACATGCGCTCGTTCATGATGATCGCCGACAGCGGGAAATAGCTCGACGTGATCTGCTTGGAGACCACGATCGCATCCGGCTTGATGCCGTAGGTCTCGCAACCGAACATCTTGCCGGTGCGGCCGAAGCCGCAGATCACCTCGTCGGCGACCAGGAGGATGTCGTACTTCTTCAGGACCGCCTGGATCTTGTCCCAATAAGTCGCCGGCGGCACGACGACGCCGCCCGCCCCCATCACCGGCTCGCCGAAGAACGCCGCGATCGTATCGGGCCCTTCCTTCTGGATCAGCGCATCGAGCTCCTCCGCGCGGCGCGTCGCAAACGCCTCCTCGCTCTCGCCGGCGGCACCGTCCTTGTAGAAATGCGGCGAGCCCGTGTGCAGAATGTTCGGCAGCGGCAGGTCGAACGAGCGGTGATTGTTCGGCAGGCCGGTGAGGCTGGCGGAGGCGATGGTGACGCCGTGATAGGCGCGCATCCGGCTGATCACCTTCTTGCGCTGCGGCTGGCCGAGCGCGTTGGAGCGATAGGCGATCAGCTTCAACACGGTGTCGTTGGCTTCCGAGCCGGAATTGGTGAAGAACACCTTGCTCATCGCAACCGGCGCGAGCGCGACCAGCTTCTCGGCGAGGTCGATCGAGGGCCCGTGCGATTTGGCGGAGAAGGTGTGATAAAACGGCAGCGCCTGCATCTGCTTGTGCGCCGCTTCGACCAGCCGCTTCTCGTTGAAGCCGAGCCCGACGCTCCACAGCCCGGCCATCGCCTCGAAATAGCGCTTGCCCGACGCATCGAAGACGTAAGGACCATCACCGCGTTCGATCACCAGGGGACCGGCCTGCTGATGCGTGCGCGCGTTGGTGTAGGGATGGAGCTGATAGGCCACATCCCGGGCCTCTTGCGAATTGGGCAGCATGGACATTTGCGAGGATCCTTGAAAGCGTCACGTCGCAGGCATAGCCGGCGTCATCACTCGATGATCAAGTCCCTTGGCTATTGCGACAGCGCAGAACTTGCAACGCCAATTCGCCGGCAGCAAGCGCTCAGCAGCGTTGCACAAAGCCGCAGACGACAAAGCCGCGCATCACGGAACGGCACATCACGGAACGGCACATCACAGACCGCATGTCAGAACGGCTGGGCGGCAGCTCTCACGCCGCGCCGTCGTCATGCCCGTCGTCGGCGCCGGCTGCGGCTTCCCTCACCTCCACCAGCGCCATCGACAGCAGATAGACCGTCGTCGGCAGACCAAGCCTGCGCGCCTTCTCGGCGGCACGCGACAGGTCGCTGGCCAGCTCCTCGAGCTCGTCTCCCCGTGACAATCCCTCACCCCATCCGCCGGTCGCGGCCGCCTACACCGCAACGACGCCGCTGGTTCTGATCAGTTCGGCGCTGGATTGGATTGTAGCAAAATTCCCGACCACATTCACTACCGCATGCTTGTAGGCGGCGGCATCGCCTGTGCCCGGCTGTCGGCAAGCCACGGCGTCGGCGACGACCTGGTAGCGATGGCTGCGGTGAAACCCGTCGGCGGCGGTGGCCAGGATCGTCTCGTCCAGCGAAAACCCGACCAGAATGCAGTGCACACTGCGGATATTGGACATGTAGTCCACAAACCGCGACGAGCTGTAGGCAGACGGCAGCGGGTGCTCGAACGTCAGTTCCCCCGGCCGCGGCTTCATCTCCGCGATCCAATCGGTCAGCCTGGATGCCGGATTGAACCAGGCGGCCTGCGCGATGCGCTTCAGGTGCATCACCGGCCACAGATTGCCGCGCCACAGCGTCAGGAGTTCCAGGCAGCGCGCCATGGCGCCGTCGCCGTCGAGGATGACGTGGCGGCGCCCTGGGGTCAGATATTCGATCTGCAGATCCGCGCAGACCAGGATCGGCGGATCGTCGTGGATGGAAGCCAGCATTGTGTTGCGCCGAGCTGCACCAGTTTCAGCGGTCGGCGAGCGCGAGGTCCCGCAGCGGTGAGGTCACCGCCCGCCCCGCCGAGGCGTCGAGCACGCCCGGCCGGTCCCAATCGCCCTCGGGACGGATGATCACATAGGGATCGCTGTCCAGCGTGATCGCGTCCGGGCCCGGCTCGATCTCCAGCAGCATCTCCGTGTAGGAAAAATCCGAGAAGGTGATCTTGCGATTATGGCCGAGCGGCTTGGCGCCGAAATGCGCCCAGAAATCCACCAGCCTGTCCTGCGCCTGCCCGTAGATCTTGCGAAATCCCTTGCGCTTCACGTAGTCCACGCTGGCCTGCACCAGCTTGAACGAGACGCGCGAGCGCCGGTATTGGTGACGCACCGCAAGCCGCTCCACCTTGGCGAAATCGCCGAAGAAGCGCACCCGCAGGCAGCCCGCAGGTTCGTTGCCGACGAAGCCGATGAAGTGCGCCGCGACCATGTCGTTACCGTCGAACTCCTCCTCGAACGGACAATCCTGCTCGGCGAGATAGACCGCGGAGCGAATGGCGGTGACCAGCATGAGATCGTTTGGATCGCGCGCAAGGCGGATGGTGATGGCGCGGGAACTGGGCTTGGCGACGGGAATCCTAGTACCGTGCATCTGCAAAACTCCTTGCTTGAATGATCGCGCCCGGCATGCGCATCGGCTGCCGATGCCAGGGCCGCTCGTAGCACCAGAGGTCGGGCTGGAAGCTTGGGACAGGTGCAAAGCCGGTCGCCCTCATGATGTCGCGTCCGGCCACCGTTGACGGCTGCGCATAGCAATCCGCGCCGCGAAACCTTAGCTGTCGCAGATGTGCCGCCGCCTTGCCGAGACCGGCGATGCCCCGCCCCGTCGCCGCGATCGCCCAGATGTAGATGGCGGCGACGTCTTCCTTCGCGGAAGCGAGATAGTGCGTCTCCGGCGCGGTCAGGCAGATCTCGTCGAGCAGCAGCGCATCATGCCCGCGGTCATTGAGAAACAGAAAGGCCATGCCGCCGACGAGATGGCCCTTTCGGCTGAACGTCAGAATGCTCTGAGGATCGAACGTGGCATATCGCGCAAGCTCTTCCGCTCCGATCCGCACGCCCGGCACCAGCCGGTGCGCCATCTGCGCCAGCGCGGCTATTTCGGAAGATTGCGCGCACCGGACGTCCACATCCGGGCTCAGCGGCAAGGCATCGAAATCATGCCTTGCGGCAAACGAGCCCCTTTCCATACCCATATCACGCCTCTATCGTTCGAGGCTTTCGTGCCCCGCTACGCCGAGGAGCTTAGCGGCTGGAGATCAGGAGTATGCACCAGTTATTGCACCGGGGTGCTGCGATGACGCAGCACCGTGAAGAGGCCCTGGATGCGTCCTGGGACGATTTGAAACTGTTTTTAGCATGCGCAAAATATAAAAGTTTCCGCAACGCCGCCGAGGAGCTCGGGCTCACCTCGACCACGCTGATGCGCCGGGTCGACCGGCTCGAAGAGAGCATCGGCTGCAAGCTGTTCCTGCGCGACCAGAGCGGGCTCACGCTCAGCGATGAAGGCACAGCAATGATCGCCGACGTTGCGCATATGGAGCGTCATGCCTTCAACGTCTTCCGGCGCGCCTCGCGATCGTCGAACGACACCTCGGGCACCGTGCGCGTCGCGGTGACGGAGGGGCCCGGCAATTTCTGGATCCTGCCGCGACTGATCGACTTCCAGAAGACCTACCGCAGGATCACCGTCGATCTGCGCTGCGCGATGGAGCAGACCGACGTCGCCCGGCTTGAATCGGACATCGCGATCCAGCTCGAGCCGCCCACCAATCCCGACCTGATCGTCACCAAGCTCGGCCGCCTGCACATCTATCCCTTCGTCTCCAAGGAGTACGAAAGCCTCTACGGTGTGCCGGCGACCCTCGCAGAGCTGAAGGACCACCGCATCATCAAACAAAGTGCACCGCAGGTCGACGACGGCGCCTACGCCCGCGTGCTCGGACTGAAGTCGCTGGAGGGCATCGTCGGGATCAAGACCAATTCCTCGGTCGGGGTGCTCTATGCCGTCGAACGCGGCGCCGGCATCGGCTTCCTGCCGACGGTCTCGATCGCGCTCGGCGCGCCGCTGATCGCCGTCGATCTCGGCGTCAGCCACCACGCCGATCTCTGGCTCACCTATCACAAGGAGTTCCGCGCCTCCGAGCGCCACAAGATCGTGGTCGACTGGCTGAAGAAGATCTTCGATCCCAAAACCTATCCCTGCTTCCGCGACGAGTTCATCCATCCGAACGCGCTGGTGCCGATGATGGCGGCCGCGCGCGAGGGATTTGGGCTGACGGGATATGTCGCCACGACGCCGGCTTGAGCGCCGGCGAGCCTAAGCTCACCATTTGTACTCGAAGCCGACGGTGCCCTGGTGCGAGGTCAGCTCGTTGCGGAATTTGCCGTCGTAATTGACGTAGAGCCGCGCCACGCTGGTCAGGCTGAGCGAAGCCGAGGCGCCGGCATCCGCGCCATAGCGGCTCTCCCCGATGCCGGGAACGACGATGTTCTGGGTTCCCAGGCTGACCTGGATCGACCCGAGATCCTGGTGAAAATTATCGACGAACTTGCCGTAGGCGGACAGGTCGAGGATTTTCTGGTCGATGATGAAGTAGCGGCCGATCTCGGCTCCGATCATGACGCGTGCGCGCGCGAGCGCCGTCGAGCCGACATTGAGCGGATCGAGGCCGCCGGTCTCCTGGAACGCCGCGCTGGTGGCACGCACATATTCCAGCGCCCCCTTTGGAACGACACGCATCTGGTCTTGGGTCCAGTAATAGCTGATCTCGGTCAGCGCGCCGTCGATCGCCGCACGATAACCCGCGGTCGCAAGGCCGAGACCGGTGTCGCGGCTGGAGCGGACCTTGCCGAAGCCGTGCACCACGGCGAAGGCCCAGGTCCACGGGCCCTTGTCGACCGAGCCGCTGAAACCGATTTGCGTCAGGTCGAGCGTCGCCGATTGCAGCGCCAGCGGCACGTCGACGTCGGTGTGGCTCTGGTCGACGGAGAAGCCGAGATTGACGCCCGGCGCAACGCGCGCGCCAAAGCCGGCGACGCCGCCAACCGTCTTGCGCTTGTCGCCGACGAAGTCGCCCTGTGCGTCGGTGCGAACCGAGATGCCGTAGCCCTCGACCCAGGTGCGGTAGCGCGGATCCTCCGTGCTCGCCGATGCGCCGCCGCCGCCGGGATTGGTTCGGAACGCCCGGTTGTAACCACCCGAGGCCTGGTTGCCGAGCCGCTCCAGGAAGCCCGAGCCGAGATTGAGCGCGCCGCTGCGGACCGACTGGTCGTAATTGGTCGATGTCGGCGTCGGGATCGGGGTCGGTGACGGAGTGGGTGTCGGGGTCGGCGTGGGCGTCGGGCTTTGCGCCAGGACGGGCGATATGGCCGACATCATCACGACGATCGCAAACGCCATCGCGATCGCTGCCGCGACCCTGCCGACGCGGCCACGTCCGATCGTCTGCCGTGTCCCGGAGGGCTGCGATGTGCAGCACATGACGACAAATCCCGAAAGCCAATGGCGACGCGCAAGATGCAACGTGCACGCAAGCTGCGATTTGGGCCGAACTGCACCGGAGGGTCAACCGCTTAGCATGCCGGCACGCAGGCTATTGCCTCGATTGTGGTTCCGCCGCCACAGGTCGGAAATTGCAAATCGGTCCGGCCTGCCTGCCCTTGAAATTCGCGCTCTGCTTGCTAACGCGCGATTTTCATGTTGCAATATCGGACACAATCGGAATTGGCCGCTCGACTGTGCGTTTCGCGACATTGCGCCTCAAGACTCGAACAGACTTCGGAAGCCCGTTTGTGGCGTGGCACGCGAAAAGCGGCCGCGTCTTTTTTGTATCTAGTGGAGGAGACTAGCGATGCCGCAAAAGGGCACCGTCAAATGGTTCAACCCAACCAAGGGCTATGGGTTCATCAAGCCGAACGGTGGCGACAAGGATGTGTTCGTTCACATCTCCGCCGTCGAGCGCGCTGGACTCTCGACCCTCAACGAAAACCAGGTGGTTGAATACGACCTCGTGGAGAACCGCGGCAAATCCTCCGCGGAGAACCTCAAGGTCTCCTGATGTCTCTCGGCGTGAAGCGCGAGAGACCATGACGTGGCCCCCCGGCTCTGCCGGGGGATTTTGTTTGGGAAGACCGCTGCGGGGGCGGGGCTTCAGCCAACCACCGGCGCCACTAGAAAATTCTCCGACGGCCCGCTTCCATCAGTCTTGCAGACATCGCCCTCGATCCGGACCTTGCCGGTCGCAAGCAGCCGCAGCGCCTCGGGATAGATGCGGTGCTCGACCTCGAGGATGCGCTCCGACAGCGTATCCCCGGTGTCGTGATCGCTGACCGGCACCGCGCCCTGCATCACGATCGGGCCGGCATCGGTCTCGGGGATCACGAAATGCACCGTCGCGCCCGACAGCTTGACGCCGGCGCGCAAGGCCTGGCCGTGCGGATCGAGGCCGGGGAAGGACGGCAGCAGCGAGGGATGGATGTTCAGCATCCGCCCGTACCAGGCTTTGGTGAACTCGGCCGTGAAAAGGCGCATGAAGCCGCCGAGACAGATCAGCTCGATGCCGTGCTCATCGAGCGCGGCCTGCAGCACCTTCTCGAAACCGGCGCGGTCCTTGCCGAACGGCTTGCTCTCGATCACCAGCGTGTTCACGCCGGCCGCCTTGGCCCGTTCGAGCCCGGGCGCATCGGCCTTGTTCGAAATGACGAGCGAGATCTCCGCCGGGAAATCCGCCGAGCTCGCGGCCCTGATCAGCGCGGCCATGTTGGAGCCGCGGCCGGAGATCAGGATGGCGACGCGGCGCTTCATCACAGCGCCAGATCAAGATGGCCGTTATAGACGACGCGGTGCTCGCCCTCGGCCGGGATCACGGTGCCGAGCTGCGCCACGGTCTCGCCGGCATCGGTGAAGACCTCGATCACCTGATCGACCTTGTCAGGCTCGACGATCGCGATCATGCCGATGCCGCAATTGAAGGTGCGCAACATCTCCAGCTCGGCAATGCCGGCCTGCGCCGCCAGCCATTTGAACACGGGCAGCACCGGCAGGCGCGCGAGGTCGATGCCGACGCCGAGGTGCGGCGGCAGCACGCGCGGAATGTTGTCGGTGAAGCCGCCGCCGGTGATATGGGCAAGGCCCTTCACCGCGCCGGTCTCGCGGATCGCGCGCAGGCAGGACTTGACGTAGAGCCTGGTCGGCGTCAGCAGCGCGCCGCCGAGCGTCATCACGGGTGCGAACGGCGCCTGCGCCCCGAAGCCGAGGCCGGATTGTTCCACGATCTTGCGCACCAGCGAAAAGCCGTTGGAATGCACGCCCGACGAGGCAAGGCCGATCACGGCATCGCCCGCCGCGATGTCCTTGCGCGGCAGCAGCGTGCCCCGCTCCGCCGCGCCGACGGCAAAGCCGCCGAGATCGTAATCGCCGTCCTTGTAGAGGCCGGGCATCTCGGCGGTCTCACCCCCGATCAAGGCGCAGCCGGATTCGCGGCATCCTTCCGCGACGCCCGCGACGATCGAAGCCGTGGCCTCGGGGTCGAGCTTGCCGCAGGCGAAATAATCCAGGAAGAACAGTGGTTCGGCGCCCTGCACCACGAGATCGTTGACGCTCATGGCGACGAGGTCGATGCCGATCCCGCCGTGCAGCCCGGTCTCGATCGCGATCTTGACCTTGGTGCCGACACCGTCGGTCGCGGCCACGAGGACGGGATCCTTAAAGCCGGCCGCCTTGAGGTCGAACAGGCCGCCGAAGCCGCCGATCTCGGCATCGGCCCCCGGCCGCGCCGTGGCGCGCACCATCGGCTTGATCAGATCGACCAGGCGGTTGCCCGCATCGATATCGACGCCTGAATCGGCGTAAGTGAGGCCGTTTTTGCGGTCGGTCATGCCCGATTTCCAGTGGGGTTGCGGCTGGTTACGTCGAATTCCGGGGACACGCAATGGCTCGCGTGGCGCACCGCCATATACTATGTAGAGATATCAACCGGTTCAGCCTCCCGAGGGGCCGGATTTCGAGGTAGACCGGGTGCCGGGAAGCGCTTTCGTGAGTATTCCGAACATCATTACGCTGGGCCGCATCATGCTGGTCCCGATCATCGTCTGGGCCATCGTGTCGAGCCAAATGGAGGTCGCGTTCGCCGTCTTCCTGATCGCCGGTATCAGCGACGCCGTGGACGGCTTCCTGGCCAAGCGTTTCAACATGACGAGCGAGCTTGGGGCCCTGCTCGACCCGCTCGCGGACAAGGCCCTGCTGGTCTCGATCTACATGGCGCTGGGCATCTGGGGCGCGATCCCGCGCTGGATCGTGATCCTGGTGGTCTCGCGCGACATCATGATCGTCGCCGCCGTGATCATATCCTGGCTGTTCGACCGGCCGGTCGAGATGAAGCCGTCGAAAGTGTCCAAGCTCAACACCGTTGCCCAAGTGGCGTTCGCGGCGCTGGTGCTGGCGGCACTTGCCTTCGGCTTCAAGCCGGCTCCTTATGATATCATCCTGATGGGCCTCGTCACGGTCTTCACGCTCACGTCGGTGTCGCTCTATCTCGTCGGGTGGCTGCGGCACATGAGCACGATCGAGGCCAAGTGAGAGCGGACGACAAGTGAGAGCGGACCAGGCGAGAGCGGAAGCGGCCCCGCAAAAGGCCAATTCCGCTCCATCAAGTCGCATTCTCTTCGAACGGGCCGGCGCGCCGGCAGGAGCAAAGCAAGCGTGGCAGGCCGCGTCCATCCCCGACAATTGGCGTTTACGCTTCCGCATGCGGAGAGCCTCAGCCGGGACAATTTCCTTGAGGGCCCCGCCAACGCGGCCGGCGTGGCCCTGATCGACAGCTGGCCGGAATGGCCGAACCGGATCATGTGGCTCGCCGGCCCCGAAGGCAGCGGCAAGAGCCACCTCGCCGCGATCTGGGCCGACATATCAGGTGCCCGCTCGGCTGCCGCCAACGTCCTGACGGCCGCCGGCGTTCCGGGCGCGCTCGCCACCGGCGCCCTGGTGGTCGAGGATCTCCGGGCGGGAGATTTCGACGAACGCGCCCTCTTCCACCTCATGAACCTTGCTCGCGAGGACGGCGCCTACGTGCTCTTCACCGGGCGCGAGGCACCGGCCGCGCTCGAGATCGAGCTTCGCGACCTGCGCTCGCGCCTGCGCGCCGTGCCTGTTGTCACGCTGCTGCCCCCGGACGACCAGCTCTTCCGCGGCCTGATCTTGAAATTCTGTGCCGACCGCCAGCTCAATGTGGACGAGAGCGTGGTCGGCTATCTCGCCACCCGCCTGGAGCGGTCCTCGGCCGCCGCCCGCCAAGCCGTGGAACTGCTCGACAGCGAGGCCCTGCGGCTCGGCCGTCCCGTGACCAGGGCGCTGGCCGCCGAGCTGCTGCGGGACGCCTGACGCTCGCCCGCCCGGGCGCCGCGGAGCCCGCTTGACGCCGCCAAGCGGCGGAACATCAATGTCATCGAAACGTCATCGCTGTAACACATGCTCCCGCGGGTTTTGCGCATAGATCGCAAAGTGAGGCGAGACAGGATGGACCGACTTCTGATGGACTCTGCGCAAGCCATTGAAATAAAAGAGAAAGTTCCGGAGGCCGAAGGCTTGCCGGCGATCGCGGCCAGCCCCGAACGATTCATCAATCGCGAGCTCTCCTGGCTGCATTTCAACCGCCGCGTCCTGGAGGAATCCGTCAATTCCAGCCACCCCGTGCTGGAGCGGGTGCGATTCCTGTCGATTTCGGCAAATAACCTCGACGAATTCTTCATGGTCCGCGTCGCCGGCATCAAGGCCCAGGTCCGCGAGGGCATTGCCGAACGCAGCCCCGACGGCCTGACGCCGTCCGAGCAGCTCGCGCTGATCAACCGCACCGTGTCCGAACTTGCCTCCGACCAGCAGGCGATCTGGCGCGACCTGCGCGGAACGCTGGCCGATGTCGGCATCGTGCTGGTCGACGGCAAGGATGTCAGCAAGGCGGAACGAACCTGGATCGAGGACTACTTCCTCAACAACGTGTTCCCGTTGCTGACGCCGCTGGCGATCGACCCGGCGCACCCCTTCCCGTTCATCCCGAGCCTCGGCTTCACCATCGCGCTCCAGCTCACGCGCGCCGCCGACGGCAGGCAGATGAACGCCCTGATCCGCATGCCCGGCAAGATCGACCGCTTCATCCGCCTGCCGGCCGACGGCAAGATCGTCCGGCTGATCTCGCTGGAACAGGCAACCGCCCTGTTCATCAACCGCCTGTTTCCCGGCTACAACCTGCACGGCCAGGGCGCCTTCCGGATCATCCGCGACTCCGAGCTCGAGATCGAGGAAGAGGCGGAAGACCTGGTCCGCCTGTTCGAGACGGCGCTGAAGCGCCGCCGCCGCGGGTCGGTGATCCGGCTAGAGATCGACGCCAAGATGCCGGAGCAGCTGCGCAGCTTCGTGCAGCACGCGCTCTCGGCCGCCGACGATGAGGTCTTCCTGGTCGACGGCGTGCAGGCGATGAACGAGCTCTCGCAGCTCACCCGCCTCGACCGCCCCGATCTGGAATTCACCCCTTACGTGCCGCGCCACCCCGAGCGCGTGCGCGAGCACGGCGGCGATATTTTTGCCGCGATCCGGCAAAAGGACCTCGTCGTCCATCACCCCTACGAATCCTTCGACGTCGTGGTGCAGTTCCTGCAGCAGGCCGCACGCGACCCCGACGTCGTCGCGATCAAGCAGACGCTTTACCGCACCTCCAACAACTCGCCGATCGTCCGCGCGCTCGCCGAAGCCGCCGAGGCCGGCAAGTCCGTCACGGCGCTGATCGAGCTGAAGGCGCGCTTCGACGAGGAAGCCAACATCCGCTGGGCCCGCGACCTCGAACGCGCCGGCGTGCAGGTCGTCTACGGCTTCCTCGAGCTGAAGACGCACGCGAAGCTCTCGATGGTGGTGCGCCGCGAGGGCGGCAGCCTCACCACCTATGTTCATACCGGCACCGGCAATTATCACCCGGTCACCGCGCGCATCTACACCGACCTCTCCTACTTCACTTCCGATCCGACCATCGGCCGCGATGCCGCGCGCGTGTTCAATTTCATCACCGGCTACGCCGCGCCGAGCGATCTGGAAAAGATGGCGGTGTCGCCGCTCACCCTGCGCAAGCGCATCATCGAGCACATCCAGGGCGAGACCGCGCATGCGCGGCACGGCCGGCACGGCGCGGTCTGGATGAAGATGAATGCGCTGGTCGACCCCGACATCATCGACGCGCTCTACGAGGCCTCGCAGGCGGGCGTGCAGGTCGAGCTCGTGGTGCGCGGCATCTGCTGCCTGCGCCCCGGCATTCCCGGCCTGTCCGAGAACATCCGCGTCAAGTCGATCATCGGCCGCTTCCTGGAACACGGCCGAATCTACTGCTTCGGCATGGGCCAGGGCCTGCCGAGCGCCAAGGCGGCTGTGTATATCTCCTCCGCCGACATGATGCCGCGCAACCTCGACCGCCGCGTCGAGGTGCTGTGCCCGCTGCAAAATCCGACGGTGCATCAGCAGGTTCTCGAACAGATCATGGTCGCCAACCTGAAAGACAACGAGCAGAGCTGGCAGTTGTTGCCGGATGGGTCCTCAACGCGTATGAAGACCGCGAAAGGCGAGGAGCCTTTCAACGTCCACAACTACTTCATGACAAATCCGAGTCTGTCTGGCCGTGGAAAGTCGCTCAAGGAATCCTCGCCGCGTCGTCTCACGCGCCGGAACGAACGCCATCCATCCTGATCGGGGATTTCCGACGTGAAGCGGCCGCGCAAGCGCGGCTCGAGCGTCGCGGTCATCGACATCGGCTCCAACTCGGTCCGTCTCGTCGTCTACGAGGCGCTGGCGCGGAGCCTCATTCCGATCTTCAACGAGAAGACGCTGTGCGGTCTCGGGCGCGAGGTGCAGAGCACCGGCCTGCTCGCCCCCGACGCCGTCGACAAGGCGTTGACCTCGCTCAAGCGCTTTCGCGCTTTGTGCCGCGTGATGCAGGTCGGGCGCGTGTTCGCGATCGCGACCGCAGCCTGCCGCGACGCCTCCAACGGCGCCGATTTCATCGCCAAGGCCGAGCGCATCTGCGCCGTGGACATCGAGATCCTGTCGGGCCCGCGCGAGGCGCGGCTGTCGGCGCTCGGCGTGATCTCCGGCATCCATCATCCCGACGGCATCGTGGGCGACCTCGGCGGCGGCTCGCTCGAATTGATCGACGTGCGCAAGAACAGCGTGCGCAGCGGCGTGACGCTGCCGCTCGGCGGACTCGCGCTGCAGGATCTCGCGCACAAATCGCTCAAGCGCGCCGACCGCATCGTGCGCGAGGAGCTCGACGAGGTGCCGCAGCTCACCGCGGGCCGCGGCCGCACCTTCTACGCGGTCGGCGGCACCTGGCGCGCGCTCGCGCGCATTCACATCATCCAGAGCGGCTATCCGCTCCAGGTGATGCATGGCTATTCGCTGTCCGCGGCGGAAGCGCTCGACTTCTCCCGCAGGCTGCGGCGCCTCGCGGCCGCGGACATGCTCGCCGACATCGAGAGCGTCGCCGACGCACGCCGCCCGCTCCTCACCTATGCGGCACTGGTGCTCGAGCACATCATCCGGGTGGCGAAGCCCAAGACCATCGTGTTCTCGACCTTCGGCGTGCGCGAGGGCCTGCTGCACGAGAAGCTGGCGGAGGCGGAACGCAACAAGGACGGCCTCATCTGCGCCGCGGAGGAGCTGAACCAGCTGCTGTCGCGCTCGGCCAAGCACGCCCACGAGCTGATCGCCTGGACCGATCGCCTCGTGCGCGTGGTCAAGCTCCGTGAGACCGAGGAGGACCGGCGGCTGCGCCACACCGCCTGCCTGTTGTCCGACATCGGCTGGCGCGTGCATCCGGATCACCGCGGCGAGCAAACGCTGAGCCTCGTCGTCAACGGCAATTTCGGCGCAATCACCCACACCGAGCGCGCCTTCGTCGGCCTGTCGGTATTCTATCGCTATGCGGGGCTCAGCGAAGAAAATCAGCCGCCGGTCACCACGCAGGAGCTGCTGACGCCGGCGCAGCTCGAACGCGCGCGTCTGTTGGGCGCTGCGTTCCGTGTCGCGCATCTGATCTCGGCGGCGCGCCCGGGTGTCTTGCCCGCCACGCATTTCCGCAGCCAGGGACGTAAATTGATGCTGGTGTTCGAGCACCGCCTCGGCGACCTCGTCGCCGACCGCGTCGGCAGCCGCTTCCGCCAGCTCGCCCGCCTCATTGCCCGCACCGGCTCGATCGTGCGGCGCTGACGAACCGCAACAATGCGTCAAGCGAGCGGCTGGGTTCTTCGATCGGCAACAGCGATCCGGTCGCCGCCATCCTCCGGCGCGACGACGGCTTTCAGTCCACCGAGCTCGGACTCGGCGAGAATAAGCTGCCATCCGTAGGCACTGAGCACGTCCTGAACGATCGCGAGGCCGAGGCCGGCCCCTTCGCCACGCTCGTCGAGCCTGACCCCGCGTTCGAGCACGCGTGAACGCTCGGCGGGCGCGATGCCCGGGCCATCATCCTCGACCGTGATCGCCGGTTTCGCCGCATCCGCGCCGATGCGCACCTCGCTCTTGGCGTGGCGCGCGGCGTTCTCCAAGAGATTGCCCAGCACTTCCGCCAGATCAGTGCGATCGAGTGGCACGCTCGGCTCGCCCGTCATGCAGATCTTGAAGTCGAGCCGTTGTGCCGCAGGCGTCCGCGCCAAGGTCAGGATCAGGGACTGCACCAGCGGTCTGAGCGGCGTGGAAATACCGCAGCGCAGGCGGGCCGTCCCCCTCGCCCGCGCACGCGCCAGCTCGCGGTCGACGTGACGGCTCATTGTGTCGCCGACGGCTTCGATCGCCTGTGCGACCTCCTGCTCACCGCGCTGACGCAGCAGCGCGACATCGGCGGCGAGCGCGGCAAGCGGCGTCTTCAGTCCGTGCGCCAGGTCGGCGGCGCGGCGGCGCGACCGTTCGATTTCGCGTTCCTGGGCGTCGATCAGGCTGTTGACCTCCTCCACCAAGGGCGTCACCTCCGTTGGGACCTCGACGGGAAGATGCTTGCGCTGCCCGGAGCGGACGTCTGCGACGCCGCGGCGAAGTGCGTCGAGCGGACGAAGGCCGAGGCCGACCTGGATCGAGGTGGCCACGGCCAGCACCAGCCCCAGCACGCCAAGCGCCAGCGTCAGGTCCCGGGCGAAATGCGAGGCGGCGGCCGAGACGCGGGCGAGATCGGCCGCCACCGCGACGCGCACTGGCGCGCGGCGGTCGCCCAACGTGAGCAGCACGCGGCGTTCACTGACCAGGAGCCGTGCGTTTGCAGGTCCAGGGATGACGTGACGGTGCAATTCGCCAGGCGACGGCTCGTCCCGCGGCAGGTCCAACGCCGTGTCCCACAGCGAACGTGAACGCAGCACCTGTCCGCCATCGTCCGATACCTGCCAGTACAAGCCGGAAAGAGGGTCGTCAAAACGAGGATCGGCGGGCGGCCGGCCCACCACCAGCCTGCCCTGCGCGTCGGCGTCGATACCGGCGACGAGTTGCTTCAGATAGACGTCGAGGTCGTCACCGATGGTGCGCGCGACATGGCGTTCGAACAGCAACGTCAGCCCGGCGCCGGCAATCGTCAGCGCGATCAGGATGGCGACGAGTCCGCCCGCGACCAGTCGCAGCCGCAGCGAACCCCAGCTCATGGCGTCGTCTCCGGTACCAGGTAGCCGAAGCCGCGCCGGGTCTCGATCAGGTCGGCTCCGAGCTTCTTGCGCACGCGGCCGATCAGCACTTCGAGCGCATTCGACTCGTGGTCTTCGTTGTGGCCATAGACGTTTTCCTCGAGCTCCTGCTGCGACACCACACGGCCGCGATGGTGCAGGAGAAAGGCGATCAGGCGGTATTCCAGCGGCGACAACGCGACGGGTGCGCCGCGCAGCGTCACCTTCATCTGACGCTCGTCGAGCTCGACCTCGCCTGCGGTAATCCGTGGGGAGGCATGCCCTGCCGAGCGGCGCACGATCGAGCGCAGCCGCGCCAGCAATTCCTCCATTCGGAACGGCTTGGGCAGGTAGTCGTCCGCGCCCGCGTCGATGCCATCGACGCGCTCGGCCCAGCTGCCGCGCGCCGTCAGGATCAGCACCGGCATCGACCGCCCATTCGCGCGCCAGCGCTTGAGCACCGCCAGACCGTCCATGCCGGGCAGGCCGAGATCGAGCACGATCGCGCCGTAATCCTCGGTGTCACCGCGAAACCAGGCCTCCTCGCCGTTGCCGACAGTCTCGACCACGTAACCGGCCGCACGGAGCGCCTTTCCCACATCGGCCGCGATCCGTCGGTCGTCCTCCACGAGTAGTAGGCGCATCACTTCTCCTTGATGCGTTCAATCTCGCCGCTGCGCGCGTCGACGTACGCTTCGTAAAGCCGGCCCTTGTCGTCGACGAGGCGAAACTCGTAGATCCAGCGGCCGCGCTGACGCTCTATCTCGACCCCGGCTACCTCGCCGGGCAGCTTGCCACGGAGCGCGGCGAGAATGTCGGCGAGTGACTTGATCTCGCCCGCCTCGACTGCGCGGCGAACCGCCTCGGGCGCGACTTTGTCGTGGTCGCCTGCGGCCGCAGGCAACGGCGCCAGCAGGAATCCTGCCAGCAGCGGCACCGCGAGAGATTCCAGGAAGCGCGAGGATTGCATTGGCAGAGAATGCCCCAATCAACCTGACAAATCGCTGACGTGGATCAACAGGCGGCCGTCAGGGCTGTTCGGGCAATGTCCGCTCATCGCCTCGCCGCATGACGCGGCCGGGCGCCACAAACCGGAGAGAACCATGCGCAAGATCACCATCATCGGCACCGCCGCCGCCTTGCTCGCAACCGCTGCGACCGCTCACGCCGGCAGCCTCGGACGCCCCTGCACCGCGGCGCCGCAGGCCAGCTGGCTGTCGATCGAGCAATTGCAGGCCAAGATCGAAGGCCAGGGCTACAAGGTCCAGAAGGCCAAGCTCAAGAATGCCTGTGGCGAGCTCTACACGATCGACAAGTCCGGCAGCAGGGTCGAATTGTTCGTCGATCCGACCAGCGGCCAGATCGTCGGTCGGCTGTAAGGGGCCGCACCATGACCGCCATGCATGATACGGTCGTAGCCGGCGGCGCCAAGCCGCCGGCTACGGTGAAGGTCTGGGACCTTTTCGTGCGCGTGTTCCATTGGTCTCTGGCCGGGCTGTTTCTGCTCGCTTATGCGACCGGAGACGAGATCGAAAACATCCATATCGCCGCCGGCTACACCATTGCCGGGCTGCTCGCGCTCCGGATCGTGTGGGGGTTCGTGGGACCGCGCCATGCGCGCTTCAGCGACTTCGTGCGCTCGCCGCGCGCGGTGCTCGCCTATATGCGCGACGTGGCCCTGCTCAGGGCGCCGCGCTATCTCGGCCACAATCCCGCCGGCGGCATGATGGTCGTCGCGTTGATCGTCATGCTGATCGGCACCTGCACCACCGGTTACATGATGACGACCGACAGCTTCTGGGGAGCGAAATGGGTGGAGGAGGTCCATGAGACGTTCGCCAACCTCACGATCGGCCTCGTGGTCGTCCATGTGCTTAGTGTGCTGCTGGCAAGCTTCGAGCACCGCGAAAGCTTGGTGACGGCGATGATCACGGGAAGGAAGCGTTCGTCATGAGCGAGGTCGGTTGGCCTGATGGCCCCCTTTCCGAACGGCGTGAAGACAGCTTGACCTCTACGGCCATGAAGCAATCAACCGAGATCAAGCGAAGCGCGCTGCGAACCGCGAGCAGCCTTCCACGATGGCTGGCCCGCTTGAGGCAAATCAACCCATCAACGCGGCGGCGGAGTAATCCAAATCCGCCATCGATCAGCGCTTCGTTCGCCTCCGGGCGTGGGTTATTCCTGATGCGAATACGTCGCAAAACTCTCCCTCTCAGCTCTTCCGGGGGTGTGCTCGTTCGTGCGCTCTTCGCCATTGCATTGTGGCTGCCGAGCTCGGTATCGATGGCGCAGGACGAGGTGAAGCTGAGCGATGCGCAGGCGCGCAATCTCGGCGTCCGCGTGACCCATCCGGTTGCCAGCCGGACCGATCTGACGCTGCCCTACCCCGTCCAGATCATGATCCCCACGCCGCAATTGTGGGTCGTCAGCGCACCGGTGGCGGGCATGGTCGCCAATCTCCTGGTCGGGCGCGGCGATCGCGCCACTGCCGGCCAGCCGCTGGTCACCCTGGAGAGCCCGAGCTTCGTCTCCCAGCAACGCGACTATCTGCACGCGATCGCGCAGGAGCATCTCGCCAGCCAGCAGCTCAAGCGGAACGTCGATCTGTTCGAGGGCAAGGCCGTGCCGCAACGCGTGCTGGAGGCGAGCCAGGCCGAAGCGCGCCAGGCCGCTCTCGTCGTCGCCGAGCGGCGCCAGGTGCTGCGCCTCAGCGGGATGTCGGACGATGCCATTTCCCGACTGGCCCAGGAGGCGGCGATCAGCGGCACGCTCACGGTCAACGCGCCGCAGACCGCGTCCGTGGTCGAGATCACGGTGTCGCCGGGGCAGCGGCTCGAGCAATCCGCGCCGCTGGTCAAGCTGGCGCGGCTGTCGCCGCTGTGGGCCGAGATCGCAGTCCCCGCCGCCAATATTCGGGCGATCCGCACCGGCGCGAAAGTCGAGATCGAGGGCTATTCCACGCCCGGCAGGGTCGTGCTGGTCTCCGACACCATCGACCACGCCACCCAGACCATTCTGGTTCGCGCCGAAGTTCCCAACGACGGCGAGCTGCATCCCGGTCAGACCACCGTTGCCCGCATCGGCTTTCTCTCCGCCGGCGAAAGCGCCTTTGAGATTCCCTTTAGCGGGCTGATCCGGCGGGGCGAGCAGACCTCGATCTTCGTCGCCTTCGACGGCGGCTTCCGCCTGGTCCCGGTCAAGCTGCTCGCGGAGGATCAGGAACACGTCGTCGTATCGGGCCCGATCACGGACCGCGATGCCATTGCGATCGGCGGCATCTCGGCGCTTCGCGGCATTCTCTCGGGACTGGGACAATAGATGCTCCGCCGCCTGGTTGCGTTCGCATTGTCGCAGCGGCTGTTCGTGATGCTGAGCGTGCTGCTGGTGATCGGCGCCGGCGCCGTCCTCCTGCCCGGCCTGCCGATCGACGCCTTCCCCGACGTCTCGCCGGTTCAGGTGAAGATCATCATGAAGGCGCCGGGTCTCACCCCTGAAGAGGTCGAGCAGCGCATCACCGTGCCCATCGAGCTGGAGCTGCTCGGCTTGCCGAACAAGAAGGTGCTTCGGTCGACCACGAAATACGCGCTGGCCGACATCACCGTCGATTTCGAGGACGGCACCGACATCTATTGGGCGCGCAACCAGGTCTCGGAGCGCCTGTCGAACATCTCGCGCGACTTCCCGGAAGGCGTGATCGGCGGTCTGGCGCCGATCACGAGCCCGCTCGGCGAGATGTTCATGTTCACCATCGACAGCCCCGAGCTTTCGCTCGCCGAGCGCCGCACCCTGCTCGACTGGGTGATCCGCCCCGCGCTGCGGACGGTGCCCGGCGTTGCCGACGTCAATGCGCTCGGCGGCTATGTCCGCGCCTTTGAGATCGTGCCGCGCAACGATGCGCTGGCCGCGCGCGGCATCTCCTACGACCTGTTTCGCCGCGCCATCGAGGCCAACAGCCGCAACGACGGCGCCGGACGGGTGAACCAGGGCGAGGACAGCGCCCTGGTCCGGATCGAGGGCAGCATCCGTTCGATCGAGGACATCAAGGCCATCGTGGTCGACACCCGCGAGGGCGTGCCGATCCTGGTCAACGACGTCGCGACCGTCAAAGTCGGGACGCTGACGCGCTATGGCGCCGTCACGGCGGACGGCCGCGGCGAAACCGTCGAGGGGCTCGTCCTCGGCTTGCGCGGCGCCAATGCGGGCCAGCTCATCCGCGACGTGCGCGCCCGGCTCGCGGAGCTGCAAGGCACGCTGCCCAAGAGCGTCTCGATCAACGTGTTCTACGACCGCAGCCGCCTGGTCAACCGCGCCGTCGGCACCGTGGTGCGGGCGCTCGGCGAGGCCACCGCCCTCGTCATCGTTCTCCTGCTGCTGTTCCTCGGCAATTGGCGGGCTTCGCTCGTGATCGCGCTCAGCCTGCCGCTCGCCATCGTAATCGCGTTGATCATCATGCGCGTGGTGGGAATGTCGGCCAACCTGATGAGCCTCGGCGGACTCGCGATCGCGATCGGCATGCTGATCGACGCCCTGGTGGTCGTGGTCGAGAACATCGTCGGCAACCTCGGCAAGCACGAACCGGGCAAGACGCTCCCCTTGATCCACCTGATCTACCGCTCGGTTTGCGAAGTCCTGGAGCCGGTCGCCTCGGGCGTGCTCATCATCATCATCGTGTTCGTCCCCCTGCTGACGCTGCAGGGGCTGGAGGGCAAGCTGTTCATCCCGGTCGCGCTGGCCATCATTTTCGCGCTGGCCGGCTCGCTGCTGCTGGCGCTCACATTGATCCCGGTCGCGACCTCCTTCGTGCTCAAGTCTGCCTCGCATCGCGATCCCCTGCTGGTGCGTGCGGCCCAGCGGGTCTACGCGCCGGCATTGGACTGGGCCTTGAACAACGAGCGCAAGGTGATGGCGGCGGCGCTGATCGGCCTGGTCGCGGCGGGCTTCGCCTACACCAAGCTCGGCAAGACCTTCATGCCGACGATGGACGAAGGCGACGTCATCGTCAGCGTGGAGACGCTTCCCTCCGTCAACCTCGACGAGTCGCTTGCGATGAACGCGAGGCTCCAGACCGCGCTGCTGGCCGTGCCTGATATTGCCGGCATCGTCGCCCGCACCGGGTCGGACGAGCTCGGCCTCGATCCGATGGGACCGAACCAGACCGACACGTTCCTGGTGCTCAAGCCCGCCGCCGAGCGCGCCAGCGACAACCGCGAGGACCTGCTGCAGAAGCTTCGCGAGGTGCTGAGCGGCTTTCCCGGCATCTCGCTCAGCTTCACCCAGCCCATCGACATGCGCGTGCAAGAGATGATCAGCGGCGTGCGCGGCGACGTCGCCGTCAAGATCTTCGGCCCCGACATCGCCAGGCTGAACGAGACCGCGGCAAGATTGTCGGCGATCCTCTCCAGCATCGACGGGGCCGAGGACGTCTACACCACGCTGAACGAAGGCGCCCAATATTACACGGTTGCGGTCAACCGCATGGAGGCGGGCCGCCTCGGCCTGACCGTGGATTCGATCGTCAACTCGCTGCGGACCCAGATCGAGGGCCGGACCATCGGGACCGCGCTCGAGGAGGGACGCCGCACGCCGATCCTGATCCGGGGCAGCGAGACGACGCGGGAAGCACCGACCTTGCTGGCGAGCCTGCCGCTGACGCTGGCCTCGGGGCAGCATGTGGCGTTGTCGCAGGTCGCCCGCATCCAGCGCGTCGACGGCCCGGTGAAGATCGACCGCGAGGACGGCGCCCGCATGAGCGTGGTGCGCGCCAACGTGCGCGGCCGCGACATGGTCGGATTCGTCGAAGCGGCGCGCCAGAAGGTGGCAACCGAGCTGCCGCTCCCGAGCGGCTACCGGCTGACCTGGGGCGGACAGTTCGAGAACCAGCAGCGCGCCGCCGCGCGCCTGTCGATCGTGGTCCCCGTCGCGATCGGCCTGATCTTCGTGCTGCTGTTCACCACGTTCGGCGCCATCCGCCAGGCCTTGCTGGTGCTCGTCAACATTCCCTTTGCCCTGATCGGCGGCGTCTTCGCCCTGGTGGTGACGGGCGAATACCTGTCGGTGCCAGCCTCGGTCGGATTCATCGCGCTGCTCGGCATCGCCGTGCTCAACGGCGTCGTCTTGGTGTCCTACTTCAATCAGCTGCGCGCCCACGGTCTGTCCGAGGACCGCATCGTCGTCGAAGGCGCCATGCGCAGGCTCCGGCCCGTGCTGATGACCGCGAGCATCACGGCGCTGGGCCTGATCCCGCTGCTGTTCGCTTCCGGGCCGGGATCCGAGGTGCAGCGGCCGCTCGCAGTCGTCGTGATTGGAGGATTGCTGTCCTCCACCCTGCTCACGTTGATTCTCCTGCCGATCCTGTATCGCCGCTACGGCGGGACGTCGAAGGTGGCGAAATGATCGACCAGCCCGTCTGCCTTACGCTGATCGTGCCGCATCGGCTCCGCGACGAGGTGTTCGACTATCTCGCCGAACAAGGCGATCTGGTTTCAGGATTCACAGCCCTTGAGGCCGCCGGTCACGGCATTGAGGTCCGATTGCACACGGCGGCCGAACGCGTGAAGGGCCATGCCGACCAGACCGTCGTGCAGGTGGTGTTGGCAGGGCAAGATGCCGGCCGGCTGGTCGAGCGGATGCGGGCTTCGTTCGCCGGAACCAAGCTGGTCTACTGGACGACGCCGGTGACGGAGCTCGGCACCATCGACTGAGCGGCCGGCCTACTCGGCCGACGCCCTGGCGTGGCGCTCGGACGATTCCAGCGCGGCGGCCATCAGCTTGCGCCGGCGCCAGATGGTGCCGACCACCAGCACGACGAGGACGCCGAGCGCGGCGCAGAAATATTCGCCGCCGGCCCCGCCATGGCCGAATTGCGGCGGGATGCGCAGGGCACCGAGCATGGCGTCGAGCGAGGCACCGAGCGGACCATCGAACAGCGCGTGCAGGCCGGGCGCGACGCCGGGATCGGTCGCGATCACCTCGCCTGCGATCCAGCCGAGCAGCGCCGCGCCGGCCCAGACCAGCACCGGCAGCTTTTCGAGCAGCGCCATGATCAGCGCCGCGCCGGCGACGATCAGCGGCACGCTGATGGCAAGGCCGAGGATCAGCAGCGGCACGCTGCCATTGGCAGCGGCGGCCACCGCGATGACGTTGTCGAGACTCATGACGATGTCGGCGACCACGACGATCTGGATGGCGTGCCACAGATGCGCGGCGGCATCGACGTCATCATCGTCCTCGTGCTCCGGCACCAACAGCTTGGCCGCGATCACGATCAGCGCAAGACCGCCGATCAGCTTGAGGTACGGCAGGCCCATCAGCGTGGCAACGATGCCGGTGAAGATGATCCGCAGCATCACCGCCGCGCCGGCACCGAAGATCATGCCCCAGAGGCGGTGGCGCGGCGAGAGGCCGCGGCACGCCAGCGCAATCACCAGCGCGTTGTCGCCGGAGAGCAGGATGTTGATCCAGATGATTTTGCCGACCGCAAGCCAGAAGGTCGGCGCAGCCATCTCGTTGCGAAACTGGGTGAAGAATGCCCCGATCGTCGCGGGATCGAAGATCTGCCAGAGCCAGTCCACAATGAGTCCTTTCGCCCAGTCTTTAACTTACGGCCGATTCGACTTACGGCCGATCGATCAGCCGACGATCTCGTTGCCCGAGAAGAACTGCGCGATCTCGATCGCGGCCGTCTCCGGCGCATCCGAGCCGTGCACCGAATTCTCGCCGATCGACTTGGCGTAGAGCTTGCGGACGGTGCCCTCGGCGGCCTTGGCCGGATCGGTCGCGCCCATCACCTCGCGGTACTTGGCGATGGCGCCCTCGCCTTCCAGCACTTGCACCACGACCGGACCGGAGGTCATGAACTCGACGAGCTCGCCGAAGAACGGGCGCGCCTTGTGGACGGAATAGAAGGTCTCGGCCTGCTCCTTGGTCATGCGGATGCGCTTCTGCGCGACGATCCGCAGGCCCGCCTTTTCGATCACGGCATTGACGGCGCCGGTCAGGTTACGCGCGGTCGCGTCGGGCTTGATGATCGAGAAAGTGCGTTCGAGGGCCATGATCTGTCCTTGGGAAGAAAAGCGGTGGTTGTCAGATTGGGGGGCTTATATCGGCGCCTTCGCCGGACGGCAAGCGAGCGTCCGGACGGCCTCGCCGGCACCGCGCCACCGGCGGCCCGGCCGGATGCGGACGTGGATTACCGAGATTTCACCCAGATGAACCAAATCTGAAGCCTCCATTCAGGCTTTGGTTCGGCCTGCCGGCTTATGCTCCTTCCATCGAAACCCAAAGCCTGACCATCAGGCGGACCGTTTCGGCGGCCTTTCCATCGACGCGGATGCCCCCGCGCCGGCAGTTTTGAGGAGATCACCATGTTGAGGAAACTTTCGCTTGCCGCTGTCGCTGCGGTTGCGCTCGGAGCCGCGCTGGCGCCGACCTCGGCCTCCGCGCACTGGCATGGCGGCGGTCCGGGCTGGCATGGCGGTGGCGGCTGGCACGGCGGCCATCGCTGGGGCGGACCGCGCTTCTATGCCCCCGTCTCCTACGGTTATGGCGGCTGCTATGTGCGCCGGCTGGTCCCGACCCCCTGGGGACCCCGCTGGCGGCTGATCAACCGCTGCTACTGAGCCCGATAGCACCTTCCTAAAACCCTGAGGTATCTGCGCCCCCACAGGTACCTTCCAAGAGGAGCCCCGGCGATCCCCCCGCCGGGGCTCCGCATTTTGGGCGGATGTGACGGGGTTCATGCAATTTTGACGAGAATGGCAGCGATCCCCAAGGATTGGCGAAACCATTTTGGGGGTCAATGACTTGGTACCGTGTCTTTACTTTGAGAACACGGAACCTGGTGATGGTTGGGCCCTTTCCCAATGACAGCGAGCAGATCGACCGGCGCACCAGCCGATCGATTTGCGATGCCGTGGGCGAACGGCTCCAGCAGAGCCTGCGTCCCGAGCCCCGGCTCCCGACACATCTGGAGCAGCTCCTCGACGAGCTGGAGCGCCGCGACCGCGACGCGCATTGAGCGGCGGTCAAAGCCGTTTGCAGAAACGGGTTGCGTTTGACGGCGGCTGCGGTGACAAGGCCGCATGCTGTCCATTACCGACCTCTCCATCCGCCTCGCCGGACGTCTTCTGATTGACCAGAGCTCCGTGCAGATCACGCCGGGCTCGCGCGTCGGCCTGGTCGGACGCAACGGCACCGGCAAGTCGACGCTGTTCAAGGTGATCCGCGGCGAGCTGGCCGCCGAGCATGGCTCGGTAACCTTGCCGCCGCGCTGGCGGATCGGCAGCCTGGCCCAGGAAGCCCCGAACGGACCGGAAAGCCTGATCTCCGTGGTGCTCAAGGCCGACCTCGAACGCGACGCGTTGCTCACTGAAGCCGAGAGCGCGACCGATCCGCATCGGATCGCGGAGATCCAGACCCGCCTCGTCGACATCGATGCGCATTCGGCGCCGAGCCGCGCCGCCGCGATTCTCTCCGGCCTCGGCTTCTCCGCCGCCGATCAGCTCCGTCCCTGCGCCGAATTCTCCGGCGGCTGGCGCATGCGCGTCGCGCTTGCCGCCACGCTGTTCGCGGCGCCCGATCTGTTGCTGCTCGACGAGCCCACCAACTATCTCGATCTCGAAGGCACGCTGTGGCTGGAGGATCACCTTGCGCATTATCCGCGCACGGTGATCGTGATCAGCCACGACCGCGACCTGCTCGAAAGCTCGGTCGACCAGATCCTGCATCTGGAGCGCGGCAAGCTCACGCTCTACAAGGGCAGCTATTCCTCGTTCGAGGAGCAGCGCGCCGCGCGCGAGTTGCTCGATGCCAAGGCTGTCAAGCGCCAGGAGGCCGAACGCGCGCGCCTGCAGGCCTTCGTCGACCGCTTCAAGGCCAAGGCCTCGAAGGCCCGGCAGGCGCAGTCGCGCGTCAAGATGCTGGAGCGGCTGAAGCCGATCACCGCGCTGGTCACCGAGGACGTGCGCGAGATCAGCTTTCCCGCGCCGGAGAAGATCCTCTCGCCGCCGATCATCGCGGTCGACAACGCCTCGGTCGGCTACGATCCGGCCGCGCCCGTGCTCAATCGCGTCACCTTGCGCATCGACAACGACGACCGCATCGCGCTGCTCGGGGCCAACGGCAATGGCAAGTCGACGCTGGTCAAGCTGCTGGCCGGACGGCTCGCGCCGTTCTCCGGCAAGGTGACGCGCGCGGACAAGCTGTCGATCGCCTATTTCGCGCAGCACCAGCTTGACGAGCTCAACGAGGACGCCTCGGCCTACGACCATGTCCGCAAGCTGATGGGCGATGCGCCCGAAGCGAAAGTACGGGCGCGCGCCGGCGCGATCGGCTTCTCCGGCAAGGCGGCCGACACCAAGGCCGGCAAATTGTCGGGCGGCGAGAAGGCGCGGCTGCTGCTGGGCCTTGCCACCTTCTTCGGCCCCAACATGATCATCCTGGACGAGCCGACCAACCATCTCGACATCGACAGCCGCGGCGCTCTGGCCGAAGCCATCAACGAGTTTCCCGGCGCGGTGATCATGGTCTCGCACGACCGCTATCTGATCGAGGCCTGCGCCGACCGGCTCTGGATCGTCGCCGATCGCACCGTCACCAATTACGACGGCGACCTCGACGAATATCGCCGCCTGGTGCTCTCGACCCGCAACGGCGAGCCCGCCCCGCGCGAGCGCAACGCGCCAAGCGAAAAGCCGCAGCGCGCAAGGTCGGACAATCGCGGCTCGCTGAAGAAGCGCATCGCGGAGGCCGAAGCCGAGATCGCCCGCGTCAGCGAGATCATCGCCAAGATCGACACCGCGCTGGCCCTGCCCGACATCTTCACGCGCGATCCCAAGCAGGCCGCGCAGCTGTCGAAGGCGCGTGCCAACGCGGCCGACGCGCTGGCGCGGGCGGAGGAGCAATGGCTGGAGGCGAGCACGCAGTTCGACGAGGCGGCGGGGTAAGCGAGCTCTCGTGTCCCGGACGCGGCGCGGCATGAAATGACGCGACGCAGAGCCGGGACCCATGCGTCAGCGCGGCACGCGGCTCCTGGACCCCGGCTCAGTCCGCGTACTGCCCGGCGGCCTTGATGATCGGCGCCCAGCGGTCGATCTCGCTCGTCAGCATCGCGCCCAGCGCCTCCGGCGTTGCCTTGTCCTGCGACACCGGCTCGGTGTTGATGTCGTTGAAGCGCGCGACCAAGGCGGGATCCTTCAGCGCGGCCTGAAGCGCGGCCGTCAGCTTCTGAATCACCGCCGGCGGTGTGCCCTTGGGCGCATAGATGCCGTGCCAGACGCCGAGCTCGAACCCCTTGAGGCCGGCCTCGTCCGCCGTCGGCAGGTCGGGAAGGCTCTTCAGCCGCTCCTTGGTGGTGATCGCGTAGGCCTTGACCTGCTTGGCCGTGATCGGACCGGTGGTGTTGGTGGCCTGATCGCAGGTGAGATCGATCTGCTTGCCGAGCAGATCGTTCATGATAGGGCCGTTGCCCTTGTACGGCACCGTGGTGAGCTGCTTCTGGATCGCCGTCATGAACAGCATGCCGCAGAGATGCGATGCCGCACCCAGGCCGGCGTTGGCGTAGGTCAGCTTGTCGCCCTGCTGCTGGGCGTAGGCGACCAATTCCTTGAGCGTGTTGGCCGGGAAATCCGCACGCGCGATGATGGTCATCGGCGCGTTGGTCACGAGCCCGATCGGCGCAAAGGCCGTCTTGGTGTCGTAGCTGAGGTTGCGGTACAGCGTCGCCGCGGTCGAGATGCCGACGTGATGGATCAGCAGCGTGTAGCCGTCCGGCTGGGCGCGCGCGGCGCGGGTCGAGCCGATGGTGCCGCCGGCTCCGGTCGCGTTCTCGACGATGACCTGCTGGCCCAGCGATTTGGCCATGCCTGCCGCGGTCAGCCGCGCGATGGTGTCGGTCGGCCCGCCGGCGGCGAACGGCACCAGCATGGTGATCGGCCGGGTCGGGTAGTCCTGCGCGACAGCCGCACTGAGCGGCAGGAGCAGCGCCGACACCAGGGCAATGAACCGCATCGTTTCCTCCGGATTGTTGTTTGCGCCATCAAAGCGCATTCTGGGGCGCGAGACCATCACGAATGCGACATGATCAGGAACATCTCAGCGCTCGAGGGCGCACCGATCCCGCACCACATCGCATTCGGTGTGACCTGCGCGCGACCTTGCCGCTCGCCCACCGCTACGTCTGCGCCTCGGCCTCGCTCTCGAGCTTGGTTCGCAGTGCCGCGACGACGCGGTGAATCGTTTGCAGATCCTTGACCGCAAGCCTTTCGGATAGGCTGTTGACCCATGGTATCTGCAAAGCCATGGCGGCATCGAAAGCGCGCCGCCCCTTGTCAGTCAGGACCACGAGCTGGGCTCGGCGGTGATGCGGGTTGGCCTCGAAGGCAACCAGGCCTTCCGCGTGCAGATCGTTGACGATCCGCTGCACGTTCTGACGATTGCCGCCCAGATCGCGGGCGAGCCAGGCCACCGGCTGGGGCCGCTCCGCCTGGACGATGGCGCCGAGAATCTGCCAGCGGGCGCTGGTGAGCCCGAGCGGGGCCACCAAACGGTCCCCTGCGGTCAGGAGCAGGCTGTTCAGCCGAAACAAGTCGAGCATGAGGTTCGTCAGAGCATCGCCGGCCGGCGTCCGTTGGGATTGTCGCATCCGTCACCATACATTGATATTGACACTATGATGTCAAATTATTAGATTTCCCATAGTGCCATATTGGCACCATAAAACCATCTCGACGGAGTTCGTCATGGCACGCTTACGCCCACTGGACCCGGACTTTCCCATCGAGCGCCAGCTCGGCATCGACACCGGCCCCGTGATGCTGGTGAATCTGTTCACGCTCGACAAAGCCGACGAACAAAGCTTTCTCCAGGTCTGGCAGGACGATGCCGTCTTCATGAAACGGCAGCCGGGCTTCATCTCCACCCAGCTTCACCGCGCGATTGGCGAAAATCCCGCTTATTTGAACTATGCGGTTTGGCAGTCGACCGCCGACTTCCGGGCTGCGTTCACGCACCCGGAGTTCAGGTCGAAGATCTCGGCTTACCCTGCATCCGCGGTCGCCTCCCCGCACCTGTTCCAGAAGGTCGCGGTATCAGGCATTTGCGTCGTGTAGCTCGCTTCGACAACGGCAGACCCGATGACCAGGATCATCCATCCACTCGCAGGAGCAGTCGCACTGACGACGATTGCGACCTTCTGGCTTTCCACGGCTCTCACCGAGCTATTTGCGTCACACGAGACCATCGCCATGGTGAAGACCGCCATACCGTGGGGCTTCCTGCTGCTCATTCCGATGCTTGCGGCGACGGGAGGCTCGGGATTCGTCCTGGCAAAGGAGCGGCGCGCCGGCCTGATCGGTGCGAAGATCAAGCGCATGCCGTTCATTGCCGGCAACGGCATCCTGGTTCTGATTCCCGCCGCGGTGTTCCTCGCCTCCAAGGCGAAGGCCGCGGAATTCGACACCACGTTCTACGCCGTGCAGGCCCTCGAACTGGTCGCCGGAGCAACGAACATCGTTTTGCTCGGTCTCAACATGCGTGACGGCTTCAAGATGAAGGGCCGGTTCCGCGTTCGCCAGCCTGATCGCTTCAGCACCAAGCCGATCCTCTGAAGGCGCCGCTGACGCGGCCATCAATCGGGTCTGCCCCGCTGATGTCTTGGAGCGAAGACTCTTCGTTTCATTGCAGCGGAGCCGATCCCGCCTACGCCTGCTTCTTCTTCGGCTTGGCCGCCCTTGGCACCGGCTGCGGTTCCGGATTGCCCTCGATCGAGGACAGCCGTCCGGCCGTGAAGGTGTAGATGCCGGCGCGCGGTCCGGTGGCCCACGTCACCACCGCAACGCGGCGGCCGGCGGCATCGTTGGAGAGGTTGACGCTCGAGGGCGCGCCGATGCCGCGCACCACGTCGCATTCAGTGTGGCCGAGCGCGACCGTGCCGCCCATCGGCGCCGGCGTCGTCGATGCGTTGGCATCGGCCGGCCCGGGCGGCGGCGCCATGCCGGGACAGCCACCGTCGGCGCTGACGAGATCCTCAGCTCCGACCGGTTTGTCGGGGGTCAGCGGCGGCGATTCGATCGAGATGTTCTTGATGAAGAGACGGCCCGGTTTCCGGAACCATTCCGCATCCTTCGACAACAGATCGCTCCCGCCCGAACAGCCCGCGACCAGCGGTGCTATTGCAGCCAACGCAAACAGGAGCGACTTGGGAAGCTTTTGATGTCGCACGATAAACCAAATTCCCCGCGTGAAGGACCAGCCCTAAGCGATTGTCCCAACATCACTTTGCGGCACGAAGGTGACCAAAGCCAGCATCGCCCGAAAAGTGCAAATTATCATTAATTGCGGAAGGCCCTAATTCCGCTTCTGCCACCGGCCCCGCTCGTCGGCCTGCCAATAGGTGACATCAAATCCCCGCGCCTTGCAATCCGTCCAGGCGCTGCGGGCGAGCGCCAGCGCATCCGGGTCGTCGCCGTTGAACAGCAGCACCATGCGCGCATAGCCCTGCGCATCCTCCGGGAGGGCGGCATTGTCGACCAGGAAGCGGACATGGGCGCCGTTCGGATTGCCCTCCTCGATCGCCAGCACGATCGGCTGGTCGGCGGCGTCGCTCACGCGCCATGTCGCGTGCGGCAGGAACGAATCGTCGCGATAGGTCCATAAATGCGCGTCGAGCGCATCGGCGCGTTCCTCCGAGGTCGACTGCACCACGACGCGCCAGCCGCGCTCGAGCGATTTCTCGAGAAGCGGCGGCAACACGTTCTCCACCGTCATGTTTTGCAGATGATAGAACAGGACTTCAGTCATCTCGGGTCATTTGCGTTCGTAATGGTCGGCGACCAGGCGGTCGAGCAGACGGACGCCATAGCCGCTGCCCCAGCTCTGGTTGATGTCGGTCTTGGGCGCGCCCATGGCGGTGCCGGCGATGTCGAGATGGGCCCAGGGCGTGCCGTCGACGAAGCGCTGCAGGAACTGCGCCGCGGTGATCGAGCCGCCATGACGGCCGCCGGTGTTCTTCATGTCGGCGAACTGGGAGTCGATCAGCTTGTCGTATTCGGGACCGAGCGGCATGCGCCAGACCTTGTCCCCAGTTTCGATGCCGGCCGTCAGCAGGCGTTCGGCAAGCTCGTCGTTGTTGGAGAACATGCCGGCATGGTGGGTGCCGAGCGCGACCACGATCGCGCCGGTCAGGGTCGCCAGATCGACCATGAATTTCGGCTTCACCTTCTTGGCGACGTACCAGAGCACGTCGGCCAGCACGAGACGGCCCTCGGCGTCGGTGTTGATGATCTCGATGGTCTGGCCCGACATCGAGGTGACGATGTCGCCCGGCCGCTGCGCATTGCCGTCGGGCATGTTCTCGACGAGGCCGATGGCGCCGACCACGTTGGCCTTGGCCTTGCGCGCCGCCAGCGCGTGCATCAGGCCGACCACGCAGGCCGCGCCGCCCATGTCGCCCTTCATGTCCTCCATGCTGCCAGCCGGCTTGATCGAGATGCCGCCGGTGTCGAAGCAGACGCCCTTGCCGACGAAGGCGACCGGCGCCTCGCCCTTCCTGCCACCGTCCCAGCGCATGATCACGGTCCGGCTCGGCCGCGCCGAGCCCTGGCCGACACCGAGCAGCGCGCCCATGCCGAGCTTCTGCATCGCCTTGACGTCGAGCACCTCGACCTTGACGCCGAGCTTGCGGAGCTGACTGGCGCGGCGCGCGAACTCCTCGGGGAAGAGCACGTTCGGCGGCTCGTTGACGAGGTCGCGCGCGATCATCACGCCGTCGATGACATGGCCGGCCGCGACGAACGCCTTCTTCGCGGCAGCGGCATCGCCGACCGCCAGCGAGATGTCGGCGCGCGAGCCGCCCTCCTCGCCGTCCTTCTTCTTGGTCTTGTAACGGTCGAACTTGTAGGCGCGTAGGCGCAGGCCGGAGGCGACCGCAACCGCCTGCTCGCTCGTCATTGCTCCCGCCGGCAGTTCCGCCATGACGGTCATGGCGGCAGTCCCGCTGGGAAGCTTGCTCGCCGCCACACCGCCGAATTTGAGGAAATCGTTCGTCTTCAGGTCGGTCGCCTTGCCGGCGCCGATCACAAGCAGGCGGGTGGCCTTCACCCCTTCCGGCGCCAGGATGTCCAGCGCGGCCCCGCTATTCCCTTTGAAGGCGGCGGCAGCCGCCGCGCGCTTCACGAGATCGACAGCGCCGCCCAGCGCCTTGGCCGTCGCGGGACCGACCTTGAGGCTGTCGTCGCAGAACACGACCAGGATGCCACGGGCGGCTGATGACAACGGGACGAAGCCGACCTTGATGGCATCGGACATGGGTAACTCCTTTAAAAGCCTTGATCTTTTGTCATTCGCGGCAATCCGCCGGGGCGAGCCCTGAACGACGATTCACTGAGCCTTGCGCACTATGGGCCAGCGGCCGGGCCAATGCCAAGCGCCCCCGTGGCCTCAAGGCCACAACGAGCGAAATATTAACCATATATTGAGGGTGCCACGGGCCAGCCATTTTGTTGACGGATCAAAGGGATGGTAGTGAGAGAGTGAGCTGGCGGAAGAGCCCTGTGGCCAACCTTGGGGATCCCCTGATCGGGGATTGGTTGGGCAAGCGGAATTTCGGCCGACATTGGGGACGTGGTGGGGTTCGTGCGGTAGCGCATGGGGTCGATCGATAGGTATATCTTCCGCACGACGCTGGCGTCGTTTGCGCTGGTCCTGGTCAGCCTCACCGGCGTGATCTGGATTACGCAGGCGTTGCGCGGCATCGACCTGATGACGAGCCAGGGTCAGACCATCCTCACCTTCCTCGGCATCACCAGCCTCGTCGTCCCGGCCCTGGTGCTGATCATCTCGCCGATCGCGCTGATGATCGCGATCTCGCACACGCTGAACAAGCTCGCGACCGATTCCGAGATCATCGTGATGAATGCCGCCGGCTTCTCGCCGTTCCGGCTGTTCTATCCGTTCTTCTACGCCACCTGCGTGGTGGCGCTGCTGGTCGCCTTCATCGCGGCCTATCTCGCCCCCGACGGCATGCGGCGAATCAAGCAGTGGGACGCCGAGATCACCGCCGACGTGCTCACCAACATCCTGCAGCCCGGCCGCTTCGCCCAGCTCGACAAGAACCTCACGATCCGGATTCGCGAACGCCTGCCCGGCGGCGTTCTTGCCGGCATCTTCATCGACGACCGCCGCGATCCGAACGAGCGCGTCTCGATCGTCGCCGAACGCGGCGAGATCGTGAAGAACGACACCGGCTCGTTCCTGGTGCTGGAGACGGGCAATCTGCAGCGCTTCGAGGCGGGCAAGCGCGATCCGGCGCTGGTGGCTTTCGGCCGCTACGGCTTCGACATGTCGAAATTCTCCAACCAGGGCCGCGACGTCACCCTCGGCATCCGCGAGCGCTATCTCTGGGAGCTGTTCTCGCCGTCCGAGGACGACCCCGTCTACAAGCAGATTCCCGGGCAATTCCGCTCGGCCCTGCATGACAGCCTGCTCGCGCCGATCTATCCCTTCGCCTTTGCCGTGCTGACCTTCGCCTTCCTCGGCGCGCCGCGCACCACCCGCCAGAGCCGCAACTTCTCGATCGGCTCGTCGATCATCGCGGTGTTCGGGCTGCGCATGGCGGGCTTTGCGTGCTCGGTGATGGCGGTGAAGTCGTCGGGCCCGGTGCTGGTGCAATACGCGATGGTGTTCAGCGCCATCGGCGTCGGGTTGTGGATGATCATCAGCGGCGTCGTGGTCGAGCCGCCCCCCGGCCTGATGGAGGCCATCAACAGGTCGAACGCGCGCATCGCGCGGCTGTTCGGACGTCCGGCCACCGCATGAGCATGCTGACCAACACACTCGGGCGCTATTTCGCCGGCCGCTTCGTGGTCGCGGCGCTCGGCGTGTTCGCGAGCATCTTCCTGCTGCTGGTGCTGGTCGACTACATCGAGATGGTGCGCAAGACCTCTGGCCTTGCCTCCGCCTCGGCGCTCATGGTGGCCGAGACCTCGCTGTTCCGGGTGCCGCAGCTCCTGGAGAAGCTGACGCCGTTCTGCATGCTGATCGGCGCCATGACGTGCTATCTCGCCCTCTCCCGCCGGCTCGAGCTCGTGGTCGCGCGCGCCGCCGGCATCTCCGCATGGCAGTTCATCGCGCCGGCACTCGGCAGTGCGCTCCTGATCGGCGTGATCGCCACCGTCGCCTACAATCCGATGTCGGCGAATCTGCGCGAGGCCTCCAAGCGCATGGAGGCCGAGCTGTTCGGCTCGGCGCCCGGCGGCGGGATCCAGGACGCTTCCGGCTTCTGGCTCAATCAGGTGACCAGCGACGGCCAGACCATCATCAACGCGGCGCGTAGCGAGCAGCAGGGCGTCCGGCTCACGGGGCTGACGCTGTTCCGGTTCGACCCGGACCAGCACTTCAAGGAACGGGTCGAGGCGCGCGAGGCGACGCTCGAGGCCGGCCGCTGGCTGTTCAAGGGGGTCCGCCGCTTCTCGCTGGACGCCCCGCCGATCGACCAGGCCAGCCTGGAGATTCCGACGACGCTGACCGAGGCGCAGGTCCGCAACAGCTTTTCCACCCCCGAGACTGTGTCCTTTTGGCAACTACCGAGCTACATCCGCTCGTCCGAAAGCTCGGGCTTCGCGACAGCCGGATACCGACTCCAGTATCAGAAGCTTCTGGCACAGCCGTTTTTGCTTGCCGCCATGGTGATGCTCGCGGCCTCCGTGTCGTTGCGCTTCTTCCGGATGGGCGGCGTGCAGAAGATGGTTTTGAGTGGCGTGGGCGCAGGCTTTCTGCTCTACGTTCTGTCGAAAGTAACTGAGGATCTGAGCAAGGCTGAGTTGATGCATCCGATCGCTGCGGCGTGGTTGCCCGTTGTAGTGGGCGGCCTCACCGGCTTTTTGGCCTTGCTCTACCAGGAGGACGGTTAGTGAGTGCCGTCCAACGAGGGCTCGTGTCTCGGTTGACGCGGCGCATCTTGGTGCGCGCGGACGGGCGCGGCTTGTCCAGGCTGCTGCTCGCCGTCGTGACCGCGGCCTCGCTCGGCGGGCTGATCGACGTTGCCGCCGTGACGCCGGCCTCCGCCCAATATACCTACAATCCGCTGCCGCCGCGTCCGAAGCCGCCCAAGGCCCCCAACGACAACCAGATGCTGGTTCAGGCGACCGAGGTCGACTACGACTACAATAACTCGCGCGTCTCCGCGGTCGGCAACGTCCAGCTGTTCTACAACGGCACCAGCGTCGAGGCCGACAGGGTCATCTACGACCAGAAGACCAAGCGGCTGCATGCCGAAGGCAACATCCGCATGACGGATGCCGACGGCAAGATCACCTATGCCGAGATCATGGATCTCTCCGACGATTACCGCGACGGCTTCGTCGATTCGCTGCGCGCGGACACCGCCGACCAGACCCGCATGGCCGCCAGCCGCGCCGACCGCTCCAGCGGCAATTACACGGTGTTCGAGAACGGCGTCTACACGGCCTGCGCGCCGTGTCGGGACGATCCGAAGAAGCCGCCGCTGTGGCAGGTCAAGGGTGCGCGCATCATCCACGACCAGCAGGAGAAGATGCTGTATTTCGAGACGGCACAGATCGAGTTCTTCGGCGTGCCGCTCGCCTATATGCCCTATTTCTCGACGCCCGACCCGACCGTGAAGCGCAAGAGCGGCTTCCTGATGCCGGGCTATTTCCCGGGCACGGCGAACACGGGATTCGGCGCGGAGGTTCCGTATTACTGGGCGATCGCGCCCGACATGGACGCGACTTTCACCCCCCGCTTCATGACGCGGCAGGGCGTGATGCTGCAGGGCGAATTCCGTCAGCGCTTGATCGACGGCGCCTACCAGATCCGCGCTTACGGCATCAACCAGCTCGATCCCGGCGCGTTCTCCGGCCAGCCCGGCGACCGCGACTTCCGCGGCGCCGTCGACACCAAGGGTCAGTTCGCGCTGAACGACAAATGGGTCTGGGGCTGGGACGGCGTCCTGATGTCCGACTATTATTTCTTCTCGGACTACCGCCTCTATCAGTACCGCGATCCGCTCGGCTCGTTCCTGCTGCTGCCGACGGAGGCGCTGTCGCAGCTCTATCTGACCGGCGTCGGCAACCGCAGCTTCTTCGATGCGCGGACGATGTACTGGCTGAGCTATTCGGGCAACCAGAGCCAGGTGCCGATCGTCTATCCGGTGATCGACTATTCCAACGTGCTCAACTATCCGGTCTTCGGCGGCGAGGTCAGCTACAAGACCAATTTCGTCAACCTGTCGCGTGACCAGGCGGTGTTCGATCCGATCACGACGACCGCCAATACCAGCAGCCTGTGCACGACGGCGTCGGCCGATCCGCTCGCCCGCATGCCCTCGCAGTGCCTGCTGCGCGGCTTCGCCGGCACCTACACCCGCCTCACGGCGGAAGCGCAGTGGCGCAAGTCCTTCACCGACCCGTTCGGCCAGATCTGGACGCCGTTCGCGAGCCTGCGCGCCGACGCGATCAACTCCTCGGTCTCCAACCAGCCGGGCGTGTCGAACTATCTTCCGGTCGGCGACACCCAGGCGTTCCGCCTGATGCCGACCGTGGGCCTCGAATACCGCTACCCCTTCATCAACATTCAGCCCTGGGGATCGACCACGGTCGAGCCGATCGCGCAGATCATCATCCGGCCGAACGAGACCTATGCCGGCAGGCTCCCGAACGAGGACGCCCAGAGCCTGGTGTTCGACGCCTCGAACCTGTTCAGCGTCGACAAGTTCTCCGGCTACGACCGCGTCGAGGGCGGCGGCCGCGCCAATGTCGGCGTGCAGTCCACCACGCAGTTCGACCGGGGCGGCGCGGTCAAGGTGCTGTTCGGCCAGTCCTACCAGCTGTTCGGCTTGAACTCCTTCGCGGTCAACGACGCCATGAACACCGGCCTCAATTCCGGCCTGGACAAGCCGCGTTCCGATTACGTCGCAAGCACGAGCTACTCGCCCAACAGCACTTACACGTTCAGCGTCCGCTCCCGCATGGACGAGCAGACCTGGAACGTGCAACGCTTCGAGGCGGAAGGCCGCGCCAACTTCAATCGCTGGGCGGTCAGCGTGATCTACGGCAATTACGCAGCCCAGCCGGAGCTCGGCTATCTCGCCCGCCGTGAGGGCATCCTGACCACGGGCTCGCTGAAGGTGGCGACCAACTGGGTGGTGTCGGGCTCGGCGCGCTGGGATCTCGAGGCCAACAAGATCAACCAATATGTGCTCGGTGCCGGCTATGTCGACGATTGCTTCGTGCTGGCGGCGAACTATGTAACTTCGTATAGTTATGCCGCGGGAACCGCGCCGCCCACGCTGAGCCACGCGTTCATGTTCCAGATCGGTCTGCGCACGCTGGCGACCTCGTCGGCGAGCAGCAGTTCCGCCGGCCTCCAGTGAACGGTTTGAAGTGCCGGCCGCGCTTGCCCCCCCTCACAGGCTCGACGCGGCTGACATGCGAGCGACAATCATGACGACCCCATTGCCCGTCTTCCGCCTCCTGCTTGCCATCGGTGCCGGGCTGATCCTGACCGGATTGCCCTCGCCGTCGCGCGCGCAGAACATCGTCGTCATGGTCAACGGCGATCCGATCACCGATTTCGACATCGAGCAGCGCTCCAAGCTCGACCAGCTGACGACGCAGAAGACCCCGAGCCGGCAGGACGTCATCAACCAGCTGATCGACGACAAGGTGAAGATCAAGGAGGGCAAGAAGTACGGGGTCGATCCCAGCGCCTCCGACATCAACCAGTCCTTCGAGGGTATGGCGCAGCGCATGCGCATCACGTCGGACCAGCTCGCCAAGTCGCTCGAATCCAAAGGCCTCCGCCCCGAAACGCTGAAGAGCCGCATGAGGGCCGAGATGGTCTGGGGCAGCCTCGTGCGCGGCCGCTTCAAGGAGAAGCTGCTCGTCGGCGAGCGCGACGTCGCGCAGGCCGTGCAGGCCCAGACCGGCGACAAGCTGCAGGTCGAAGGCACCGAGTACAAGATGCAGCCGATCGTGCTGATCGTGCCGCGCGGCTCGTCCCCGGCGTTCATGGAGACCCGGAAGAAGGAAGCCGAGAGCTATCGCGCGCGGGTCGGCAGCTGCGAGGAAGCCAATTCGCTGTTCCGCTCGACGCCGAACGCCACCATTCGCGACACCGTCACCAAGACCAGCGCCGAACTGCCGGAGGCGCTGCGCAAGGTGCTCGACGATACCCCGATCGGCCATCTGACCGCGCCCGAGCTGACCAAGAACGGCATCGAGATGGTGGTGCTGTGCTCGCGCAAGCCGACCATGATCGACACGCCGAAGAAGCGCGAGGTCCGCGAGAAGATGTATCAGGAGAAATACGAGAAGACCCAGAAGGCCTATCTCGACGAGCTCCGCAAGGCGGCGATGATCGAATATCGCAACCGCTGATGGCCGATCGCGCAGCAAAGCCGCCTGCCCTTCCTCTTGCCCTGACCCTGGGAGAGCCGGCCGGCATCGGCCCCGACATCACGATCGCAGCCTGGCTGCGGCGCCGCGAGCTGAACCTGCCCGCCTTCTATCTGCTCGGTGACGAGGCGCTGATCGCGCGCCGCGCCAAGGCGCTCGCCCCGTCGCTGGGGGCCGGCGTCAGGACCGCGGCGGTGAGCCCCGGTGAGGCGGCTTCCGCCTTCACCGATGCCCTGCCCGTGGTCGCCACCGGCGAGCGCGCGACCGCCGAGCCCGGCAAGCCCGACGCATCGAGCGCGCCGGCCGCGCTCGCCTCGATCCGGCAGGCGGTCAGCGATGTGCGCGAGGGCCGCGCCAGCGCCGTCGTCACCAATCCGATCGCCAAGAGCGTGCTCTACCGCGCCGGCTTCCGTCATCCCGGCCACACCGAATTCCTCGCCGAGCTCGCCGCAGAGAGCGGCCGCGTGCCGCAGCCGGTGATGATGCTATGGTCGCCGCAGCTCGCCGTGGTGCCGGTGACCATTCACCTCTCGATCCGCGATGCCCTGGCCCAGCTCACCAGCGAGCTGATCGTCGCGACCGTGCGCATCGTCGCAACCGAGCTGAAATCCCGCTTTGGCATCGCGCGGCCGCGCATCGCGGTCTCCGGCCTCAATCCGCATGCCGGCGAGGACGGCTCGCTCGGGCACGAGGAGCAGACCATCATCGCCCCGGCGCTAAAGGTCCTGCGCAATGACGGCATCGAGACCAGGGGCCCACTGCCCGCCGACACCATGTTCCACGAGGCCGCCCGCAGCACCTATGACTGCGCCATCTGCATGTATCACGACCAGGCGCTGATCCCGATCAAGACGGTCGCGTTCGACAACGCGGTCAATGTCACGCTCGGCCTGCCCTTCGTCCGCACCTCGCCCGATCACGGCACCGCCTTCGACATCGCCGGCACGGCCAAGGCCAATCCGGCGAGTCTGATCGCAGCCTTGAGGCTCGCCAGCCGCATGGCGGCTTCAGCAAGCTCACCAAGCTGATGAGCGCGATCGACGACCTCCCGCCGCTGCGCGAGGTCATTCGCCGGCACGCGCTGTCGGCGCGCAAATCGCTCGGCCAGAACTTTCTGCTCGATCTCAATCTCACCGCGCGCATCGCGCGCGCCGCGGCGCCGCTCGAAGAATCCACCATCGTCGAGATCGGCCCCGGCCCGGGTGGGCTGACGCGCGCACTGCTGGCGCTCGGCGCGCGGCGGGTCATCGCCATCGAGCACGACGAGCGCGCGATCCCGGCCTTGCAGGATATTTCCGCGCGCTATCCCGGCAGGCTCGAGATCGTGCATGGCGACGCCATGACATTCGATCCCCGCCCGTTGCTCGACGGCGAGCGAGCCAGGATCGTCGCCAACCTGCCCTACAACATCGCGACCCAGCTCCTGATCAACTGGCTGACGAGCGAGCCCTGGCCGCCCTGGTACGACATGATGGTGCTGATGTTCCAGCGCGAGGTCGCCGAGCGCATCGTGGCGCACGAGGACGAGGAGGCCTATGGCCGGCTCGGCGTGCTCGCCAACTGGCGCTGCGAGACCAAGATCCTGTTCGACATCGCGCCGTCCGCCTTCGTGCCGCCGCCCAAGGTCACCTCCTCCGTGGTGCGCCTCAAGCCGCGCGCAGAGCCGCTTGCCTGCGATCGCAAGCTGCTCGAACAGGTCGCCGCCGCCGCTTTCGGCCAGCGCCGCAAGATGCTGCGGCAGAGCCTGAAGTCGCTTCAAGCGGATCCGGCGCGGCTCGCGCAGGCCGCCGGCGTCGATGCGACCCGGCGCGCAGAGACCATTCCCATCTCCGGCTTTGTTGCCATGGCGCGCGAATTGGCGGATATACGCAGCGAAACCGAGTAACCAAGAATTCCGGAGGAAAGAAAATGGCGCTGATGCGCAGGCAGTCCCTGGTCAAGTTCGACGCGCCCTTGTGCGAGACCATCGTCGACACGCCGAAGCCGAAAGGCGCCGAGGTTCTGGTGCGCATCGAGCGCTGCGGCCTCTGCCATTCCGACCTGCATATCCAGGACGGCTATGCCGATCTCGGCGGCGGCAAGAAGCTCGACACCACGCGCGGCATGACGCTGCCGTTCACCCTCGGCCATGAGATCGCCGGCGTCGTCGACGAGGTCGGCCCGGACGTGCCGGCCAGTCTCGTCGGCGCGAGGAAGGCCGTCTTCCCCTGGATCGGCTGCGGCCAGTGCCGCGATTGCGCCAATGGCGACGAGAATCTCTGCGTGAAGCAGCGCTTCCTCGGCGTCTCCATCGACGGCGGCTTTGCCACCCACGTGCTGGTGCCCGACGCGAAATATCTGCTCGACTACGATCCCCTGCCCGTCAACCAGGCCGCGACCTTGATGTGCTCCGGCGTCACCGCCTATGGCGCGCTCAAGCGCCTGGTCGACCGTCCGCGCCAGCGCAACCTGTTGCTGATCGGCCTCGGCGGCGTCGGCATGATGGGATTGTCGTTTGCGCAAGCCATGTTCAAGCAGCCGATCACGGTCGCCGACCTCTCGCCGGCCGCGCGCGACACCGCGCTGAAGAACGGCGCCGCGGTCGCCTACGACCCGTCCGAGCCCGACGTGATCAAGCGCATCCTGAAGGAGACCGAAGGCGGCTTCGACGAGATCGTCGATTTCGCCGGCAACGAGAAGTCGATGGCCTTTGCGGTCGCGGTCGCCGCGCGCGGCGGCAAGATCGTGGTCTCCGGCCTGATGGGCGGCCAGTTCACGTTGCCGATGGTGCAATGGGTCTACAAGCGCATGACCATCGAGGGCTTCATGGTCGGCACGCTCGCCGAGGCCCATGAGCTGATGGCGCTGGCGCGCGCCGGCAAGATCAAGCCGACGCCGATGCGCGAGGAGCCGATGGGCGACGTCCAGAAATGGATCGACGAGCTTCGTGCCGGCAAGGTCGTCGGCCGCATCGTGCTGAAGAACTGACCGATCGCTGGCTGCGGGCCCGACGCAAGTCGGGCCCGCAGCACGGAACGCCTTCGGTCTCGCCGCGTTGGCAGCGCATGTCCATTCGCTGCACCGTCGAAAGCGCATTCTTCATCGCCTGGAGCTGCCTCGAGCAGAGCGGCGAGCTCGGCCCGCCGGACGAGAGCGCGAACTTCCTCCTCGACGCCATCGAAGCCCAGCTCAGGACCGGCGAACGCCGGCAGCTGATGCTCGCCAACAGGGCGATCGACGCCTATCGCGCGCACGCGGCCGAGCGCCGATCTACGGCAGACCGCGAAGCACGGGTGGGGTGATCTTCATCGCCCCCTGCGGTCTCCGCGGCTAAGGCCGGCGCGCCAACTTTTCGGCCCCTGAGCCGCCCCTTGTGTGCACTTTGGAACCGTTGGTTCCGCTACGGAAACGTAGGGTTGCGACCGGCGCCGATTCCCGGCCAGCCAAGAGAAGAAACTGTGACCGGTCGGCCCCCGAACGATCTGCTCCGGCAGCTCGCCCCCCGAGATTTCGAGCTTCTTGCACCTCATCTCCAGCCGGTCGACCTCGAGGCGGGCCACATCCTGCATCATGCCGGCGACGCCGTGGCGGCGGTTCATTTCCCCTGTGGTCCCACGCTGGTGTCGTTCGCCGTTCCGGTCGAGGATGACCGCGAGGTCGAAAGCCTGCTGGTGGGACGCGAGGGAGCGGTGGGCGTTGCCGCCGGCCGCAATGCTTCGCTCGCCTATTCCCGCATCGTCGTGAAGCTCGGCGGCACGCTCGTTCGGCTGCCGCTGCGCGCGCTCGAGCAGGCGCAGCAACGGTCGGCCGCGCTGCAAGAGGCGTTCTCGCGCTATGCCGATTGCCAGTTCGCGCAATTGCTGCAGAACGCGGCCTGCAACGCCGCGCATCCGATCGAGCAGCGCGCCGCCAAGTGGATCATCTCCACGCAAACGCGGATCGGCCGGGCCGAGATCCCCCTCACCCATGAGCAGCTCGCCGGCATGCTCGGCGTCTCCCGCAGCTATGCCAGCCGCGTCATCCAGATGTTCAAGGCCCGGCGCATCCTCGCCACCCGGCGCGGCGCCATCCTGATCCTTGACGCCGCGGCGCTCGACGCCAGGGCCTGCTGCTGCAACGATTGGGTGAACAAGCATTGTGACGAGGTGCTCGGCGCGGCATCGGCCGATGGCTAGCCGCGGTCTCAGCCATGCCGCGGCGACTGCCGCTTCTGGTGCAGATAGATCGGGCTGAAATCGCCGAGCCGCTGCAAGTCGCGCCATTTCAGCACGATCAGCTCGCCCTCACGCAGATCCATGGCGCCGCTGCGCCGGAGCTCGGCCAGCGTCCGGTTCACGGTCGCGATCGCCATGCCCAGCGTCTCGCCGAGTTGCGCCAGGCTGATCGGAAAGGGGCAGCGATTGCCGCGGACGAGCTGCGCGGCGCGGGCGCGGTAGAACAGCTCGCAGAACAGGTGAGCCATGCGCGCCTGCATCGGCCGGGCGCTGTTGTTGGTGATGGCCTCGCGAAAGATCGCGGCATCGAGCAGCGTCTCGCGCCAGACGGCCAGCGCAAAGGTCGGCCGCCGCCGGAACGCGGTGAACAATTCGCGGTGCGGGATGAAGGCAACCGTGGCCGGCCCGAGCGCGCTCAATCCGTGGTCCATCTGGTCGATGAACAGGCCTTGCGCGTCCGGCAGGTCGCCGGTGAGGTGGAAGGCGAGATATTGTCGCCCGCCGCTGCCGAGCAGATGGTAGCGCGCGACCATGCCCGAGACGACCAGCACCGAATGTTCGGGTTGGTCGCCCTGGCGGATGAAATCCTCGTTCGACTCGAGATCGCGCAGCGTGAAGGTGAGCGCGCGAATCTCCTTTAGATCCTCCTCTGCGAGCGCGGTGTGCTCGGACAGGTTCCGGATCATCACGTCGTGGGCTTTTTCCATGGCGCCGCCAAAAATCGCACCGGTTCTATCAAATGATACGTCCGGCTCGGGTTCAGCGGACTAGAACGCGTTTCGGAAGCAGAGGTTGCTAATCGATCTGCGGCCGTACAGGTCGTATCCACCCCGTCACCTCGACGACGAGCCGAGCCGTCCCTTCATGAGCCCTACGCCGATCCTGGAACGTATCCGCAGCCTGTTCACGGCGGATACCAGCGAGCCCCTCGACAGCATCAAGAATGCCTTCGTCCAGGGCGCGCTGAAGCAGCCGGTCCGGCCGATGTCCGATCAGGAGCTTGCCCGCGCCATTCGCGAGTTCCGCTCTGCGCCCGTCTCCGACTGGACCCTCGCAAAGCTGTCGCGGCGATTCGTCGAGGCATCCTGCCCGCACGACGATTGAACCGGCACGCGAGGCTCATGCCGCATCCGAAGTTCATCGCGCGTCTGCAGGCCATCGAAGACCTGTCCGAGGACGAACGCCGACAGATCGCCGCCCTTCCCTCCACGCTGCGCCAGGTCGCCGACGGAGAGATCGTGCTGCGCCAGGGCGAGCCCGTCTCTCGCTGCGTCTTCGTCGTGCACGGCTTCCTCTACCAGGCCCGCATCGTCGGCGACCGCAGCCAGATCCTCGCCTTTCACGTTCCCGGCGACATGCCCTGCCTGCACACGCTGCTGGTCGCGCCGATGGATGCCGACCTCGTCGGCCTCGGACCGACCATCGTCGGCACCGTCGCGCACAGCCAGCTCAAGCAGCTTCTCGACGGCTCGATGCATTTGACTCGCGCGTTCTGGCGCGAGACGTTGATCGATGCGGCGATCTCGCGGCAATGGATCGCCCGCCTCGGAGCGCAGGCGGCCCTGGCCAGGGTCGCGCACCTCATCTGCGAGCTCGCCGCACGGCTGGAGATGGTCGGCCTCGTCACGGACGGCTGCTTCCAGATGCCGATGACGCAGCGCCACGTTGCAGATGCCTGCGGCCTCTCGATCGTCCACGTTAATCGCACCATCCAGGAGCTGAGGCAGCGCAGGTTGATCGCCTGGGAGGGCAGCGAGATCGAGCTGCTGCAACCCGGGGAGCTGCGCAAGCTTGCGGATTTCACGCCCGACTATCTGACCTGAGCGGCGGACGTGACAGCTACCCGCCGGATCGCGATCGCGACCGCTCTTTCCGCCACGAGCGCAGCAGTGGGCCGCCGGGTCCGAGGACCGGATCGGCCTTCGGCTTGCGGACCTTGGCGATGCGCTTGATGGCGTCGGGACGCTCGCGCGTGTCGGTGCACTCGTCGTAGGTCCCGTCCTGCGGATAGGCGCCGACCACCAGAAAGTCCCGACTGGATTCGATGAGCCGGTGTCCGGTGCCCGCGGGAAGCACCAGAACGTCTCCGGCCTTGACGCGCAAGATCCGGCCCTTGATGCCGCCGCACTCGATCCTGGCCGTGCCGCGTGCCACGCCCATCACCTCGTGGATCTGCGAATGATAATGGACGAAGTCATACACCGTATCGCGCCATGACCGGCCCCAGCCATTCGCATCGAACATCGTGTCGATGATGACGTCAGGGGGAAAGCGCCGGCTCGTCAGCTTCACCGCCCCGCGATAGAGCAACGCCGGAAATTTCGGATTGTTCGGCACGATGCCGTCGTCGCGAAAATGCAGCGCGGCCGGCTTTCGCGCCCGCACCAGCGCCCGCAGCGCCGCGGCATCGGGACGATCCTCCACCAGCTTCCTGGCGAAATTCTTGACCTGATCCTTGATCGGCATGGCGTCTCCTCAGCCTCGATTCAACCGCGGCGGAGGCGAGAAGTTTCCCAAGGTGAAAACAGCTTGGCGGCGTTCTGCGCTCCGTGGCAAAACGCCGGCGGCTGAGCTTCAATGAACTGCTCTCACCTTATCCACCGTCATTCCGGGGATGCGTGCGCGAGCACGCAGGCCCGGAATCCATCGGGCCGCAGGCTCCACCGCACGATGAATTCCGGGCTCGGCCTTTCAGGGCGCCGCGAAATGACGAGCGGAGGCTGAGGCAACCGCTCGCGAGGCGTCGGGCAAAACACCCTGGTCAAGCCCTCGGCCCGAAAATATTCTACTTTCCAGAATTTCGGATTTGTGGCATAGAACACTCATCCCGGCCCTCCCAGAGGGGCGCTTCGCGATCGTCACGAGATGCGGGTCGGGGTGCGGTGGACGCGGTAGCGCCGGCGCGAGAGGCGGTGACAGGGACGGGTGACCGTTGAGTCATGCGCGGCGCGCTACGACACGGCGCGGTCACAGCGGTCTTGTTGATGGTCGGGGGCGCGCACATCGGGCCCCGGATGCTGAGGCAGGGACGTCCGCGGACGGAGAAGTCGTGTGGTCCCGACGCCCGGGGTTCTGGCGTCAAACCTCGCGGTGATGTGGCGGCCGACCGGCACGCGCATCGATCGGCGGCGAGGCGACGGGGGCAATAGTGCAACGCTCCCCGAGGAGAGCACGAAGGACACCGTTAAAACCATCCGCGCAGGGAAGGCCGGGCGACCGGCACACCTGTGATCCACCCCGTGTGCATTTTTCGTTGTGCACGGATCTGCGGGTGCCGCCGGCGCCCGGCCTTCCCTGCGCCCTCTGGTCTTTCGAGGGGCGAACGAACAGCAAAGCTCGGGCGAAAGAAGCCGCGGGAATGCGAAGGCGCGTCTGCAACCACCCACTCGCTGACATCGCCCGCGAAGGCGGGCGATCCAGTATTCCAGAAAAACTCGAGATCGAACCGAGAAGCCGCGGCGTACTGGATTCCCCGCTTCCGCGGGGAATGACAGCGTCACTCGGAGAAGCGAACTGTCACCTCATACTCCGTCATTGCTTCGCTGCGCTCGCAATGACGGCGGAGAGAGAATGGTCCTATCTCCTCTCGTGCCCCGGACGCAGCGCAGCGTCCCCCGCGATGCGGAGCATCGTCGGGAACGGCGCGCTGCAGAGCCGGGGCCCATGCCGCAGCGGAGTCCGGCGCGTGCTGGGTCCCGGCTCTGCGCCGCAACGCATGCGCGTTGCGGCTTGTCCGGGACACGAGGGAAGGTTGCGTCTCCGCCTCACCCCGCTTTTCGCCCGCGCACCGGGCTGCTAGACTGGCGCCATTACTTTGAGGAATTTTGATGCGCGCGAGGATTTTCAATCGCGTCCCGGGGCTGGCCGCGCTGGCGCTGCTCGTCGTCGTCGCGGGGCCCGCGTCGGCCGAGAAGCGCATCGCGCTGGTGGTCGGCAACTCCGCCTACAGGAACATCACGCCGCTCGACAACCCGTCCAAGGATGCGAGCCTGATGGCGGAGACGCTCGGTACGCTCGGCTTCACGCTGGTCGGCGGCCGCGCCCAGCTCGATCTCGACAAGGGCGCGATGGACATCGCGGTGCAGAATTTCGGCCGGCAGGTCCAGGGCGCCGACGTCGCGCTGTTCTACTATGCCGGCCACGGCGTGCAGGTGGCCGGCTCCAACTATCTCGTGCCGGTCGGCGCCAATCCGACCCGCGAGGCCGACGTCGATTTCCAGATGACCGACGTCAACCTCGTGCTGCGCCAGATGCAGGGCTCCGGCACCCGCCTCAACCTCGTGATCCTGGACGCCTGCCGCAACAACCCGTTCGGCTCGCGCGGCCTGCGATCATCGGATGGCGGGCTGGCGCAGATGCGCGCGCCCGAGGGCACGCTGATCTCCTATGCGACCCAGCCCGGCAACGTCGCGCAGGACGGCAGCGACGGTCACAGCCCCTATACGAAAGCGCTGGCGACCACGATCCGCGTCGCGGGCCTCGACGTATTCCAGACCTTCAACCAGGTCGGCCTCGCCGTGAAGCGCGCCACCGCGGGGGCGCAGCAGCCCTGGGTGTCGTCCTCGCCGATCGACGGCACGTTCTACTTCGTGCCGCCCACGCAAGCTGCACCGCCACCGGTCGCGGCGATGCAACCCGATCATTCGCCTGCCGAACGTTTGCGCGCCGATCCCGACCGCGTCCCCTTGCGCGATGCGGCGCTGCTCAGTGAGCTCAGCGAACGACTCTACGAGCTCAATTTCGATCCTGACACGCCTGACGGCCTGACGCGCGCCATCACGAAGCTGCAACAGCGCATCGCCATGGCCCCGACAGGCGAAGCCACCGAGGGCCTGCTGCTGCGATTGCGGAAGATGGAGGATCTCAAGCCGTGGGGCTCGATCGTCTACGGGCCCGACAGCAGCAAATGGGGCATCTCGTGGAATCACGCCTCGCGGCGCGCAGCGGTGGCGGATGCCCGCGGCAATTGCGCCGGCGCCAAATGCCCGATCGAGCTTTCGTTCTTCGGCAGAAGCTGCGGCGCCTTTGCGATCTCCGACAAGTCCTGGTCGCTGGTCCAGCGCGAGGGCGTGCAGCGCGCCCGGGACGCTGCGCTTGACGAATGCGGCAAGGCTGGCAAAGCTTGCCGCATTATCGGATCCGTCTGTGCCGACGGCTCCGGCCGCTGATACTCTTTCATTTTGGATTTTTTGCTCATGCTCAATTCCATTTCAGGTCCGACAGCCCTCGTCGTCCTCCTCGCCGCCGCCCTCGCCTCGCCTTCCGCCTTCGCGCAATCCGGCAGCGCCGGGGGATCGATCGGCAATGACGAGAAGTCGCTGTCGGGTTCGCGTTCGGACCGCTCCGCCGAGCCCGCGCCCTCGGCGCGGCGAAGCAAGCCGGCGGCCGAGGAGCCGCGCTCGTCGTCGCGGCGCAGCGGCGGCGGAGGCGGAGGTGGCGGAGGTGGCAGCGGCGGCTTTGACGGCGCCTGGGTGGTGACCAGCGTCGGCTGCGGCGGCTCCACGTCCGGCGCGGTCGTCGTCTCCTCAGGCAAGGTCATCGGCCAGGGCGTCAGCGGCACGGTCAGCCCGAGCGGCGCAGTCAGGACGTTCGGTCAAGGCGATGGCGTGACCTTCACCGGCTCGGGGCGCCTCGGCGCGCGCAGCGGTTCCGGAAGCTGGCGCCGCTCCGACGGCTGCGGCGGAACCTGGAGCTCTGCGAAACAGTAGCGCCTGGGAAGACGCTAGTTCCTGCGGAACGAACGCCCCGCAGGCCCGATTCAAGCCACATCCTCTCCGGATTTGCGGCTCATTGCCACCCAAGTCTTTGATGACAAAGGGCAGGTCAAGAGTTGCGTCATGCGTAACCGGGAGACCAGGATGGGCAACCGCACCGCAAAATTCGTATCCGCGCTGGTCGGCAGCATGATTGCCGGCTTGCCACTGGCCGCCGTGTCGCAGAACGCGCCGACCCCACCGAGCACGGCCAACCCGGCTGCCGACTGCCTCGCTTCGCCCAAGGGCGCAGCATCGCAGGGCCAGCACTGGTACTACCGCCTCGATCGCACGACCAAGCAGAAATGCTGGTATCTGCGCGCGGCCGGCGACAAGGACGGTGCGAAAGCTGTGCAGACCGCGCAGGCCGCGGCCGACACACCATCGGAATCATCAGCAGCGCCGCAGCAGGCGGTGCAGGACGCGCGCGCCGAATATGTGACTCCGCGGAACGGCGCGACTCCCAAGGCGCCGAACGCGGTGACGCAGGTCGCACCGGCCAGCCCGCCACCGGCTCAACAACCGGCGAACCAAACGGCTGAGAGCAACGCGCAGCAAGCGCCCGCCTCGCCATGGCCTGATGTCCCGGCAGCGTCCACCGCTCCAGAGCCGCAGCCGGCAACGACCGTGGTCACAGCAACTGCGCAGCCGAAGACAAAGCCGTCAAAATCTCCTGCCCCGCCCCCGCCTGCCGCAGCAGACGGCATGACCGACAAACCCGGCGGCTCGGTGCAGATGCTGCTGCTGGTGATCGGCGGCGCGCTGGCACTCGCGGGCATCCTCGCCAGCGTGATCTACCGTTTCGCCCGCAGGCGCGTGCGCGTTCAAGCTGCTTCCGACCGCCGCGGGCATTGGGACGATTGGGCGCCGCAGGATCACGACGGAAGCCGCGCGCCATGGCTAGGTGCGAATTCAGCGGCCCAGCCGCACGCGCAAGGCGGCCCGGTCGACTTCGATGAAGTACGACCGCAGACCGCGCAGCTCGCAGCATTCACCAGGGAGATCTCCGTGATCGCGGCCCAATCCGCCTCCGTCCGCAGCAAGGCTGGCGAGCTCGACAAGGCCGACATCTTCAACGGCGCGTTCGCGATCGAAGCCGCGCCCCGGCTCGCGGCCAAGGCGACCGACGACAGGGAGCCCGCTGCCCGCGACGAGGCCGATCGCAATGACGATGTGAAGAGCGAGGATAGCGTCGACGTCGACGTGATCACCGCGATGCTGGAACGGCTGGCGAAGCAGGGGCCGCGGCTGCCAGAGCCTAGCCCTGCAGCTGGCCTTGCAAACCTCGCACGAAACCAACGAGGCCAATCCGCCGCTCGCGCTTGAGGCGCTCGGCCTTCAGGATCGACTGCACCTCGGCGAAGGCCTCATCGACGTCGTGGTTGATGACGATGTAGTCGTACTCGGCCCAGTGGCTCATCTCGTGGCTGGCGCGGCTCATGCGCTTGCGGATCACCTCGTCGGAATCCTGCGCGCGCGAATGCAGGCGCTTTTCGAGGTCGGCCGCCGAGGGTGGCAGGATGAAGACGCGGACGACGTCGACGCTGGCTTTCTGATGCAGTTGCTGCGTGCCCTGCCAGTCGATGTCGAACAGCACGTCCTTTCCGGCAGACAGTGCCGCCTCCACCGGAGCACGCGGCGTGCCGTAGAGATTGTCGAACACAGTGGCCCATTCGAGCAACTCGTCGCCCTTCACCATCGCTTCGAAGCGCGGCTTGTCGACGAAAAAGTAGTCACGACCCTCGACCTCCCCGGGTCGCTTCGCACGCGTGGTCGCCGACACTGACATCTTCAGGCCGGGCTCTCGGTCGAGCAACATCCGCGACAGCGTGGTCTTGCCCGCGCCCGAGGGCGAGGACAGCACGAACATCAAGCCGCGCCGCTCCACACCGTCAGTTCCGTGATCGCCCGTCGTCATCGATCACTCCAGATTCTGGACCTGCTCACGGAACTGCTCGACCACGTTCTTCATGGCCAGCCCCGTATTGGTCAGCTCGATGTCGTTCGACTTCGAGCAGCAGGTGTTGACCTCGCGGTGAAACTCCTGCGCCAGGAAGTCGAGCTTGCGGCCGATCGGGCCGCCCTTGCCGATCAGCTCGCGCGCCTGCGCGATGTGGGATGCGATGCGGTCGAGCTCCTCGCGGATGTCGGCCTTGGTGGCGATCAGGATTGCCTCCTGCATCAGACGGTCGGAATCGAACCGGTCGGAGGTGTCGAGCAGCGCAGCGATCTGCTCGGTGAGCCTTGCCTTGATCGCCTCCGGCCTGCGACCGGGCGAAGCTTCCGCCTTCTTCGCCAATTGCTCGATCTCGTCCACGCGCTGGGTCAGGATCTGGCCGAGCGAAGTGCCCTCGCGCTTACGCATCGCGACGAGCTCGGCGAGCGCCTTGTCGAAGGCCTCGGCGGCAGCGGCACGCGCGGCCTTGTCCTCCTCCTCGTCCCCCTCGGGCTCGGCGACCTCGACGACGCCCTTGATGGCGAGCAGGCCGTCGATGCTCGGCGCCACCGCGTCGACCTTGCCGGCGATCATGGCGGCCGCCTTCAGGACCGCGTTGAGCACGTCCTCGTTGACGCGAACCGTCGCGGCGGAGTTGGCGCGCTTGACGTTGAGATTGGCGTAGACGGTGCCGCGCGACAGAAGCTCGCCGGCGCGCTTCTTGGCGTAGGCCTCGAGCTCGTCGAAGCCCTGCGGCAGCCGCACCCTGAGGTCGAAGCCCTTGGCGTTGACGGACTTCAATTCCCACTCGAACGTGTACGGCCCGCTTGCGCCGTGGCATCTCGCAAAGCCGGTCATGGACGACAACGCCATCAGGTCAAATTCTCCAGAAACACGGGATTCGCGAGGCATCAAGCCACGCGAATCTTAAGACTATTTTGCAGGAAAGTGGAATCCGCAAAGTCCGCAGCAGCGATTGCGACGGATCTAGCGCTGGACCACCGGCGGCGACGGCTGCACCGCGCCCTGCCGCGCCGGTGCCGGAGCCGGCGGGCGTGCCGCCGGCGGCTTCTTCTGCTGATTGGGCCGCGCCGGCGTGGTCGCCGTCGGCGTATCGGCGGCTCCGGGGGCAGCGGCGGCGGGCGGCGGCGCTTCCTCGGGCGGCTCGACCGTGTCGTTCTGGATCTGCTTCTCCATCGCGCGCAGCTTGGCCACGTTCTTCTGGTGCGCGTCGTAGGTTTCGGTAAAGGCATGCCCGCCGCTGCCGTCGGCGACGAAATAGAGGTCGCGGGTGCGGGCCGGATTGGCGGCGGCCTCCAGCGAGGCGCGGCCGGGATTGGAGATCGGGCCCGGCGGCAGGCCTTCGATCACATAGGTGTTGTAGGGCGAAGGCTGCGTGATCTCGCTGCGCTTGATCGGGCGCCCCAGCGTGCCCTTGCCGCCGACCAGCCCGTAGATGATGGTCGGATCGGACTGCAGCTTGATCCGCTGCTTCAGGCGATTGACGAACACCGCGGCGACGCGGCTGCGCTCGTCGGCCCTGCCGGTCTCCTTCTCCACGATCGAGGCCAGCGTCACCAGTTGCTCCGGCGTCTTGACCGGAATGTCCTGATTGCGACGCTCCCAGATCTCGGCGAGCACGCGCTTGTGCGCCTGCTGCATGCGCTGGACCACCTGCTCGCGCGGCGTGCCGCGCGGGAACTTGTAGGTCTCCGGCAACAACGTGCCCTCGCGCGGCAGCTCGCGCACGCTGCCGGTGAAGATGTCGTTGTCGGACAGGCGCGCCACGATCTGCTCGGAGGTCAGCCCCTCCGGAATCGTGACGGCATGCTGCACCACCTTGCCCTCGACGATGGTGGCGATGACGTCGCGGAGCGAGGCGTTCTTCTGGAACGAATATTCACCCGGCTTGAGGTCCGAGCTCGCCTTCAACGCGGCAACGCTGGCGATGAACACCCAGGGATTGATGTCGGTGACGCCTTCCCGGTTCAGCGTCTCGGCGATGTCGCGCTTGCCGGCGCGCTGCGGGATGTTGACGATCTTGTCGTCTTTCAGCGGCCCGGGCGCCTCGAGCACCTGGCGGCCGTAATAATAGACGCCGCCGGCGCCGAGCATGGCGATCAGCAGAAGGGTGATGATGGCATTGCCGACGACCACGAAAGGATTGCGCGCGCGGTCCGAACGCTTCGGCGGCGGCGGGAGCTGCTCGGGCTCGAGCGCTGCCCGCGGACTCCGGGGCGAGATGGGCGGCCTTTCACTCATAGAAGCAACCTGAATCCTGCCGGTTCAATAGCGGCCCGACCATCGCTTGCCGAGCCAAATGCACGCCCACTTCCATGACTATCGCCGAATACGGCAAAACGGTGGATTCGTCTCAAACGCAAACTAATCGGCCAAACGTCGGACGATCACCGACGCATTGGTACCGCCAAAACCAAACGAGTTCGACAAGGCAACATTGACCTCACGCTTCTTCGCAACGTGCGGCACGAGGTCGATCGCGGTCTCCACCGACGGATTGTCGAGGTTGATCGTCGGCGGCACGACATTATCGCGAATCGCGAGGATGGCGAAGATCGCCTCGATCGCACCGGCCGCGCCGAGCAGATGACCGGTCGACGATTTCGTCGAGGACATCGCGACCTTGGAGGCGGCATTGCCGAGCAAACGCTCGACGGCACCGAGCTCGATCTCGTCGCCGAGCGGTGTCGAGGTGCCGTGGGCGTTGATGTAGTCGAGATCGGACGCGGTCAGGCCGGCGCGCTTGAGCGCGGCCGACATGCTGCGGAAGCCGCCATCGCCGTCGGGCGACGGCGAGGTAATGTGATAGGCATCACCCGACAGACCGTAGCCGATCACCTCGGCATAGATCCTCGCGCCGCGGCGCCTGGCGTGCTCGAGCTCCTCCAGCACCAGGACGCCGGCGCCCTCGCCCATCACGAAGCCGTCGCGGTCCTTGTCGTAGGGACGCGAGGCCTTCTCGGGGGTCTCATTGAAGCCGGTCGAAAGCGCGCGCGCGGCATTGAAGCCGGCGATACCGATGCGGCTGATCGGCGACTCGGCGCCGCCTGCGACCATCACGTCGGCATCACCCAGCGCGATCAGACGGGCGGCATCGCCGACCGCGTGCGCGCCGGTCGAGCAGGCCGTGACGACGGCATGGTTCGGCCCTTTCAGCCCGTGCGCGATCGAGACGTAGCCGGAGGCGAGATTGATCAGCCGGCCCGGAATGAAGAACGGCGACACCCGGCGTGGTCCGCGCTCCTTCAACAGGATCGCGGTTTCGGCGATGCCGCTGAGGCCGCCGATGCCGGATCCGATCATGCTTCCGGTCGCGCACTTGTCCTCTTCGGATTCGGGGTGCCAGTTGGCGTCGTCGAGCGCCTGGCCGGCCGCGGCCATGCCGAAGATGATGAAGTCGTCGACCTTGCGCTGGTCCTTCGGCTCCATCCACTTGTCGGGATTGAAAGTGCCGTTGCTGCCGTCGCCGCGCACGACGGTGCAGGCGTATTTCGTCTGAAGATCGGAGACATCGAAGCTCTCGATCGCGCGCGCGCCGCTTTCGCCGTTGAGGATGCGTTTCCAGGTCGGTTCGACGCCGCAGCCGAGCGGCGACACCATGCCGAGACCAGTGACGACAACCCGCCTCATGTCCGAAAACTCCGCATCGAAAGATTCACGGCCAATAACAAGAAACCGGCTGACCGCTGCGAAGCGGCCCGTCCGGTTTCAATGTTGTCCCCGCGAAATGAAGAGCGTCAGCTCTTCGCGTTCTTCTCGAGAAACTTCGTGGCATCGCCGACGGTGAGAATCGTCTCCGCGGCGTCGTCCGGAATCTCGCAACCGAATTCCTCTTCGAACGCCATCACCAGCTCGACGGTGTCCAGACTGTCGGCGCCGAGGTCGTCGATGAAGCTCGCGTTGTCGACAACCTTCTCGGGTTCAACACCAAGGTGTTCGACCACGATCTTCTTAACCCGCTCGCCAATGTCACTCATTGCTTAACCTCGTGTTGTTCCCTGTAGACCCGACCCCCCGGGACGATACGAGCCGTCGTGGTCGTGTTACTTGCCTTCGCTTACGAACTTTGATTTGGCCCCATCCTAACCGATACAGGGCCCGGCGAACGACGGCCAAGGCTCCGCATCGCCAATATACAGGGTTTCAAAAACCTGCAATGGCGTTCTTTGCCCATCCGTTGAAGGTCCGGTTATCACACTTCAATTGCCTTGACTACAAGCCTCATTTCACTCCGGAAACGGCCGTTTGCCGCATTCCACGCCGACCATGTGGGCAGCGCGGAACGAAGACCTCAGATCATGGCCATGCCGCCGTTGACGTGGATGGTCTGGCCGGTGACGTAGGCTGCTTCGTTCGAGCTCAGGTACACGGCCGCCGCGGCGATGTCCTCGGGCGTCCCCAGACGGGCAGCCGGAACCTTGGTCAGAATCATTTCGCGCTGCTTGTCGTTGAGCGCGTCGGTCATCGGCGTCTTGATGAAGCCCGGCGCGATGCAGTTCGCGGTCACGCCGCGCCTGGCGTATTCGGCGCCCAGCGTCTTGATCATGCCGATCAGGCCCGCCTTCGAGGCGGTGTAGTTGCCCTGCCCGGGATTGCCGGTGACGCCGACCACCGAGGTGATGGCGATGATGCGGCCGAAGCGCTTGCGCATCATCAGCTTGGTGGCGGCACGCGCGAGGCGGAAGGTCGCGGTCAGATTGACGTTGATGACCTCCTCCCAATCCTCGTCACGCAGCTGCACGAAGAGATTGTCGCGGGTGATGCCGGCATTGGCGATGAGGATGTCGACCTGGCCCATCGCGGCTTCCGCGGCGGGCACCAGCGCCTCGACCTCGTCGGCCTTGGAGAGATTGCAGGGCAACACAAAGACGCGCTCGCCGAGCTTGCCGGCAAGCTCGTCCAGCACTTCCTTGCGCGTTCCCGAGATCGCGACGGTCGCGCCCTGCGCGTGCAGCGCCTGCGCGATCGCGCCGCCGATGCCCCCGGTGGCGCCGGTGACGAGCGCCTTCTTGCCAGTCAGATCGAACATCGAAGACAACTCCTCTAGGCCTGCTTCGCAGCGGCCAGTGCATCCTTGGCGGCGGCGATGTCATTGGGACCGCCGACCGCAACGCCGACGGCACCGTCCGCGATGCGCTTGACGAGACCGGTCAGCACCTTGCCGGCGCCGATCTCGAAGAATCGGGTGACGCCCTGCCCTGCCATATAGGCCACCGACTCGCGCCAGCGCACCGTTCCGGTGACCTGCTCGACCAGGCGACGGCGGATCTCGTCGGGATCGGTGATGGCGCTCGCCAGCACGTTCGACACCAGCGGCGCGGCCGGCGCCTTGATCGTGACCTTCGACAGCGCCTCCGCCATGGCGTCGGCGGCGGGCTGCATCAGCCTGCAATGGAACGGGGCGGACACCGGCAGCAGCATCGCACGCTTGGCGCCCTTGGCCTTTGCGATCTCGACGGCGCGATCGACCGCAGCCTTGTCGCCCGAGACCACCACCTGCCCGCCGCCATTGTCGTTGGCGGCCTGGCAGACCTGCCCCTGCGCCGCCTCGTTGGCCACCTCCATGGCGGCCTCGTAGTCGAGGCCGAGCAGCGCGGCCATTGCGCCGGCGCCGACCGGGACGGCCTTTTGCATTGCGAGACCGCGAGTGCGAAGCAGACGGGCGGTATCCGACACCGTCAGGCTGCCGGCCGCAGCGAGCGCCGAATATTCACCGAGCGAATGTCCGGCGACGAAGGCCGCGTCTCGTCCCACGGAAAATCCGGCCTCGGCCTCCAGCACGCGCAGGGTGGCGATGGACACCGCCATTAGCGCCGGCTGGGCGTTTTCGGTGAGCTGGAGCGTTTCGGCCGGACCATCCCAGATGATGGCCGTCAGCTTCTCGGACAGCGCGGCATCGACCTCGTCGAACACGGCGCGCGCCACCGGAAAGGCGTCGGCCAGGGCCTTGCCCATGCCGACCGCCTGGGACCCCTGCCCCGGAAATGTGAATGCTGCCGTCATCGGCGCTCCCTGCTTGTCGGGCACGATCCCTCGAGAACCGGCAGCCGATTACGCGCGGCCTTGGGTGGTGGTTCCTTGGGCCATGGTTCCGGATCACGCTCCAAAGGGGGCCGTAGACACTGTCAGGGGCCGGACTGTCAAGCCGCGATGGGAACCCCGGCCGGCATTCAACTGGGGACACGCAGGCTCAAAACCCGCCGGCAGTCTGGTTGGCGTCGACCTTCGCCCCCGCCTGCGCACGGCGCGCGCTGTTCACCAACTCACCTCGCCGGTCATCCCGATCGGGCCTCGCCGTCGCCAGCCGCAGCACCGCGGCATAGCCCGGCTGCACCTCCATGCGGCCGGCATAGCGGCTCGCGCTCAGCAGCCGATGCACCTTCGGCAGATTGTAGCAGGGCACGTAGAACAGCAGGTGATGCTCGAGGTGATAGTTCACGTAGTACGGCGCGATGAACAGCCGCTCGAGAAAACCGGCATGCGTGGTGCGGGTGTTGCGCAAGGGATCGCTGCTGTCGGGGACGACGGCGTGCTCGGCGATGTTGCGGATGCGGGTGATGACCATCATCCAGGTCAGGAGCGGCACCAGCCATAACAGCGGGTAGGCCCACCACACGCCGGCCGCCGCGCACGCGGCGAACATCAGCGCATTGACGATGCATTGCGGACCGAGCTTGTCCCAGAAATGAGTGAGGCGTTGGCGCCACGGCCAGTCCCTCGCGCCGAGCGCGTTGAGCAGCTGCGCCTTGCGCTGCTGGTAGCCGGTCCGTCCGGTGATGTCGCGAATGAACTTGCGGCGATAGCTCAGCTTCGTGATCGGAAACGGCGCCGACAGCACGAGATCGGGATCGTCCTCCTGCTGCGTGCGCGCATGGTGCTGCAGGTGGTAACGCCGGTAACTGCGCGTCTCCGCAAACAGCGGATAGGCACACAACCATTGGCTCAGGGCCAGATTGGTCTTCTCGTCGGCGGACAGGCAGCCATGGGCGCCGTCATGCATCAGGATCGCGAGGCCCAGCTGGCGCGAGCCGATGATCGCGACGGCGAGGACATAGGTGACCGGATTGGGCCACCACGCGACCAAGGCAATCGCGCCAACGATCAGCGCCCAGGCGTGCGCGATCAGCGCAACGCCTTTCCAGGTCACGCGCCGGCGCACGTCGGCAAGTTGGTCGTCGGTCAGGAAATCACGGGCACGCATGCGAAGCGCGGTCATGGCCTAGCTCTCCTCGTCCGGCGTGGTCGTTGCGTCACGCGCCTCGACAAGGCGCAGGCGCGCCGCGTCGGTGGATTTCGCCTGCTCGCCGAGCACCCGCAGCATCTCGGCGCAGAGCTCCTCGGGCGAGCGGCCCATCGCATAGCCTTCGAGAATGACGCCGATGGCGACGGCCCAGAACCGCCGCGAGCTTTCGTCGGGCGCACGCAGCGAACGCCAGCCGTGCCGTGCCACCTGGCTCGCATAGGCGCGCGCGCCTTCGCCGTGCAGGCGCTCGATGGTGCGCTCGACGAGCGGGGCGAGATCCTGGCGGCGCCGCGTCAATGTCAGCGCTTCGGCGAAGAAGGCGACGGAATCGCTCGCCGTCACGGTCTGCGCCAGGGCGTGGGTGTAGTCCCGCGGCGTCCGCGCCGTCAGCGCCGCCTGCTCGGTCGCACGCGCCAGATACAAGAGCTCGCGGCAGGCGCATTCGACGAACAGCGCCTCCTTGGTGCGGAAGTAATAGGTGATCTGGCTGGGAAATGCGTTTGCCGCGGCCGCGATGTCGGTGATCGCCGTGCCCGACAGTCCCCGCTCCCGAAACAGCGGACTGGCCGCATCCAGCAGCAGCGAGCGCATCTTGCGGCCGGCCGACCGTGTCGCGCGCGCAGCGTGCTTCGGATCGCCCGCCGACGCCTCGAACGGAGCCTCGATCGATTCTCCCGCCATCAAGTCCTCCCGATCCATTCTTTGTATGACATACAAACAAATAGGTCAAGCTGGTATGGGAGGGTGGATTGGCGAAAGCTCGACGCTCGAACCTTGCCAAGTCAGCCAAAATCCGTATAAGGCGCGCATCCGCAGACCCCGGCCGGGAGCTGAACGGACGGTCTCAGCAAATCCTTCGTGATTTTGGTGTGGCAGGGCCAGTCGGCCCGTCGTCCCGTGTTTCCGCCTTCTGAGCTTAATCCCAGAGTCCTTTCCGAAGGCCTCTTAAGGGCTTGACGCCGGGCGATGCGCCAACATGAGGAAAGGACCACCATGGCTCTTTATGAGCATGTTTTTCTCGCGCGTCAGGACGCGAGCACGCAGCAGGTCGAAGAGCTGACTGCGCAGATGACCGGGATCGTCGAGGGTCTCGGCGGCAAGGTCACCAAGACCGAGAATTGGGGCGTGCGCTCCCTCACCTACCGCATGAACAAGAACCGCAAGGCGCACTTCGTGCTGCTCAACATCGACGCGCCGTCCGCGGCGATCGCCGAGATCGAGCGCCAGGAGCGCATCAGCGAAGACGTGATCCGCTATCTCAGCGTCCGCGTCGATGAGCTCGAGGAAGGCCCGTCTGCGATGATGCGCAAGGCCGACCGTGACCGCGAGCGTGACGACCGTGGTGGCGGCTTCCGCGGCGAGCGTGAAGGCGGCTTCCGTGGCGACCGCGAGGGCGGTTTCCGTGGTGGCGATCGCGACGGCGGTGGCTTCCGCGGCGACCGCGGCCCGCGCCGTCCGCGCGAAGAAGCTGAAACCACGACGGATGGGGAGTAAGAACAATGGCTGAAGCTGGTGCACGCCGCCCGTTTTTCCGTCGTCGCAAGAGCTGCCCGTTCACGGGCGCCAATGCCCCGAAGATCGACTACAAGGACTCCAAGCTCCTGATGCGTTACGTCTCCGAGCGCGGCAAGATCGTGCCGAGCCGCATCACGGCGGTGTCCGCGAAGAAGCAACGTGAGCTCGCCCGCGCCATCAAGCGCGCGCGGTTCCTGGGCCTCTTGCCCTACGTCATTCGCTAACACGACCAATCCGGCCGGCGGCCTTGAGCCGCCGGCCGCAACTTTTTCGATCTCATAAGGCTTCCGGGTCGTCCGGTCGCCGATGGTTGGGGCAGACGAGCCTCTAACCGCTCGAAGGGAGCGGGACAGCTGATGATGGTTTTTGCACTGATTGGCCTGATCGCCGGCGCTGCGTCGGCCCTGATGTTCGCCTCGATCATTTCGGGCGCGCTGATCTCGCTCGTCCTGTTCTATCTCGCTCCACTGCCGCTGATGGTCGCCGCGATCGGCTGGGGACCGCTTTGCGCCAGCCTCGGCGGCATCGCTGCTGCAATCAGCCTCGGCGCCCTGTTCGGCCTGCCCTATGGCATCGCATTCGCACTCACCGTCGCGCTGCCAGCCTGGTGGCTCGGCCATCTCGCCCTGCTCAGCCGTCCGGTGGGAGCTGTCGCGCCGGAGGCTGCCGCGGAACCCGCCGCCGCACCTGAACTCGAATGGTATCCGGTCGGCCGCATCCTGCTGTGGCTCGCCGGCTTTGCCACGCTGACCACGTTGGCTGCCCTGCTCACGCTCGGGACCGACGCCGAGACCATCCTCGGCACGCTGCGGCGCGGCCTGATGCGCCTCCTCCGCGCCACCGACCCGCAAACCTCCGGCGAAGCCGGTCAGTTCGTCGACGCGCTGGTGCGCATGGCGCCGGCCGGGGCCACCGTCATCGCGATGATGACGCTGACCCTGAACCTCTGGCTCAGCGCCAAGATCACCGCCACGTCGGGCCGGCTGCGGCGCCCGTGGCCGGACTTGAAGACGGCGGAGCTGCCGCCGATGACGCTGGTGGCGCTCTGCATCGCGCTCGCCTTCTGCTTCACCGGCGGGCTCGTCGCGATCGTCGCTCAGATCACCGCGGCGGCGCTGATGATTGGCTACGCGCTGACCGGCTTCGCCGTGCTGCACACCCTCACGCTGGCGCTGAAGAGCCGCACGTTCTGGCTCGGCTCGACCTATGCCGTCGTGGTCGTGTTCGGATGGCCCGTGATCGCAATGGTGATCCTCGGCCTTGCGGACGCCATGTTCGGCTTCCGCGAACGGTTCCTGCGCAGCCGGCAGCAGCCGCCGCCGCTGCCGACCCCCTGAGTTCAACCCCGAAAACCGAAAACCCACAGAGCACTTCAATAGGAGAACGAATATGGAAGTCATTTTGCTGGAACGCGTCAACAAGCTCGGCCAGATGGGCGAAGTCGTGAAGGTTCGCGACGGCTACGCCCGCAATTTCCTGCTCAAGCGCGGCAAGGCGCTGCGCGCTACCGCCGACAACCGTGCCAAGTATGACGGCATGAAGGCCGAGCTCGAGGCCCGCAACCTCCAGGCCAAGGGCGAAGCCTCCAAGGTCGCCGAGAAGATCAAGGACAAGAACATCATCGTGATCCGCCAGGCTTCCGAAGCCGGCCAGCTGTTCGGCTCGGTCACGGTGCGCGACATCGTCATGGCGTTCGAGGCCGACGGCGTCCACCTCGACCGTCCGCAGGTGCAGCTCGACGCGCCGATCAAGACCATCGGCAAGCACACGGTCATCGTTGCCGTGCACCCCGAGGTCGAGGTCGAGATCACCGTCACGGTTGCGCGCAGCCAGGACGAGGCCGAGCGCATCAACCGCGGCGAGGACATCTCGACCCGCAACGAGGACCGCGACGCGGCCGCCGAGGCGATCGCAGCCGCCGGCGAGTTCTTCGATCCGGAAGCCGAGCACGACGAGGTCGCGCCGGCGCCGGCCGCGGAAGAGAAGTAAGCCTCGCATTCGCGCGAGACCGCGAAGCCCGGCTGCCTCAGGCGGCCGGGATTTTCGTTTTCGCAGCGACGTCCTCGCTCAGCATCGCGATCGAGGCCAGCGCCGTTGCCGTGTGCTTCTCGACACCCTCGCTGACGCAGAACACGTCGGCGGCGACCACCGAGACCTGACGGCCCGGCTTGATCACGCGGGCCCGGCAGATCAGCTTCTCGCCGACCGCGGGCGAGAGCAGATTGAGCTTGTATTCTGCCGTCAGCGCCGGCTGGCCGCGCGAGGTGGCGGCTGCGATCGTCGTGGCGTTGTCGACCAGGAAGGCGGTGACGCCGCCGTGGAAGAAGCCGTGCTGCTGCAGCAGCTCCGGCCGGCGATCCACGGCAATCGTGCAGGTGCCGCGCGTCAATTCCGACAGCTCGGCGCCGACCAAATTCATGAAGCCCTGCCGGCCGACATTGGCATGAATGTGCGCGGCAACGGCCGCGAATTCCGGATCTGCTTCGGCGCGCATGCGGTCTCTCCTTAGTGCTTGTCGATGCGATCGTGTGGCCGCAGCGCACGGATGGCGCAGGCGATCAGCGTGTCGGCCTCGGCGCGCGGATCGGCGCGGTCGCGTCCCGACAGGAAGGCGCGGCAGAAAATCTGCGCCGGACCGATGAGCTGGCTGACGAACATCGCTGGCGTCATCGGCAAGAGCTCGCCGCCTGCAACCAGCGGCGCGCGCCAGCGCTCGATGCCGTCGGCAAGGCGTGCATTCTGCGCGCGCTGGGCGTCGCGGACGTCCTCGCCCCATTCGCTGCGCGAAATCTCGAACAGGTAGCGCGCCTCGCGCCGGCTGGTCACGACCCAGTCAAGATGTGCCCGGATCAGCCGATCGATGCCCTGCTCCGCCGCGGGCACAGGATCGAGCGCGGCCAGCACCGCGGCGTGATAGTGCCGCAAGACCTCCAGGAACAGCGCACCGGCAAGCTCCTTCTTCGAGCCGAAGGCGTGAAAGAAGCTGCCATTGGAGGCCCGCGCCCGGGCACGGATCGCGGCCACCGTCGCAGCTTCGAAGCCGACGCGGTCGAACACGGCCAGCCCGGCTGCCAACAAATCGTCTCGCACGCTCGCCGTCATCGGCCCTCCTAGAGCATCACTCTAGAGTAGCACTCTAATGCGGTCAATACGATGCCAAGGCCGCGACGAACGCGGCCTCCGCATGTCGAGCGAAAACGAGCTGGCTTAGCGCGAGATCGGCGGCGCTGGCGGGCCGGAGGACCCGGCGGGCGCGGCAGGCGGGGTCGCCGCGGGCGCGGGCGATGCCGGTTCCTGCGGCTTGGCCGCCGGTTCAGAGCTGGCGGCCGGCGCGGCAGGCCTGGGAGCCGACTCTTCCGCCGACTTGGACGGCGGCTCGGCAGGCTTCGCGGCCGCCGGTGCAGCGGGGGTTACCGGCGGGACAGGATCGGGCCGTACCGCCGGCGTCTCGCTGCCGCGGGGTTCGACCTTGGCGCTGTCGGGCTTGGCCTCGTCGCGGCCGGGCTCGACCTTGGCCGCGTCCGGCTTGGCCGCCGGCTTCGGCTCCGGTGCGCTCTTCTTCTCTTCAGGGGCTGGCGCGGTGGCGTCGGCCTTCGGCGCCTCCTCGGTGCCGGGCTTGTCGCGGCGCTTGCCTTTGCGCCCCTCGGGCGCAACCTGTGACTCGGGCTTCGAGCCATCCTCGGCCGGCCGTGTCGCACGCTTCTGGCGGGCGCCCTCGGCCGCGGGCGCAGCAGCCTCGCCGTCCGGCCTGGCATCCTGGGCGCGCGGGCGACGGCCCTGAGGCTCGGGATTGCTGCTCGCGTCCTTGTCCTTGGCGCCGTCCTTCTTGCCGTCCTTGGCCTGGTAGCGGGTGTCGGTGGCACCGTTGGAGACGAGATAGGAGGCAAGAACGCCCGCCATGTCCGAGCTCGTGGTGTAATGCTGACGCAGGAAGCCCGGCAGCGAACCCGGCGCGACGGTCTTCAGAAGCCCGCGTGGGCTCTTGTGGCAGGCGTTGCAGGTCTGGGCGAAAAGCTGGGACGGAGTTTTGCCGGCCTCGAGATTCGTCGGCTGCGCAAAGACGGTATCGGTCGCGCCAAAGCCGATCAGAAGCAGCACCGTCGCGAGGCTGAGCGCTCGGCTCGACATTCCCAACATCTCCATTGATTCCGAGAGGTGCAGCCGGCCTCCGGGGCGGCGGCGGGTCACCTTTTATCCGATTGAGCCGCGAATGGAAGCAGCCTCCACGCGCAAGGATGTGATTAAGCCGTTTTGGAATATCGGCTGTGAACACAGCGCAATAGCGCAGCCGGGCCGCCCTCCCTAGATTTGGATGCAAACGCATAGGAACCAGAGCGGGACCTGAGCGTCCGATGTGAAGGCCGGGTTAGTCGCATCTCTTGCAGTTCTCTTGGGGTTCGCTCGAGAGGAAGGTGGCGATGGACCGATTGTTGCGTAAATTCCTGTCTCAATTCATCCGCCGCGGGTCGATGACGGTGACCGGCTCCAGTGGGTCGACATTCACCGTCGGCGACGGCAGCGGCGAGCCGGTGGCGGTGCGCTTCGTCACTGCGGAAGCGGAGCGGAAGATCCTCGTCAATCCCGAGCTCGGGCTCGGCGAGGCCTATATGGACAGCGAGTTCGTCGTCGAACGCGGCACCATAGCTGATGCCCTCGCGATCCTGCTCGATCAACCCGACCTATTGCCGCAGTGGGCAAAACCGTGGTGGCACCTGCGCTACCTGGCGCGGCACCTGAAGCAGTTCAATCCGCGCTCGCGGTCCCGCCGCAACGTCGCGCATCATTACGATCTCGACGCCCGGCTGTATTCGCTCTTCCTTGACGCCGACAAGCAATACAGCTGCGCCTATTTCGAGACGCCGGAGACGACGCTCGACGACGCGCAGCTCGCCAAGAAGCGCCACATCGCCGCCAAGCTGCTCGTCAGGCCCGGACAGCGCGTGCTCGACATAGGCTCCGGCTGGGGCGGGCTCGGGCTTTATCTCGCCGAGACCACCGGCGCCGATGTCACCGGCGTAACGCTGTCGACCGAGCAATTGCAGATCGCCAATGCGCGCGCCGCGGAAAAGGGCCTGTCCGGCTCGGCCCGATTCCTGCTCCAGGACTATCGCGACGCCGAAGGCCCGTTCGACCGCATCGTCTCGGTCGGCATGTTCGAGCATGTCGGCGCCGGCTTCTACGATACCTATTTTCAGCGCTGCGCCGAGCTGCTCAGCGAGAACGGCATCATGCTGCTGCATTCGATCGGCCGCTCGCAGGGCCCGGATTCGACCAACCCCTGGATCGCCAAATACATCTTCCCCGGCGGCTACATCCCGGCCTTGTCGGAAGTGCTGCCGGCGATCGAGCGCGCCGGCCTCTTGGTCTGCGATATCGAGATCCTGCGCCTGCACTACGCGGAAACGCTGAAAGCCTGGCGGGAACGTTTCATGGCGCGGCGTGAGGAGGCCGTGCAGCTCTACGACGAGCGCTTCGCGCTGATGTGGGAATTCTATCTGGCGGCTTGCGAGATGACGTTCCGCAAGCAAGCCATGATGAATTTCCAGATCCAGCTCACGCGCCGCCAGGGCGTGGTGCCGATGACCCGTGACTACTTGCCGCGCGAAGAAGCCCGGCTGCGCGCCCGCGAAGGCGTGGCTGGACCGAAGCTCAAACTCGCCGGTGAATAGATCCTAGTGACGCAGGGTCGAAATCCGGGGAAACCGGACAAGGGCCGTTAACGCCAGTTGCGCCCGCAGTTCCAAGAGGATTTCGGGTGCGACCGGCTGGCGACGCACGTCGGGCCGTTCAGCGTGCTCCATAGCCGCAATCAGCCCCGACAGCCAAAGCCGGCTACCCGCCTCGCTCCGCCAGGTCTGGGGCTGCCGAGTCTGCTGCCAAGTCTGGAGCTGCCGTTCTGGCCGCATCGCTTGCCTCGTTCCCTGTGACGGACCGTGGGAGACAATTCCGGTCCCGTCCGCCTGTTCCGGTCCTACCCCCGAAAATATCCGGGCAGATGTGATCCACTTCACATAAGTCTGGTCGGGCTTGGCCTAGATCGTCGCCATGAGCAAAGAGACCCAAACCTCGCTCGACGTGCAGGACGACCTCCGCACCGATTACGCCCTGATCGCCACCGGCGTCGGGGCGGCTCTGGTCGCGCTGGTCTACCTCCTGCTGGTCTGAAGCCGAGCCGAAAGCGGCCAGCGTGCGCAGGTCGCACGCCTCTTGGTTACGTCTGCGCGCCAATCCATAAAGTTCACGGTTTCAGGATTTTTCCATGGCGCGGTCGCGGCCACTTCAGGCCGGGGGGCCGGTTCCGCAGAATTCCGTCAAGCGCGGCGCGCGCTGGGGCTGCCAGTCATCCACCACTTTCACTGAGCGGTTGATAGCGGCCAGCTTTCGCTTCCGCTTTGACCTCCGGCGGCGCTTTATCCCGGCCCCGCATCCGCCCAAGAAAATTGCTAAGCACGTCCGACCATGGCCCTGACTGATTCGAACGTTCTCAAACTCGCGCCCGATGCCGGAACTCCCGCCTATCGGAGCGCACCGCACAATATCGAGGCGGAACAGAGCCTTCTGGGCGCGATCCTGGTCAACAACGATGCCTTCTACCGCGTCTCCGACTTCCTGGAGGCGAAGCATTTCTTCGAGCCGCTGCACCAGACCATCTTCGAGACCGCCGGCAGCCTGATCCGGATGGGCAAGATCGCAACCCCGGTCACGCTGAAGACCTTCCTGCCCGCGGACACCGATGTCGGCGGCATGACCATCGGGCAATATCTTGCGCGGCTTGCCGCCGAAGCCACCACCATCATCAACGCCCAGGATTACGGCCGCACCGTCTACGACCTGTCGCTCCGGCGCGACCTGATCGGCATCGGCGAGGACATGGTCAATGTCGCCTATGACGCGCCGGTCGATTTCCAACCGCGGGCGCAGATCGAGGACGCCGAGCGCAAGCTTTACGAACTTGCCGAATCCGGCCGCTATGACGGCGGCTTCCAGAAATTCTCGCAGGCCTTGACGGTCGCGGTCGATCTCGCCGCCAAGGCGTTCCAGCGCGACGGCAAGCTGTCGGGCATCTCCACGGGCCTGCGCGACCTCGACACCAAGATGGGCGGCCTGCAGCACTCCGACCTCATCATCGTGGCGGGGCGTCCCGGCATGGGCAAGACGTCGCTGGCCACCAACATCGCCTACAACGTCGCCAAGGCCTATGTGCCGGAGCTTCAGGCCGACGGCACCATGAAGGCCGCCAACGGCGGCGTGATCGGGTTCTTCTCGTGCGAAATGTCGGCCGACCAGCTCGCGACGCGTATCGTCGCCGAGCGCACCGGCATCCCCTCGTCCCACATCCGCCGCGGCGGCATCACGGAAGCCGATTTCGAGAAGATCCGCCAAGTCTCGATCGAGCTGCAATCGCTGCCCTTCTACGTCGACGCCACCGGCGGCCTGTCGATCGCACAGCTGATGGCGCGCGCGCGCCGGCTGAAGCGCCAGAAGGGCCTCGATCTGCTCGTGATCGACTACATCCAGCTGCTCTCGGGTTCAGGCAAGCGGAGCGACAATCGCGTGCAGGAGATCACGGAGATCACGACCAGCCTGAAGGCGCTGGCCAAGGAGCTCAACGTCCCCGTCATCGCGCTGTCGCAGCTCTCGCGTCAGGTCGAATCGCGCGACGACAAGCGGCCGCAGCTGTCGGACCTGCGTGAATCCGGCTCGATCGAGCAGGACGCCGACGTCGTGCTGTTCGTGTTCCGCGAGGAATATTACCTCGCCATGAAGGAGCCCCGCCCCGGCACCGAGGAGCACGCCAAATGGCAGGCCGACATGGAGCGCACGGTGGGCCGCGCCGAAGTCATCATCGGCAAGCAGCGTCACGGTCCGACCGGCACGGTCGAGCTGCACTTCGACGCCTCGGTCACCCGCTTCGGCGACCTCGCGCATGACGGCCAGCTGCCGGACCGCAGTAGCGACTACTAGGCTCCTTGGGTTGAACCGCGCGGGTCTCTTGCGTAAAACGGCGCCATGACAATGGCGTCCGACCCGAAAACCCTCTCGCAATCCGGCCTTCTCTCTGCCGAGGCCAACCAGGCCGCCGCGCTCGCCGCCTATGGCGGCGTCCTGACCGTCGATCTCGACGCCATCATCGCCAATTGGCGCAAGCTCGAGAAGACGGCGGTGCCGGCCGAATGCTCGGCGGTGATCAAGGCCGATGCCTATGGCTGCGGCGCCGCCGAGGTCGCGCGTGCGCTGAGCAAGGCCGGCTGCAAGACCTTCTTCGTCGCCACCATCGAGGAAGCGCGCAAGGTGCGCGCCGCCGTTCCCGAGCCCACCATCTACGTGCTTGGCGGCTATTTCCAGAACACCGGCGAGCACTACGCCAAGATCAATTGCCGCCCGGTGATCGGCGACCTCAACGAGCTCGCCGAATGGGACGTGTTCTGCCGCCGCACCGGCTGGAACGGAGGGGCTGCGATCCACATCGACACCGGCATGAACCGGCTCGGCCTGACGTTGACCGAAGCGCAGGCCATCATTCCCCGCATCAACGCCGGCGATCACGGCATCACGCTGGTGATGAGCCATCTGGTTTCGGCCGAGCAGCTCAACAGCCCGGTGAACGCCCGGCAGCTCGCCGCCTTCCGCAGCATCGCCAGCGAGTTCGCCGGCGTGCCGGCCGCGCTCGCCAATTCCTCCGGCATCTTCCTGGGCGCGCCGTTCCAGTTCGACCTGGTGCGGCCGGGCGCTGCGCTCTACGGCGTCAACCCGACGCCGGAGGCCGACAATCCGATGCAGCAGGTGGTCGACCTCAAGGCGCGCATCGTGCAGACCCGCAGCATCGAGCGCGGCGAGACCGTCGGCTATGGCGGCACCTGGACCGCGCGGCGGCCGACCAAGCTTGCGATCATCGCAGTCGGCTATGCCGACGGCTATTTCCGCGCGGCCAGCTCCAATGACGGCACCCGCGGCGCCGAGGTCATCGTCGCCGGCAAACGCTGCCCGGTGGCGGGGCGCATCTCCATGGACCTCATCGCGATCGACATCACCGATCTGCCGCCGAACGCGGCGCGGCGCGGCCATATGGTGACGCTGCTCGGCGAGGGCATCACCGTCGACGAGCTCGCGCATCATTTCGGCACGATCGGCTATGAGGTGCTGACCAGCCTCGGCCACCGCTATGCCCGCATCTACAAGGGCGGCAATGCGGAGGAGCCGCTGGTGAAGCCGGCTGCCGTGAGCGGAGCCGAGCCGCCGCCAATCGAGCAGCCCGCGGCCCCGCCGGGCTAAGTTCTCGTGCCCCGGACGCAGCGCAGCGCTCCTTCAGCGGTGCGCTGCAGAGCCGGGGCCCATCTCTCTACATTCTAACCGTGTGGCCTTCTGGATCCCGGCTCGCGCTGCGCGCGTCCGGGACACGGAACGCTTACTTCTTCTTCCTGTTGTCCAGCGCCTCTTTGCAGGTTGCGCTGAGCTGATCGCGCTTGTCGGTGAGGCAGGCGACGACGCGGCCGCCACCGGGCGCGATGCCGGCGCAGAATTTGTCGTAATCTGCCTTGCACGCGCCGCGCGGGTCGGACGATTGTGCCGACGCGAGCCCGGAGAGCGCGACAGCTGCGACGATAGCGGCAAAGTTCAACTTGGACATTGTGTCTCCGGGTACGAAAGGCAGGAGCCGGCAGCTCTACATGAAGATCGCGACATTCAACATCAACAACATCAACCGCCGCCTGCCCAATCTGTTGGCATGGCTGCGCGCGGCAAAGCCCGATGTCGTTGCGCTTCAGGAATTGAAGGCAAGTGATGGCGAATTTCCGGCGGCCGCGATCGAAAAAGCCGGTTATGGCGCGGTGTGGCGCGGACAGAAGACCTGGAATGGCGTCGCCATCCTCGCCCGCAAGACCGCGCCAATCCTGACCCGCGACCGCTTGCCCGGAAGACCCGGGGATCACGAAGCCCGCTACATCGAGGCCGCCGTGCGCGGCATCATCGTCACCAGCATCTATCTGCCCAACGGCAATCCGCAACCGGGACCGAAATTCGACTACAAGCTCGACTGGTTCGCGCGCCTCAAGCGTCACGCCAACACTTTCATCCAGCAGGATCTGCCCGTCGTGCTCGCCGGCGACTACAACGTCGCGCCCACCGAGATCGACATCTATCCCACGCGCTCATGGGACAAGGATGCGCTGGTCCAGCCCAAGAGCCGCGCGGCCTATGCCTCGCTGGTGTCGCAGGGCTGGTGCGATGCGATCCGCGAATTGCATCCGGAAAAACGCATCTACACATTCTGGGACTACAAGCGGAACCGGTGGCCGCGCGATGCGGGCCTGCGGCTCGATCATCTCCTGCTCAGCCCCGCCCTGGCCTCACGGCTGGCGAAGGCTGGCGTGGACAAGAAGGTGCGCGGCGAGGAAGGCGCCAGCGACCACGCGCCGGCATGGGTGGTGCTGCGGTAACGGCCCATGCCCAAAAGATGAAAAACAACCCCATGCACAGTAGCCGGCCCCAGTCGATTCAATGGGTTAGCGCCCCCGATTTCGGCTCATCATGGGGTCCAACGGCATCATGCCCCGAGACGCGCCTCACACCGCGCCTTCGTCCGGAATATTGAGAAGCTTGCCGCAAGCCTTGCAATGCACGGCGTCGGCATCGTGCCGCTGGAGCCCGCAGGCCGGACACGAAAACCGCACCTTGTTAGGACTGAGCAGCGCGCGGGCAAGATTGAAGAACAGGGTCACCCCGAAGATCATGATCACGACGGTGATGAGACGACCGACCGTACCCGGCAGGGTGATGTCTCCGAAGCCGGTCGTCGTAAGCGCCGTGACCGTGAAATACAGCGCATCGGCATAATTGTGGATCTGATCGTTGCGAAACTTCTGGGTCTCGTAAACGATCCCGGTCATGACGAAGATGAAAACGGCGAGGTTGGTGACGGCGAAGATGACCTCTTCGTTGCGACGAAAGAACGGAGAATCGATGCGCAGCCGCACCAGCATCTGGTAGTCGCGCAGCATCCCCAGCGTTCGCAGGATCCGGAGAAACCCGCCCGCCTCGCCGGCAAGCGGTGCCAGGAAGGATACGATCGCAACCATGTCGGCCCAGGTCGCGAGCTGACGGAACCTCCGAAACGGATGCCGGCCGACGAGGAGCCGCGCCGAGAAGTCGGCCAGCAGCAGCATGCCGAACACAACGTCGAGCGTTTCGATGATCTCGCTGGGATGCAGGAACGAGGTGGCAATGATGAACAACACCGTCACGATATCGAACACGAGCAGCGCATAGCGGAAGCGCACGCCGCTCGGCGTTGCGCCCTCGTACAGGCGGCGGACTTTGCTTCTGAGAGACGAGACGGTCACTGCATCATGATCGCGGTTTGCACGGATGATTGCAACCGGCAGCGGGCGCCGCAAGATCGTACCGCCATCAGGCCGGGATTGCGCCGGTCATGCCTGACCAAGTCGTACGATGATGTCGCCAGGCCGCAGCGATCGTTCGTCCGCCGGCCCGCCGCGCCACAGGCATTCGCCTGCGACCAAAGCCGGCATCGGAAGCGGATGGTCGGCGAAGTTGGCGACGATCTGCAAGGTCTCTCCCCTCCTCGTCAGCCAGCGCACATCAATCGCGCCCTGACGAGGATCGCCGCCGATCAGCTCGCGCTGCGCCGAAACGAAACCTTGCGCGATGAGCGGCACGATCCTCTCGCGTCGGATCGTCAGCAATCGCGTCGTCAAGGCCCGAAAGCCCGCGCAGCCGGGAGAATGATCGATGCTGCTCCAGTCGAGCTTCGAGGCCTGAAAGGTCCCCTCGTCGCACGGGTCCGGAATCCTGGCGCGCATCTCGGGGGTCGAAAATGCCTTGAAGTGCGAAAACTCCTTGCGCCGCCCTTCCCGCGTCAACTCGGCAGCTTCTCCGGTCCAGTCTGCGAAGAACAGGAACGGCGTTTCGACGGCGGCTTCCTCACCCATGAACAGCATGGGAATGTGCGGATTGAGCAGGACCAGCGCCATCGCCTGGCCGAGCTTGTCCGGGTCGACCAATCGTGACAGTCGCTCACCCAGAGCCCGGTTGCCAATCTGGTCATGGTTCTGCGCGAAGAAGATCGTGGCTTCCGGCGGCAGATGCGCACTTGGCTCGCCGCGTCGCTCGTTGTGAAGGGCGAAGACTTCACCCTGATAGGCAAAACCCTCGGTGAGCGATCGCGCCAGGTGCTCGAGCGGCTTGTCCGCAAACGCGCGGTAATATCCCTCGTCTTCTCCCGTCAGCAGGACATGAAGCGCATTGTGGAAATCGTCGCCCCATTGGGCGTCGTAATATTTCGGGCGTCCTGCCACGCGATCGAGCAGGTGCGCCTGATTGGCTTCATTCTCCAGCATCAGATGCACGCGCCGGCCCGGCAATTCGTGCCTGACGCTCTCGGCAAGCTCAATGAGGAAATGCCGCTCGGAATCGTCCTTCAGGGCGTGGACGGCATCGAAACGCAGCCCGTCGAAGCCGTAGTCTCGCAACCACATCAAGGCATTCTCGACCAGGAACTCCCGCACGAACGCGCCGTCGCGGCCCTCCAGGTTGACCGCAGGTCCCCAACCGGTGGTGTGACGCTTGTTGAAGAAATTCTCGGCGTAGCTGTGCAGGTAGTTCAACTGCGGGCCAAAGTGGTTATAGACCACATCGAGATAGACCATGATGTCGAGCGCGTGGGCGGCCCGCAACAGCCGCTTGAGATCGTGCGGACTGCCGTAGCGGGCATTGGGCGCGTTCAGCAGCACGCCGTCATAGCCCCAATTGTGCCGCCCGGGGACATCGTTGATCGGCATCAGCTCGACGGCAGTAATGCCGAGATCGCGCAGATAAGGCAGTCGCTTCTCGACCCCCGCATAGGTCCCCTCTTCGCTGAAGGTGCCGACATGCAGCTCGTAGATGACGGCCTCCGCCCATGGGCGGCCCGGATAAGGGATGGGATCCCGCAGCGCCGCCGTATCGACCACCTTGCTTGCCGCGCCGACGTCATCCGGCTGGAATAACGAGGCAGGGTCCGGGACGATCAGATCCTCGTTGATCCTGAACTGGTAGCGCGTGCCGGCATGGGCGGTCGGGCTGAGCATCTGATACCAGCCGTCGTCATCGCGCGACATCCGCCGCGGCGGCCGGCCGGTCTCCAGCAACTCCACCGATCGGGCGGTCGGCGCCCAGAGGTTGAAGCTGACCCCATCATCGACGATTTGAGCGCCGTGGCGCCGGGCCTGTCCGGCTATTCCCAATGTCTGAACCAATCTGTCCGCCTTTCGCGCTCACATGATCGCAGGCATGCATTGGCGAAATGCGGTTCGAGCGAGACGTTCCGGTCGCTTCAAGGATGCCCGCGAATGAAAAGCAGGCGTGCACTCTTTCGTTCCTCGCCATGGACGTGAGCCCGCCATGAGGCGGCCTTGCCTCTCGATCCCTCGGTCAGCGCGCCGCTCGCCGGGCAACTGGAACGGAATCATCGGGTAACGGTTACGATCACACACAGGAGTTGCCCGCCATGCGCCGCCCGACATCAAAGCCGATCCGCAACAAGCTTGATCTGACCGACCGCGCACAGATGCGCCTCGTGCGAAAACGGTTGGGCCTGTCCGATGCCGAGTTGACCGCGATCGTCGGGCGGATCGGCAATTCAATCACAGCGATCAGCAAGGAGGCCGCCCAGCAGCGCGCCAGCGTCCTGCCCAAGCCTGCCGACGTGCCGCCGGCGGCCGTGATCGCCTCGGCAACGGCTGCCGAACAGGCGGCGACTGAACTACCAGCAACAACGCCGACGTCCTGACCGGATCGTCATCGGGGGGCAGACATGGACCAAAAAACGCAATCAGACGACGCCCTGACGCGGGCGGCGTCGAGCCTGCGCCGATCGCGGGTCACCGAGGGCAAACCGTTTCCGCTCGGCGCCACCTGGGACGGCCTCGGCGTCAACTTCGCGCTGTTCTCGGCCCATGCCACCAAGGTCGAGCTCTGCCTGTTCGACGACGACGGTGAAACCGAGCTGGAGCGGGTCGAGCTTCCCGAATACACCGACGAAGTCTGGCACGGCTATTTGCCCTCGGCCCGTCCCGGTACCGTGTACGGCTATCGCGTCCACGGGCCGTACGAGCCTGATGCCGGCCACCGCTTCAATCCCAACAAGCTCCTGCTCGATCCCTACGCCAAGCAACTGATCGGACAATTGCGCTGGGGACCCGAACTGTTCGGCTACCAGCTCGACCACGCCGACAAGGACCTCTCGTTCGACGAGCGCGACAGCGCGCCCTTGATGCAGAAGTGCCGCGTCATCGACCCCGCCTTCACCTGGGGCGCGGCGCGCAAGCCCGAAGTGCCCTGGGAGCGGACGATCGTCTACGAGATGCACGTCAAGGGCTTCACGCAGCGGCATCCGCTGGTGCCAGAAGCAGACCGCGGCACGTTCTCAGGGCTCGCGCATGGGGAAATCCCCGCTTATCTGCGCTCGCTCGGGATCACCAGCGCGGAGCTGCTGCCGATCCACGCCTTCGTCGACGACAGCTACCTGGTCGACAAGGGCCTGCGCAATTACTGGGGCTACAATTCCATCGCCTTCTTCGCGCCGGAGCCGCGGTACCTGAAGACGCCGTTCGCCAACGAGTTCAAGGAAATGGTCAACCAGTTCCACGCCCATGGCATCGAGATCATCCTGGACGTCGTCTACAATCACACCGCGGAAGGCAACGAACTCGGTCCGACGCTGTCGTTCAAGGGCATCGACAACGCCAGCTATTACCGCCTGCTGCCGGACCAGAAGCGCTACTACATCAACGATACCGGGACCGGCAACACGGTGAATCTGTCGCATCCGCGCGTGCTTCAGCTGGTTGCGGATTCCTTGCGCTATTGGGCAAATGAGATGCGGGTCGACGGCTTCCGCTTCGACCTCGCCACCATTCTGGCGCGCGAGCCCTATGGCTTCGACGAAGGCGGCGGCTTCCTCGACGCCTGCCGCCAGGATCCGGTGCTCTCCAGCGTCAAGCTGATCGCGGAGCCATGGGACATCGGCCCGGGCGGTTATCAGGTCGGCCAATTCCCGCCGGGATGGGCCGAGTGGAACGACAAGTTCAGGGACACCGTGCGCGCCTTCTGGAAGGGCGACGAGGGATCGATCGCGGACTTCGCCAAGCGCGTGTCGGGATCCGGCGATCTCTTCAACAAGCGCGGCCGCCGGCCCTGGGCCAGCGTCAACTTCGTCACGGCCCATGACGGCTTCAACCTCAACGATCTCGTCTCGTACAACGACAAGCACAACGAGGCGAATGGCGAGGACAATCGCGACGGTCACAGCAACAATCATTCCTGGAATTGCGGCGCCGAGGGGCCGACCGACGATGCCGAGATCATCGCGTTGCGCGAACGCCAGAAGCGGAATCTGCTTGCGACCATGCTGCTGTCCCACGGCACGCCGATGCTGCTGGCGGGTGACGAATTCGGGCACACTCAGAACGGCAACAACAATGCCTATGCCCAGGACAACGAGACCTCCTGGCTCGACTGGATGGGCATCACGGCAAACGGCCGCAGCCTGCGTGAATTCGCCCGCAAGCTGATCGCGACGCGTAAGGCCTTCCCGATCCTCTATCGCAGCCGGTTCCTGGTCGGCTCCCACAATGAAGAGCTCGACGTCAAGGACGTGACCTGGCTGTCGCCCTCCGGCGACGAGATGACCAGCGAGCAATGGGAGGACGGCAACGCCAAGTGCTTCGGCATGCTGCTCGATGGACGCGCCCAGGAGACGGGCGTCAAGCGCCGCGGCTCGGACGCGACCATGCTTCTGGTCTACAACGCTCACTACGACGTCGTGAACTTCACACTTCCGCCGGTCACCGACGGAAGCCGCTGGCTGGGGTTGATCGACACCAACCAGCCCGAGGCCCAGATGCCTGCGTTCGAGTTCGGCCACGCTTACGCCGTGACGGGACGGTCGCTCGTCGTCTTCGGCCTCGCCACCGAGAGCGCGGCAACGCGGCGCCTGCGGCAAGGTCTCGGGGCCCTGCTCGACGTCGTGGAAGCGCCGCTGCCCGGCTAAAGCATGATCCGGAAAAGTGCGCAGCGGTCTTCCGAAAAGATCATGCTTAAACAACAACCTGAAGCGCGCTGACGATCCATCCTGATCGCATCGCGCTTTAGGGTTCCGCCTGCCGGAGCACACCAAGCCGCGCCCGGCATCGCGCCCGCCGGCCCGTCCGGCTAGACTGCTCCGATTCCCGGAGCGCTCCCCTTGGCCTTTCTCTTCGTCCTCGCCGTCGGGCTCGTCGCCGGCACCATCTCGGGCATCGTCGGCACCGGCTCGTCGATCATGCTGATGCCGGTGCTGGTCTATGCCTATGGGCCGAAGGAGGCCGTGCCGATCATGGCGGTGGCGTCCGTGATGGCGAACTTCTCGCGCATCCTGGCCTGGTGGCGCGAGGTCGATTGGCGGGCCTGCGCGGCCTATTCGGTCACGGGCATTCCGGCCGCGGCGCTCGGCGCGCGGACGCTGCTGGCGCTGCCCTCGCACGCCGTCGATCTCGCCATCGGCGTGTTCCTGATCGCGATGGTGCCGGTGCGGCACTTTCTGGCGCGGCACGACCTCAAGGCCAATCTCTGGCATCTGGCGCTCGGCGGCGCGATCATCGGCTATCTCACCGGCATCGTGGTCTCGACCGGCCCGCTCAGCGTGCCGCTGTTCCTGTTCTATGGCCTGTCCAAAGGCGCCTTCCTCGCCACCGAAGCCGCTGCCTCGCTCGGCCTCTATTTCGCGAAGTCGGTGACCTTCGAACGTTTCGGCGCGCTGACCGGCGAGGTCTTCATGAAGGGCCTGATCGCGGGCGCCTCGCTGATGTCGGGCGCCTTTCTCGCCAAGCGCTTCGTGCTGCACCTAAAGCCGGACATGTTCCGCCTGCTGATGGACGCGATCATGATCGCGGCCGGGCTCTCCATGCTGTGGAACGCGACGCAGACCTAGCCAGCTGCGCTCAGGCGGCGAATTCGGGCGCGATCGAGGGGCTGTGGGCGAGGACGCGGCTCTCGACCGCCGGCTGCGTCTGGAGCCATCGCAGCACGGCGTCGAGCGGCTGCGGCCGCTGATAGAAATAGCCCTGCCCGAACCTCACCCCCATCTCGCGCATGGCCGCGGCCTGCTCGGCGCGCTCGATGCCCTCGGCGACCAGCGTGAGCCCCAGGGTGCCGGCAAGCGATGCGATCACGCCGACGATGGCCTTGTCTTCGGCGCTATCGGGAATCTCGCTGATGAAGGCCTTGTCGATCTTGACCCTGTCGAGCGGGAAGCGCCTGAGATGCGCGAGCGAGCTGTAGCCGGTGCCGAAATCGTCGAGCGCGATGGCGGCACCCAAGCGGCGCAGCCGATGCAGCGTCTCGGCCGCGCTGGCGATGTTGTTGATCAGCGAGCCCTCGGTGATCTCGAGCTCCAGCAGCGAGGGCGCAACATCGAAGCGTGCGCAGGTCGCGCGCAGCGCGGCGGCGAGCGAATGGTCGGCGAGCTCGGACGGCGGCAGATTGATCGCGATCCGGATCTGGGGCCTGCCGGCGGCGGCCAGCCGTTGCAGTGCCCAGCAGGCATCCGTCAGCACGTAGCGGGTCAGCCGCCCATTGTTGCCGCTGCGCTCGATCAGCGGCAGGAATTCGGCCGGACCGATCACGCCATGGTCGGGATGACGCCAGCGGATCAGGGCTTCCAGGCCGACGACCTCGTGGGTTTCGAGGTCGACCTGGCTCTGGTACCAGACCTCGAACTGTCCCTCGGCAAAGCCGGCGGGAATGGCGAGCTCGAGATCCCTGCGGCGGCGGTAGTCGCGCTGAAGCGCTTCGTCCAGCACGGCGACCGTACCCGGCGCCTTGCTCTTGGCATGATAGAGCGCGATGTCGGCCAGCGTCGGCAGATGCGACAGCTCCGGATCGTCGGCGCGGCGCACGGCGAGGCCGATGCTGGCGCGCGGCACCACCTGCTTGTCGTGGAGCCGGATCGGCTCGGAGATGGCGGCCAGCACCTGCTGTGCGAATGCGTGCGCCGATGCCTCGTCGCTCACCTCGGGGCGGATGACGACGAATTCGTCGCCGCCGAGCCGGGCGACCCAATCCTCCGCTTCGACCGCGCTCCGAAGACGCTCGGAAATCTGAACCAGGAGCCTGTCGCCGGCCTCATGGCCGAAAGTGTCGTTGATGCCCTTGAAGTCGTCGAGATCGATGAAGCAGAACGCGACCAGCGCGTCCGCCCTGCCGCGATGGCGGCTCGCGACGGCCAGGCGCTCGGTCAGGGAGCGCCGGTTGGGCAGCCCGGTGAGCGGATCGTGCGCGGCCATGTGTCCGAGCCGGTCGAGCGCGCCTGACGTCGTATGTTGCATGGCGTTGAAGGCACGCGCGAGCTGGCCGAATTCGTTCGAGGATGTGACGTCCGCCGGATAGGCCCGGCCATCCTGCTTGCTGCGCTGGATCGCCGACATCATGGCGACGAGCGGCCTGCCGATGAAGATGTTGGCGGAGATCCGCATGGCGATCAGCGTCGCAAAGGTCGCGAGCAAGCCCACGATAAGCAGCAGCACCAGCCGGCTGCCGGCGTCCGCGTAAAGCGCCGCATTGGAATAGGCGATCGCGATGCGGCCGGCTTCGGCGGCCATGTTGCCGTTGCTGTAATGGATCGGACGCGAGACCTCCGCGACCGCCTGGCGTTCGGGGCGCGCCGCCACGCGGGCAATCGCCGCGCCCGTATCGTCATAGACGGCCGCCGCCGCGATGGTCTCGTCGAGCATGATCTCGTTCAGCACGGCCGTGACCTGATCGTAGCGCATCTTCCAGAGCGGCTCGGCGATCAGCTCGGCCCGGCTCTCGGCGAGGCGGGCCATGCGGGCGTCGAGTTGCCTGACCTGCGACCAGAAGCTCGAAGCCTCGACGCCGGCGGAGGCGAGCAATTGCACCAGCAGCAGCACGGGCACGGTGGCCCAGATCATGGCGCGAACGACCGAGCGCAAGCGCGGTGCGGCCTGGTCGCTGCGTTCGGGACCGGTCATCGCCTCATCCTTGCGCATCAGTCGGCGGCGCCTTCGGGAAGCGGCAGGGACGAAATCAGCGCATCGAGGGAGAAGTCGTAATGACCGCATCGTCCCGGCTTCGCCCGGAAGCGCGCGAAGTCGATCCGGTCGAACGCACGTGTCTTGATGAGGTCGCCGACCGAGCCGAGATTCTGCCGGGTGATCGCCGACGTCTTGACCTCGACCCGGGGCGAGACGCCTGCGAAATCGCAGTCGTCGGCATAGTCGCGCAGCAGGACGATCGACCAGCCGCCGAGCAGGAAATGCCCGCCGTCGCTCAGCAGCAGGCGGCCCGCCCTGATCTCGCGCAGCGCATCCTCCGACCAGTTGAGGCCAACCAGCTGGATGTCGCGGCCGGGCACGAGGCCGGCGGCGACCACCGCGCGCAGCGCGCCGAGCGCCATCGGATCGTTTCCGGCCCAGATGCCGGCGGGGCGGATCTCCTTGCGCGCGGCCCAGCCCAGATAATTCGCGGTGACCCGCTCGGCCTCCGACTGCGTCCAGTTGGCGAACAGCAGCCGGTCCACCACGACGTCGGGAGCGGCATCCACCGCCAGCTTGAGACCTGTGTTGCGCGCGATCGAGGCGGGCGTGATCTCGTCGCCGCCGATGCCGAGAATATGGATCTTGCCGTCCGCGCTCTGCCATTTCTCGGCACGCGCCGCCGCGATCAGGGCGCCCGCCATCCGCGCGCCCGCGGTCTGGAGATCGGTCGTGATGTCGCCGAGCCAAGTCTTGAGCTTCTGCCGCGGCGGCCCAAGGCGCGCCGCATCCTCGCCGATCAGCGTGTTCGAGAGCAGCAGCGTCTTGACGCCCGCAGCTTCGGCCGCCTCCAGGATTGGAACGGCGGCGGATTCCTCGTTTGACAGGATGAGGAAATCGGGCTTGTCGCGACGTGCCAGCACGCCGAGTCCGAGCTCCTGCATGGTGCGATAATTGCGTTCGCTGGTCAGCACCTCGACATGGGCGTCGAGCTTGCGCCCGGCAGCCTGCATGCTCTGCCCGACCATGTCCCAGAACACCTCGCCGGACTTGCCGGGATTGACGAAGACGATCTCGAGCGGCTTGGCAAGGCTGGGGCTGGCGGAGGCGAAAACGCCACAGGCCATGCCCGCAGCGAGCAATATTCGCAGAAATCTCGTCATTGTCTCGTCGCCGCCCCCCGATGGTTCCGAAATTGGACCCGCGTCCGCTAACACTTCGCAAAATCCACCCAGTCACAGCGGTACAGGGCTAATGAAAGTATAACTGGCGTGCCGGGCCGAGATCATCGAAGCGCCGGCGATCACCCCGCCATTCCGTGCTATCAGCAAGCCGAAACCTCGACTCAACCGGTGCCATGGCCAAGAACACGCTTTCCTTCGTCTGCCAGAACTGCGGCGCGGCCTATAACCGCTGGCAGGGCAAGTGCGAGTCCTGCGGCGAATGGAATACGCTCGCGGAGGAAGACACCAGCGGCAGCGTGCCGGTCTCGATCCGCTCCAGGCGCAAGGGGCGAACGTTCGCGCTGGAGAGCCTTTCCGGCAAGAGCCCGGATGCGCCGCGCCTGTCCTCAGGCATGGCGGAGCTCGACCGCGTCACCGGCGGCGGCTTCGTCCGCGGCTCGGTGCTGCTGGTCGGCGGCGATCCCGGAATTGGCAAATCGACGCTGCTGACGCAGGCGACCAGCCTGTTGGCGCGCGCCGGCCACCGCGTCGTCTACATCTCCGGCGAAGAGGCGGTCGCGCAGGTGCGGCTGCGCGCCGAACGGCTCGGGCTCTCGGACGCGCCGGTGCAGCTCGCGGCCGAGACCTCGGTCGAGGACATCGTCTCGACGCTGTCGGAGGGCGCGGTACCCCGGCTGATCGTGATCGATTCGATCCAGACCATGTGGACCGATACGGTGGAATCGGCGCCCGGTACGGTGACCCAGGTGCGGGCTTCGGCGCAGGCGCTGATCCGGTTTGCCAAGAAAACCGGCGCCGCCATCATCCTGGTCGGCCACGTCACCAAGGACGGCCAGATCGCCGGCCCCCGCGTGGTCGAGCACATGGTCGATGCCGTGATGTCGTTCGAGGGCGAGGGCTCGCAGCAATTCCGCATCCTGCGCGCGGTGAAGAACCGCTTCGGCCCGACCGACGAGATCGGGGTGTTCGAGATGACGGGCCTCGGCCTGCGCGAGGTCACCAACCCATCCGAGCTGTTCCTGTCCGAGCGCGATCTCGGCACACCCGGCACCGCAGTCTTTGCGGGCATCGAGGGCACGCGGCCCGTTCTGGTAGAATTGCAGGCGCTGGTGGCGCCGACCTCGCTCGGCACGCCCAGGCGCGCGGTGGTCGGCTGGGATCCGAGCCGGCTCTCGATGGTGCTGGCGGTGCTGGAGGCGCATTGCGGGGTCAAGCTGTCCGGCCACGACGTCTACCTGAACGTCGCCGGCGGCCTGCGCATCCACGAGCCGGCAGCGGACCTCGCCGCGGCGGCGGCGTTGGTGTCGTCCCTGGTTAACGCGCAATTGCCGACCGATGCGGTCTATTTCGGCGAGATCTCGCTGTCCGGCGTGGTGCGCCCGGTGGCGCAGACCCCGGCCCGGCTGAAGGAAGCCGCCAAACTCGGCTTTCAGCGCGCCATGCTGCCCGAATCGGCACGCGGCGAGAGCAGCGGCGATGCCGGATTGTCGCTGAACGCGATCAACAGCCTGACGACTTTGGTGGCCGAGATCGCGGCTCGCGGCTCCCGCCGCGGCGAATCGAGCGCGCCGGCCGAGAAAAATGCCACACCGGCAAGATTCCGCCGCGGAGAGGGCTAGGCGGAGGTGACGCCGAAGGCCTCCGCCGCTATACAGCCGTCACAAAAGCAGCATGGGATTGCGTGGTTGCGGCCTTGCCGGGAACGCCGTCTGCCCCTCTTTTAAGGCAGCGGCCAAGCACCGATTCGCCAGAGCACCTTTGAAGTACGAGCGGACCAGACCAGCCGATGCCAGTAACCATCCTCGACCTGATCCTGCTCGGTGTGATGCTGATTTCGGGCCTGCTCGCCATGGTCCGCGGTTTCATGCGCGAAATCCTGTCGATCGCGGCCTGGGGCGCGGCGGCGATCGTGACGCTCTATTCGTTCTCGAAGCTGCTGCCGACCGCCAAGACCTATTTCAACAACGACACGGTGGCGAGCGTGGTCGTGGTCGCGGGCGTGTTCATCGGCACCCTCGTCGTGGTCTCCGTGATCACGGTGCGGATCTCCGACATGATCCTGGATTCGCGCATCGGCGCGCTGGATCGCACTCTCGGCTTCCTGTTTGGCCTCGCTCGCGGCCTTTTGATCGTCGTGGTCGCGTTTCTGTTCTTCACCTGGCTGGTGCCGGACAAGCAGCGTCCGGACTGGGTCACGGGCGCCAAGTCCCGCGTGGTGCTGCAGGGAACCGGCGATTGGCTGATGGCCCTCTTGCCTGACGACCCCGAGAACACCATCTTGAAGAGATTCAAGAAAAACAAACCAGATGATGATCAAGCTGATTCCGAGCAGCAGCCTTCGGGCAGTGGCGACGGATACAGTAAACCTGCTCGTGACAGTTTGAAGAAACTGATCGAGAAACCTGCGGCGCGTTGATTGCCCTTAAAGAGAGGCGCGGACGAGATGCGACACCCTGACCAGGACGCCCAATTCGATCTCGATCCACACGCCGGCCCCGGTCCGGCCGCGCTCGAGGTTCAGGACGATCTGGAGGGGGATACGCTGCGCGAGGAATGCGGCGTCTTCGGCATCTACGGTCACCCCGACGCCGCCGCCATCACCGCGCTCGGCTTGCATGCGCTTCAGCACCGCGGCCAGGAGGCCGCCGGCATCGTCTCCTACGACGGCGGCCGTTTTCACAGTGAACGCCGGCTCGGCCTCGTCGGCGACACCTTCTCCCGCCGCGAAGTGATCGACCGCCTGCCCGGCAACATGGCGGTCGGCCACGTCCGCTATTCCACCACCGGCGCCACCATCCTGCGCAACGTGCAGCCGCTGTTTGCCGAGCTCAATGCCGGCGGCCTCGCCGTCGCCCACAACGGCAACCTCACCAACGGCCTGACGCTGCGCCGCGAGCTCGTCCGAAGCGGCGCCATGATGCAGTCGACCACCGACACCGAGGTGATCCTGCACCTGGTCGCGCGCTCCCGGCGCAGCCGCTTCATCGAGCGCTACATCGACGCGCTGCGCGAGATCGAGGGCGCCTATGCGCTGGTCTCGCTCACCAACAAGAAGCTGGTCGGCGCGCGCGATCCGCGCGGCATCCGCCCGCTCGTGCTCGGCGAGCTCGACGGCTGCCCGATCCTGACCTCGGAGACCTGCGCGCTCGACATCATCGGCGCGCGCTTCATTCGCGACATCGAGCCGGGCGAGGTCATCGTATTCGACGAGAACGGCCAGGACATCCACAAGCCGTTCCCGCCGATGGCGCCGCGTCCCTGCATCTTCGAGTACATCTATTTCTCCCGGCCGGATTCCATCGTGCACGGCCGCTCGGTCTACGAGGTCCGCAAGGCCTTCGGGGCCCAGCTCGCGCGCGAGAGCCACGTGCCGATCGACGTCGTCGTGCCGGTGCCGGATTCCGGCGTGCCGGCCGCGGTCGGCTACAGCCAGCATTCCGGCGTGCCGTTCGAGCTCGGCATCATCCGCAACCATTATGTCGGCCGCACCTTCATCCAGCCGACGCAGGCGATCCGCGAATCCGGCGTGCGCATGAAGCATTCGGCCAACCGCGCCGCGATCGAGGGCAAGCGCATCATCCTGATCGACGACTCCTTGGTGCGCGGCACCACCTCGAAGAAGATCGTGCGCATGATGCGCGATGCCGGCGCCAAGGAAGTGCACTTCCGCCTCGCCTCGCCCCCGATCCTCTATCCCGATTATTACGGCATCGACCTGCCCGACCGCGGCGGCCTTCTGGCGGCGACGCATTCGCTGGAGGAGATGCGCGAGATCATCGGCGCCGACTCGCTGGCCTTCCTGTCGATCGACGGCATGTACCGCGCCATGGGCGAGCCCGGCCGCGACCCCGCCAATCCGAAATTCTCGGATCATTGCTTTACCGGGGCGTATCCGACCCACCTCACCGACCAGACCCAGACCGAGCAGCAGCCGCGGCAGCTGTCGCTGCTGGCGGAGGCGAGCTGACGGCGGGGCGTCCGCGCGAGCCCGTCAGGGGCTGCTCTTTTTCGTCATGGCCGGGCTTGTCCCGGCCATCCACGTCTGTAATACCCGCCGCAAAGAACGTGGATGCCCGGGAAGTAGGCGAGCGGAAGCGACGCCGTCCTTCAGACGGCTACGCCCGGGCATGACGGAAGTATTCGACGATGACAAAACCCCTCGCTGACCGCATCGCTCTCGTCACCGGCGCCTCGCGCGGCATCGGCTATGCCACGGCCCTCGCGCTCGCCAAGGCCGGCGCGCATATCGTCGCCACCGCGCGCACGCAGGGCGGGCTGGAAGAGCTCGACGACGAGATCCGCAAGCTCGGCGGCAGTGCCACCTTGGTGCCGCTCAACCTCACCGATTTCGACGGCATCGCCCGGCTCGGCGCCGGCCTGCACGAGCGCTACGGCAAGCTCGACATCCTCGTCGGCAATGCCGGCGTGCTCGGCCCCTCCTCGCCGATCGGCCATATCGAGCTGAAGAGCTTCACCGACGTGATGGCCATCAACGTCTCCGCCAACTTCCAGCTGATCCGCTGCATGGAGCCACTGCTGAGGCAGTCCGACGCCGGCCGCGCCGTGTTCATCACCTCGGGCGCCGCCAACAAGGCGACCGCCTATGTCAGCCCCTACGCCGCCTCCAAGGCCGCGCTGGAGACGCTGGCGCGCGCCTGGGCGCAGGAGACCGCGAACACCAAGCTGCGCGTCAACCTGTTCAACCCCGGCCCGGTCCGCACCCGCATGCGCGCCACGCTGATGCCGGGCGAAGACCCGGCGACGCTCGACACCCCCGAGCAGGTCGCCGAGTTCATCGTGCCGATGTGCGCGCCCGACTGGACCGAGACCGGCAAGTTCTACGACTACAAGACCCGCACGCTGATGAGCTTCCGCGCGCCGGCCTGATTGACGCCATGGCGGTCGACGCCAAGGGTAACGCCTATACCGCCGAGGTCGACACCGGAACGCGCATCCGGAAGTTCAGGCTGACATCGGACACGCTGAAATAGCGTCTCAACGCATTTTGCCCAAAAGTTAACCGAGTGATGACGCTACGACGCAGCGTCATCCGGCTTTAGGTGCATTGCCGCCGGGCGTCGGACAGGCTAGAGCCATCGGAAGGACCAAGACTCCCGCAAGAGAGCCGTCCGCATATTTGACAATGGAGGAAGCTTTTATGACGACGACGTTCGCCCGCCGCTCCGCGGCCCTTCTGGCCTGTGCCGCCTTCGGTTTTGCCACATCCGCTTTCGCGCAGGACAAGACCGTCAAGATCGGCGTGCTCAACGACATGTCGAGCCTCTATGCCGACATCGGCGGCCCGAACTCCGTGGTCGCGATCAAGATGGCGGTCGAGGATTCCGGTCTGCTCGCGAAGGGCTGGAAGATCGACGTCATCAGCGGCGACCATCAGAACAAGCCCGACGTCGGCGTCAACATCGCCCGGCAGTGGATCGACAACGAGAAGGTCGACGCCATCGCGGACACGCCGAACTCCGGCGTTGCGCTGGCGGTCAGCAACCTCGTCAAGGAAAAGAATGCGGTGCTGCTGAACTCCGGCGCCGCCTCCGCTGACCTGACCGGCAAGGCCTGCACGCCGAACACGATCTCCTACACCTACGACACCTACATGCTGGCCAACGGCACCGGCAAGGCGCTGACCAAGGCCGGCGGCGACAGCTGGTTCTTCCTGACCGCGGACTATGCCTTCGGTCACGCGCTCGAGCGTGACACCACCGCGGTCGTAACCGCGAACGGCGGCAAGGTGCTCGGCAGCGTCAAGCATCCGATCAACACTGCGGACTTCTCGTCCTTCCTGCTGCAGGCACAATCGTCCAAGGCCAAGGTCGTGGGCCTTGCCAATGCCGGCGGCGACACCACGAACTCGATCAAGCAGGCGGCCGAATTCGGCATCGTCTCCGCCGGCCAGAAGCTCGCCGCGCTGCTGCTGTTCATCAACGACGTGCACTCCCTCGGCCTGAAGACCGCGCAGGGCCTGACCTTCACCGAATCGTTCTACTGGGACATGAACGACAAGACCCGCGAATGGTCCAAGCGGTTCTCCAAGCTTGCCAGCAAGAACGCGATGCCCTCGATGACCCAGGCCGGCAATTACGCGATGGTGCTGCACTATCTCAAGGCGATGGAAGCGCTCGGCGGCAATCCGCATGACGGCGCCAAGGTCGTCGCCAAGATGAAGGAGCTGCCGACCAACGATCCGCTGTTCGGCAACGGGCCGCTGCGCCAGGACGGACGCCGCCTCATCCCGGCCTATCTGTTCGAGGTGAAGAAGCCGGAGGAGTCGAAGGGACCGTGGGACTATTACAAGCAGATCGCCACGATCTCGGCGGAAGACGCGGCGAAGCCGCTCAAGGACAGCGACTGTCCGCTGGTGAAGAAGTGACCGCGTAGCGGCTCCGCACAGCCTCAACGACGTCATGCCCGGGCTTGTCCCGGGCATTTCGTTTGGGGCTTCAGAAAACGCCGCTGTAGGGCAAAGCGAAGCGTGCCCACGATTTCTTCGTTTCATGAACAGATCGTGGGCACGGCGCTTATGCGCCTTTGCCCACCCTACGAGACCGTCTTCGTGGCTGCTAGCGTCCGCACGGCGATGGCTGCGCACAGCACCGTCAGCAGCTGTCGTAGGGTGGGCAAAGCGCAAGCGTGCCCACCGCCTGTCTCGATCATGAGGAAATCGTGGGCACGGCGCTTGCGCGCCTTTGCCCACCCTACGATACCGTCTTCGTGGCCGCCAGCGAGCGCACGGCGATGGCCGTGCACAGCACCATCAGCACCGCTGCGAGCAGGAATGGCGCGCCGGGCAGATGCAGCGGCGCGCTGCTGCCGATGAAATAGGAGAAGGTCAGCGTGAACAGGAACGGACCGACGAGCTGCGATACGCTCTGCACGCTCGCGGTCGCACCCTGCAGCTGGCCCTGCTGATCGGGCGACACGAGCCGCGTCATCAGGGCTTGCGATGCGGCGCCGGAGATCCCCCACAGCGCCAGAATGGGAATGCCGATCCAGGACAACGGCCCGGTCGGCGCCGCGCCCAGGACCGCGAAGCCGAGCGCGCCGCAGCACAGGCCGAGCAGCAGCGCGTTCCGCTCGCCCAGCACACGCACGATGGGGCCGATCGCGAGCCCCTGCACCACCATGGCGCAGATGCCGACCATCGCCAGCGTCAATCCCACGGTCTTGGAATCCCAGCCATAGCGGTAGGTCGCATAGAGCACGAAGGTCGAGGGCAGCACGACATGCGCGACCTGCGCGATGAAGTTCACGACCGACAAGGCGGCCAACACCGCGTTGGATCGCAACAGACGCAGTGCCCCGACCGGACTGGCACTCCTCCAGCGGAACGGCGCGCGCTTGTCGGGCGCCAGCGATTCCGGCAGGACGAACAATCCATAGAGCGCATTGGCGAAGCTCAGCGCTGCCGAGGCCCAGAACGGCAGGCGCGGATCGATGTCGCCGAGCAGGCCGCCCAGCGCCGGGCCCAAGATGAAGCCAGCCCCGAAGGCAGCGCCGACCTTGCCGAAGACCGCCGCGCGCCGCTCCGGCGGCGTGATGTCGGCGATATAGGCAAAGGCGGTCGAGATGCTGGCGGAGGTAATGCCTGATATCACGCGGCCGATGAACAGCCAGAGCAGAGACGGGGCCAGCGCCATCAGCACGTAGTCGGCGGCCAGGCCGAAATTCGACAGCAGCACCACCGGCCGCCGTCCGAAGCGATCGGAGAGCGCGCCGAGCAGCGGCGAGAACACGAACTGCATCAGAGCCCAGGCGGTGCCGAACAGGCCGAAGATGCGGGCCGCGTGCGCGGTGTCGTCGTCGACGAAGCTCTCGATCAGCTTCGGCAGGATCGGCATGATCACGCCGAGCGCGAGCATGTCGAGCAGGATGGTGACGAAGATGAAAACGACCGCGCCGCGCCGGGCCGGCGCTGCATCTTGCGCCGCCGCCTCGCCGGCACCCTCACTCATGAAGGGCGCTTGCGCTTGTGCGCGAACGGATTGGCCTTCTCGCGCAGCGTGATGCGCACCGGCGTGCCCGGCAGATCGAAGCTCTCGCGCATGGAATTGGTGAGATAGCGCAGATAGGATTGCGGCACCGCGTCGGCGCGCGAGCAGAACAGCACGAAGCTCGGCGGACGCGCCTTGTTCTGCGTGATGTAGTTCAACTTCAGCCTGCGGCCGGACACCGCCGGCGGCGGGTTGGCCTGGACCGCCTGCTCGAACCAGCGATTGAGCGCCGAGGTCGGCACGCGCCTGTTCCAGACCGCATAGGCGTCCTGGATCGCCTGCATCAGGCGGTCGATGCCTTCGCCCATCAGGCCCGAGACGGCGACAATAGGCACGCCCTTGACCTGCGGCAGCCAGTGGTCGGCATCACGGCGCAAAGTCGAGATCGCGCCGCCGCCCTTGGTCTCCATCAGGTCCCATTTGTTGACGGCGAGCACGATGGCGCGGCCCTCGCGCTCGATCAGATCGGCGATGCGCAGATCCTGCTCCTCGAAGCGGTTTTGCGTGTCCATCATCAGCACGACGACTTCGGCAAAGCGCACCGCGCGCAGTGCATCGGCGACCGAGAGCTTTTCCAGCTTCTCCTCGATGCGCGAACGCCGGCGCAGGCCGGCGGTGTCGAACACGCGAAAATCGCGGCCCTTCCAGTTGATCTCGACCGCGATGGAATCGCGCGTGGTGCCGGCCTCCGGGCTCGTCAGCAGCCGCTCTTCGCCGAGCAGATGGTTGATCAGCGTCGACTTGCCGGCATTGGGCCGGCCGACGATGGCGACGCGGATCGGGCGCGTCGCGGCCTCTTCCTCGGAGAGCGGCGCGTCGTCCTCGATCTCGTCTTCGTCGACGGGCTCCGGCATCAGCTTGGCAAGCGCATCGTAGAGCTCGCCCATGCCCTCGCCGTGCTCGGCCGAGATCTGGATGGGATCGCCAAGGCCGAGCGCGAAGGCTTCCATCGCGCCGGCATCGCCGTGCTTGCCCTCGCTCTTGTTGGCGATCAGCAGCACCGGCTTGTCGGCCTTGCGGGCGAAATCGGCGAAGGCGCGATCGGTCGGCGTGAGGCCGATGCGGGCATCGATGACGAAGAACAGCGCGTCGGCTTGCGCGATCGCGGCCTCGGTCTGCTCCTGCATGCGCGCGGTCAGCGAGCCCTTGGCGCCCTCGTCGAGCCCGGCGGTGTCGATGATGGTGAAGTGGAGATCGCCGAGCCTGGCCTCGCCCTCGCGGCGGTCGCGGGTGACACCCGGCAGATCATCGACGAGCGCGAGCTTCTGTCCGACCAGACGGTTGAACAGCGTCGATTTGCCGACATTGGGCCGGCCGATGATGGCGATCGTGAAGGACATCGGTCATTCGTGCGCTGCCGGGGCTGCGCGTGTCAATGAAATGAATGATCAGCGCGAGAAGCTGCCGCTCGGCAGCGGCGCCGGGAAAGCGCCCTGCGATTGCTGCTGCGTGGTCTGGGTCGGCTGCGCCTGCTGGACCGGCTGATCCGGCGGCGGCGCGGTGGTGCGCTTGCGGACGATCTTGTGCTTGGGCGGCGGAGCGGCCGTGGGTGGTGCCGCCTCAGGCTGGGCCTCGCCGTCGACCTCGCCGGCAGGCGCCTCGGCCGGCGCGACGGCAGCGGCCGGCTGCCTGGTCTGCTTCGCCTTGGCGCCCTTCCCCGGCCTGGCCGGCTCGGGCGGCGGCTCCGCGGGCAAAGCCGCGACGGCGGGCACGTTCGGATCGGGCTGCTGCTGCGCGCCCTTGTACAGATCCTTCGGCACGCCCTGCTCGAGGCCCGGCACACCTTCGGGGAAGACCGGCTTGCGGTCGCCCGGCAGCTTCTTCTTGGTATCGAGGAAGTCGAGCAAGTCGCTTGGATCGAAGCTGGAGCAGCCGCCCAGGACGCCGGTGAAGGCGATCAGGACGGCGGCTGCGATCAAGCGTGGCGTACGGCGCATCGTGTGTCTCGTTTACGTCAGAGGGCCCGTCTGTCGTCAGCTCTTGTCAGCTCTTATCAGCTCTTGGGTCAGCTTTTGGCGACGGGCGGCAGCAGGGCCTGGAGCGCCTCGGCGCGCGAGCGCAGGCCGGGGGGCGTTTCATTGTCCTCGGCAATCGCGTCGAGCCATTTGCGGGCCGCGGTCATGTCGTTGTTGCGCCAGGCCGAGAGCGCCAGCATCTCGCGGGCGCTGTGGCGGTAGGTCGCCTTGGGCGCCGCGGAAGGCTCCAGCCGCTGCAGCATGTCGGCATAGCTGGCGCTGTCGAGCACGAGGCCAGCGGCGCGGATCTTCGCCAGATCCTGCCACTCACCGCCGACGCTGCGGTCGGCAGCAAGATCGTCATACATCTTCGCGGCGGCCTTGGGATCGCGCGCGGCAGCCTCGGCGGCGGCGCGCAGCCGCGCCAGGGTGCGATAACCCGACGGCGCCTTGGCGGCGAGCTCGGTGAAGGCGGCCTCAGCCTCGGCGTGCTTGTCCTGCTCGGACAGCTCCGCCGCCTTCTCGAAGGCGGCACCGGCCTCGGCGGCCTTCTTGGCCTCAAAGTACTTGTAGCCCTGCCAGCCAGCGGCCGCGGCCACGACCAGCACCATCAGGGCGATGAAGTAGATCGAATACTTGTCCCACAGCTTCTTGAACTGTTCGCGACGTACTTCCTCGTCGACTTCGTCAAATAATTCAGACACTTATGCTAATCCCATACCCGTCCGGGTGCGCGCGCCGAAGCGTCCGCGTCAGGAATCCCGTCCCCCGTGTGGCGGCGAGGTACCCTAACGATATGGCGGTGGCAAGGCAAAGCGAGCCCGATCAAGGCGTTAACCACCCGGGAGAGCCCGGATGGGCCCTGCCCGGCTCAAGTTCCGGGCAGCTCCCGGAGCTGCCGCTTCAAGACCTTGCCGTTGGCGTTACGGGGCAACGGGTCGGCCGTGATCGCCATGGTTTCGGGAACCTTGTAGTCGGACAGCCGCTCCGCGCACCAGGCCCGCAAGTCGCTGTCGGCCACCGGCGCCCGCGTCACCACCACGGCATGGACGCGCTCGCCCAGCACCGGGCAGGCTTTGGCGATGATCGCGCTCTCGACCACGGCGGGATGGCCGGCCAGCACGGACTCGACCTCGGCCGAATAGATCTTCAGGCCGCCGCGATTGATCATGTCCTTCTGCCGGTCGAACACGCGGACAAACCCTTCCGCATCGACCGAGCCGAGATCGCCGGAGTGCCAGAATCCACCCGTGAAGCTCTCGGCGGTCGCCTTGGCATTGTTCCAGTAGCCCTTGATGACGGAGGCGCTCTGGATCCAGAGCTCGCCGATCTCGCCACGCGGCAGTTCTCGCCCATCCGGATCCATCGCCACGATGCGCGCGCCGGGGCACGGCAGGCCGACGCTGTCGATGTGGCTCTCGGTCAGCTCGCCCGGCATGATCGTCGAAGGCGACGTCGTCTCGGTCGCGCCGTAGCAGTTCATCAGCTTCAGGCCGGGAATCTTCGCCTTGAGCTTCTCGATGGTCGCGACCGGCATCGGCGCGCCGCCAAAACCGCCGATGCGCCAGCTCGACAGATCGTAGCCGTCGAAATCGGGCTGCAGCAGGCAGAGATTATACATCGCCGGCACCATCACCGTGTAGGTGACGCGCTCGCGCGCGGCGACCTTGAGATAATCGGCGGCTTTGAACTCCGGCATGATGATCAGCGCGCCGCCGCAGCGGATCATGGTGGTGATGTTGGCGACCACGCCGGTGACATGGCCGAGCGGCACCGCCGCGATCGAGCGGTCCGCGCCCGTCAATTGCAGGCAGGACACGAACACCATCGAGGAATGCACGATATTGCAATGCGCCAGCATCGCGCCCTTCGGCTTGCCCGTGGTGCCCGAGGTGTAGAGGATCATCGCGGTGTCCTCTTCGCTCACCTCGACCGGCGCCGGTGCCGGCGCGTTGTCGGCGAGCACGGCGAAGCGCGATCGGGCCGGATCCTCGTCGATGGCGATGCGATGGATCAGATCGGGCACGTCCTGCGCGTCGGGCAGCCGCTCGGCGAGCGAGGCATCGTGGATCAGGATCTTCGCGCCGCAATCGGCGAGCACATAGGCGATCTCCGGCTTCTGCTGACGCGTGCTCAGCAGCACCGTGACCAGTCCCTCATGTGCTGCGGCAAACAGCAGCAGCGGAAATTCGATGCGGTTGCCGAGCAGGATCGCGACGCGGTCGCCGCGCTGCAAGCCCAGCTTGCGAAAGCCCGCCGCGATCCGTGTCGCCTGCTCCACGGCCTGCCGCCAGCTGAGCCGGACATTGCCCGCAATCAATGCCTCACCAACCGGATTGCGGGCGCAGGCGTCCGCGACCATCGTCCACAGGCTCGCCGGCCGATCGCAAAACGCCGGCACCACCCGATCGCCGAACCGCGCCTCGAGCCGCATCGGCGGAATCTGAGATTGCGACCAGTCCATCGGAACGCCCTCGGCTTGTTGCTTATGTCACGTTCCGCGCACGGCTGCGCGGATCGGTCTTGCGCTGAGCGGCTAGCTACACCCCCACGACCGGCACGCCAATCACGACCGGATGGAACGCGAACGCCAGGGCCACATAGGCGACCACGCCGACCCCGACCGCAATCAGATCGTTGGTGACGCCGCCGACGGGAATCGGCGGGCCGCCGGCGTCGGTGCGAGCTTTAAGCGAGATGCGGTCATAGACGGCCCAGCCCAGGAACGAGCCGAACAGGATGATGGAGCCGAGATCGCCATTGGCCAAAAGATGCGCCGCAGCCCACAGCTTGACGCCGGCCAGCATCGGATGCTCCAGCGTCGCGTAGATGCGGCCGCGCAGATAGGACGCCACGACCAGGATCACGGCGGGCAGCATCAGCGCGAGCGTGATGTGCTTCATCGCCTTCGGCGGATACCAGACGTCGATCCAGCCGGTGGCGCGGTAGTGGGCGTAACCCCAGATGATCAACGCGAGCCCCGCCAGCGAGACCAGCGCGTAGAGGATCTTGTAGGTCCCCTCACCCAGTCTTGCGATCGCCTGCGCGCGCGCGTCTCGTTTGGTTGTGAAAACATGGGCCGCAAAGAACAGCACCAGCCCCAGGATCATGACCAGCAGACCCACGACATCCTCCCCGCAAAGCAGCCCCCGGCAATGGCGTATCACCGATCGGCTGCGGGCCGCAACTCGTGCGCTACCGACCGATCTGTCGATTGTCGACATAGCGGATGGCGATCGGCCGGCCTGCCAGCGCGCCGCCGAGACCGCCGGTGAATTTCAGCGGCAGGCAGGCTTTCAGCGATGAATTGATGGCGTTGAGATAGGTGGTTCGGGTCTGTGCGGGCACCCCGGGCGTCGCATATGTGAGACGCGGCGGGCCGATCAGGCCGCCGTCCCTGTTGAAGCTGAAGCGCACCGACATCTGCATGCCCGCGCGCGCATTGTCCGATGGCGGCGACCAGCAGCTGCGCAACGCGGCGAAGAGGTCGCCGATCGTATCGAGATCGTGATCGGGCTTGTGATATTTGGCGCGGTCCGCCTCCGATGGAACGCTCTGGATGGTGAGCTGGAGGTTCTGGCCATAGGGGTAATCGATCTCGGGGATGCAGGGGCCCGGCTCCAGCGGGCTGCAATAGGACGGCGTGCAGGGCCTGTTGTCGAGCACGCTGCACGGCTCATGGGCGAACGGAATCGGATTGATCTGGCGCGGCCGCGCGTCGGCGGCAGCCGTCGAGATCGTCAGCAGGATGATGACGGGAATGCTGCGCCACATCACGCGAACGTGGCATCGGGAATGAACACGTCAAGCCGAGACGCGTTCACATGCTCGCGTTCAACTCCGGCGTCGTCGCCCGGCTTGACCGGGCGACCCAGTACGCCGTGACGACAATGATCGAATCGATGGGCTGCGGAGTACTGGATTCCCCGCCTTCGCGGGGAATGACAGTGTGTAGCTAACCGCGGGGCCACAACGCGCCCCGCTACCCCTTCTTCTTCACGTCCTTGACGTTGGTGAACTCGATGCCCTCGGCGCGCTCCTTGGTGTAGCCGAGATAGAACTCGTTCCTGGCGAGATACACGGGATCGCCGTCGACGTCGTCGGCGATGCTGGAGGTGTTGGCGGCGATGAAGGCATCGAGCTTCTTGCGGTCCTCCGAGGAGACCCAGCGCGCCAGCTGGAATTCGCTGACCTCGAACTCGACCGGCAGCGAATATTCCGCCTCGAGCCGCGCCTTCAGCACGTCGAGCTGCAGCGCGCCGACGACACCGACCAATGCCGGGGCGCCGTCGCGCGGGCGGAACACCTGCACCACGCCTTCTTCCGACATCTGCTGCAGCGCTTCCTTCAGCTTCTTGGCCTTCATCGCGTCGGTGAGCCGCACCCGGCGGACGATTTCCGGCGCGAAGCTCGGCACGCCGACGAAGTTGAAATCCTCGCCCTCGGTCAGGGTGTCGCCGATGCGCAGCGTGCCGTGGTTGGGGATGCCGACGACGTCGCCGGCGAAGGCCTCGTCCGCGACCGAGCGGTCCTGGGCAAAGAAGAATTGCGGGCTCGACAGCGGCATGCTCTTGCCGGTGCGCACCAGCTTGGCCTTCATGCCGCGGCTGAGCTTGCCCGAGCAGAGGCGCGCGAACGCGATGCGGTCGCGGTGGTTCGGATCCATGTTGGCCTGGATCTTGAACACGAAGGCGCTCATGCGCGGATCGGTGGCCTCGACCCTGCGCTGGTCGCTGTCCTGCGCGCGCGGCTCGGGCGCGAACTTGCCGAGGCCTTCCAGGAGGTCGCCGACACCGAAATTGCGCAGCGCGCTGCCGAAATAGACCGGCGTCAGATGGCCTTCGCGAAACGCCTCGAGCTCGAACGGTTTCGAGGCCTCGGTGACGAGCTCGAGCTCGTCCTTCACCGCGGAGACGTCGAGATTGGCGTTGAGCTTGGCGAGCTCCTCGATCGCGATCTGCTGGGCCGCGCCGGTCTTGGCGCCGCCGCCTTCGAGCAGGCGCACGCCGCCATTGACGACGTCATAGGTGCCGAGGAAGTCACGGCCGCGGCCGACCGGCCAGGTCATCGGCGTGGTGTCGAGCGCCAGCGTCTTCTCGATCTCGTCGAGCAGCTCGAACACGTCGCGGCTCTCGCGGTCCATCTTGTTGATGAAGGTGATGATCGGAATATCCCGCAGGCGGCACACCTCGAACAGCTTGCGGGTGCGCGCCTCGATGCCCTTGGCGGCGTCGATCACCATGACGGCGGAATCGACCGCGGTGAGCGTGCGATAGGTGTCTTCCGAAAAGTCCTCGTGGCCCGGCGTGTCCAGCAGGTTGAAGACGAGGCCCTCGAACTCGAAGGTCATGACCGAGGTCACGACCGAGATGCCGCGCTCGCGCTCGATCTTCATCCAATCCGAGCGGGTGTTGCGCCGCTCGCCCTTGGCCTTGACCTGGCCGGCCAGGTTGATGGCGCCGCCGAACAGCAGCAGCTTCTCGGTCAGCGTGGTCTTGCCGGCGTCGGGATGCGAGATGATCGCAAAGGTGCGCCGCCGCGCCACTTCAGCGGCAAGCGGGGAACGGGCCGGCGATTCGGCTGTGGTGATGGCGATGTCGGACATGGCGGGAGCGTGTGGCAGGGAAAACGGGCCTGATCAAGCCTCATTTGGTGATTGCAGAGCCATTCGGCCAGCCCCATATCGCTTTTCGGGAAGGACGGCCTTCCGTTTCTCAGCACCTCAGCCGCGGGGACGACCCTGCCTGAATGGAGGGTCGTCATGGCCTGGAGCATCCTGTTCGTCGCCGGGCTTCTCGAGATCACCTGGGCGATCGGCCTGAAATACACCGAGGGTTTTACCAGGCTTGTTCCGTCCGTCGTCACGCTGGTGGCCATGGCTGGCAGCGTCGTCCTGCTCGGCCTCGCGCTCAAATCGCTGCCGGTCGGAACCGCCTATGCGGTGTGGACCGGGATCGGCGCGGTCGGCACCGCGACGCTGGGCATCATCCTGTTCGGGGAGCCGGCCACGGCGCTGCGGCTTGCCAGCATCGGCCTGATCGTCGCCGGGATCGTCGGGCTGAAGCTCGTCACTTGACGAAGAGCTGGACCGCCCACCAGGTCAGCGCTGCGACGATGCCCGACGCCGGAATCGTGATCACCCAGGCATAGACGATCGAGCTTGCCACGTTCCAGCGCACCGCCGAGACGCGGCGGGCCGCGCCGACGCCGACGATGGCGCCGGTGATGGTGTGCGTGGTCGAGACGGGGACTCCGAGGAAGGTCGCCATGAACAGGGTCGCCGCGCCTCCGGTCTCGGCGCAGAAGCCCTGCATCGGCGTCAGCTTGGTGATGCGCAGGCCCATGGTGCGGACGATGCGCCAGCCGCCCATCAAGGTGCCCAGCGCCATCGCCGCCTGGCACGACAGCACCACCCAGAACGGCACCGAGAAGTCGCTGCCGAGATGGCCCTGCGAATACAGCAGCACCGCAATGATGCCCATGGTCTTCTGCGCGTCGTTGCCGCCATGGCCGAGCGAATAGAGCGAGGCGGAGGCGAACTGAAGGATGCGGAAGGCGCGATCGACCGCGAACGGCGTCGAGCGCACCGAGGCCCAGGACACGATCGCCACCAGCATCATCGCGAGCAGGAAGCCGACCAGCGGCGACAGCACGATCGCCAGCACCGTCTTGGACAATCCAGTCCACACCGCAGCCGAGATCCCGGCCTTGGCCATGCCGCCGCCGACGAGCCCGCCGATCAGCGCGTGCGAGGACGAGGACGGGATGCCGAGCGCCCAGGTCACCAGGTTCCAGACGATGGCGCCGACCAGCGCGGCGAAGATCACCTGGGGATCGACGATCGCGGGATCGATGATGCCGGTGCCAATGGTCTGGGCGACGTGCAGCCCGAACACCATGAAGGCGATGAAGTTGAAGAAGGCGGCCCAGAACACCGCGAATTGCGGCCGCAGCACGCGGGTGGAGACGATGGTCGCGATCGAATTGGCGGCGTCGTGCAGGCCGTTCAGGAAGTCGAACAGCAGCGCGACGGCGATCAAGCCGACCAGGATGGGAAGACCCAACGCGGCATCCACGGCGAGGCCCTACTTAAAGCTTGCGCATGATCTGAGCGGAAAACCGCTGCACACTTTTCCGGATCATGCGCTACACCTGCTCGATGACGATGCTGTTGATCTCGTTCGCGACGTCGTCGAAACGATCGGCCACCTTCTCCAGGTGGTCGTAGATCTCGACGCCGACGATGAAGTCCATCGCATTGCCGTCGCGGTGCTTGAGGAACAGCTCCTTCAGGCCGATGTCGTGGAGATCGTCGACGCGCCCCTCCAGCTTGCCCAACTCTTCCGTGATCGCGGTGAGCATGGCGACGTTCGGGCCGATCGACTGCATCAGCGGCAGTGCACGGCCGACCAGATTGGCGCATTCGATCAGAAGCCCGCCGATCTCGCGCATCGGCGGCTCGAAAGTGCGGACCTCGAACAGCATCACGGCCTTGGCGGTCTGCTGCATCTGGTCGATGGCGTCGTCCAGCGAGGTGATCAGGTTCTTGATGTCGCCGCGGTCGAACGGGGTGATGAAGGTGCGGCGCACCGCCGTCAACACCTCGCGGGTGATATTGTCGGCGTCGTTCTCGAACTGGTTGACGCGCTGGCAATAGACCGGTGTCTCCTCGCCCCCGTTGAGCATGCCCTGGAGCGCGATCGAGCCCTGGATCACCGTCTGGGCATGTCGGTCGAACAGGTCGAAGAACCGTTCTTCCTTGGGCAGGAAAGCACGAAACCATCGCATCATGGGGATAGGCTACCGGTTGGAAAATGGCCCGGCCCGAGGGGCCGTCATCGAACTGTCATAAACCATTTTCGAGCCGCGCGCGTGCCATCTCACGCCCGCGGAGCCGGATCATCCACCGCTTTCACGCGGCAAGTAAATTGACCTTAAATCAATTACTTAGAGTGATCTCCGGAAGTAATGCGCGATTTCACCGACGACGCCGCGGCGGAAGGTGAGCACGCAGACCACGAAGATCGCGCCCTGGATCACCGTCACCCATTGGCCGAAACCCGCCAGATATTGCTGCATGGCGATGATGACGAAGGCGCCGACCACGGGGCCGAAGATGGTGCCGAGGCCGCCGACCAGCGTCATCAGCACGACCTCGCCGGACATCGACCAATGGACGTCGGTGAGCGAGGCGTTCTGCGCCACGAACACTTTCAGCGCGCCGGCAAAGCCGGCCAGCGTGCCTGAAAGCACGAAGGCCAAGAATTTGTACTGGTCGGTCCGGTAGCCGAGCGAGATCGCCCGCGGCTCGTTCTCGCGGATCGCCTTCAGCACCTCGCCGAACGGCGAGTTGATGATGCGGAAGATCAGGAGAAAGCCGGCGAGGAACCCGGCCAGCACGACGTAATACAGCACCGTCGGCTTCGACAGATCGAAGATGCCGAACATGTGTCCCTGCGGGATGCCCTGGATGCCGTCCTCACCATGGGTGAACGGGGCCTGGAGGTAGATGAAGTACAAGAGCTGCGACAGCGCCAGCGTGATCATCGAGAAGTAGATGCCCTGGCGGCGGATCGAGATGTAGCCCGTGATGAGCGAGAGCACGAAAGCCGCGGCGATGCCGACGAGGATGCCGAGTTCGGGCGGCAAGGCCCACACCTTCAACGCATGCGCGCTGCAATAGCCGGCGGTTCCCAGGAACATCGCGTGGCCGAACGACAGCAGGCCGCCATAGCCGATCAAGAGGTTGAAGGCACAGGCGAGCAGCGCAAAGCACAGCGCCTGCATGACGAAGAACGGGTAGACGCCCGTGAACGGCACCGTGGCGAGCAGCAGCGCCATCACCACGAAAACGATCATCTCGTCGCGCATCGCGCGAGGGGTCACCGGCAGCGTGTCGTCCGTCAGGGTTGTCATATCAGGCCGCCCTTCCCGTCAATCCCGTTGGCTTCACCAAGAGCACCAGCACCATCAGCACGAACACGACGGTGTTGGAGGCCTCGGGGTAGAAATATTTGGTCAGACCCTCGATCACCCCGAGCGCGAAGCCGGTGATGATGGAGCCCATGATCGATCCCATGCCGCCGATCACGACCACCGCGAACACGACGATGATGAGGTCGGCGCCCATCAGCGGCCGCACCTGGTTGATCGGGGCCGAGAGCACGCCGGCGAGCGCGGCGAGGCCCACGCCGAGACCGTAAGTGAGCGTGATCATGCGCGGCACGTTGATGCCGAAGGCGCGCACCAGAGTCGGATTTTCAGTCGCGGCGCGCAGATATGCGCCGAGCTGGGTCTTCTCGATCAGGAACCAGGTCGCAAGGCACACGACCAGCGAGAACACGACCACCCAGCCGCGATAGATCGGCAGGAACATGAAGCCGAGATTCATGCCGCCCTTGAGCTGGTCCGGAATGGCGTAAGGCAGGCCGGACGAGCCGAAATAGTTCTGGAACACGCCCTGCACGATCAGCGCGATGCCGAAGGTCAGGAGCAGGCCGTAGAGATGATCGAGCCCGGTCAGCCATTGCAGCATGGTCCGCTCGAGGATCATGCCGAAGATGCCGACGATGATGGGCGCAAGCAGCAGCGCCCACCAATAATTGATGCCGCCGAGATTCAGCAGGAAATAGGCAACGAAGGCGCCCATCATGTAGAGCGCGCCATGGGCGAAATTGATGATGTTGAGCATGCCGAAGATCACGGCAAGCCCGAGACTGAGCAGCGCGTAGAACGAGCCGTTGATCAGTCCCACCAGTAGCTGAGCGTAAAGAGCCTGCATCGATCAATCTCGTACCCGGTCGCGTTATGCCAATTCATTCTGCCGCGCCCGCGGGCGCGGCCAACTCACTTCTTCACCAGGGGACAGGCGCTTTCCGACAGCGGCCGGAAGGCCTGCTCGCCGGGGGTCGTGCCGATCAGCTTGTAATAGTCCCAGGGTCCCTTGGACTCCTCGGGCTTCTTCACCTCGAAGAGATAGGCCGGATGCAGCTTGCGGCCGTCGGCGCGGATCGTGCCCTTGCCGAACAGCGCGTCGTCCGTCGGCATTTCCTTCATCTTGGCGACGACCTTCGCGCCGTCATGCGGATTGCCACCCATGGCCTCCAGCGCCTTGAAATAGTGCAGCAGGCCCGAATAGACGCCGGCCTGCACCATCGAGGGCATCGCCTTGTTCTTCATGCGCTCGGAGAAGCGCTTGGAGAACGCGCGCGTCCCGTCGTTCATGTCCCAATAGAAGGTCTCGGTGAAGTTCAGGCCCTGCGCCACCTTCAGGCCGAGTGCGTGCACGTCGGTGATGAAGAGCAGCAGGCCCGCAAGTTTCTGACCGCCCGAGACGATGCCGAACTCCGCCGCCTGCTTGATCGTGTTGGTGGTGTCGCCGCCGGCATTCGCCATGCCGATGATCTTGGCCTTGGAGGCCTGCGCTTGAAGCAGGAACGACGAGAAGTCGGCGGTATTGAGGGGATGCTTGACGTTGCCGATCACCTTGCCGCCCGATTTCAGCACGACCGCGGCGGTGTCGCGCTCGAGGGCATGGCCGAAGGCATAGTCCGCGGTCAGGAAGTACCAGGTGTCGCCGCCCGACTTCACCAGCGCCTGCCCCGTGCTGTTGGCCAGCATGTAGGTGTCATAGACCCAGTGGACCGTGTTCGGCGAGCACTGCGCGTTGGTGAGATCCGACGTCGCTGCGCCGGTGTCGATCAGGATGGAATTCTTCTCCTTGACGACATTGTTGACCGCCAGCGCAACGCCGGAGTTCAGGACATCCATGAAGATGTCGACCTTCTCGACGTCGATCCATTGCCGGGCGATCGTGGAGCCGATGTCGGGCTTGTTCTGATGGTCTGCGGAGATCAGGTCGAGCTTCCAGCCCTTGGCCGCGAGCCCGGAATCCTCGATCGCCATCTGCGCGGCGACGGTCGAGCCGGGGCCGCCGAGGTCGGCATAGAGTCCCGAATTGTCGGTCAGCACGCCGATCTTGATGTTCTTGTCCTGCGCGACCGCGGCACCTGCCGAACCGAAGGCCAGGGCTGTGCCGAGCAACATTGCCGAAATGCCGTGCTTCATGATCCGCTCCCCAGTATGGCTTTGATGACTACTCTCGATGGTCCGGCCTGCACAGCTACACGCCGAGATAGGTGTGGAGCTTGTCCATGTTGGCGGCAAGCTCGGCATTGGAAAATCCGTCAATGATCTTGCCATGCTCGACCACGTAGTAGCGGTCGGCGACGGTGGAGGCGAAGCGGAAATTCTGCTCGACCAGGAGGATCGTGAAGCCCTCCTTCTTGAGCCGCGCAATGGTGTGGCCGATCTGCTGGATGATGACGGGCGCAAGACCTTCGGTCGGCTCGTCCAGCATCAGGAAGCTCGCGCCGGTGCGCAGGATGCGCGCGATCGCGAGCATCTGCTGCTCGCCGCCGGACAGCTTGGTGCCCTGGCTGTTGAGCCGCTCCTTCAGGTTCGGAAACAGCTCGAAGATCTGTTCGAGCGGCAATCCGCCTTCACGGACCACCGGCGGCAGCATCAAGTTCTCGCGCACGTCGAGACTGGCGAATATGCCCCGCTCTTCCGGACAGAACGCGATGCCCATGCGCGCGATCTTGTCGGAGCTCGCGCGGATAATCTCCTGGTTGTTGAACTTTACCGAGCCGGTACGCTTGCCGATGATGCCCATGATCGACTTCAGCGTGGTCGTCTTGCCGGCGCCGTTGCGCCCGAGCAGGGTGACGACCTCGCCCGCGTTCACGTCGAAGTTGATCCCGTGCAGGATGTGGGACTCGCCGTACCAGGCTTCGAGGTTGCGGACTTGAAGGATGTTTCCGCCGGTCGCAACCTTGGCCGGAGCCTCGGCCATCGCAGTGTCAGGCATGCCCGGCTCCCAAGTATGCTTCCTTGACGCGCTCGTCCTTGGTGAGCTCGCTGTAATGACCTTGCGCGAGCACCTGCCCGCGCGTCAGCACGGTGATGATGTCGGAGAGGTTGGCCACGACGCTCAGATTATGCTCGACCATCAGGATGGTATATTTCGCGGAGATGCGCTTGATCAGCGCCGCGATCTTGTCGATGTCCTCGTGGCCCATGCCGGCCATCGGCTCGTCCAGCAGCATCATCTCCGGGTCGAGTGCGAGCGTGGTTGCAATTTCGAGTGCACGCTTGCGGCCATAGGGCATCTCGACCGCGGGCGTGTTGGCAAACTCGCTGAGACCGACATCGTTGAGGAGCTCGCGGGCGCGGTCGTTGAAGCGGTTGAGGACCGATTTGGAGCGCCAGAAATCGAACGAAGAGCCGTGCTGGCGCTGAAGCGCGACACGGACGTTCTCCTGCGCGGTGAGATGCGGAAATACCGCCGAGATCTGGAACGAACGAACAAGGCCCAGGCGGGCCACGTCGGCCGGCGCCATCGCCGTGATGTCCTGCCCCTTGTACAGGATTTTTCCGGCAGACGGTTTGAGGAACTTGGTCAGAAGATTGAAGCAGGTCGTCTTGCCGGCCCCATTCGGGCCGATCAACGCGTGAATGCTCCCACGGCGAACCTTGAGCGCAACGTCGCGGACGGCGAAGAAGCCCGCGAACTCCTTGGTCAAGCCTTCCGTTTCGAGAATGAACTCATCGGCCAAACAGATTTCCCCCTGCCACGCGCGCTAGCTGCGTGGCTATCCTTGTTGCTTCGGCTTTCCGGTGGCCTTGGAGCCTGTCCTTGATAGCCCATCCGGAACGCCGCCTCCGGGCGCGGAATATGCCGGAGGTGACGGGGGTTAGGCAAGGCGGAAAGCTGAGCAGATCAGGTCTCCGGCTGGGATACAAATGCTCCCTTAGTCGGAGGTGTGTGATGTCGTGCCTGCCCGGCCTCCCGGTTCGCAAGACACCGGTCGTCAAGTCGTCGTTAACGGTCTTTCGTTCCGTGCGCCAGCCTTCATCAATAATTTTCCCGCACATGGGATCGTGCGCAGGTTTTTGATGGTCTGGAATATTGTCTTGGATTTCGCCAGCGCCGCTCCTTCCGTCGTCAAGTCGATCAGGCAGCGTGATCTCCTGAACACGTGGCTGCGACTCTATGCGCGCGAGCAGATCGCGCCGGCGGTCTGGGAGTATCAGCCCGCGCGGCTCGAGGAGGAGCTGTCCGATCTCATCTATTATACAGTGGATACGTCGACGCCGGCCCCGCGCCTGATCATCCAGAGCGAAAACACGCGGATCTCGCGCGCCTATGGACATACCGGCAAGGGCGTTCTGCTCGAGGACTATCTCGGGCCACGATTCGCGCCGCTCGTGATGCCGATCTATCTCGAATGCGTGGCGCGCGGGCTGCCGGTCTACAGCGTTGCCGACGTCGACGACATCTACGGGCGCATCGTCGCCTATGAACGGCTGCTGCTGCCTTTCCAGACCGACGGCAAAGTCTGTCACGTCATCGCATCGGTCAAGACCTTCTGCGAGGACGGCGGCTTCGAGATCAAGAATCTGATGCGCGGAAATGACGCGCTGCCTCGTCCGAAACTGCGCGCCCTGATCGATCGTGAGCTCTTCCATCGTTCGCCCGGCCGCATCGCGACGGCCGAATTGGTCGAGTTCGCGGACCAGCCGGATCCCGGCGTCACCAATGAGATCATCGAGCTGAACTAAGACGCGGAACGCGCGATGACATTCTCATCGCGCTTTGGCGTCAGCGCGACTTGGCGCCGACTTCCCTGGCATAGATGTCCGGCTTGAAGCCCACCAGCAGCTTGCCGCCGATTTCCAGCACCGGCCGCTTGATCATCGATGGTTGCGCTAGCATCAAGGCCAGCGCCTTCTTCTCGGAGAGGCCTCCCTTGTCAGCATCGGGCAGCTTCTTGAACGTCGTCCCGGCGCGATTGAGCAGCGTCTCCCAGCCGACCTTGTCGCTCCACTGCTTGAGCTTGTCCTTCTCCACGCCCGCCGCCTTGTAGTCGTGGAACGCGTAAGGCACGCCATGGCTATCGAGCCAGGCGCGCGCCTTCTTCATGGTGTCGCAGTTCTTGATGCCGTAGATGATGTTGGGCAAGACGTTCCTCGCGCATGACGCATCGTGATGGACGCGGCGTTGTACGAAACTCCGCTCCGCGCGACAATATTGCGAACGACGCCACCTTGCCGAACGGACATCCCATGCACGTCACCCACGATCCCGCAGCCGCCGCCACGCCGACCATCGACTTCAACAGCTTTCTCGCCGTCGATATCCGCGTCGGCACCATCGTCGACGCCAAGCCGTTTCCCGAGGCGCGCAAGCCGGCATTTCGGCTGTGGATCGACTTCGGGCCCGCCATCGGCGTGCGCAAGAGCTCGGCCCAGATCACCGAAAACCATCCGATCGAGACGTTGGTAGGACAACAGGTCGCGGCCGTCGTCAATTTCCCGCCACGCCAGATCGGACCTGTCATCTCGGAGGTGCTGACGCTCGGCTTCCCCGACGCCGACGGCAAGGTCGTGCTGGTGCAGCCGAGCCAGCCGGTGCCGAACGGCGGACGGCTGTTCTAGCCGCGCGGTCCGGGGCTGCCGCGTCGCTGCCGCCGGCGCACTGCCGAAGCCCCGCGCAACCGCCGCGGCCGCACCGACGCCGTCGAAGGCATCCAGATACCGAGCGCCCTGATCGTGGCGCGGTCGCGCGCATGCTGATCGCGATCTTCCAGGGGTTCGTGCTGCAAAAAAGCTGGGCGACGAATTTGACGTCGACGCCTGCATGGCGGCGGTGGCCGGCATGATCGACGGCTTCCGCGCGGCAACGTTACGGCAGATTGTCCCGCAAAAAAATGTCGATGCGGATGCGCTCCTGATCGGGGCTGATCGGCTCACCCGAACAATGCGCGAGCAGGACCCGCGCCGCAGACCGCGCCTCGTGGCCGGGATCCTGGTTGATGATGGCATCGAGCGTGCCGCGCACAAGGAAGCGCCGTGTGTACTGGGTCAGCTCGTGGGTGATCCAGACCACCTCGCGCGCGCGGCCGGAGGCTTCGAGCGCATCGGCGATGCCTCGATTTCCGGCGCCGCAGCAATATATGCCGCGGAGATCGGCATGGCGCGCCAGCAACGCGGTGGTGAGCTCTCGCGTGCGTGCGCTGTCGTCGCGGCCCTCGATGACCGGTAGCATGCGCAGGTTCGGATACTCGCTGGAGAGGATCTGGTGAAAACCGAACTGCCGCTCGGTGTGATCGCGCAGCGACAACGACCCGGCGATCACGGCGACCGTCCCCTCGCGGCCGGCGAGGAAGCGTCCCAGCAGCGTTGCGGCGGTTCGTCCCGCGGCCGGGTTGTCGATGCCGACGTAATGCAGGCGGCGCGAGCTCGGCGCGTCCGACACGAGGGTCACCACGGCGACCCCGCGCGCGGTGAGCTCGTCGATCGCAGCGCGCACCCTTGGGTGGTCGAGCGCGATGACGGCGACGCCCTGATAGGCCGGCGACAAGTCCTCCAGCGTGCCGGCCAGCACATCCGGATCGAACACATCGACATGGAGGATGTCGATGAAGCCGCGCTGGCCGGCAAGCCAGTCTGCGGTGCGCTGGACCTGCTCGGCCAAATTGGTCATGAAGCTGTTGCTGCCGGACGGCAGCACGAAGGCGAAGCGAAAGCTCTGCCCGCGTGCGAGCCGCGCCGCCGCCACGTCGGCGCGGTAGCCCAGCTTGGCGACGGCGGCCTCGACACGCGCGACGGTCTTGGCGCGCACGCCCTCTCGCCGGTTGACGACGCGGTCGACGGTCGCGAGCGAAACGCCGGCGGCCCGCGCGACATCCTCGAGCGTGGCGCGAACGACCGGCTGCGTCGCGCCAGCGCTCATTCGCGCGCCGCCCACAGCATGCCGCGGGTCATCAGGGTGCGGATCTCCGGCACGTCGAGCTCGTAGGCGCGGTGGCCGAGCGAGGAATAGAACACCCTGCCCGCGCCATAGCGCTTTTTCCACACCACGGGCATCACCACGCCCTCGATCCAGGACGCGTGCTCGCCGGTAAAGGTCGTCGTCGCCAGCACCTCATTGGCGGGGTCGACATGCATGTAGTACTGCTCGGAACGATGCTCGAAACTCTTCAGGCCCTTCATGATGGGGTCGTCCGGCTTCGTCAAGTCGACTTTGTAGTCGATGATGTTGCCGGGATGGGCAACCCACTGCCCGCCGCACAGGAACTGGTATTCGACCGACTCGCGGAAAGCATCGCACATGCCGCCATGATGGCCGGCGAGCCCGACGCCTGCGCGCACCGCAGCGCAGAGATTCAGCGCGTCCGGCTTCTCGATCTTCGACATGGTGTAGATCGGGATGATCAACGACAGATCATGGATCGCCGGATCGCCGAATGCTTCCGTCGTCGTTTCGATCCGGACCTCAAAACCTTCCGCCCTGAGCCAGCCGCGGATCATCGAGGCACACAGATCCGGATCGTGTCCCGACCAGCCGCCCCAAACAATCATTGCCTTGCGCATGGTCATTCCCTCAATCGATCTGTCCGGTTTCACGCCCCGTGGGCAGCATCGCCGGCCGCTCGACGCGGCTCTCGATCTTGACGCGCCGCCCCTCGTCGGCGGAGGTCTGGAACGCCTCCATCACCTCCAGCACGTGAAAGGCGAGCGCGCCGCTGGCGCGATGCGGCCGGTTGTCGAGGATCGCGGCGGCCATATCGGCGACACCGATGGAACGGAACTCACCCTCGACATGACCGTGGGTCAACGGCACCGTCTCCCATTCACCGCCGGTCCTGGCGATCTGCACCTCGCCGCCGAAGCGGTTCGGGTCCGGCACCAGCATGCTGCCCTTGTCGCCATAGATCTCGATCGGCGCATGGCGGTGCTTCGGCACGTCGAAGCTCATCGCGATCGAGACGACTGCTCCGCTCTCGAATTCGAGCGTGCCTGCGACATGGGTCGAAACCTCCACCGGGATCAAGCTGCCGTTCATCGGCTGGCTGGTGACGAGACGCTCGGTCTTCGGGCGCGCGGTCGAGCCCATCACACTCGCGACCGGTCCGAGCAGCTGCACGAGATCGGTGATGTAATACGGGCCCATGTCGAGCATCGGGCCGCCACCGCGCAAGTAATAGAAACCCGGCGCCGGATGCCAGCGCTCGTGGCCCGGGCAGCCGAAGAAGGCACTGCCCGCCACCGGCGTGCCGATGACGCCGTCGTCGATCAGCTTGCGCGCGGTCTGGTGTCCGCCGCCAAGGAACGTGTCGGGCGCGCAGCCGACGCGAAGATTCTTCTGCGCGGCGAGATCCATCACCTTGCGGGCCTCCGCGACGTTGATGCCGAGCGGCTTCTCGGAATGGACGTGCTTGCCGGCGTTCAGCACCGCGAGGCTGACATCGGTGTGGGCGAGCGGCACGGTGAGATTGATGACGATTTCGACGTCGTCGCGCTTGAGCAGCTGATCGACCCGCATCGCCGGCAGCCCGAAGGCGGCCCCCTGCCGCTCCGCCATATCGCTGCGCATGTCGGCCAACGCTCTCACCTCCATGACCGGGAAGCGCTGCGCTGCCTTGAGGTAGGCGGTGCTGATCACACCGCAGCCGATGATTCCGACGCCGACTTTTCTCATTGCGTTCTCCGTGAAGTCCTGCTCATCCCTTGACCGCGCCTGCGGTGAGACCGGCGACGATGTGCTTCTGTGCCAGCAGGAACAGAATAATTGTCGGCAGGATGGTGAGCGTGATGAAGGCCAGGATCAGGTGCCACTCGGACGAATATTCGCCCTGGTAGATCATGATGCCGAGCGGCCAGGGATAGAGCGCATCGGTGTTGAGCATCACGAGCGGCAGCAGATAGGCGTTCCAGCTGTTGACGAAGGTGATGGTCCCGACGGTCGCGAGGATCGGCCGTGACAGCGGCAATGTCACGTATCGGAAGAACTTGATGTAGCTACAGCCGTCGACCAGCGCCGCTTCGAGCAGCTCGTGCGGAATGTCCTTGAAGAAGCGCCGCAGCAGCAGCACGCTCATGGCGAGGCCGAAGGCCACCTGCGGCAGCGCGACACCGAAATAGGTGTCGAGCAGTCCGAGGTCGCGCACCTTGATGAACAAGGGCAGCACGGCGGTCGCCGCAGGAAACAGCAGACCGAGCGTCAGGTAGCTCAACAGCATCGAGCTGCCGTAGAACTTGACATGGGCGAAGGTGAAAGCCGCCATCGACGCGACGATCAGGGTCAACGTCACCGTGAGCGTCGAGATGATCAGCGAGTTGCGCAGGAGCTGCCAGTAGCGCGCCGAGAACAGGATGTCGGCGTAATTCTGCCATTCCCAGTGCATGGGCCAGCCGAACGGATTGACCCGCAATTCGCCGAGCGACTTGAAGCCTCCGAGCACGGTCGCGAGCAGCGGCACCAGCACGAAGACGGCGACGACGGCGAGGAACACCGTCTTGAGCGGCACGGCGGGATCGAACGGCGCGCGGGCGGTTTCGGCACTATTCATCGCGCATGAACCATCGCTTGTAGGTGAAGGCAAAGGTCACGCAGATCACGAACAGGATCACGCCGATGGCGCTGCCGTAGCCGACCCGCATGCGCGAGATGCCGTTGTTGTAGAGGAAGCTCACCATGGTGTTTGAGGAATCCGCAGGGCCCCCGCGCGTCAGCGGCATGACCAGGTCGAACAGCTGCAGCGAGCCGACGATGGCGAAGAACACCGAGAGCCGGATCGTCGGATAGAGCAAGGGGATGACGACGTGACGCAGCGCCTGCGAGCGCGTTGCACCGTCGATTCTCGCCGCCTCGACCAGGCTCTTGTCGAGACCTTGAAGCGCGGCGATGAACAGCATCATGTGGAAGCCGAAATATTTCCAGACGATCACGATCAGCACCGCCAGCATCGCCGTGTCGGTCGAGGCCAGGAGATGCGGCGGCTCGGCGCCGAAGCTGCGCCAGATCGAGGCGACCAGGCCGTAATCGCCGTCATAGACGAACGAGAAGATCAGCCCGGTCGCGATCTCGGCCAGGATGTAGGGCATGAAGAACAGCATGCGCAGCGCCACGGCTCCCCGAAAGCGCTCGGCGAGCATCAGCGCCAGCGTCAGCGCAAGCGGCAGCTGGATCGCGAGCGAGACCGCGATGATCAGCCCGTTGTTGCGCAGTGCGAGCCAGAAGGCGCGCGTCTCCAGCACGAAGCGGTAATTGTCGAATCCGATCCAGTTGGTCGGCCTGCCAAACCCGTTCCAGTTGAAGGCCGAATACCAGGCCGCCTCGCCGATCGGCAACACCACGAACAGGGTGAACAACAGCAGCGCCGGCGGCAGGAACAGGATCAGGACCGTGAAGCGGCCGTCCCAGCTCGGGCCGCGAACAGCGGCCCGCGGCGCCGTCTCGGCGGCGACGCGCATCGCCGGCGCGATCGCGATCCGCCGCGCCACCTCAATTGCCCTGCTTCCACGCCGCCTCGATGGCTTTCGCAGCGTCCCGAGGGTTCATGCTGCCACCGGCGATTTCCGCGGTGACATCATTCACGACGCGGCCGACGGAGGGGCCCAGGCTCTGGTCATAGAAATTCTGGTGATAGTTCGATTTCGCCAGATTGGCCGCGATCTGCTTCATGAAGGCGCTGTTGAGGCCGGCCTCGCCCCCCTTGACGACGGGAACGATGAAGTTGCCGGCGGCAAGCCGCGCCTGCACGTCCTTGGAGATAAAGAATTTCAGGAAGTCGGTGGCTTCCTTGGGCGCCCCCTTGGTGATCAACCAGCCGGTGATGCCGCCGAGCGTGTCCGACGGCTCACCCTTGCCGCCGGGTACGACCGGAAAATCGAACCAGCCCAGCTTGTCGTCGCCGAGACCGACCTTGTCGGCGGCAAGTGCGCGCTGGGTGTGATAGAAGGACGAGATGGCCAGGATCATCGCGGCCTTTCCGTCGCCGAAATAGCCGACAGCCTGCGGGTTCTTGAAGCCGAGGAAGCCATTCTGGAACGGCTGTAGATCGACCAGCTGCTTGAACAACTCGCCGGATCTCTGGAAGGTCTCCCCGGCGAAGCCACCATTCTCACCCTTCAGCGCTGCATCGAAGGCCGGCTTGCCGCCGACGCGCACTGCGAGATGCGTCCAGTAGAAATGCAACGGCCATTTGTCGGCGCCGCCAACCACAATCGGCGTAACACCTGCGGCCTTCAGCGTTTTCACCGCGCCGAGCAGATCGTCCCATGTCTTGATCTTACTTGCATCGACATTGCCCTTGGCCATCAAATCCTTGTTGTAGAGGAAGCCGACCTGCGATAGCGCGATCGGAAGTCCAAAGACGCGGCCGTTCTGGGTGAAGGCGGCGAGCGCCGCCGGTGCGATCGTGTCGCCGTAGCCGCCGCTCCTCACGGAGTCGGTGATGTCTTCCAGCACGCCCGCCTCGACCTGCGCCTTCAGCACTCCGCCGGCCCAACTATAGATGATGTGCGGCCGGTCCTTCGATTGCAGGATGGTCGGCAGCTTGGCCTTGTAGGCCTCGTTCTCGAGGAACTGCATCTCGACCTTCACACCGGGGTGCGACGCCTCATAGCTGCGTGCGACCTCCTCCCAGATCTTCACCTGGGCCGGGTTGACCTCGATGTGCAGCCATTTCACGGTCGTGTCGGCTGCGGCCGAATTGGCCCAAAGCAGACAGGCGGCAGCGGCGAGTCCCAGCTTCCCGAGCAGTCTCATCACATTCCTCCCACCGGCTTTTATTCGTTGATCGCAATCCTGCCTTCGATTTTTGAGGTGCGCAACTAAAATTCTGATCTATGGACCTCAGGCGGGAACAGCTAAGGTTGGGCCAGGGAGAGATGGCGGCGTCCTGCGCCGTCCGCAAACGCAACTCGAGAGGTGTCCATGACCGCCGTTTATTCCGACCTCGCCCGCAAGGTCGTTCTTGTCACCGGTGGCGCATCGGGAATTGGCGCTGCGATCGTGCGGCGCTTCGCGCAACAGAAATCCGAGGTGGTGTTCTTCGACATCAAGGCCGAGGAAGGTCGACGCCTCGCGAGCGAGTTGTCCGATCAGGGTCTGGCTGCGCATTTCCGGCACGTCGACCTCACCGATATCGCCGCGTTGCGAGCCGGCGTCGCGGAGGCGCGCAGCGCGCACGGCGCGATCAACATCCTCGTGAACAATGCGGCGAATGACGAACGGCACAAGACCGAGGAGATGACCCCGGAGCATTGGGACGACCGCATCGCGGTGAACCTGAAGCACCAGTTCTTTGCGGCGCAGGCCGTGCTGCCGGACATGAAGGCGGCGAATGCCGGCGCCATCATCAACTTCGGCTCGGTGTCCTGGATCGCCGGACAAGGCGGCATGGCTGCGTACACGGCCAGCAAGTCCGGCGTCATCGGTCTTACGCGCTCCTTGGCGCGCGACTATGGTCCCTACAATATCCGCGTGAACGCGATCGCGCCGGGCTGGATCATGACCGAGCGCCAGCTCGAGAAATGGATGACGCCGGAGGGCGAGGTGGAACTGATGCAGCGGCAATGCCTGAAGCGCAAGCTCGTGCCCGACGAGGTCGCCAGGTTCACCGTCTTCCTCGCCTCCGACGAAGCCTCCGCCTGCACCGCTCAGCACTACATCGTGGATGGCGGCTGGGTGTGAGATGCCGAGGACGGCGATGCATCGAGGCACAGCCTAGTGGCCGCTTGCACTGCAAAACAACTTGCGCCGCAACATTCAAAAATGAGACTGCCCGTTAAACCGGACGAGGCGCGCACGCGGGCAGGCGCATTCGACTTCGGCTAGCTTCCCTCCAAAGCCGCGGGCTGTTCGAGAGCCACGGGCGTCGCGCGGCAACAAAGCTGCGATACAGGGAGGAGCAAAATGTCGAAATGCAGTGTGGGACTGCTCGCGCTGAGCAGCCTGTTTCTTTCGGGCGCGGCGATCGCCCAGGAAAAGATCAAGGTCGGCGTCACGGCCACGCTCGAAGGCACCTACACGGTGCTCGGCGAGGACGGGATCCGCGGCCACCAGACCGCGCTCAACGTGCTGGGCAAGAAAGTCGGCGACAAGGAGCTCGAATTCATCATCGCCTCCACCGACGCGACGCCCGATTCCGCGGTCCGTGCCGTGCGCAAACTGATCGAGCAGGACAAGGTGCAGATCCTGCTGTCCCCGCTATCCGGTGACGAAGGCATCGCCGTCAAGAATTTCGCAAAGACCCATCCGGAGCTGACCTTCATCAACGCCGCCTCGGGTGCCCAGGAAACGACCTATGTCGATCCCGCCCCGAACTTCTTCCGCTACAACATGGACGGCGCGCAATGGCAGGTGGGCCTCGGCAAATACGCCTATGAGGAGAAGAAGTATCGCAAGATCGCGACCGTCGGCGAGGACTATTCCTTCATCTACACCCAGGTGTTCGGCCTCGTGCTCGAATTCTGCGGCGCCGGCGGACAGGTCACGAACCGACAATGGGTGCCGCTCGGCACCAAGGACTTCGCCTCGGTCATCGCAGCGCTGCCCGACGATGTCGATGCGATCTATCTGGGCCTCGGCGGCGCCGACGCCGTCAACTTCCTCAACCAATATCAGCAGGCCGGCGGCAAGGCGCATCTGATGGGCGGCTCCATCATGATCGACCAGACCATCCTGTCGTCCAAGGGCAACGCCAAGAACGCTCTGATCGGCACCATCGCGGCGAGCGGCCAGGCCGACACCTGGGAGGATCCGGGCTGGCAGAAATTCGTGAAGGCCTATCAGGACGCCTTCCCGCCCAACAAGCGCTTCCCCAGCCCGTCACTGCTCGCCACCAACTATTACGACTCGACCATGGCGCTGATCCTGGCGCTGCGGCAGGTCAATGGCGATCTCTCCAACAACCAGGCCAAGTACAAGGAAGCCCTCGCCAAGATCGAGATCGACGCGCCCAACGGCAAGATCAAGCTCGACTCCAACCGGCAGGCGATCGGCACGAACTTCGTCACCGAAGTCGTCGACGACGGCAAGGGCGCGCTGTTCTCAAAGGTCGTGAAGGTGATCCCCAACGTCAACCAGACGCTGGGCTATGATCCTGCGGTGTTTGCCAAGATCGGTTTGCCAAGCCGTACAGTACCGGAATGTAAGAAGTACTGACGTAGTCCCATCGCGGGCGATGACTGACCGGGGAGAGATTTGTAAGGGCGCGACGCGTGGCGCACTTGCATTCTCTCCCCGGTTGTTGAACGCTATCGGAAAAACGAAGAGCTTCTGGGAGGGAAGGCATGAGCCGGGCGCTCGCCGTCTTCCACGGCCGCTTCGGCCGGGCGACGGTCTATCAGTTGAACCGCCCTTTCAATATCCACGCGCATCGTGAAGGTCATTTGATCTTCCATGTCGGGGGACGTCCCGCATGCATCGATGTCAGCGATGGACGTTACGAGCTCACCGAAGGTTCCGTCGTCGCCGTCAATCCATGGGAGCCGCACAATTTCCTGCCGTCCGACCTCGAAGGCGGCGCCGTTTTCTTCGTGCTCTATGTCAATGCGGAATGGTTTGCGCCCGATGCGCCCGGCACCGACCGGTTGCGCTTCGGCCGGACCCAGTTCACGCGGTCGGTCGCGCTGGACAAGCATATCAGGCACGCCGCCGCCCTCGTCTGCGGCGCACCCTCGCTCAACAGCCTCGATGGCGAGCTGAGAAGGCTGATCGACATCTGCTACGACGAGAGTTGGCAACAGGCGGAGGCCGCGCGCGATCCGCGCGCGAACGGCTCCGTCACCGATTTTCGCGTGCGCAAGTGCATAAAGATGATGTCGGAAAGTCCCGGCGCCGAGATCGAGCTCGACACCATCGCACGCGAATCCGGCCTGTCGCGACCGCACTTCTACCGGCTGTTCCGCACCCAGACCGGCGTCACGCCGCACCTCTATCTCAACACGCTGATGATGGAGCAGGCGCTGGAGGCGCTGGTGGCGAGCGAGGCGCCGATCGCCGACATCGGCTTCGATCTCGGCTTCTCCTCGCAAAGCGGCTTCACGCGTTTCTTCGCCGCCAATGTCGGGATGGCCCCGACCGATTATCGCCGCGCCGCCAAGGTTTTGCGCGCCTGACGGGCGCGCGAAAAGATACTCACGATCAAATGCGTCCCCATCAGCCCCATTAGGATGTGCGCAACGCGGTCCCGACACGAGGACCGCGGTCGACAGGGAGCGCACGTTCATGGCAGGGCTTGCGGCCGGTGACGGTCTGCGCGCCCCCTCACCTCGCTTGCAGGGAGAGGGTTGGATCGACGTCGAGACGGAGCGGCGATCATGAGCCGCTTCGTCGAGCGCCATCCCGCCTGGGCATTGATCGTCATCATCGCGGTCGCGGTGGCGCTGTGGCTCATCTTCGCGGTGTGGCCGCCGGGCCTCGAAGAGGCCGTCGGCCGCAAGCGGGTGTTCCTCAACGCGCTCTTCAACGGCATCACGCTCGGAGGTCTCTATTTCCTCGTCGCCAGCGGCTTCACGCTGATCTTCGGCCTGATGCGCAACGTCAATCTCGCGCACGGCTCGCTCTATCTGTTCGGCGGCTATGTCGGCTATGCCATCAGCGCCTCCACCGGCTCCTGGGTGCTGTCGTTCATCGTCGCCTTCGTCCTCACCGCGCTGGTCGGCGTACTGCTTCAGGTTCTCGTGTTCCGCCGCATGGAGGGCCAGGATCTGCGCCAGACCATGGTGACGATCGGGCTCTCGATCGTGTTCGCCGACCTCATGCTGTGGGCCTGCGGCGGCGACTTCTACCAGATCCAGACTCCGAACTGGCTGATCGGCCCGATCGAGCTGCCGCTGCTCACCGCCGTGAAATCCTCTGGCGAGCCGGTCTACCTGCGCTATCCGCTGGTCCGGCTCGTGATCTTCCTGGCCTCCGCCGTCATTGGCATCGCGATGTGGCTCGCGCTCAACCGCACCCGGGCAGGCATGATCATCCGCGCCGGCGTCGACGACCGCGACATCCTCGCCGCGACCGGCGTCCGCATCCAGGTCGTCTTCGTGCTCGTCTTCGCTCTCGGCGCCGGGCTTGCCGGCATCGCCGGCGTGGTCGGCGGCACGTTCCAGTCGCTCTCGCCCGGTGAGGACATCCGCTTCCTGCTCGCCTCTCTCGTCGTCGTGATCGTGGGCGGCATGGGCTCGATCCCCGGCGCCGCGCTCGGCGCGCTGATCATCGGCCTCGCCGAGCAGCTCGGCTCGGTCTACATCCCGACCTACGCCATCGTCGTGACCTTCCTGATCATGGTGCTGGTGCTGGCGCTTCGGCCGCAGGGCCTGCTGGCGAGGCGCTGAGATGTCCGTCACGCATGACGCCCGCGTTCAAGTTCACAGGCCCGCGTCGACGGTGGGACGGCCGGTTGCGCGCGCCTGGCCCGACATCAACAACCCCGCGGCCTGGATCGTGGCGGCCATCCTGCTGATCATGCCGCTGATCGCCAACAGCTTCTTCCTGATCGAGATCTTTGCCACCACCTTGATCCTCGGCACCGTCGCGCTGAGCCTGATGTTCCTGGCCGGATATGGCGGCATGGTCAGCCTGATGCAGCTCACCATCGCAGGCTTCTGCGCCTACATGGTCGCGGTGTTCGGCGTCAGCGGCAATGCCAATATCAGCCTCGGCTGGCCGTGGTGGCTGGCGGTGCCGATGGCGCTGACGCTGGCTGTCGTCTTCGGCACCCTCGGCGGCGCGCTGGCGGTGCGCACCGAGGGCATCTACACCATCATGATCACGCTGGCGATCGGCGCCGCGTTCTACTACTTCACCAACCAGAACTGGGCGATCTTCAACGGCCACACCGGCATCAACAACGTCTCGACGCCGCGTTTCTGGGGCGTCGACTGGCGGGCGGACATTCCCTTCTATTATGTCGTGCTCGCGACAGCCGGGCTCTGCTATTTTGCGGTCGACTACATCTCCCGTGCGCCATTCGGTCTCGCCCTCCAGGGCGTGCGCGACAATCCGCGCCGCATGTCCGCGCTGGGCTTCAACGTCAATGCCCACCGCGTCGCGGCCTATGCGGTGGCCTCCTTCATCGCGGGCCTTGCCGGTGTGCTCCAGGTCTGGAACTATCGCCAGATCTCGCCCGGCTCGGTCAGCGTCGGCGCCTGCATCGACATCCTCATCATCGCCGTCGTCGGCGGCATCACCCGCCCGGTCGGTCCCTATATCGGCGCGCTGGTCTTCGTGCTCCTGCGCACCTTCGCGCTCGACTTCCTGGTCAAGATCGGGCTCGACGGCAACCGCTTCCGCCTGCTGATCGGCCTCGGCTTTCTCGCCATCGTGTTCTGGTCGTCGGACGGCGTCATCGGTCTCTGGCAGCGCTGGCGCCAGAGCCGGCTACGCGAGACGGGCCGCCAGGGCGGAGGGCGCGGCCATGGATAGCGTCGCCCAGCGCCTCTCCGCCGTCGGCGCCGGCGCAGCGCTGGAACTGCGTGGCGTGACGCGGCTGTTCGGCGCGCTGGCGGCCTTGACCGACGTCACCATCACCGTGCGTCCCGGCGAACGCCGCGCGGTGCTCGGCTCCAACGGCGCCGGCAAGACCACGCTGTTCAACTGCATCACCGGCGACTTTCCGCCGACATCGGGCACGATCCGCTTCTTCGGCGAAGACGTCACGCATTTCCCGCCCTATGAGCGCATCCGCCGGGGACTGCGGCGCACCTATCAGATATCCGCGCTGTTTCCCGGCCTCACCGTGCAGGACAACGTCTACCTCGCCTGCCGCGGCGTCTCGCGCGGACGGTTCTCGTTCCTGCGCCCCGGCCACAACGACGCGCTGATGCACGCCGCCGACAGCCTGGTGCAGGCCGTGCACCTGACTGCGGTCAAGGACCAGCGCGTTGCCGAGCTCGCGCACGGGCAGCAGCGCCAGCTCGAGATCGCGCTGGCGCTCGCCGGCGCCCCGCGCTTCGTGCTGTTCGACGAACCGGCCGCGGGCCTGTCGCCGACCGAGCGGGCCGAGCTGATCGAGATCCTGACCTCGCTGCCGGCCCATATCGGCTACATCATCATCGAGCACGACATGGACGTGGCGCTGCGCGTCGTCGAGAGCGTGACGATGATGCACAACGGCCGCATCTTCAAGGAAGGCCCGCCGGAAGAGATTCAGTCCGATCCTGAAGTGCAGGAGTTATATCTCGGAGGCGGCCATGAATGAGGCCCGCCGCAATTCCGCTGCGCTCGAGGTCCGCGGGCTCGACGTCTATTACGGCCATTCGCACGCGCTCCAGGGCGTCGACCTTTCGCTGGAGAGCGGCGTGTTCTCCGTCGTCGGCCGCAACGGCATGGGCAAGACCACGCTGTGCAAGGCCATCATGGGCCTGGTGCCGGTCAGCGGCGGCTCGATCCGGGTCCGCGGCGAGGACATCACGCGGCGGCCGCCCGCTCACATCGCGCGCCTCGGCGTCGGCTATGTGCCGCAAGGTCGCCGCCTCTGGCGCTCGCTCAGCGTGGACGAGCATCTCCAACTTGCCGGCGGGATGCGGTCGGGTGCCTGGACCGTCGAGCGCATCTACGACACTTTTCCGCGCCTCGCCGAGCGCAAGGACCATGGCGGCAGCCAGCTCTCCGGCGGCGAGCAGCAGATGCTGGCGATCGCGCGCGCGCTGCTGACCAACCCGCAACTCCTGGTCATGGACGAACCGACCGAAGGCCTCGCGCCCGTCATCGTCGCCCAGGTCGAGGAGATGCTGCTGCGGCTGGGCGAGGACGGCGACATGTCCGTGCTCGTGATCGAGCAGAACATCGGCGTGGCGACCGCGATCTCGCGCAACGTCGCCATCATGGTCAACGGCCGCATCAACCGCATCATCGACTCGGCGCGGCTCGCCGCCGACCGCGAGTTGCAGCAGCGTCTGCTCGGCGTCGGCTTGCATGCCGAGCTTACGCCGGATCTCGACGTGCCGGCGGCAGGCTCGGACGCGAAGCCGGCGCCGCAGGCCGCCCGACCGAGCGGCCCGATCCGGATCTACATCTCCAACCCGACACCGCCGACACGCTGGTCCCAACCCGCGCCCATCGCCCGGATCGAAGCGGCGGCACGCACGCTCTCGACGCAGGTATCGCGCCTCGACGAGACGGCGCGGCGCAAGCGCGAGCCGGCGACATCGCAGTCGTCGGGGCCGCCGGTCGTGCTGGTCGTCGGCACGCTCGACACCAAGGGGACGGAGCTCCGCTTCATCCGCGACATCGTCGCCGAAACCGGCCTGCGCACGCGGCTGGTCGACGTCTCCACCAGCGGCAGGCACGCCAGCTGCGATGTCTCCGCGCAGGAGATCGCGCTGAACCATGGCCGCGGCGGGGCTGCGGTGTTCGGCGCCGACCGCGGCGCGGCCGTGACGGCGATGGCGGACGCGTTCGCCAACTGGCTGCGGCGCCAGGGGAATGTCGCCGGCGTGATCTCTGCCGGCGGCTCGGGCGCGGCCTCGCTGGTTGCCCCGGGCATGCGCACCCTGCCGGTCGGCGTGCCCAAGCTGATCATCTCATCCGTCGCCTCCGGCGATATCGGACCCTATGTCGGTCCCGCCGACATCACCATGATGCACTCGGTCACCGACGTTCAGGGACTGAACTCGATCTCGCGCGCCGTGCTGTCGAACGGCGCCAACGCGATCGCGGGCATGGTCAAGGCGCGCCTCGATCAGCACGAGACGAGGCAGCGCGCCGCCAGCGCGGCACCGCCTGCGGTCGGCATCACCATGTTCGGCGTGACGACGCCGGCCGTCCAGAAGATCGCCGCGGAGCTGGGCGCGGACTTCGAATGTCTCGTCTTCCACGCCACCGGCGTCGGCGGCCGCTCGATGGAGAAGCTCGTCGAATCCGGCCAGCTCGCCGGCGTCATCGATATTACGACGACCGAGATCTGCGATCTGCTGATGGGCGGCGTGTTTCCCGCCACCGAAGATCGCTTCGGCGCGATCATCCGCACCCGCCTGCCCTATGTCGGCTCCGTCGGCGCGCTCGACATGGTCAATTTCGGCGCGCCCGACACAATTCCCGAACGCTACCGCGGCCGCAAGTTCCACGTCCACAATCCGCAGGTGACGCTGATGCGGACGACTGTCGAAGAGAATGAACGGATGGGCCGCTGGATCGCCGAGCGGCTCAACCAGATGGATGGCCCGGTCCGCTTCTTCCTGCCCGAGGGCGGCGTCTCCGCACTCGATGCGCGGGGCCAGCCGTTCTGGGATCCGGACGCCGATGCCGCCCTGTTCCGCGCGCTGGAGCGCGACGTGCGGCAGACCGGCAACCGCCAGCTCATCCGCGTTCCCCACAATATCAACGATCCCGATTTCGCCGCCGCCATCGTCAGTGCATTCCGAACCCTGTTCGGCCGCACCGGGGCGCGGCGGAGACTAGCGAGGTGACCGATGGCCCGGTTTGAGCGCGCTGCACTCCTGAAACGATTCCGCGAGATGGCGAAGCGCGGCGAGCCGATCGTCGGCGGCGGGGCCGGCACCGGCCTGTCGGCCAAGTGCGAGGAGGCCGGCGGCGTCGACCTCATCGTGATCTACAATTCCGGCCGCTATCGCATGGCCGGTCGCGGCTCGCTGGCGGGGTTGATGGCTTACGGCGACGCCAACGCCATCGTGCTGGAGATGGCCGGCGAAGTTCTGCCTGTGGTCAGCAACACGCCGGTGCTCGCAGGCGTCAACGGCACCGATCCGTTCCGCGACATGGACGTCTTTCTCGACCAGTTGAAGACGCTCGGCTTTGCCGGCGTGCAGAACTTTCCGACGGTCGGCCTGATCGACGGCGTGTTCCGCGCCAACCTCGAGGAAACCGGCATGTCCTACGCGCTTGAGATCGACATGATCGCGAAGGCGCGCGAGAAGGACCTCCTGACGACGCCGTACGTCTTCAGCGAGAAGGAAGCCGCCGCGATGGCGCTCGCCGGCGCCGACATCATCGTCTGCCATCTCGGGCTCACGACCGGCGGCACGATCGGCGCGCAGACCGCAGCAAAGCTGAAGGACTGCCCGGCGCGCATCGACGTCTGGGCCTCCGCCGCGCTCAGCGTCAATCCCGATATCCTGGTGCTCGCTCACGGCGGCCCGATCGCGGATCCCGCCGATGCCGATTTCATCATGAAGAACACCCGCTACTGCCACGGCTTCTACGGCGCCTCTTCGATGGAGCGGCTGCCAGTCGAGCGGGCTCTGACGGAGCAGGTGCGTAAATTCAAGGCGATCGGCGCGCAATAACGCCGGAACGATCGAGGGAGAGAAACATGTCAGGGATCCTGGTCGGCGAGCTTATCCTCTGGCTGATCGTCGCAGTCGTCGTCATCGTGATCGGCGTCTACATCGTCAACTGGCTCTACCACCGCTCCTCCAAGGAGGTGTCGTTCGTTCGGACCGGCTTCCTCGGCGAGCGCGTGGTGATCAACGGCGGCGCCTTCGTGCTGCCCTTCATCCACGACTACACCTCCGTCAACATGAACGTGCTGCCGATGGGCATCGTGCGTTCCAAGCAGGATGCGGTGATTACCCGCGATCGCATGCGGGTCGACATCGAGGCCGACTTCTACGTCCGGGTCCAGGCGACCCGTGAAGCCGTCTCGATCGCGGCCGCGACGCTCGGCCGCCGCACCATGGAGCCGGAGCAGCTGCACGCGCTGTTGGCCGGCAAGTTCATTTCCGCGATCCGCTCCGTCGCTTCGGAAATGACCCTGGAGGAAATGCATGAGCGGCGCGGCGACTATGTCGAGCGGGTCAAGACCAATGCGGCACAAGCCCTCGCCCAGAACGGTCTCGAGCTGGAATCGGTCGCCATCACCGATCTCGACCAGACCGACCTCGAATTCTTCAACCCCTCGAACCGGTTCGACGCCGAAGGCTTGACCCGCCTGATGGAGGACATCGAGGCCCGGCGCAAGCTGCGCAACGACATCGAGCAGGACTCGATGATCAAGATCCGCACCCGCAATCTGGAGGCCGAGCGTCAGGCGCTCGACATCGAGCGCGAGAGCGAGACCGCGCGGCTGGAGCAGGAACGCGACATCGAGATGCGCCGCGCGCTTCAGCGCACGGAAGTCGCCCGCGAGCGCGCGCTGCGCGAGACCGAGGCCGAGCAGGCCCACATCTCGGCGCGCGAGGCGATCGAGCGCGCGCGGATCGCCAATGAGCAGGCGATCGCGGAGGCCCGCATCGCCTCCGAGCGCGAGACCCGCCAGAAGGAGATCGAGCGCACCCGCACCATCGAGGAGAAGGAGCTGCTGGCGCGTGAGGAGATCGAGAAGACCCGGATCGCCAACCAGCGCTCGATCGATACGACGCGGATTGCGTCGGAGCGCGAAGTCCGCCAGCGCGAGATCGAGCGAATGCGCACCGTGGAGGAAGCCGAGATCGCGGCCCGCGAGGCGATCGAGAAGGCCCGCATTCAGCAGGACCGTGTCGTCACCGACGCCCGCATCGCCAACGAGGAGGAGACAAGGCGCCGCGAGATCGAGCGTACCCGCGCCGTGGATGAAGCCGAGATCGCCGCCCGCGAGGCCACCGAAAAGGCGCGCATCGCCCAGACCCTGATCGTCAACGTCGAGCGCATCTCCTCCGACGAGCGGACCCGCGCGCTGGAGATCCACCAGGTGCGCACCATCCAGGAGGCCGAGATCGAGGCGCAGCGCGCCGTCGAAGCCGCCCGCATCGCCCGCGAGCGGACGCTCGCCGCCGAGCGCATCGCAGCCGAGCAGAATACCCGGCAGCTGGAGATCGAGCGCAACCAGGCCCTCGACGTCGCCGGCATCGCCGCGCGCGAGACCACCGAGGCCTCGCGCATTGCTCAGGAGGAGCGCGTTCGCTCGCTGGAGATCGCCCGCAACCGGGCCGTCGAGGAAGCCGACATCGCCTCCCGCGAGGCGATCGAGGCGGCGCGCATCGCCCAGGAGAAGGCGGTCGCGGCCGAACGCATCCAGGCCGAGCGCGACACGCGCTCGCTGGAAATCGAGCGCACCGGCGTGCTGGAGGCCGCCGAACTGAAGCGGCGCGATGCCATCGAGCGCCAACGTATAACGGTCGATCTGGCGCTCGAGGCCGAGCGCATCAACTCGTCCAAGAAGCGCGAGGTGCTCAACATCGAGCAGAAGAAGGCGATCGAGATTGCCGACGAAGACCGCGTCATCGCGCTCTCCGCGAAAAAGTCGGAACGGATCGATGCCGACCGTCAGGTCCGGCAGGCCGAGATCGTTGCCCGCAAGGAGGTCGAGACCACGGATGTCTCGCGCGAGCAGGCGCTGGAAGCCGCGCGCCTCGAGCGCCGCCGCGCCATCGAGCAGCTCGAGGTCGCCCGCGTCCAGTCGTTGCAGGAGGCCGAGATCGCCTCCCGCGAAGAGGTCGAGCGCGCCCGCATCGCGTCCGACCGCGGCCTCGACGAGGCTCGCGTCGGCCGCGAGCGCGAGCTACGCAAGCTCGAGGTCAACCGGGAGAAGGAGGTCGAGACGGTCCTGATGGAGAAGGCGATCGCCATCCACCAGAAGTCGCTGGAGGAATCTGCAGCCAAGGCCATGGCCGAGGAGGCGCGGATGCGGGCGACGGAGGCGACCGAGCGCGTCATTACCGCCCGCGAGAGCGAAATTGCAAAACGCCGCAAGACCGTCGAGGTGCTGCTCGCCGAGAAGCAGGCCGAGGAGACCCGCATCGCGGCGGAGGCCGAGCGCGTGCGCGCGGCCGTCGAGGCCGAAGCGCAGCGGATGCTCAACGAGGCCGAGAACGTGCTCACCGACCAGGCGCGCTATTCCCTGTTCCGCAGAAAGCTGCTCGACCGGATCGAGGGCATCGTCCGCGAAAGCGTCAAGCCGATGGAGAAGATCGAGGGCATCCGCATCCTCCAGGTCGACGGCCTCAACGGCAACGGCCACGGAAACGGCAATGGCGGCCGCAGCGCCACCGACGAGGTCATCGATTCCGCCCTGCGCTACCGCGTCCAGGCGCCGCTGATCGACTCCATCCTGTCCGACATCGGCGTCGAGGGCGGCAGTCTTTCGAAAATGCCGGGCCTGATCCGCGAGGCCCGCGACATGCAGGGCATCAAGGAGTCCGCACGCAAGAGCGGCGGTGGCGGCGACAAGCCGGCCGCCTCCCCGCCTGCGGCCGAAGGCAGCGAACCGCCGACCGAGCGCGGACCGCGGAAGAAGAGCTGAGATCGCACCATGGCCCGCGTCTATGTCTCCACCGTCATCAACGCCCGCAACGACCGCGTCTGGGCGCGGGTGCGCGACTTCAACGGCTTGCCGAACTGGCATCCGGCCATCGCCGAAAGCCGCATCGAAGGCGGCGAGCCCTCGGACAAGATCGGTTGCGTCAGAGATTTCCGCCTGCGCAACGGCGACCGCATCCGCGAGAAGCTCCTGGGCCTCTCCGACTACGACATGTTCTGTACCTATTCGATTCTGGAATCTCCGATGGGCGTCGAGAACTACGTCGCGACGCTGCGGCTGACCCCGGTCACCGACGGCGACCAGACTTTCGCGGAATGGACCGCCGAGTTCGATTGCGCGCCGGAGCGCGAGTCCGAGCTCGTCGGCAACATCGGCGGCGGCGTGTTCCAGGGTGGGTTCGACGCGCTGAAGCGCGTGTTCGGAGGCTGACCGTGCCGCATATCGTCAAGAGCACGATCCTGGACGCGCCGACCGATGCGGCGTGGGCCATGCTGCGCGATTTCAACGGGCACGATCGCTGGCATCCGGCGGTTGCGACCTCCTCCATCGAGCGTGCGCAATCCTCCGACAAGATCGGCTGCGTCAGGCGGTTCAGGCTCAAGGACGGCTCCGAGCTGCGCGAGCAATTGCTGGCGCTGTCCGACCTCGAACAGAGCTTCAGCTATTGCCTGCTCGATACCCCGATCCCGATGTTCAATTACGTCGCCCATGTCCGCCTGCTGCCGGTCACCGATGGCGACCGCACCTTTTGGCACTGGGAGTCCCGCTTCACCACCAGGCCCGAGGACAAGGACCGCATCACCCACATGGTCGCCGAAGACATCTATCAGGCTGGATTCGATGCGATCCGCCGACACCTGAGGGAGGCCGCATAATCATGGCCGTGACGGTAAAGACCTTTACCAGCGCCAGCGAGGCCGCCGGCGCGCTGTCCTCGGATCGCAGCGCGCGCTATCTCGGTGGCGGCACGCTAGTGATGCGCGCATTGAACGAGGGCGACGTGTCGATCTCGACCGTCGTCTGCGCGCAGGATCAGGCCCTCACCCGGATCGACGCATCGGGTCCGCGCATCACCCTGGGTGCCGGCGTCACCTTCGCCCGCATCCTCGCCGAACGCGACCTCGCCGTCCTGCATGCTCCCGCCCGCTCGATCGGCGGGCCGGCCGTGCGCAACATGGGTACCGTCGGCGGCAACCTCTTTGCGCCGAACCCTTATGGCGATTTCACAGTCGCGCTGCTGGCGCTCGATGCCACCGTGGCCGTGCAAGGCGGTTTTGGCGCGCGCGACATTCCGATCGAGGAGTTCCTGCAGGCGCGCGACCGCCAGGCCGGCACGCTCGTGCTGTCGGTGTCCTGCACCCGGCCGGCCGGCACCGAGGCGTTCCGCTATCGCAAGATCGCGCGGATCAAGCCCAAGGGCGGCTCGGTCATCACGCTGGCCGCGCATCTGCCGATCAGCGGCGGGCGGATCGCGGGCGCTCGCATCGCGCTGGGATCGATGGCGCCGACCCAGATCCGCGCCCGCGCCGCCGAGCGGGCGCTGGAGGGCCGCTCGCTGGATGCCGCCACCATCGCGGCGGCTGCATCGGCTGCGACCGAAGCAACGTCGCCGTCCGACAACGCGCTCGGCAGCGCCTGGTATCGCCGCGAGATCGTCGGCGTCCACCTGCGCCGCCTGCTGTCAGGTCAGGATTAGATCGCCATGGCAAAGATCCCCCTGCAATTTCGCCACAACGGCCGCGACGTCGCGATCTTCGTCGACGGCGGCACCAATCTGCTGGTCGCGCTGCGCGAGCTGATCGGCGACATGACGCCGAAATTCGGCTGCGGCCAGGGCGGCTGCGGGGCGTGCAGCGTGCTGGTCGACGGCGAGCTGCACCTGTCCTGCCTGACGCTCGCCGAGACGGTCGCCGGCCGATCGATCGAAACGCTCGACGGCATGAAGCAGGGCCCGAACCTGCATCCGCTCCAGCGTGCGTTTGCCGACAATTTCGCCGCCCAGTGCGGCTATTGCACGCCGGGCATGCTGATGGCCGCAAAAGCCCTGCTCGACCGCAATCCATCGCCGAGCCGCGATGAGGTCATCGAGGCCATCTCCGGCAACATCTGCCGTTGCACCGGCTATGAGCCGATCATCAATGCCATTCTCGCCGCCGCGGGCGGCCGGGTTAGCGCCTAAGGACGCCGTGCCATGCTGGAACTGCGCAAGGACATCTTCGCCGACGAGCGCGACGACAACCTCAAGGAAATCGGCAAGGGCACCCAGCGCCAGGATATGCTAGGGCACGTCACGGGCACTTCGAGCTATTTTGACGACCATAAGCTGCAAGGCATGCTGCACCTGAAGGTCCTGCGCTCGACACAGGCCCATGCGCGGCTGCGCCGCATCGATACCACGGACGCGGAACGCTCGCCCGGCGTCCGCCGGATCATTCGTGGCGCCGACGTTCCGGTCAACCTCAACACGCTTCTCAGCCTGATCAACTTCGGCAAGGACGATGAGCCCTCGCTCGCGGTCGACAAGGTCCGCTACAAGGGCGAGCCGATCCTCGCCATCGTCGCCGACAGCGAACGGGAGGCGTTCGAGGCCATCGCCAAGGTCAAGGTCGACTACGAGCCGCTGCCGGCCGTGTTCGACGTCGAGGACGCGCTGAAGCCCGGCGCGCCCGTGGTCAACGAGACCTATCCGAAGAACGCCTTCATCTATCACGACGCCTACGACCACCAACGCCTGCGCTTCGGCGATGCGGACGCGGCGCTTGCGACCGCCGACCACGTGCTCGAACAGCGCTACCAGATGTCGCCGATCGAGCACGCGCCGACCGAGACCAACGGCGCCATTGCCGCACCTGATACCAACGGTCGCTACGTCGTCTACACCTCGACCCAGGCGCTGTTCTTCTCGGTCGACACCTGCGCCAAGATCCTGGATGTGCCCTCCAACACCTTCCACTTCATCGGCGGCACCGTCGGCGGCGGGTTTGGCGGCAAGGTCGATACCCTGACCGAGCCGCTCGCCATTCTCGGCGCAATGCTGACCGGGCGACCGGTCCGCTACGTGTTCGGGCGCGAGGAGGAGATGCAGTACGGCCCGCCACGCGGCGCCGAGCGCATCTACATCAAGGACGGCGTCATGCGCGACGGCCGCATCGTCGCGCGCAAGATCCGGGCCTATTTCGACAGCGGCGCCTATACCAGGCTGTCCAGCTACGCCGCGGTGAAATGCGCCGCGCATCTGCCGGGCCCCTACACCATCCCCAACGTCTATGGCGACGTCTATTGCGTCTTCACCAACCGCACGCCGGCGACCGCCATGCGCGGCTTCGGCGTCACTGCGATGGATTTTGCCATCGAGTGCCAGATGGACAAGCTCGCAAATCTCGTCGGCATGGACCCGATGGAGTTTCGCATTCTCAACGCCTATCGCGACGTCGACATGAAGGCACACCGGCGCGAAGCCAAGAACACCGCGTTGATCGAGTGCGTCCAGGTCGCGGCCGAGAAAGCCAAATGGCCGATCCGCGACGAGTTCAAGCGCGCCTCCTCGCGCAAGGACGGCGGCGGCAGCCGTGCCGCGACCCCGCCGACGCCGACGGATTCTTCGCGCGCGAGGCCGGCGCCGGTGCAGCAGCGCACCAGCTATGACCGCGCGCCGGTGACCGCGACACGGGAGCCGCCGCGCGATCCACCACCGCCGGCGCCGCCCCCTCCCCCGCCGCGCCCGGCCGCGCCGTCGCACGGCGCGACGCGGTTCTCATCCGTGTTCGGGACCAGGAGGCGCTGACATGACCCGGCATCGCGGACGCGGCATGGCGTCGATCAACTATCCCATCGGCATGAACCTCGGCGGCGATCCGAGCCAGGCCCTGGTTCACTCCAATCCCAGCGGCAAGTTCACGGTCGCGTTGTCGTCGATCGATCTCGGCCAGGGCATGAAGTCGGTGACGCGGCAGATCTGCGCGGAAACGCTCGGCGTTCCCGTCGAGGACGTCTATGTCGACACCGCCGATTCCGACACCGGCCCGCACTGCATGGGCTCGTTCGCCTCGCGCGGCACCCACCGCGTCGGCAATGCGGTGATGGCCGCTGCCCGCGAAGCGCGTGGGGTGATGATGGAGGCGGCGGCCGAGGAGCTCGAGGTCAACGCCGCCGATCTCGACACCGACGGGCGCGGCAACATCCACGTCAAGGGCGCGCCGCACCGCTCGATCTCGACCAAGGACGTCGCGATTGCCGCGCAGTTCAAGCAGGGCAAGACCATCTCGGGCCGCGGCATCTTCCTGGTCCCGCTCTCCGATGTCGACCCGGAGACCGGCGAGATGTCGCCGGCGACCTGCTACGCCCATGCCTGTCTGGTCGCGGAAGTCGAGGTCGATGACGAGACCGGCGAAGTCGCGATGGTGCGGATGGATTCCGCCTATGAGCTCGGCCGCGCGCTCAATCCGCGCCTGGTCGAGCAGCAGCTGGTCGGCGGCGCCTGGATGGGCGTCAGCCACGCGCTCTACGAGACCCCGGAGCCGTATTATCCCGATCCCGTTCATGGGCCCCGCGACTTCGTCGAATATCTGATGCCCGGCCCTGGCGACATCTGCCCGCACGATATCGCGGTGCTGGAGCGTCCGGCGCCCGATGGTCCCTTCGGGGCCAAGGGACCCGGTGAGATGTGCGCCAATCCGGTGCTCCCGGCCGTCGCGAATGCGATTTTCAACGCCGTCGGCGTCCGCATCGACGACCTGCCGATCACGCCCGAAAAGGTGCTGCGCGCGATCAAGGCCCAGGGCGGCGCGCGGCCGCAGGCTCGGCGTTAGAGGATCGGCCGTGGCGGTCCGCAGCAACATCGTCGGTATCGACAGCCCGGAGGCGCTGGAGAAGGCGCTGCGTGCGGCCTATTACCTCGCCGACGAGGGGCTAGCGACAGCTGCCTATCTCGGCCTCGCACTCGGCAAGCCGCTGCTGCTGGAGGGCGCGCCGGGCGTCGGCAAGACCGAAGCCGCAAAAGCGATCGCGGCCGTGCTCGGCCGCCGCCTCATCCGCCTGCAATGCTACGAGGGCATCGACGCCTCCGCCGCGCTCTATGAGTGGAACTATCCGCGCCAGATGCTGGCGATCCGTCAGGCCGGCGACGAGAGCATCGATATCTATGGCGAGGCCTTCCTGATCGAACGTCCCATGCTGGCGGCGCTGCGCGCACCCGATTCGACCGTGCTCCTGATCGACGAAATCGACCGCGCCGATCAGGAGTTCGAGGCGTTCCTGCTCGAGTTCCTCTCGGACTTCCAGATCTCGATTCCCGAGCGCGGCACCGTGCGCGCCGCCGAGCGGCCTGTCGTCGTGCTGACCTCGAACCGGACGCGCGATCTTCACGAAGCCCTGCGGCGCCGCTGCGTCTATCATTGGATCGACTATCCGACCGCGGAGCGCGAGGCGCGGATCATCATGATGCGCGCCTCCAGCGTCGCCGAGGCCACGGCCCGCGCCGTCGTCGCCGCCGTGGAAAGATTGCGGCGCGAGCCCCTGAGCAAGGCGCCCGGCATCGCCGAGGCCGTCGACTGGGCCGAAGCCGCGACGCTTCTCAACAAGGGCGGCGCGCGCTGGCCCGACGCCTTCAAGCGGTCGATCGGCGTGGCATTGAAGGACGAGGAGGATCTGCACTTCATCTCGCCCCGGCTCGACGCCATGCTCGCGGAGGCGACCGCATGAACACCGAGCCCCGGCTTCCGCGCGCCGCCCGCGTCTTCGTCTCGTTCGTTGCGCTGCTGCGCGCCAACAACTTTGCGGTCGCGCCGGAGCAGACCACCGCGTTCCTCACCGCGATCGAGCTGCTCGGCCCGCGCGACCTCGAGGATATCAGGCAGGCGGCGCTCGCCACCCTTGCCCCGCCGCCCGAGCGCCGCGCCGCTTTCGACCGGCTGTTCGATCTGCACTTCCGCGGCAGCGAGGCGGTCGAGCGCGCCGACGACGGCGAAGACGACGAGACCGTCCGGCTCCAGGAAGAAGGCCGCGGCGACGAGGAACCATTGCTGTCCGATGACGCCAATGAATCCGGCCTGACTGCCGCACGGACCGAGGCGCTGGTCGAGCGCCGCTTCGCGCAACTCTCCACGACCGACGCCCTGCGCCGCCTGACGCGCGAGGCGCCACGACGGCTGCCGCGGCGCCGCGGTCACCGTCGCATGCGGACCCGCCGCGGTCCGTTCGCCGACCTCCGTCGCACCTTGCGTGACAGCGTTCGCAGCGACGGCGAGATCCTACGGCTCGGCCACATGAAGCGGCGTCAGCGCCCGCGCAAGATGCTGCTGCTGATCGACGTCTCCGGCTCGATGAAGAGCCGCACCGAGGAGAACATGAAGCTTGCGCATGCGCTGGTGCAGGCTGCGCCCAATGTCGAGGTGTTCACCTTCGGCACGCGGCTGACCCGCGTCACCCGTCCGCTGCGGCTGAAGCGCCGCGAGCAGGCACTGAACGCGGCCGCGCATCTGGTCAGCGATTGGGACGGCGGCACCCGCATCGGCGACGCGCTGCAGGCCTTTCTCGCCGTGCCCCGCTTCGGTGGCTATGCCCGCGGCGCCGCTGTCGTAATCGTCTCGGACGGATTGGAGCGTGGCGAACCCGATGCGCTGCGCGATGCGGTCGCAAAGCTGTCACGGCGGGCCTGGCGGGTGAGCTGGCTGACGCCTCTGGCGACAGGCCCCGCCTTCCGCCCCCAAACCGAGGCGCTCATTGCCATCGAGCGCTTCGTCGACGACCTCGTCGACGGCGGCTCGAGCGCGTCGATCGTCGCGCACATTCTGGCGCTGGGACGAAGGAGAGCGGCGTGACCGATATGATCGACGGCCATCACCACATCTGGCGGCAGGCCGACCTGCCCTGGCTGGTCGGGCCGATGCAGCCCCGCATTTTCGGACCCTACGAGCCGATCCGGCGCGATTATCCGATCGAGGAATATCTCGACGACCTCAAAGGCACCGGCGTCACCCGCTCGGTCTACGTCCAGACCAACTGGGCCAACGACCGTTTCGAGGACGAAGCCGCCTGGGTCCAGCAAACCGCCGACGCGCATGGCTGGCCCCATGCAATCGTCGCCTACGCCAATTTCGCCGTGGACGATGTGCGACCTCAGCTCGACCGCCTGAAGCGCTATCCCCTGGTGCGCGGCGTGCGCATGCAGCTGCATTGGCACGAGAACCCGCTCTACCGCTTTGCAGCCCGCGCCGATCTCTGTGCCGATCCGATGATCCAGCGCAACGTTGCGCACCTTGCCGACTATGGCTGGAGCTTCGACCTGCAGGTGTTCACGCCGCAAATGCCGCAGGCCGCGGCGCTCGCGCAAGCCTGCCCCGACGTCACCTTCATCCTCCAGCATGCCGGCATGCTCGAGGACCTCTCGCCCGCCGGCCGCGCGGCCTGGCGCGCCGGCATCGCGCAGCTGGCAGCCCGTCCGAACGTGGTCTCGAAGCTGTCGGGGCTCGGCACCTTCATCCATCGCAACGATCCCGCGCATATTGCGGCCGTCGTCACCGACACGGTCGCGATGTTCGGCGCCGAACGCTGCCTGTTCGGCTCCAATTTTCCGATCGAGAAATTGTGGACCAGCTATCGCGAGCTCGTCGATGCATTTCGCGCAGCCACTGCGCCGCTGAGCACCGAGCAGAAGGACGCGATCTTCAAGACGACGGCAATGCGCGTCTACCGGCTTTGACAGGCAAGGGACAGGACAGGGAGAGCAACGAATGGCGCTGGAGATCAAGATCCTGGATTATGGCGATATCGAACTGGAATCGAGCTTTCTGGTTCTCGGCCGCGACTGCGGCCGCACCCGCCGCGTCCTCACCCTCGGCTTCCTGATCCTCGGGGGGAAATATCCAGTCGTGGTCGACACCGGCTACCGCTCCAACCAGATCATGGAGACGCTGGGCATGCGCGGGCTTCAGTACCATGAGAACATGATCGAGAACCAGCTCGCGCGCCACGGCGTGCGCATGGGCGACGTCCGCTTCGTCTGCCACACCCATCTGCACATCGACCATGCCGGCAAGGACGATCTGTTTCCGATGAACACGACGGTGGTCCTCAACCGCAAGGAGCTGGAATATTCCGTCTCCGGCCTGATGCATCCGCAATACCCGGCGCCCGACATCAAGCACCTGATCGACCGCCTGCATACCAAGAGCGCGCTGCGTTTCCTCGACCTGGAGATCACCGGCCCGATCGAGCTGATGCCCGGCGTCTATTGCGACGCCGCCAACGCGCATACCGAGGGATCGATGAACGTCATCGTCGAGACCGCCGACGGCATCGCGACCATCTGCGGCGATGTGATCTACGACTTCAACGACCAGATCGTCACGCCCTTCAACGAGATCCACGACTGGGAGCCGCGCACCACCGGCAACCACGGCACCAGCAAGCGCGCGGAAAAGGCCTCGATCAAGAAGCTGCTCAGCAATTCGCGCTACCTGCTGCCCGTGCACGACCGTCCGGCCAAGATCGAAGGCGGCAACGTGGTCGGGCGCCTGCACGACCAGGTCCCCGGACCGGTCGTGCAATCGCTGCCGGCGCGCAACTGGTTTCCGGCGTGACGTGACCTGAGGATCGAGCGATGACCCACGTCACCTTGCGAAGCGAGTTCGAGACCCTGATCGATCCCTACGCGCCGGTCGCGCAGGTCGGCACCGGCTTCGACTTCACGGAGGGGCCTGTCTGGCATCCGATCGATCACTATCTGCTGTTCTCGGACATGCCTGCCGACGTGCGGCGGCGCTGGGACCCGCGGCGCGGCGTCGCCGAGGTCAAGCGTCCGTCGAACAAATGCAACGGCATGACCTATGACGCCGAGCTGAACCTGATCGTCTGCGAGCATGCGACCTCGCAGCTGGTCCGCGAGCGGCCGGACGGCCGGCGCGAGGTGCTCGCCTCGCATTTCCAGGGTCAGGAGCTGAACAGCCCGAACGACGTCTGCGTGCACTCCTCGGGCGCGATCTATTTCTCGGACCCCTGGTACGGCCGCATGCCGGTCTATGGCGTCGAGCGACCGCGGCAACTCGGCTTCCAGGGCGTCTATCGCGTCGTGCCCGGCGGCGAGCCGAAGCTCGTGGTGGACCGCACCTTGTTCGACCAGCCGAACGGATTGTGCTTCGCGCCGGACGAGAAGCTGCTCTATGTCAACGACACCGTCCAGGCGCTGATCCGCGTGTTCGAGGTCGCTGGCGACGGCTCGCTGTCCAATGCGCGCGTGTTCGCCAGCGGCATCCGCTCCGAGCTCGAACCCGGACTGCCCGACGGCATGAAGTGCGACCAGCACGGCAATGTCTGGGTCACCGCGCCGGGCGGCGTCTGGGTCTATTCACCGCGCGGCGAATTGCTCGGCAAGCTCCGCCTTCCCGAGCTCGTCGCCAACCTTGCCTGGGGCGGTCCAGATTTCCGCACGCTGTATCTGACCTCGACGCATTCGGTCTACGCCATCCCGACCAAGGTCGGCCCGCGCCATGAGCCCTATATGAACGCCAGACCTGGCAGCGGCCGACCTGGCAGCGGCCCCGCGGCCGCCGGCTCCGCACCTGCCGCCCCCATCCTTGCCGATGGCGAGATGCATCTCGATCCGCAGCGCTGTGCCATGATCATCCAGGATCTCCAGAACGACGTCATCATGACCGGCGGCGCGTTTGCTGAGTCCGGAGCGCCGGAACATGCGCGGCAGCAGCACGTCGTCGAGAACGTTCGCCGTCTTGCCGAGGCCGCGCGGGCCCGCGGAATCGTCATCATCCATGTCTGGTTCGTCGTCGAGCCAGGCGCGCCCGGGGTGACGCTGAACGCCCCTTTGTTCGAAGGCCTGGTCGACAGCAAGGCGATGGTGCGCGGGAGCTGGGGCGCGGCGCCGGTTTCGGGTCTCGAGCCAAGGCCCGGCGATTTCGTCGTCGAGAAGATGCGCATGAGCGCCTGGGAGGGAACGCGGCTGGAGACGATCCTGAAGGCGACCGGCCGCGACATGATCATCAACACCGGGGCCTGGACCAACATGTCGATCGAGCACACCGCCCGCACCGGCGCCGACAAGGGCTATTTCATCATCGTGCCCGAAGATTGCTGCTCGACCATGAATGCCGACTGGCACAACGCCTCGATCAACTTCGCAATGCAGAACGTCGCGATCGTCACCCGGGCGGACACCGTCATCCGGGCGTTGGGATGACCGGTGGCCAAGCTCCTGCATCTGTCCTGCTCGCCCCGCCCCGACTCCGAGTCGAGCGCCGGCGCACGCGTCTTCCTTGACGGGTTTCGGCAAGCGCGGCCCGACTGGGACATCGACGTGATGGACCTCTGGCGCGAGCGGCTGCCGGAATTCATCGGTCCCATCGTAGAGGCCAAGTATGCGCGCATGAAGGCGCAGCCGTTCGACGACGCACAGCGCCGCAGCTTCTCCGAGGCGGAGCGGATCGCATTGCGGTTCTCGCTGGCCGATCGCGTGCTGATCTCGACGCCGATGTGGAATTTCGGCATCCCCTACAAGCTGAAGCAATGGTTCGACATCGTCATCCAGCCCGGCCTGACGTTCCGGTTCGATCCAGCGCAGGGCTATCTTCCGCTGCTCAAGGACCGGCCAACCGTCGTCATCCTCGCTTCGGGCAGCGATTTTGCCACCGGCATGAATCGCGGCCGCATCGACATGGCAACGCCCTATTTGCGCGAAGCGCTTCGCTTCATCGGCGTCAGCGACGTGCGCTTCGTGCCGATCGGACCGACGACGGGGCCGGCGGAGCCAATCCGCGTCGCGCGCGAGGCGGCATATCGGCAACTGGGGACGATGGCTGCGCGGTTTTGATCAGCTCTTGCGCATCCGGTGGCCGTAGCGGAACGCGCTGAGGAGAAGCTGCCGGCCTTCATTTCTAGGGTACTTATGGTGCCCAAAAGTGCCTTTCCGCGAGCAGCCACGCGCACCATCGGCCATCTTTCAAGGCCAGCGCCAGACGCCACGCCGCATTGACTGACTATGCCAGAATTGGCATAGTCAGATGATGAAGGAGTGAGATGGCACGGCAGCAGCCGATCCGATGTCGAAGCCTTTCCGAACGACGCGAGACGCGAAGCTGGATATCAATTATTTCAGGTTCAGATCGGGGAAAACCCTTCCGATTGGAAACCCATGGCGTCGATCGGACCCGGCGTTCGCGAGATCAGGATACGTCAGGCGTCAGGCGCTTACCGGATCATCTACCTGACTACGATCGGCGACGTTGTTCACGTGCTGCATGCGTTCCAGAAGAAGACACAGGCAACGGCGAAACGGGAAATCGACCTCGCCAAAGCGCGGCTCAGACAGATCAGGTGACGATAATGGCAAGATCAGTATTCCACGACCTCTTCCCCGAGGAAGAAGCAGCAGAGCTTGAAATGCGCGCCAAGTTGCTTTCCGGCATCAACAAATGGCTAAACAAGTCCGGATTGACGCAGACCGAGGCGGCCGAACAACTCGGCGTTACTCAGGCTCGGATATCGGAGATCAAGAACGGCAAGATCAACCGGTTCAGCCTAAGCATGCTGGTCCGGCTTGCGCAGCGCGCCGGGCTGCGCCCTGGGATCAAGTTACAGAAGGCAGCGTGACGGCCGAGATAGGCATCGTCACGGGCGCTGTTGCTGCGATCATCGGCCTACGTTTCACGAAGGTTACAGAGCGTGGCGTACTTTGGAGATAACCCTTGGCTTTCACGCCAGTTGCAGGGGCACGTCGGCGACCCCGAGATCGTTGATCGTCAGGCGAAGGGACCACTTTTCCATTCAGGAAATACAACTAGATGGCGATACATGGCGCGCTAGGAGAGCACGCAATGCGTGCCGAGTCGCTGGAGCACAACTATTGACTTAGGATACATTGCCTAGTCTTACCATCCGAAGGTAAGACCAAAAGAAGCACATTAAAATCAATGAGCTACAAGACTTGGTGCGCTCGGAGGGACTCGAACCCCCACGATTTTACTCACTGCCACCTCAAGGCAGCGCGTCTACCAGTTCCGCCACGAGCGCTTTGGGGATGCCGGCTTGAGGCTTGAAGGCCGGCCGGATCAACGGCGCCGATCTAACAAATCCATCAGGGGGCTACAAGCCTGCAAAGGCCCAGAATTCCACAAGCTTTGCAGGAAAGTTCGGGCCCCGCTCCAAATCGGCCCTATCCCGGTGTCCGGGCCGCTACCGCGTGCCCCGGCCGCTACGCGTGCCCAGGCCGCTACCGCGTACCCGGTGAGCGCGGCAGCATCTGCTTGACCTCGACCGCGATTCGGTTGCGGTCTACCAGCACGACGCCGGAGGCGACCGGCAGGTTGTTGGCCAAAACCTTGACCTCGTCGGCCTCGGTTGCGTCCAGCTCGATGATGGCGCCGCGGGAAAGACGTAATACCTGATGGATCGGCATCGTGGTCGTCCCGAGCACGACCATGAGATCCACGGTGACTTTATCGAGGGTGGGCACTGTCAGGACCGCCGCAACTTGGGACTGGGACTTGAGACTTGGAATGTGGGACCGACCAAGGGACTTGGACTTCGACTTGGCATTTGCCCCCGAGATGATCACCACGTTATGGTTAGCCAATGGTTAATTCGTCGCAAAACCCCCGCCAAAACCAGCGTGAAGAGCTCGATCTGACGCCATTTTCCGCTCCCGGCGGCGAGCCGGTCGAGTGGCGAATCTCGGACGCGCCGGTGCCCTATCCGGAGGCGGTGGCCGCGATGGAGGCCCGGGTCGCGGCCATCGCGGCGGGCGAAGCGCGAGAGCTGATCTGGCTGCTCGAGCACCCCCCGCTCTACACCTCCGGCACCTCGGGCAAGGACACCGACCTGCGCGATCCCCGATTCCCGGTCTTCGCCACCGGACGCGGCGGCCAGCTCACCTATCACGGGCCCGGCCAGCGGGTGGCCTATGTCATGCTCGACCTCAAGCGCCGCCGGCCGGACGTCCGGGCCTATGTCGCGAGCCTGGAGGAGCTGATCCTGCGAACGCTCGCCGCCTTCAACGTCCGCGGCGAGCGGCGTGAGGACCGGGTCGGCGTCTGGGTCAAGCGGCCCGACAAGGGCGAAGGTTACGAGGACAAGATCGCGGCGATCGGCGTGCGGTTGAAGCGCTGGGTCTCGTTCCACGGCATCGCGATCAATGTCGAGCCGGAGCTCTCGCATTTTGCCGGCATCGTGCCGTGCGGCGTCGTCGATCCCCGCTACGGCGTCACCTCGCTGGTCGATCTCGGCCAGCTCGTGACCATGGCCGACGTCGACATTGCGCTACGCCAGGCATTCGAACAGCTGTTCGGACCGACCCGCGCGCTGCTGCCGGAAGCGGCCGCCTGAAGCTTTCCCGCTGGAGACGCGGCGTCCCGCATTCTCTGATCGTCGTCTTCATCTCGCAGATCGGCCCCGATCTCAGCGACGTCAGGTTGCCGAACCCGCTGGACCTGAAGTTGTTCGACAAGACGTGCTTCCTGAACAATTCCGAAGTTCGGTTCCGCGCCGCGAGCTGACGATAAGACCGCGGGTGAGATACCTCGCCCGCGGCCTCCGCCTTATGCTGCCCTCAGCGCCACCTCGAGCTTGCCGGCGATGTAGCGCCGCTCTTGCGTGAGGCCGCCAAAGCCGTAGGCGTCGCCCCTGACCTCGTCGACATGCAGATAAGTCTCGGGATGCAGCGGACCGATAATCTCGGCCATGCGCTTGAACATCGCGGCGAGATAGGCCGCCTTTTCGTCCTTGGTGTTGGTGCCTTCGCTGACGTGGATGTCGAGCCAGTAGCTCGCAAGCTTCTGCTCGGCCAGCGACTTGCCGCCGGCGAACCAGTCATCGGCCTCCACCGCCTTGACGATGATGGCGGTCACCTTGGGATCCTTGTGCAGGATCTCGGCAGTAAGCTCGGACACGGCGTTCGCGATGTCGGCTTTCAGGGACGGCGACTGGCGGGAGGTGGTGTAGGACACGGTGATCAGGGGCATTGTGGCTCTCCTCGAGATGCTGCGCCGGTCAGGCGGCGTTGACGGAGAAGCTAGACCCCCGCTCGTCATTTTGGTATCTTATCTCTGTTGATATCAATGATAAGATTTAATAATGACGCCCACGCTCGACATCGCCACCGTCCGGGCCTTCCTGCTGGTCGCCGACCTCCGGAGCTTCACGCGTACCGCCGAAGCGCTCGGCACGACGCAAGCGGCGGTCAGCCTGAAGCTGCAACGGCTGGAGACGCTGCTGGGAAGACGACTCGTCGAGCGCTCGCCGCGCGCGGTCCGGCTCACCGGCGACGGCGCCAGCTTCCTCGAACGTGCCCGTGTGCTGATCGCGGCGCATGACCGCGCGCTCTCGGATCAGGCACCGGCCGCGCAATCACTCTCGCTCGGCATCTCCGATCATGCGGCAGGCCCCGAACTGGTGCCGCTGCTCGAACGCCTGCACGCAATGTCAGCAAATCTCACCCTCGCCGTCAGCATCGGCTTCTCGCGCGAGATGCAGGATGCTTACGATGCAGGCGAGCTCGATGCGGTAATTGTCCGCCAGGAAGGCAGCCGCCGCGGCGGCGAGACGCTGACCGAGGACGAGTTCGGCTGGTTCGCCGCACGACACTTCACCCTGCCGAAGGGCGAGCCGCTGCCGCTGGCGACGCTCGCCCCGCCCTGCGGCGTCCGCGCCCTCGCCGTGCGCGCGCTCGACAAGGCCGGCATCGCCTGGCGCGAGCGCTTTGTCGGCGGCGGCGTCACCGCGGTGGTCGCAGCCACGCTCGCCGGCCTTGCCGTCGCACCGCTGGCGCGGCGGATCGCGCCTGCCGGTCTGGTCGACATCGGCTCTGCGCATAGACTGCCCAAGCTCGGCAGCTCGAAGGTGATGCTGCATTCGAAGGTCAGCGATCCCGCCAAGCTTGCTGCGTTGCGTACGGTCGCGGCGACGTTCCGGAGCGTGGCGACCTGACGATAGGGGCGCTCGGGCGACCCTTTACGGGACACCTGCCTAAAAATGTCACATCTTGAGGGAACCATTCGCCGCTTGCGGCGTTTGCCCCCGTCGAGGCGGGGTCCGGGAATGGTCGAAAAGTTCAGTCAACAGAGAGACTTGTTCGAGAGCGAACGCAGTTTCCGGCTGTTGGTTGAGGGAGTTGCGGACTACGCCCTCTATATGCTCGATCCCAAGGGGATCATCACCAGCTGGAACATCGGCGGCGAGCGCATAAAGGGCTATTCGCCCGAGGAGATCCTCGGCCAGCATTTCTCCCGCTTCTACACCGAGACCGACCGCGCCAACGGCAAGCCGGCCCGTGCGCTCGGTATCGCCAGGGAAAAGGGCCGCTATGAGGAGGAAGGCTGGCGCGTCCGCAAGGACGGCACGTTCTTCTGGGCCAGCGTCGTGATCGATCCGATCTACGAGGACGGCGAACTGGTCGGATTCGCCAAGATCACGCGCGACATCACCGAACGCCGCAATGCCCAGATCAAGCTCGAGACGATGCACAAGCAGCTCGCCGAGTCCCAGAAATTCGACGCGCTCGGTCAACTCACCGGCGGGGTCGCCCACGACTTCAACAACCTCCTGATGATCATCAGCGGCAGCCTCCACATGCTGAAGCGAGGCGCCGACGACGCGGACAAGCTCCAGCGCGCGATCTCGGCGATCGAGACTGCGACCCGGCGCGGCGCGGCGCTGACCAACCAGTTGCTCACCTTCGCGCGGCGGCAGAGCGTGAACCCGCAGGCGATCGATTTCGCCGAACGCATCGCCGCGATCCGCGAGGTACTCGATGCCGGCGTCGGCAGCTCCGTCCGGCTGGCACTCGACGTCGACCGCGACGTCTGGCCGATCAAGACCGACGCCTCCGAGCTCGAGACCGCGCTGCTCAACCTCGTCATCAACGCCCGCGACGCCATGCCCGACGGCGGCACGGTGACCATCGGCGCGCGCAATGTCGTGCTCGACGAAGCGTCCTTCGCCGGCGACTTCGTCGCGATCAACGTCACCGACACCGGGCTCGGCATCCCCTCCGACGTGCTCGACAAGATCTTCGAGCCGTTCTTCACGACCAAGCCGATCGGAAAAGGCACGGGCCTCGGCCTGTCTCAGGTGCACGGCTTCGCGCATCAGGCCGGCGGCACCGTGAAAGTCGCAAGCGAACTCGGCAAGGGCACCACCTTCACCGTCCTGTTGCCGCGCGGAGAAGACGCGCCATCGCAGGACACGCAGGGGGAGCCGGCGTTCCGGGGCAGCGGCACGGTGTTGCTGGTGGAGGACAATCCGGACGTCGCCCTCGTCAGCATCGGCCTGCTGGAGCAGCTGGGCTACCAGGTGCGCCGGGTCGCCGACGCCGAATCGGCCTTGCGCGAGATCGAGACCAACGGCGTCGACTTCGTGTTCTCGGACATCGTCATGCCTGGCAAGATGGATGGCCTCACCCTCGCCTATCATCTCCGCCAGATTCGCCCCGGCCTGCCGATCTTGCTCGCCACCGGCTACAGCGAGGTCGCCGCCGGCGTGCGTGGCGACTTCCCGATCCTGCGCAAGCCGTATGAGATCCACGAGCTCAGCGAGGCCATCGCCAAGCTGCCGAGGTGAGGCCCTCGATCGGTGAACACCTCGTAGGGTGGGCAAAGCGACTTGTCCGCCGTAGCTCGAAGAGCGAAGGCGGAAGCGTGCCCACGATCTTTCGCAATCGACAGAGATGGTGGGCATGGCGGAATTGCGCCTTTGCCCACCCTACGAGACCAACTTAGTTGTGCGACGTTTGCCTTTTTCCGCGACCGGCGCACAGACAGCACCTACACCGTCGGCAACACCGAAAACGCTTCCCCTGCCCGGCGCAGATTCAACTCATCCGCACCGGCGGTCTCGCTCGTCACGCTGTCGACGCGCGAGGATGGCGGGCCGTGGCGGCACAGTGCGACCATGTCGGCAACGTGGTGGGGCGCGCCGGCGAACAGTGCTTCCACGCTGCCGTCGCGGCGATTGCGAACCCAGCCTTCGAGGCCGCTCGCCGTCGCCTGATACTCGACCCAGGCCCGATAGCCGACGCCCTGCACGCGCCCGCGGATCATCACCTGGAGAATCGCCCGGCTCATGTCTTCAATCCGAGGACCTCGGTGCTGCGCGCCTTGACATCAGCCTCGCGCATGACACGGGCCGTCAGCTCCGACGATGCGAGCCCTTTGAGGTTTTTCGGCGACGCACCTTCGCGGAGCGCCTTCAGGGTCTCGTACACGGCCTGTGTCGCGGCCGCGATCGGTGCATGGCCTTGGAGCGCGATGCGGACGCGCTGACCCGCGAGGTAGTCGCGCGCGTTCAGGTCCTCGGGCGCCCCGCCGAGCACGATCGGCAGGCGCGTCGCAGCGCTCACCGCCTCGAGCTCGGCGCGCGACTTGATGCCGGTGAAGAACAGCGCATCGACACCGGCATCTTCATAGGCCTTGGCGCGGCGGATCGCGTCCTCGAGCGAGGTGATCGAAGCCGCTCCCGTGCGGCCCATGATCACCAGCGAGGCATCGCCGCGGCCGCCGAGCGCCGCCTTCATCTTGCCGACGCCCTCCTCGAGCGAGATCAGCTGCGTCTTCGCCTCGCCAAAGGCAGCCGGCAGCAGCGTGTCCTCGATGGTGAGGCCGGCGGCGCCCGCCATCTCCAGCTCCTGCACGGTACGGCGCACATTGAGCGCATTGCCGTAGCCGTGATCGGCATCGACCAGCACGGGCAGCGCGGCGGCGCGCGACATCCGCCGCATCTGCTCGGCGAGCTCGGTGAGCGTGATCAGCGTGACGTCGGGATCGCCGAGCACGGCGAGCGAGGCGACCGAACCGCCGAACATGCCGAGCGGAAAGCCGAGGTCCTCGGCGATGCGGATCGAGATGGCGTCGTAGACCGAGCCGGGATGGACACAAGTTGCACCCGACAGAATGGCGCGAAGTTTCTCGCGGCGGGAACGAAAGGCCATGGGTGCCCTCTCAACTGTTGCGACAAGCCGCAACATACTCCGTCATTGCGAGCGAAGGAAATATGGCACTCTCGTGCCCCGGACGCAGCGCAGCGCCCCTCAGCGATGCGCTGCAGAGCCGAGGCCATGCTGCTGCGTGATACACCGAGGTTCTGGGTCCCGGCTCTGCGAAGCAACGCTAAAGCGTTGCATCGCGTCCGGGACACGAGAATGGGCTTACTTACGCAAACTCCAAAATCAGCGCGTCCACCGCCAGCGTCGCGCCGGCACTGGCGTGGATCTTCTTCACCGTGCCGTCCTGCTCGGCGCGCAGCACGTTCTGCATCTTCATGGCTTCGACCACCGCCAGCGTCTCGCCGGCCTTGACCTCCTGCCCCTCGCTCACCGCGATCGAGACTACGAGGCCGGGCATCGGACAGAGCAGCTTCTTGCCGGTGTCAGAGGCCGTCGTGACAGGCATCAGCCGCGCAGAGGTCGCCTCCGCTTCGGTCCAGACATAGACCGGCACCTCGACACCCTGATGCGCGAGGCGGATACCGTTCGGAATCGGGCGCGCCTGCACCGCGACGAGATGGCCGTCGATGGTGCCCTGCCAGACCGGATCGCCCGGCTTCCATGGCGAGGCCAGCAGATGCGCGTTGCCGGCCTTGCCGTTGGCATCGATGAAGCGGATCGCGATGGCCTCGCCCTCGCGTGCGATCTCGAGCTGGATCTCCTGGCGGTCGAGCCAGACCGCGCGGCGCCGCTCGCGCTGCACGACGCGGCCGCCCATCTGACCCGAGATCTGCCGCTTGCGCTCCCCCAGCACGTGATCGATGGCGGCGCCGACCGCGGCGATGCGCCGTGCGACCTCGCCTTCCGGCACGCGCACCGCAAAGCCTTTGGGGAATTCCTCGGCGATGAAGCCGGTCGACAGCCGCCCCTCGCGCCAGCGCGGATGATGCATCAACGCCGACAGGAACGGGATGTTGTGACGGATGCCGTCGACATAGAATGAATCCAGCGCGGTCGACTGCGCCTCGATCGCGGCGGCGCGCGACGGCGCATGGGTGACCAGCTTGGCGATCATCGGATCGTAATGGATCGAGATCTCGCCGCCCTCCTGCACGCCGGTATCGTTGCGAATGGTGATGCCGTCGTGGCTGGCTTCCGCCGGCGGACGATACTTCACGAGCCGCCCGATCGAGGGCAGGAAGTTGCGGAACGGATCTTCGGCGTAGAGACGGGATTCCACCGCCCAGCCCGTTAGCGTCACGTCCTTCTGCGCGATGGCGAGCTTCTCGCCGCTCGCAACCCGGATCATCTGCTCGACGAGATCGATGCCGGTGACGAGCTCGGTGACGGGATGCTCGACCTGAAGGCGCGTGTTCATCTCCAGGAAGTAGAAGCTCTTGTCCTGCCCGGCGACGAACTCGACGGTGCCGGCGGAATCGTAGTTCACGGCCTTCGCCAGTGCGACGGCCTGCTCGCCCATCTTGCGGCGGGTGTCCTCATCGAGCAGTGGCGACGGCGCCTCCTCAATGACCTTCTGGTTGCGGCGCTGGATCGAGCATTCGCGCTCGCCGAGATAGATCACGTTGCCGTGCTTGTCGCCCAGCACCTGGATCTCGATGTGGCGGGGATCGACGATGAACTTTTCGACGAAGACGCGGTCGTCGCCGAACGAGGCCTTCGCTTCGGCCTTGGCGAGATTGAAGCCTTCGGCGACCTCGGCCTTCGAGTGCGCGATGCGCATGCCCTTGCCGCCGCCGCCGGCGGAGGCCTTGATCATCACGGGGTAGCCAATCTCGTCGGCGATCTTGACTGCATGGTTGCCGTCCTCGATGACGCCGAGATAGCCCGGCACGGTCGAGACCTTGGCCTTGGCAGCTGCCTTCTTCGATTCGATCTTGTCGCCCATCGCCGCGATCGCGCCGGGGTTGGGACCGATGAAGACGATCCCGGCCGCCTCTAGCGCGCGCGGAAACGCCTCGCGCTCGGACAGGAAGCCGTAGCCGGGATGCACGGCTTGCGCTCCAGTCTTGCGGCAGGCCTCGACGATCTTCTCGATCACCAGATAGCTCTCGGCAGCCGCCGGCGGGCCGATCAGCACGGCCTCGTCGGCCATCTCGACATGGAGGGCGTCGCGGTCGGCCTCGGAATAGACCGCAACCGTCTCAATTCCCATGCGGCGAGCGGTCTTGATGACCCGGCAGGCGATTTCGCCGCGATTGGCGATCAGGATGCGTTTGAACATGCTTTTTCTTGAGTCTCGACCTTGGGCGGGACCCTTCCCTGGCCGTTGGGGCCTATTGGGGGACGGGGCGTGTGGCTTCCGTGGTACATCAAAATCGGCCGGAGGCAACGGTCAAAATCCGGCCCCCTGGCGTACCAGCGCAAGACCGATGCCGGCCGGGAACGGGGCTGGCGAGCCCCCCAGATACCCTATGCCTTCCCGGACCCGGACGCGGAGTTGGACGACTTGGGCGCGGAGTTGGACGCAGACTTGGACGCAGACTTGGCCACGTCCCGGACCAGGCCGTGAATGAAGCCGAGCTTGCCGACCACCGCAGGCGACAGGATGAAGGGATAGAGGTCGCGCAGGCCCATGGCGCGGTTGACGCTGTTCATGGCGAAGGTGAAGGGCAGCCACGCGCCAACCAGCGCCTCTACATCGCGGGCCTCGTAGGGGTTGAAGCGGATGCGCGCCGTCAACTCCCCGTCGCGGTCGACCTTGGGGCGCACCTCCATGCCGAACTCGCCGGCCATCTCCAGCGCATCCACGATGTGGACATAGTGCGCCCAGGTCTCGGCGAAATCTTCCCAGGGATGCATCGTGGCATAGGCCGAGACGTAGGTCTGCTGCCAGTCCGGCGGCGGGCCTTCGGCGTAATGGCGCTGCAAGGCCTGGCCGTAATCGATGGAATCGTCACCGAACACCGCGCGGCATTCCTCGAGCTTGCCGCCGCCCTGCACCAGCACGTCCCAGAAATAGTGACCGACCTCATGGCGGAAATGCCCGAGCAGCGTGCGGTACGGCTCACCCATCTCGAGCCTGCGCCGCTCGCGCTCGATGGTATCGGCTTCGGTGAGTGCAATCGTGATCAGACCGTTGTCGTGGCCGGTCAGGATTCTCTCGCCGCTGTTTGGATCGTCGGCGAGGAAATTGAAGATCAGGCCATGCTCGGGGTCCTCCTGCCGGGTCCGGAGCGGCAGCTTCCAGCGGATCAGGGAATAGAGCAGACGGTGTTTCGCCACCTCCAGCTCGCGCCAGCCGGCGAGCTGGGCGGGATCAGAGAGGTTCGGCACCGTCCCGTTGTGGCGGCAGGCGCGGCAATAGCCGGTGGTATCGCCCGCGTCCGTGAGCCAGTTGCAGGCGTCGTACTCGGCGTTCCTGCACAGCATCCGGCTCTCGCCCTTGCTGGCCAGCATCCTCCAGGCCTCGCCGTCCGGCTCGATCGCCGACATCGTCTCCTGCTCCGGCAGGAACGCGACCCGATGGCCGCAGCGTTCGCAGGCGCGATTCTCGAAATACAGCACATTGCCGCAGGACTGGCAGAGAAAGAGCTTCAAGATTTAGCCTCTTCGGAAAGGAGAGCTTCATGGAAGCTGCTCGTTGCGCCTCGCGACGACGCGTCCGCCGCCTGATCGTTCCAGTCTCTGGAACAAAATGCCAGGCCGGGCATTGGCATGACGTAGTATTTCCGTTCCGCACAAGTCACATTTTCCCGCGACGCGCTCCCTCGTAGGCAATGGCCATCACGCGCCGTCTGTGTGAAGATCGGTCCGGCACGTGCGCTCCGCATGACAACGGCCGATGCCTTGAACGATCCTTTGCCCGAGACCATCGCCGCCGAAAGGCTGCGCCAACACCTCGAAGACGTCGCGCGCGAGCGCGACAACGCCTATCACGCGCTCCAGGAGCGCGAGGCGGAGCTGGCGCGCATCCAGCGCATCGGCAAGGTCGGGGGCGTCGAGGTCGACTTCCGCGAGGGTTTCAAGAATCGCCGTTCACCCGAGTATCTGATCATCCACGGCCTGCCGCCGGAAGCGGCCGAGGAGTCGCACGAGGATTGGGTCAATCGTCTCCATCCCGACGACCGCGACGCCGCCGTCAAGCACTTCATCGATTCACTCGCCGGCACCAGCGAAGATTACACCGCGGAATACCGCATCATCCGCCCCAATGACGGCGAGACCCGCTGGATTCGGGTCGTCGCCAAGATCGAACGCGACAAGGATGGCCGCGCCCTCCGCCTCGTCGGCGCCCATATCGACATCACCGACCAGATGCTCGCCCGCGAGACCCTGCGCGAGAGCGAGGAGCGCTTCCGCCTGATCGCCGACAGCGCACCGGTGCCGATCTGGGTGACCAAGCTCGACCGCAAGCGCTCCTTCGCCAACCAGGCCTATGTCGACTTCGTCGGCCTGCCCTACGACCAGGCCATCGACTTCGACTGGCGCAAGGTGCTGCATCCCGACGACCTGCCGCACGTGCTGCAGCAATCCGTCCAGGGCGAAGCCTCGCTCAAGCCCTTCGTGCTGGAAGCGCGCTACAGGAACGCCAGCGGCGAATGGCGCTGGCTGCGCTCGGAATCGCAGCCGCGCTGGGACCCCACCGGCAAGCATATCGGCTTCATCGGCGTGGCCCACGACATCACCGTCGCCAAGCAGGCCGAGATCGAGCTGCGACAACTCAACGAGACGCTGGAGCAGCGCATCGCCGAGCGCACTGCCGAGCTCGAGTCCAACGAGTCCCGGCTCCGCGCCATCCTCGCCACCAGCAACCAATATCAGGGCCTGGTCAACCTCGAGGGCGAACTGCTCTATGCCAACCGCACCGCGCTCGACGGCATCAGGGCGAGCGCTGCGGACGTGATCGGAAAGCCCTTCTGGGACACGCCCTGGTTCACCGGCACCGACGGCATGAGCGCCGCCGTGCGCGAGGCTTTCCACGCCGTGCTCAAGGGCGAAGCGGTGCGGCTCGAGATGCGCCTGCGCCTTCCCATCGGCGAGCGCGATTTCGACTTCGGCATGCGCCCCGTGCTCGATCGTCACGGCAACATCACCGGCGCGGTGCCCGAGGCCGTCGACATCACCGAGCGCCGCCGCGGCGAGGAAGCCTTGCGGCAGTCCCAGAAGATGGAGGCGATCGGCCAGCTCACCGGCGGCGTCGCGCACGACTTCAACAACCTCCTCACCATCATCCGCTCGGCCACCGATTTCCTGCGCCGCCGCGAGCTGCCGGAAGAGCGCCGCCGCCGCTATGTCGATGCCATCTCCGAGACGGTGGAACGCGCCTCCAAGCTGACCGCGCAGCTCCTGGCATTCGCGCGCCGGCAGCCGCTGAAACCCCAGATCTTCAACGTCGGCACCCAGGTCGAGGCCGTCGCGCAACTGGTCCGGCCGCTGGTCGGCGGCCGGATCGACATCGTGGTGGAGATCGACGACGCCGACTGCTTCACCGTCGCCGACATCGCCCAGTTCGAGACCGCGCTGATCAATCTCGCCATCAACGCCCGCGACGCCATGGACGGCGAAGGCCGCCTCACCATCGCCGTGCGCAAGGTCGCTGGCATCCCCGGCTTGCGCGCGCAGTCTGCGCGCAGCGGCGACTACGTCGCCATTTCCGTCGCCGACACCGGCAGCGGCATCGCGCCGGAGCATCTCGAATCGATCTTCGAGCCGTTCTTCACCACCAAGGAGGTCGGCAAGGGCACCGGCCTCGGCCTCAGCCAGGCCTTCGGCTTCGCAAAACAGTCCGAGGGCGACATCGCGGTGACGAGCACGCAGGGCAAGGGCGCGACCTTCACCATCTACCTGCCGCAGGCCCACCGCCCTGTGGCCGAGAAGGAAGCCGCGGCGCTGACCCATGAGGCCGCCACCACCGGGCGCGGCTACCGCGTGCTCGTGGTCGAGGACAATGACGATGTCGGCCAGTTCTCGACCGAGCTGCTGGAAGATCTCGGCTATGTCGTCCGCCGCGTCGCCAACGCCAACGCGGCCCTCGCCATCCTCGGCGAGAACGAATTCGCCGTCGACCTCGTCTTCTCCGACGTCATCATGCCCGGCATGAACGGCGTCGAGCTCGCCGGCATCATCCGCGAGCGCTATCCCGGCCTGCCCGTGGTGCTCACCTCCGGCTACAGCAACGTGCTCGCCGAAAACGCCCATCGCGGTTTCGAACTGATCCAGAAGCCGTATTCGGTCGAATCGCTGTCGCGCATCCTGCGCAAGGCGATCACGGAGAAGCTATCCGTTGCGCGGTGAATGTGAACCAAGAAGGCGCCGTCGTCCCGGACAAGCGCGCAAAATGCGCGCGCCGATCCGGGACCCATACTCCCGGACGGACGTTGTAGCGTGAGCTGGTAGCCGACAATCTTCGCCCAACTTCATCCTGTGGCTATGGATCCCGGATCGGCGCTTGCGCTTGTCCGGGACGACAGCTGAGCGTTTGGCGGGTCGCGATCCACACAACGACGATCGAGAAACCGATGTCCAGCGAAAATCCCGACGAGGTGAGGCGCGCCGGCCGCGCCCTGGACGCGGCCAATTTCTTCCTCGCCGACGTCCGTGACGGGCTCGGCCCCTATCTCGCGGTCTATCTCCTCACCGAGCAGCATTGGAACGAGGCTCGCATCGGCCTCGTGATGTCGATCGCAACGCTCGCGGGCATCGTCGCGCAGACGCCGGCCGGCGCACTGGTCGACGCCACACGGGCGAAGCGGCTGGTGATGGCGGCCGCTGCGATTCTGGTGACGCTCGCCTCGCTCTCGCTGCCGTTGTTCCCCAGCCTCCTGCCGGTGATGATCTCGCAAGGCATCGCGCAAGCCGCCGCCGTGGTCTTCCCGCCGGCGATCGCCGCCGTCTCGCTCGGCATCTTCGGGCATGCCGCGTTTACCCGGCGCATCGGCCGCAACGAGACTTTCAACCACGCCGGCAACGCGGTCGCGGCCGGCATCGCCGGCCTCTCCGCCTACTGGTTCGGACCGACCGTCGTGTTCTACCTTCTCGGCGCCATGGCGATCGCGAGCCTCGTCAGCATCCTGGCGATCCCCGAACGGGCCATCGACCACGATCTGGCGCGCGGACTGCACCAGCCTCGTATCCACAGCGCACCCGAACAACCCTCGGGCCTTGGCGTGCTCCTGACCTGCCGCCCGCTGCTCATCTTCGCGGTCTGCGTCGTCCTGTTTCACCTCTCCAACGCGGCGATGCTGCCGCTGGTCGGGCAAAAGCTCGCGCTCCAGGACAAGAACCTCGGCACCAGCCTGATGTCGGCGTGCATCGTTGCGGCGCAAGTGGTGATGGTGCCGTTCGCGATGCTGGTTGGCGCACGGGCCGACCGCTGGGGGCACAAGCGGTTCTTCCTTGCCGCATTGTTGATCCTGCCGATCCGTGGTGCGCTCTATACGCTCTCCGACAATCCGTTCTGGCTGGTCGGCGTGCAGTTGCTGGATGGCGTCGGCGCCGGCATTTTCGGGGCAATATTTCCCGTCATCGTCGCCGACCTCATGCGAAACACCGGCCGCTTCAACGTCGCACAGGGCGCCGTCATCACGGCCCAGAGCATTGGCGCGGCGCTGTCCACGACGCTGGCGGGCCTCGTCGTGGTCGGCGCCGGTTACAGCGCAGCATTCATCACGCTCGGCGCCGTGGCGGCGATCGGCGCCGCGATCTGCCTCCTCGCCTTGCCCGAGACGCGGCAAAGCGGCGGCAGCGATCCGCGCCCGCGGGGGAAGACAGCGGCGCCGGCATCGGTTATCGCTGCCGAATGAATCGATCTTCATTCGAGAACTGAACCGTGCCGTCTGACGCCATCTGGGCCTGGAGCATCATCGTCGTCGCGACCGCTTGCGTCATCATCCGCCCTTTTCGCCTGCCCGAGGCGGTCTGGGCCGTGATCGGCGCGTGCGCGCTGGTGCTGCTCGGCCTGCTGCCATGGCAGGACGCGCTCACCGGCATCGAGAAAGGCCTCGACGTCTACCTCTTCCTGATCGGCATGATGCTGATCGCCGAGCTGGCGCGGCTCGAAGGCCTGTTCGACTATCTCGCCGCGCTCGCGGTGGAATATGCGGCCGGCTCGTCGCAGCGGCTGTTCCTGCTGATCTATCTCGTCGGCACGCTGGTGACGGTGCTGCTCTCCAACGACGCCACCGCGATCGTGCTGACGCCCGCCGTCTATGCCGCGACCCGCGCCGCCGGCGCAAAGCCGCTGCCCTATCTGTTCGTCTGCGCCTTCATCGCCAATGCCGCGAGCTTCGTGCTGCCGATCTCCAACCCGGCCAATCTCGTCGTGTTCGGCGCGCGCATGCCGCCGCTGACCGAATGGCTGCGCCTGTTCGCCCTGCCCTCGGCGGCCTCGATCCTGCTCACTTACGTGGTCCTGCGCCTGACCCAGCACCGCGCGCTGAAGGAGGAGACGATCGCCCGCAGCGTGCCGCATCCCAGGCTCGGCCGCGGCGGCAAGCTGACGGCCGTCGGCATCGTCGCGATCGGAGTCGTGCTGGTGACGGCGTCGGCGCTGGACAGGCAATTGGGCCTGCCGACCTTCATCTGCGGCGGCGTGACGGCCGCGATTGTGCTGCTGCTCAGCCGGCAGTCGCCCTTGCCGGTGCTGCGGGGCGTGTCCTGGAGCGTGCTGCCGCTGGTCGGCGGGCTCTTCGTCATGGTGGAGGCGCTGATCAGGACCGGTGTGATCGCGCAGCTCAGCGCATTGCTGCACCAGGCGGTGGCGCACTCGGTCCCGCAGGCGGCCTGGAGCGTCGGCATCGCCACCGCGCTCGCCGACAACATCGCCAACAACCTGCCGGTCGGCCTCGTCGCCGGCTCGGTCGCGGCCAGCGATCATTTGCCCGCGCCTGTGGTCAGCGCCATCCTGATCGGCGTCGACCTCGGCCCCAACCTGTCGGTGACGGGATCGCTTGCCACCATCCTCTGGCTGGTCGCGCTCCGCCGGGAAAAGATCGAGGTCGGCGCCTGGCCGTTCCTCAAGCTCGGCCTCCTGGTGACGCCGCCCGCTTTGATCGCGGCCTTGGCGGCGGCCATCAGGTAAGGCATGCTCTACGCAGCTCTCGAAAGAAGTGCAGCTATTTGCGGTGCGTCAATGCCGGTGGCGACACCGTGGCTAAGAATCCAGCGTCGCGCAAATCAGATGGATATCGCGCGGCAAGGAAGGTTCATCATGCCGATCCAATCGAAGGCGCTGCCGCGGAGCTCCCTTCTGCGCCGCGCGATCCGGAGCTTCACCGCATCGAGCGAGAGCGGCGCCGAGACCGCCCACCCCCTGCTGGTCATCTCCGCATTGGTGCTGTTCACCCTGTTCGCCATCGTGGAGATCGACCTCCACTCCGCCCAGCTTCAGGCGATCGGCCTGCTCGGCCATGGCACGGGAATCGATCCGGTCTTCCTGGGTCCGTAGTCGCCGGTCTGGGTCTGCGCCAGCGAGACGCTGGGCCCGCGGTTCCCCTACGAGGACATGCTCGACCGCGACGCCATGCACGTGGTGATGGCCGATCTGTGCTGGACCGGCGGCCTCACCGAAGGCCGCAAGATCGCCGCCATGGCCGAAACCCATCACCGGCCCTTCGCGGCGCATGATTGCATCGGCCCGATCGGCTTCATCGCCGCTATCCACATGTCGTTCAGCCAGCCAACACGCTGATTCAGGAATCGGTGCGCGCCTTCTACAAGGGCTGGTATTATGAGCTCCTCACCACGATGCCCGACATCAGGGACGGTTTCGTCTATCCGATGGAAGGTTCCGGCCTCGGTGTCGACCTTCTGCCCGCCGTATTCGACCGCTCCGATCTCACCGTGCGCCGCTCCAACGTCTAAGGATCTCTCGACATGAGCACTTCCCTGTTCGATCTCTCCGGCCGCACCGCGCTCGTGACCGGCTCGTCCCGCGGTCTCGGCCGTGCCATCGCCGAGGGCATGGCCAAGGCCGGCGCCAGGATCATCATCAACGGCGTCGATCCCAAGCGAGTCGAGCAGGCCGTCGCCGAATTCCGTGCCGCCGGCCATCAGGCCGAAGGCGCTGCGTTCAACGTCACCGACGAGCCCGCCATCCTCGCCGCGTTCAACGACTTCGACAGGCAAGGCATCGCGGTCGACATCCTCGTCAACAATGCCGGAATCCAGCACCGCAAGCCGCTGGTCGAGTTCACCACCGACGAATGGCGCAAGGTGATCGAGACCAACCTCACCAGCGCTTTCGTGATCGGCCGCGAGGCGGCCAAGCGCATGATCCCGCGCAAGCACGGCAAGATCATCAACATCGGCTCGCTCGGCAGCGAGCTCGCCCGCCCCACCATCGCGCCCTACACCGCGGCCAAGGGCGGCATCAGGAACCTGACCCGCTCGATGGCGGTGGAATGGGCCCAGCACGGCATCCAGGCCAACGCGATCGGCCCCGGCTACATGCTGACCGACATGAACGAGGCGCTGGTCAACAACACCGACTTCAACAATTGGCTGATGGGCCGCATCCCCTCCAAGCGCTGGGGCAGGCCGGACGAGCTGGTGGGGGCCGCGATCTTCCTGGCGTCGGACGCCTCCACCTACGTCAACGGCCAAATCATCTATGTCGATGGCGGCATGATCGCCGCGATGTAATCGCGAACAAGGACCGAACCCATGCGCGCCGTCGTCATCCACGCCCCGAAAGACCTGCGGATCGACAATTATCCCGATCCGGCGCCCGGCCCCGGTGAGGTCCGCGTCAAGATCGCCAATGGCGGCATCTGCGGCTCCGATTTGCATTACTACCATCACGGCGGCTTCGGCGTCGTCCGCATCCAGCAGCCGATGGCGCTGGGGCATGAGATCGCCGGCGTCGTCGCCGCCGTCGGTGACAGCGTCACCGGCGTGAAGCCGGGCGCGCGCGTTGCAGTCAATCCGAGCAGACCGTGCGGGCAGTGCCTGCATTGCCAGGAGGGCATGCGCAACCAATGCCTCGACATGCGCTTCCTCGGCAGCGCGATGAGGTTTCCCCACGTGCAAGGCGGTTTCCGTGAGTTCATCACGGTCGACGCCGCGCAAGCCGTACCGATCGCGGACAAGCTCTCGCTCGCGGAGGCTGCGGTCGCCGAGCCGCTGGCAGTGTGCCTTCATGCCGGCAAGCAGGCCGGCCCCCTGCTCGGCAAGCGCGTGCTGATCACCGGCTGCGGCCCGATTGGCGCGCTGATGATCCTGGTGTCGCGCTTCGGCGGCGCCGCCGAGATCGTGGTGACCGATGTCGCCGAGGCGCCGCTTGCAGTTGCGCGAAAGCTCGGCGCCAGTCACGCCATCAACGTCGCGGCCGATGCCACAGCGCTCGACCCCTGGCGCGCCGGCAAGGGCGTGTTCGACACATTGTTCGAAGCCTCCGGCAACCAGGCGGCGCTGCGGACCGCGCTCGACGTGCTCAGGCCCGGCGCCACGCTGGTGCAGCTCGGCCTCGGCGGCGAGATGACGCTGCCGATCAATTCCATCGTCGCCAAGGAATTGCAGCTGCGCGGCACCTTCCGCTTCGACCCCGAGTTCGAGCTGGCGGTGCGCCTGATGGGCGAAGGCCTGATCGACGTCAAGCCGCTGATCACGGCCACCATGCCGTTCGAGAACGCGGTCGCCGCTTTCGACCTCGCCAGCGACCGCTCGCGGTCGATGAAGGTGCAGCTTACTTTCTGATCCCTTCGGCAGCCTGCTGGCTGTCGATCAGCCGGTCGCTGACCAGCCGAACCGCGCCGCGTTTCCAGGAATAATCCGCGCCGAGGCGCAGGCCGCTGTCGCCGCGCGCCAGCACCGCGCCGGTGCCGGCGTCGCGCAGCTGGAAGCCGAGCGTGTATTCGGTGCGGCTGACCCGCCGCACCACGCCGATCAGCGATTGATCCGCGCCGAGCTTCTTCGCCATTGCCGCCTCGCAGCCGCCGCAGTCGCGCAAGTCGCCCGCCGTCGCCGCCTCGCGGCCGACATCGACGATGCGGTAACGGCCGGATTGGCCGAGCGCCTCGCGCACGGCGCCGGTGACCTCCGCGAGGTGCGATGCGTCCGAGGCAGCCGACGCGCCCACCGAGGCTGCGGTCGTATCCTCGAGCTCGAACTCGAACACCGCCAGCGCGACCGGCACAGGGCTTGCCAGCGCAGCCATGACCTCGCGCGAGACGAAGATCTCGGCGCGCTCCCAGGCTTCATCATTGTCGCCGCGGAAGCTGTAGAGCTTGTCCATCACCAGCCTCTTGGCGCCGACGTCGATCACCGCGACCTTGGCCCATTGCACCAGCGTGCTCGTCTTCTGGATGCCGCCGATGACCTTGAACGCGGCGCCGTCCTGGGCGGACGGCACCAGCCGATAGCGCCCACCCTCGCCGATATCCCGCCTGAGCGCGGCCATGAACGCCTGAAGGCGCCGTTCGTGGGCCGCAATCTGGTTGGTCGGCTCGCCCGACGTGTCGGTATAGCTGAAATCCTCCATGGCAACGCCAATGGCGGCCTCGGCGGCAGCAGGAGCATAGGGCAGGACGAAGAGGAGAACGGCAGCAAGGATCGACCGGGAGACGTGCATGAGCGGGGCCTCGCAGATTGGCGCGATCGGGAAATCTCGGCGGCCAGCCCGAGCCCCCGCAACGGGGACCGTCCCGGCGAGGCCCGGGAAAATTTCACGACGTTGCACTGCGGTAGCGCCCGGCGCTTTCCGCGGGCGGCGTTCTGCCGTTTAATGCCGAGGCGACAAACCGTTCGCGCAAGGTGCCCCGATGTGGAACCGCCCGAGATTCGATCTCAAGGTCCGTCTGACGTTGCGCGTGGCCGCCATCACCGCGGCCTGCTTCGCCGTCATCTCCGCCTATTTCCTGATCGCCGCCGACCGCGACGCCCATGCCCGCATCGACGGCGTCGCCGCGATCGTGGCGAAGTCGCTGGAGCTGCAGCAAGGCAAGATGCAATGGGTGGCCGGTCCGCGCTCGGACTTTCCCAACCTTGATCCCGTCGCGGCCTATGTGATGACACCCGGCTTGTGCCTAGCATTCCGCGGCGCGAGCGGCGAGATGCTCCAGCGGTTCTGCAGCGGTGCGCCGGCCCCGGAGAGCCCGCCGCCGCAGGCCTTCGCGGCCTTCTATCGCAGCCTGTTCGATCCGGGCCGCGAGGCGGCACGGCCCGTGATGGTGCGCGGCGTCAGGCTCGGCGAGATTGTGGTGTCGGTCGATCCGGCGGTGCGGACGGCGGAGGCCTGGCACGACGCCGGCCGTCTGACGATCGCGCTTGCGATCGCGCTGCCGCTGTTGTGCCTCCTGGTCTACGCCGCGCTGGCGCGCGCGCTGCGCCCAACTCGCCTGATCTGCACCGGCCTCGACCGGATCGCGGCCAACGACCTCACGGCGCGGCTGCCGCCGTTCGATCTCGCCGAGCTGTCGGCGATCCGCGACGGCTTCAACCATCTCGCCGAAAGCCTCGACACCGCACTGGCCGAACGCAACGAGCTGACGCGCAAGCTGATCGCACTGCAGGACGATGAGCGCCGCCATCTCGCCCGCGAGCTGCACGACGAGTTCGGTCAGTCGCTGGCCGCCATCCGCGCTCTGGCCTCCTCTGCCCGCCACACCGCGGCGCAGGACTGCCCGGCTTTGCTGTCGGAATGCGACGGCATCGCGCGCACCGCGACCGGCATGATGGAGACGCTGCGCGGCGCGTTGTTCCGGCTGCGGCCGCCCGACGTCGAGGAGCTCGGCCTCGTTGCGAGCCTGGAAGGCCTTGTGGCCGGCTGGAACGGCCGCAGCCGCGGCGAGACGCGCTTCACAATCCAGTTCGATGGCGCGTTCGAGACCTTGCCCGCCGCGATCAGCGCCAATCTCTACCGCATCGTGCAGGAGGCGCTCACGAACGCCGCCAAGCATGCCGGCGCCACCAGGGTCGGCGTCCATTTGACGATGGCCGGAGAGGAGATCGCGCTGGCCATCGACGACGACGGCCGGCCCGGCGATGCCTCGAGCAAGTCAGGCATGGGCCTGCTCGGCATGCGAGAGCGCGTTGCGGCCTTGCGCGGCCGGATGAGCTTTGAGGTCGGCCCCAACGGCGGCTCGGCGCTGCGCGTCGTCATTCCGCTCGCCGCCACGGGGCCGCAGGTGCTGGAGCACGCGGCATGAGCGTGGCCGATGCGTCGATCCTGCTGGTCGACGACCATTCCGTCGTCCGCGAGGGTTATCGCTCCGTGCTCCAGAAGCAGCCGGGCCTGCGCGTCATCGCCGAAGCGGCCGACGGCGCCGAGGCCTACCGGCTGTACAAGTCCGAGGCGCCGGATCTTGTCATCATGGATCTGAGCATGCCCGGCATCGGCGGCATCGAGGCCGTCAGGCGCATCAGGCAATGGGACAAGGGCGCCAGGATCCTCATCTTCACCATGCACCAGAATGCGGGCTTCGCCGTGCAGGCGATCCGCGCAGGTGCCAGGGGCTACGTCACCAAGACCAGCCCGCCGGAAACGCTGGTGCGCGCCGTGATGGACGTGCTCGCCGGCAAGATCGCCATCAGTCCCGACATCGACCACGAGCTCGCGCTGAGCCGGCTCGGCGGCGAAAGCTCGGCCGCCGACGTCCTCACCGCGCGCGAGTTCGAGGTGTTGCGGCTGCTGCTCGCCGAGAAGACGACGGACGAGATCGCCGGCACGCTCCACGTCAGCCCCAAGACGGTGGCGAACCTGCATTCGCTGATCAAGGACAAGCTCGGCGTCGGCTCCGATATCGAGCTGGTCCGCCTCGCGCTCCGCCAGGGCCTGCTGACCGAGCCCGATCTCGGCGAGACCTGATCGTTCAGGCGCCGCAGGCGGCCACGGTCATTCGCGCGCGACCACCTGGTCCAGCCACGCGCAGTTCAGCGGCGGCACGCGCGGATCGGCGACACGCACGCCGCGCGCGGCTGCATCCAGCCGCATGTCGCGCAATCGCTTGCGCTGCTCTTCCGGCATATGGAGCCGCTCATGGCCCCACAGCGACGGCCCGTCGAAGGTCTCGTGCGGCTGCCAGGTCTCGGGATCGATCACGCGTGCGCCCCAGCCATATTCGATGAAGAAGCCGGAGGGCGTGTTCACGTAGAACGACGTCATGTGATCGTTGGTATGGCGGCCCAGCGTGTAGGCCACACGCCCCTCGTCCAGCTGCGCCAGATCGTAGCCCTGACCGACGTCGTCGAGGCTGCCGAGCTCGACCATGAAATGATGCATCGCTTTGCGCCCGGAGCCGACCATCGCAAAGCTGTGGTGGCGGCCGTTGACGTGGAAGAAGTACAGCCCGTAAGGCTTCAAGCCGTAATCGGAGACGTGAAAGCCGAGCACGTCGCGGTAGAACGGCAACAGCAGCTCGACATTTTCCACGTTGAGCACGACGTGCCCCATGCCCAGCGCGCCGGTGCGAAAGCCCGAGATCGGCCGGCCCGGCCTGAAGGGCTCGCTCGCAAGCTCCGGCTTGCAGAAGGCCTCGAGCCGATTGCCCGCCGGATCGGCGAACGAGATCAGCTCGGTGACATGCCGCTCATCGGCAAGCGCGCGCGATCCAGGCGTCACCTTGACGCCGTGGCTTTCCAGCCGGCCGGCGAGACGGTCGAGCTCTGCGCTTGACGGCACCTCCCACCCCATCACGGCAAGCCCGGCATCGCTGCTGCCGTCGACGATCAGCCGCTGCTTGCGGTCGTCCATCCGGAAGGCGCGCATCTTGCCGCCGCGGTCGACCTGCTGCATGCCGAGCAGCTCCGTCGCCATCCGGCCCCACTGGTCGAGCTGCGACGACTTGATTCCGATATAGCCGAGCGCGGTGATTTCCATCGAAAGTCCTCCCGAAGGCATCGCGTGTGCCGTCATGCGGCGAACTTGATACCGGCCGCGCACGATCTTAACGTGGCGTTCCGCAATCGCTTCGCGCTCGCAACGATAATCGCGGGACCGTGCACCACAAGGGAGGAAATGCGAAGTGTCCAAGGAGCGGACGGGGCCGAGAGCGCCGCGGCAGTCGGAAGGCGTCCGCGCCTTCAAGCGCGGGCTCGACGTGCTGCGGGAGGTCAATCGCTCCGGCGGCATCCGTGCCGGCGACGTCGCCCGCGCGCTCGACCTGCCCCGCCCCACCGTCTATCGCCTGCTCGAAACTCTGGAGGAACTCGGCTACATCGCCCGCAGCGCCAGCGACGACCGGTTTCGCGTGACCCGGCGGGCGCTGAGCCTCGGCGACGGTTACGATCCCGGCGTGGTGATCTGCCAGGCGGCGGCCCCCTATCTCGCCGAGCTCAGCAAGACCCTGGTCTGGCCGGTCGATCTCTCCACTTACGAGAACGCCGCGATGGTGGTGCAGGAGACCACCCACGCACGCAGCCCGCTCTCGATCGACCGCGGCATGATCGGAAAGCGCCTCCCGATGCTGCGCACCTCGGCCGGCCGCGCCTATCTCGCCGCCTGCCCCGACCACGAGCGCGAGCTGATCCTCAATCACCTGCGCCGCATCGACGAGGCCGACGACCGCCCCTTCCTGGAGACCGGTCGGCTCGACCGCATGATCGCCGAGACGCAATCGCGCGGCTACGCCATCCGCAGCGAAGGAGAGTACAATGCGAAGACCGCGTCGATTGCCGTGCCGATCGTGCGGGGCGGCGCGGTGTTCGGCTGCATCTCCATCATCTGGATCCGCTCGGCATTGGCGATCGAGGACGCGATTGCGCAGTTCGTCGGGCCGATGCGCGACACCTCCGAGGCGATCCCCGTCAACCCCTGAAGCGCGATGCGATCAGCTCACCCGCACCGGCAAGGATGCCAGGCCCCGCAACACGTTGTTGAGCGCCAGCACGGGCTCGCCGATGTCGAAGTGCCGGACCTTCTCGACCAACACTTCGAGAAGCGCGGTCATCTCCAACCGGGCCAGATGCAGGCCGGCGCACATGTGGGTGCCATTGCCGAACCCGAGATGATCGCTGGCGCGACGACGCACATCGAAGCGCTCCGGATCCTGCCACTTCCGCTCGTCGCGATTGGCCGATGCATAGAGCAGCAGCACGCGACTTGCTTTCGGGAGGGTAACCTCCCCGATCGTCGCGTCATCGCTCAGATGGCGGGTAAATCCCCGGATCGGAGATTCCAGGCGCAATGCTTCGTTGATCGCGCCCGGGATCAAGCCGGGGTCCTGCCGCACGAGATCCCATTGATCGGGATATTTGCCGAACAACAGGATCAGGTTGGCCGTCGCAAAGATCGTCGTGTCGAGGCTCGGTCCCAGATAATCGCGCATCAGGACCGGGCAACGCTCGGGCTCGACCTCGCCGCGGTCCGCGGCCGCGAAAATCCTGTCGCCCCAGCTGCCCGGCCGCAGGCGCTCGCGGATGGCGGAGCCGCCGAGATAGTGACGCATCTCCTGCACATCGGCCATGGCCGCGCAGGCGCGATCGTTCATCGCGCCGAGCACGTTGAACGTCGCCGACGCCCATCGCAGCATGCTGCCGCGTCCATAGTCTTCCAGGCCCACGAGCTTGGATACGATGGTCAGCGGCAGGTGCTGCGCCAGATCCGTCACGGCGTCGAACCGCCCCCGGCTCACGAGGTCCTCGACGAGCCGCCGCGCCTCCCTCCTGATCTCGGGTCCGATCTGCTCCAGCGCTCTCGGCAGCAAGGGAGCGGCGATGATCGCCCGCAAGCGATCGTGCAACGGCGCATCGCTCGCGAGCGTCGTGCCCCGCGACATCTCGTTGACGTGATCGTTGGCGGCAACGCCCTGGGCCGAGGAGAACAGGCCGGGGTTGCGCAAGGCTGCGCGGACGTCCTCGAAACGGCCGACCGCGTAGAGCCCGTTGCGCGGGAGCCAGACGGCTGCCCCCAGATCGCGCAACGCGCGATAGTGCGGATAAGGTTGGCGCAGGACGTCGTCGGCGTAGAGATCGACGTCATAGACCGGACATTCCGCGACAGCCATGACCCCGCTCCGTTCTGCCGCTCAGCGCACTGCAATCCATTCGCCCTTGTCGAGCTTGCCCAGCCTGAGCGCGCTCGGATCCAGCCCGGTGTGGTCGTTCGGCCCGTAATTGTAGACGCCGCGTGATCCCGCCACGCCTTTCAGCCCCTCGATGGCGCTGCGCAGACCTTCGCGAAATTCCGCGGTTCCCGGCTCTCCCGTCTTCAATGCCGCGGGCACCGCCTGCTCGATCAGGATCAACGCGTCGTAGGCCGAACCGGCAAAGATGTTGCGGCTGCCGGGTCCAAACTTGGCCTCGTAGCGCTGAATGAATTCGAGCGCCGCCTTCTTGGCGGGATAATCGTCCGGGAAAGATGCAGCGCCCACGGCTGGGCTCAGCGGCACGAAAATGCCGTCGCCCTGCGTGCCGGTCAGCTTGCGGAAATCGCCGAATGTGGCGCCGAGCGTGCCGTAGATCTGCCCCTCATATCCCTTTTCCCGCAATTGCAGCAGCGGAAGGGCTGCCGGTGCGCCCGAGGCCGCAATCAGAACCGCATCCGGCCGGGCTGCGATGATCTTGAGGATCTGCCCGACGACCGTGGTATCCGTTCGGGCGTATTTCTCGTTGGCGGCGAGCTCGATCCCCGCGGCCGCGGACATGTCGGCGCTCACCTTGCTCCAGGCATCGCCATAGGAATCGGCAAAGCCGATCAGCGCGAGCCTTTTGACGCCGGTCTTCTTCATGTTCGCGAACAGCGGCGCGGCTTCGTGATCGTCATTGGTCGTGGTCTTGAATATCCAGCGCCGCCTGGCATCGACCGGGGCCACCAAGGCATTGACGGGCGCAAGCGTGATCACCGGAAGCTTGTATTCGACCGCCGGGTCGATCACGGCAAACGAGCCGGGCGTCGAGGTCGGCCCGACCAGGATGTCGATCTTGCTCTCCTGGTAGAGCTTGCGCAGCGCGCTGACCGCCGCGGTGCTGTCGGAGGCTTCGTCAAGGAAGAGATAGTTGACCTTCCTGCCGGCGATCTCGGTCGGGCCGAAAGCCGTGCCGTTGCGCTCGGCATTGCCGATCGCTGCGGCCGGTCCGGTTGCCGAGAGGATGATCCCGACATTGATATCGGCAGCGAAACCCGGCGCGGCCCAGAGTTGCACCGCCAGGCACACGCCCAGCATCGATCGCAGCATCGCCATCTCCTCCCGGCGGCCGCCTCGCGGACGGCCTGCACTTTATTGCTGTTGCACTGACCCTCCTTAGCCACATGGAGCCTGAAGTGCTTAGCGCCATCGTCGAATTGTCCGGCTGGTGGACAGTGGGAGAAGGTGGGACCGGCGTCCGCTGGGCGGACACTTCGGCCGGCGGCGTTGATGCTGCGGCGCAGCTCGGGGAAGAGATAAGCAATGCAAGATAGCTCCACCCCCGAAGACTTCGACGTCGTGATCGTCGGCCGCGGCCCGGTCGGCGCCACGCTCGCCAACCTGCTCGGCCTGTGCGGCGTGCGCACGCTGGTGCTGGAGCGCGAGGCGCGGACCTATCATTTGCCGCGCGCGGTGCATTTCGATGACGAATGCATGCGCGTGTTCCAGAGCATCGGCCTCGCCGACGCCATCCTGCCGCACGTGATCCTGAGCCCGGGGATGCTGTTTCTCGACGCCGACGGCCGCATGCTGCTGGACTGGTCCCGTCCGCAGACGCTGACCCCGATGGGCTGGCATCTCAGCTACCGCTTCCACCAGCCCGATCTGGAGGATGTCCTGATCGGCGGCCTCTGCCGCTGGCCCCGCGTCGCCATGCGCAATCGCTGCGACGTCTTCGCGCTCGATCAGGACGAGCGCGGCGTGCGCGTCCGCTATGAAGACCTCTCAACTGGAGAACTCAAGGAAGTCCACGCAGCCTATGTGATCGGCTGCGACGGCGCCCGCTCGCTGGTCCGCCGCTTCATCGGCTCCGGCATGCACGATCTCGGCTTCCACGAGCGCTGGCTGGTGATCGACGTGCTGCTCAAGCGCGCGCGCGACGATCTCGGCGACTACAGCCTGCAGCATTGCGATCCCGCGCGCCCGGCGACCTATGTGCGCGGCACCGGCGTGCGGCGGCGCTGGGAGATCACGATCCTGCCGGACGAGGATTCCCAGGAGGTCGTGCAGACCGCAAAGGTCTGGAACCTGCTGTCGCGCTGGATCACGCCCGACGACGCCGAGATCGAGCGCGCGGCGGTCTACACCTTTCATTCCGCGATTGCCCAGCAATGGCGGAATGGACGCTTGCTGCTCGCGGGCGATTCCGCACACCAGACCCCGCCCTTCCTCGGCCAGGGAATGTGCGCGGGCATCCGCGATGCCGCGAACCTCGCCTGGAAGCTCGACGCGGTCATCCGGGGCGGCGCCGGGTCAGAGCTGCTCGACACCTATCAGAGCGAGCGCCTGCCGCATGTGCGCGAATTCATCGAGCTCGCCATTCGTCTCGGCGGATTGATCAACACCAAGGCGATCGAAGCGGGCCTGGCTGCGGGCGAGCCGCGCGAGAACGCGCCGGTGAAGCTCGAGGTGAAGAAGCCCAAGCTCGGCCCCGGGCTGGCACCGCGCGAGGTGCCTCTCGCCGGAGACCTGGCGCCGCAGTTCGAGCTGCGGGACGGCAGTCGCAGCGACGACCAGGTCGGCTACGGCCACGTGCTGTTGGTCGCAAACGCGGTCGCCCCCTCCGCATGCGCGGCGCTTGCCCAGGCAGGACTCAAGATCCTGACTGGCGATGACGCGCCGGCCATCGGCGACTGGCTGCGCAAGCACGACATCATCGCCGCGCTCTTACGCCCCGACCGCTATGTGCGCGGCACCGCCCGCAACGAAGCCGAGCTTGACCAGTTGATCGCGGCGACACAGCCTTTAACCTGCGTGCCGTCCGCGGCCTGACCCAACTTTTTCCCAGGGATGATCTCATGAAGCTGCTTTCTTTCATCGCCGACGGCCGCACCTCGTTCGGCGCCGTCAAGGACAATGGCGTTGTCGATCTCGGCGCGCGGATGACCGGTTGCACGACGCTGCGGCAATTGCTCGAAACCGGCGGCGTGGCCGAGGCGGCAAAGCTGGTCGCGTCCACCGCGCCCGATCATCCGCTCGACCGCATCACCTTCCTTCCCGTCATCCCCGATCCCGGCAAGATCATCTGCGTCGGCCTCAATTATCGGGACCACGTCGTGGAGACGGGCCGTACAGTCACCGAGAAGCCGGCGCTGTTCGCGCGCTTTGCCTGCAGCCAGGTCGGCCATCTCCGGCCGATCGTGAAGCCGAAGGTCAGCGACGATTTCGACTATGAAGGCGAGCTCGCGCTGGTCATCGGCAAGCAGGGCCGGCACATCCCCGCTGACCGCGCGCTCGGGCACGTCGCCGGCTATTCCTGCTACAATGAAGGCAGCGTCCGCGACTGGCAGCGCCACACCAGCCAGTTCCTGTCCGGCAAGACCTTTGCCGATAGCGGCAGCTTCGGTCCGTGGCTGGTGACGGCCGACGAAATTCCCGATCCCTCAAAGCTCAGCTTGCAGACGCGCCTCAACGGCACCGTGGTGCAGGACACCACCACCGATCTCCTGATCACCGCCATTCCCGAGCTGATCGCCTACATCTCCACGATCTGCCCGCTCGATCCCGGCGACGTCATCGTGACGGGCACGCCCGGCGGCGTCGGTGCCAGGCGCACGCCGCCCTTGTGGATGCGCCCGGGCGACATTGTCGAGGTCGAGATTTCCGGCATCGGAATCTTGCGCAACACGGTCATCGCCGAGCCGGCCTGACCACGTCTCGCCAATCGTTCACGCCAGATAGAGCGCCAGATAGCCCTGCATCGCATAGAGCGCGCAGAGCGCGAGGCTCGACCACACCGCGGCGCTGAAATACAGGAACATCCAGGTCAGCTCGCCCTTCCAATGCGCGATGTCGTGGGTCACCACCCAGCGGGTCGAGACGTCATGCAGTCCCTCGAGGAAGCCGAGGAACGTATTGCCTTCGGCGTGCCCTGCCCGCCAGCGGCTGAGATACATGGGAACGTCGACGGTGACGAGGAAGGCGAGGAAGCAGGCGATGCCGACGATGCCTGACATCAGCGCCCAGCGCACCACGCCCTGGAATTCCGGCATCAGGCGGCACAATGCGATGCCGGCGAGGAAGAAGGTCACCGCCCACAGCGAGTTCTCGATCGCGTTGTAGAGGAAGTTGGTCGTCACCACCGCGTACCATGAGAAGCACTCCGCGATGATGATGATCGGCACGATCACGAGCGCGATGTTCACCGCGGTCTCCGCGCCGGTCATCTTGCCGAGCTGATGCAGGATGATGGCCCATTGCGCCACGAAGCAGAGCTCGGCCACGGTCGCGACCGTCCGGCCGACCACGACGCTCGACAGCCAGGTGTCGAACAGGCAGATGCGCTGCACGTCGGCGCGCGGCAGGAACGAGCGGAAGGCGCAGCCGAACACATAGCCGGCGCAGAGCAGGAACATCAGCCCGATGTCCGAGCCGCCGCTGAGATTGCCCGACGGCGTCGCGTAGAACTCGCGGTACAGCATGAACCAGACGAGGATATTGGCGCCGCTCACAAGCGTGAGCGATCCCCACCACCACGCGAGGGGATTTGACCGCGCCTGCCACTGCAACATGAGCCGCTCCGCAAATAATCGATCTGACATGTCGTCGTAATAATCCTGTCACAAGACGGCATGCAATCACGACAAAAAATCTGTGTGCTGGGTCTGTCGCGCGCGCTTTCCAGCGGAATGCCCGGGTCGACGCGCCTGTCCACATATCGGACAATTCTGTCGGGATCGTCGAATCTATTGGACAGAGCTCCTCGCCTCGTCTGATAGTTAGGTCATGGCGCCGACAGACTCATCCAAGCCGCGACATCCGCTCTCCTCTGCCGCCGCCGTGCTGGCGGAGAGCGCCGATGACGCTGCCTTCGCCACGACGCTGGCCAAGGGCCTCGTCGTGCTCGAAGCGTTCAGAACCGGGAGCACCTTGCTGGGCAACATGGAGCTGTCGACGCTGACGGGCATCCCGCGGCCGACGGTGGCGCGGCTCACCCACACGCTGGCCGAGCTCGGCTACCTCCGCTACGACGCCGAACGGGCCAAGTACCGCGTCGGTGCGCGGGCGCTGCGGATCGCGCATCCTCTGCTCGCCGGGATGCAGTTCCGCCAGGTGGCGCGGCCGATGATGCAGGAGCTGGCGCTCAGCGTCCGCGGCACGGTCTCGATCGGCCTGCTCGACGCCACCTCGATGATCTATGTCGAGACCGCGCGCTCCGGTGACGTCGGACCGCACGTGCCCGACATCGGCATGCCGATTCCCGTGGTGCTGACCGCGATGGGACGCGCCGCGGCGGCAACCCTGCCGGCGGCCGATGCCGACCGGCTCGAGCGGAACATCGCGGCCGAAGACGCCGAGCTATGGTCGGTCTTTCGCGACAAGTACCGCGCCGGAATCGCGCAATGCAGAAGCCGCGGCTTCTGCACCTGCTGGGGCGAGTACATGGCCTCGATCCATGCGGTCGCGGCGCCGCTGTTTCACGCCGGCGAATCCAAGCAGTCGTTCTCGATCAATTGCGGCATCCCGGCGTTCCGCCTCCAGCCGGGCCAGCTGGAAGCCGAGATCGGTCCGCGCATCGCCGCGCTCGCCGACAGCATCCGCGCCATCGTCGGGCAGGCTGAGCTCGCGCCGCCGCGCAAGACCAAGAAGATCGCAAGGACCGGGGCGTGACATGGCTGGACCGCTCGAAGGATTGAAGGTTCTCGACATCGCGACCATCATCGCAGCGCCCTTTGCCGCAACGCTGCTGGCCGATTACGGCGCCGAGGTGCTCAAGATCGAGATGCCCGGCCAAGGCGACGGCGTTCGGTCGTTTCCGCCGTTCAAGGACGGCAAGCCGCTGTGGTGGAAAGCGGCCAATCGCAACAAGAAGTTCGCCACGCTCGATCTGCGCACGCAGGAAGGACTTACGCTGTTCAAGCAGCTGCTTCCGCGCTTCGACGTGCTGATCGAGAATTTCCGTCCGGGAACGCTCGACCGCTGGGGCTTGCCCAAGGAGGTGCTGTGGTCGATCCAGCCGCGCCTCGTGATCCTGCGCGCCACCGCCTTCGGACAGGATGGCCCCTATCGCGAGCGGCCCGGCTTTGCCCGCATCTTCGAGGCCATGGGCGGGCTCACCTACATCACCGGCGAGAGCGAGGGCGAGCCGACCCATCCGGGATATCCGATCGGGGATTCGATCGGCGGCCTGTTCGGCGCCGTCGGCGTGCTCGCGGCGCTGTGGAAACGGGCACGAGACCCCAATGCCCCCGGCGAGGAGATCGATCTTTCGCTGACTGAAGCCACTTTCCGCCTGCTCGACGTTCTCGCCATCGAGCACGATCAGCTCGGCGCGGTTCGAGAGCGGATCGGCAACGCCAACGGCTATTCGGCGCCGGCCGCCGTGTTTCGCACCAGCGACGGTCACTGGGTGACGCTCGCAGGCTCGACCAACGCACTGTTTGCGGCGAACTGCCGGGCGATCGAGCGGCCCGACCTCATCGATGACCCGCGTTTCGCCACCAACGACCGCCGCGTCAAGCACGCCTCCGAGCTCAACGACATCTTCGCCGGCTGGTGCGCCGCCCATTCCCTCGACGAGGTCCTGGCGAGGTTCAATGCCGCGCAGGGAACGCTGGCGCCGATCTATTCGATCGACCAGATCGCCGACGATCCGCAAGTGAAGGCGCGCGAGGTGATCACCCGCGTGGCCGACCGCGATTTCGGCACGGTTGCCATGGCCAATGTCGTTCCTCGCTTCAGCGTCGATCCGACGCGAATGCGTCACGCCGCAGGCGACGTCGGCCAGGACAATGACGAGGTCTTTCGGGACTGGCTTGGCCTGTCGGACCAGGAGATTGAACGGCTCACCCAACGAAAGGTGATCTGACGCCGCAACAAGACCAACGACACAAGAAGACCAACGACAAAAGGGAGGACGAAAACGGTGGCATCATTCAAGGTCTCACGCCGAACCCTGCTGGGCACGATCGCAGGCGGCCTCGCAGCAGGATCGGGCTTGGCAGCGCATGCCGAGGACGCCTGGCCGTCGCGCCTGGTGCGGCTGATCTCGCCCTACGGCCCCGGCGGCTCCAACGACATCTCGCTGCGCCTGCTGGCCGAAGAGTTCGGCCGCAGTCTGCGTCAGCAGTTCATCGTCGAGAACAAGCCCGGTGCCGGCACCCGCATCGCCAACGACATGGTCGCCCATGCGCCCGGCGACGGCTACACGCTTCTGTATGCCGCAGCCCCCTACGCCACCGCCGAGGCGCTGTTCGGCAAGCTGACCTATGACCGCAAGGAACTGCAGCCGGTCGCCATGGTCGTGGTCGCGCCGCTGTTTCTCATCATCAGCGCGGACGCACCGTTCAAGACGCTTCCCGAGCTGATCGCCTACGGCAAATCGAAGCCCGACGGGCTGACCTTCGCCTCTCCCGGCGCCGGCTCGCAGCCGCACCTGGCCGGAGAGCTGCTGTTCCGCGACGCCGGCGTCAAGGGCCTCAACATCCCGTTCCGGGGCGATGCCGCCTCCTACACCGAGCTGCTCGCCGGCCGCGTCGATGCCACGCTGACGGCGCTGCCGACCGCCCTGCCCTACATCCAGAGCGGCAAGTTCATCGTGCTCGGCGTCGCCTCGCCCGAGCGCAGCGCGCTCTATCCGCAGGCGCCGACCTTGCGCGAGCAAGGCTTTCCCAACGTCGCGGCCGCCGGCTGGTACGGCTTCATGGCGCCGGCGACGACGCCGCGTGCGATCCTCGACAAATTCCAGGCCGAAGTCCTGCGCGCGCTCGCCGAGCCGGCCATCAAGGACAAGCTGACGGCTCAAGGCCTCGAGGTGCGCGCCGGCACCGCCGCCGAGTTCGGCAAGTTCATCGATGCCGAGACGCAGAAGTGGACCAAGCTGATCCGCGATGCCGGGCTCAAGGGCGAATGACAGTGTGCGAACAGGGCATGAAAATGAAGAACCGTCTTCTCGAACGCATCGCCGCCTCCGCCCTCGCTCTGGCGCTGTCGATCGCACAGGCTCACGCGCAGAAGAAATACGATCCCGGCGCCTCCGACACCGCGATCAAGGTCGGACAGACCGTGCCGCTGAGCGGCCCCGCCTCGGCCTATGCCGTGATCGGCAAGACCCAGGCGGCCTACATGAAGATGATCAACGACCAGGGCGGCGTGAACGGCCGCAAGGTCGAGCTGATCCAGTATGACGACGCCTATTCGCCGCCGAAGACGGTCGAGCAGGTCCGCAAGCTGGTCGAAAGCGACGAGGTGCTGCTGACGTTCCAGATCATCGGCACCGCGCCGAACGTCGCCGTGCAGAAATATCTCAACGCCAAGAAGATCCCGCAGCTGTTCGCGGCCACCGGCGCGGCCCGCTTCACCGATCCCAAGAACTTCCCCTGGACCATGGGCTTCAACCCCTCCTACCTCGTCGAGGGCCGGATCTACGCGCAATATCTCCTGAAGAATTATCCGAACGCCAAGATCGGCGTGCTCTTCCAGAACGACGACCTCGGCAAGGATTATCTCGCCGGCCTCAAGGCGGGCCTCGGCGACAAGGCCAAGATGGTGGTGGCCGAGACCTCCTACGAGATCTCAGAACCGACCATCGACTCGCAGATCCTGCGGTTGAAGGACGCCGGCGCCGACGTGCTGTTCAGCGCCACGACGCCGAAGCAGGCGGCGCAGGCGATCAAGAAGGTCGCCGAGATCGGCTGGAAGCCGCTGCACATCATCGACATCAACGCCTCCTCGCTCAGCGCCGTGCTGAAGCCGGCGGGTCTGGACAATTCCAAGGGCGTCATCAGCGTCGGTTACGTCAAGGATGCCGCCGATCCGGAATGGAAGGACGATGCCGGCATGAAGCGCTACCTCGCCTTCATGGCGAAGTACTATCCCGAGGGCGACAGGGATTCGAACCTGAACGTCTACGGCTACATCACGGCCCAGCTGCTGGTGCAGGTGCTGAAGCAATGCGGCGACGATCTGACCCGTGAGAACGTGATGCGGCAGGCCGCGAGCCTCAGGGACGTCGTGCTCGATCTGACGCTTCCCGGAATCTCCGTCACGACGACGCCGACCGACTACCGCGTCAACAAGCAGTTCCAGATGGTGCAGTTCGACGGCCAGCGCTGGCAGAAGCTCGGAGACATCGTGTCGGACGAGGCGAAGGAGTGAGGACCCGGGTTAGGCGCCGTTCCCCCACACCTCTCGTCATGGCCGGGCTTGTCCCGGCCATTCACGCCTAACCGCGCAGCACGAATAACGTGGATGCCCGGGACAAGCCCGGGCATGACGACCAAGACTGTAGCTCACCGCTTCATGCCCGCCACATAGGCCGCGAGCTTGTCCAGCGTCTGATAGCCGTATTCGACGGCGCCGAAGCCGATCATGCCGTCGCGCTGCTCGGTGCTCGAGGCCAGCTGCCGCATCATCAGCACGGTCTTGCCGTTGCTCTGCTCGGCAAAGGTAACGGTGAAGCGGAACATGCCGGGATCGTCGTCCTGGTCGTGGCCGTGATCCATCTCCATCAGGGACGGCCGCTCGATGCGGCGGAAGTGCATCCGGTTCGGATAGACCGTGCCGTCGGGGCCGATCATGTTGAAGCGCCAGACGCCGCCGACGCGCACGTCGATCTCGAAGGTCTCGACCTTGAACCCCTTCGGCCCGAACCATTGCGGCAGATGCTTCGGGTCGGACCAGGCCTCGAACACCAGATCGCGCGGCGCGTCGATCACGCGCGACATCACGATCTCGCGGTCGAGCGACCATTGCGACAAAGCGGGATTGGCAGACTTCGTCATGACTCAGAACCTTTCCGTCTGGTTGTTCGGGACGGCCGCTTGGCGGCCGCCCTCTCCTTCTTGAGCTTCATCACGTAGGCTTCGAAGCGGTCCAGCCGCGCCTCCCAGATCGCGCGCTGCTGCTGGAACCAGTCCTCGGCGCCGAGCAGCGCATCCGGGCTGAGGCGGCAGGTGCGCACGCGGCCGGTCTTCTCCGACAGAACGAGACCGCTCGTCTCCAGCACATGGATGTGTTTCATGAAGCTCGGCAGCGCCATGTCGAAGGGATTGGCGAGCTCGCCGACCGAAGCCTCGCCGGCGCACAGCCGCATCACGATCGCCCGCCGGGTCGGATCGGCAAGCGCTGCGAAAACCTGGTCGAGGTGGGTCAATTGGTTAGCCATGAAGCTAACTATATTCCCATAACGGCGGGCGTCAAGAAATACTTATCCGTCAGGCTAACTTTATCCGGATCGCCGGTTGGACCCCGGCGGATCCGCGGCTCAGACCGAGCGCGTCAGGCCGCCGTCGACGCGGATGTTCTGGCCGGTGATGTAGGCGGCGCCGTCGGAGGCCAGAAACGAGATCGTCGCCGCGATCTCCTCCACCTTGCCGTAGCGCTTCAGCGGCACGCTGTCGCGGCGCGCGTCCTGCTGCGGCAGGCTGTCGATCCAGCCCGGCAAGACGTTGTTCATGCGGATGTTGTCGGCCGCATGGGTGTCGGTGAAGATCTTCGTGAAGGCGGCAAGGCCGGCGCGGAACACCGCCGAGGTCGGGAACATCGCGCTTGGCTCGAACGCCCAGGCGGTCGAGATGTTGATGATGGCGCCACCCTTCTGCGCCTGCATCAGCGGCGTCACCAGCCGCGTCGGGCGGATCACGTTCAGCAGATAGGTGTCGAGGCCGGCGTGCCATTGCTCGTCGGTGATCTCGGTGACGGGAGCGCGCGGCCCGTGGCCGGCGCTGTTGACGAGCACGTCGATCCTTCCCCACTTCGCCATGGCCCCGTCGACGAGACGCTTGAGGTCGTCGTTCTCCTTGTTCGAGCCGGTGACGCCGAACCCGCCGAGCTCGGCGGCCAGCGCCTCGCCCTTGCCGGAGGACGACAGGATCGCGACGTGAAATCCGTCCGCGGCCAGCCGCCGCGCAGCCCCTGCCCCCATGCCGCTGCCGCCGGCGGTGACGAGCGCAACCTTCTCTGCTGCCATGAGCCATCATCCCCTTGAGTTGAGGCGAGCCGCAGGCTCGGCCTATCATGCGGCCTTCTACAGCCAGACCTGTCGGCAGGTCCATGGTCGAAGGGACGCATCCGATGAGCAACGCGCGATGAATGACTTGCAGATCCGCAATCTGCGCCCCGAGGAAATCTCCCTCGCCATCGACTGGGCCGCAGCCGAAGGCTGGAATCCCGGCCGCTACGATGCCGCCTGCTTCGCAATCCCCGACGCGCAAGGCTTCTTCGTCGGCGAGATCGATGGCGAGCCGGCCGCAACCGTCTCCTGCGTCAATTACGACGACCGCTTCGCCTTCCTCGGGTTCTATATGGTGCGTGCAGACCTTCGCGGCTCCGGCCACGGCCTGAGGATCTGGAACACGGCGATCGCGCATGCGGGCTCCCGCGTGATCGGGCTCGACGGCGTGGTGGCGCAGCAGGACAATTACAGGAAGTCCGGGTTCCAGCTCGCTTACGCCAACATCCGCTATGGCGGCGTCGTCGCCGCGCCCGTGAAGCCGCCAGCCGATGTCGTCGCACTCGACACGATCCCGTTTGCGCTCGTGGAAGCCGACGACACCACCGTCTTCCCGGCGCGGCGCAGCGCCTTCCTGCGCGCCTGGATCAACACGCCAGGCCATGTCGGCCGCGCGCTATGGCGCGACGGCAAGCTCGCCGCCTGGGGCGTGATCCGGCCGTGCCGGACCGGCTCCAAGATCGGCCCGCTGGTCGCCGACGATCGCACGGCGGCCGAGGCGATCGTGCAGGCCCTGCTGGCAAGCGCGCATGGCGAGGTGTTTCTCGACGTCCCCGCCGTCAATCGCGAGGCCATCGCGTTCGCGGAGGCGCTCGGGCTCAAGCCGGTGTTCGAGACGGCGCGGATGTACACCGGCGCGATCCCGCCGCTGCGCATCGATCGCGTCTTCGGCGTGTGCAGCTTCGAGCTCGGCTAAAGCTTTGCGCATGATCCGTTCCGGAAAACCGCTGCGCAGTTTTCCGGATCATGCCTTGGCACCGCTCAGTAGCAGCGCGTGATGTTGACCGTGTGCTCGCTGCCGCCGCGGCCGGGCACCCTCACCTGCTCCGTCGGGCAGCTCGGCACGTAGGGCCGGTCGGACGGCACGACGTTCGGCGGGAAACGATGCGTCCAATCCCAGGGCACGTCATACGTGTAGGTGTAGCGCACGTCGGCGGAGAGCGACTGGGCGATATCGACGAAAGACTGGCTGTTGCCGCCGCTGTCGCGGAAGAAGCCGCCGCCGGGCCAGTAGACGAAGGGGGTGTTGCGCCGGTGGAACCGGGCGCCCGGCGCGATGGGCGGACGCGCGATCGCGCCGGACGGCGCCGCACTCAGCCCGTGCGGCGCAGCGCCGCCGGGTTGAGCAGAACTATCGCTGAGGCTAAGGAGCAGCGCGGCTGCGCTGAGCGAGGCGAGCATCGCCCCATGCATTGTGTAGGTCATGATACGCACCAACTCGTTTGGCTTCGGCGGCTCCCCGCAGCTACGCTAGGCCGGGCCGTCGCCCAGCCGCAAACGTATAATTAATTATTGGTTAAGGCACGGGATTAGCCGGGGAGCCGGTGCGGCAAAGAGCGCCCCGATGGCCGCCGATGGGCACTTCGCTCCAAAACAGCGTCTCACAACCAGTTGATCGGACTTGATCGCCTCCGCCAACCAGGTTCCGGAACGCTCCCGCAGTGCCACCATTGGCCCCCGACACAAGCCGCGAACGCGTGAGGCCCACCGTCCACACCGGACGGTGGGCCTTCGTGCGTCAGCAGCTTCCGGCGCAGCTGACCGCGCGCCGGATCGAGCGTTCTTCCCCTATCCCTTGCGCTATCCGACGGCAAAACACCCAAGCCCTCGGTCAATCGTCCTCGCCGAAAATATTCCGCTTTACCGAATTTCGGAAATGACGTATGTGTCGCGCAACCCGGCCCAAGGAAGAGGGGCGTATCGCGATCGTCACGAACGCGGGCCGGGCGGCGGTGGACGCCGATGGCATCGGCGCGAAGGGTTTTGCAGGGCGGGCAACCGTGAGCAAGGCGCCTCGCGCACACGACCGGTGCAATCGGCGTACGGCAAAATCGTGTGGTCCTGGCGCCCGGGGTCTGTGCGCCAAGTGTTGCGGTGATGTGGCGGCCCGACCGGGCCGCGCATCGATCATCCGCAAGGCGACGGGGGCAATAGTGCAACGCTCCCCGGGGAGAGCACGACATAAGCCGTCAAACCACTGCGCAGGGAAGGCCGGGATGTCCCGGTTGCCCTGTTCTCCGCTATGCAGCAGCACACGCAGTCTGCCCTTGGCATGGCGGTCCATGGGAGCCACCGGCGCCCGGCCTTCCCTGCGCCCTCGTTCAGAGGGCGAAGCGATCAAGCAAAGCTCGGGCAACATGCGCCGCGAGGATGCGATCCCATGTCAATCATTCACCACTCTCGTGCCCCGGACGCTGCGCAGCACGAAGTGATGCGCTGCAGAGCCGGGGCCCATGCAGCAGCGAGCACGCGGCTCGCTGGGTCCCGGCTCTGCGCAGCAGCGCAAGAGCGCTGCAGCGCGTCCGGGACACGCGAGAGACGCGCGCAATCACCACATGCGCCGTCGGCCTCGAGCAGGACGCCGGCACAGAAAAAACGGCGGGGAAATGACCCCGCCGTTCGATCGCGTCCTCATCAACAGACGCGTGGATGCTACATGCCTGAGTCTTACATGCAAAAAGTCTTACATGCCGATGTCGAACACGTTCGGCAATTGGCCCGCCAGCGGCAGCGCGGTGGCACCGAGGAAGGTCGCCACCATCGCCATCAGGCGACGGTTGTTGTGGCGCTTGCCGCGCATCTGGCCGGCGATCCACTCCAGCATCTCGCTGTTGACCTTGGAGGCATAGGACGGCGCCCAGCTCTCGATCTCGGTATCGGCCGACAGCGCGACGCTGCGCGGCGGCACCTTCAGGCCCGAGGCACTGGCGGCATAATGGGCAACGGCCTTGGCGAGCAAATCGTCGAAGCGGCCGCCATCGCTGCGCTCGGTCGCGGCCTCGTTGATCTCGAACAGGACCTCGGCCTCGGCGCGGCTGACCGGCTGGTCGTTGACGGCGGTGGCCGTCAGGATCCGCGTGCACCAGGCGGTGTCATCGGCATCGAGCGAACGGGAGAAGTGCACCCTTCCCTTGGTGGTCGGCCCCTCCCCGGTGATCACGCCGTCACGCACGATGGAGAGTGCATGGGCCGCGGTATCGCGGCAGGACGGTTCGAGGGACGAGGGTTCGACAGATTTAGGCGCAGCGGCAGACATAGTTCACTTCCAGACTTCTTCTGACCGGCCAGCATTTTCATGCCGGCGTAAAGGGGTGGTTAACGATTCGATACGGCGATCGCGACTTTTCGAGATGGTTGCCAATTGGTCGCTGTCAGGACCGTTTTGGTTCTCGGACGCGCCGGGCGAGCGTGATGAAAGTCATAAAAGGCATTATCGGGGCGAGCGAGGCCGTGCGACCCCGGGTGGAGATGTTTCGCCGCAGGCGCTGCTGTAACAATAAGTTGCTAGGAAATCGGGCCTTCAAGGAAGGAATTCACATTTTACTCGAACCGGTTCAGCGGGCGTTCACTTGGTCTGGCAAGGCCCCTATAATGCGGGTGACGGCCAGAGACGAATTTCCCAGTCAGTTCAATGCGATGAGGTAAAATCATGACACTTCCGATCGGCGCCACCGCGCCCGACTTCGAAGCCGAGACCACCGAAGGGAAGATCAAGTTCCACGACTGGATCGGCAACAGCTGGGCGCTCTTGTTCTCGCACCCCAAGGACTTCACGCCGGTTTGCACGACCGAGCTCGGCGCTCTCGCCAGGTTGAAGCCGGAATTCGACAAGCGCGGCGTCAAGCTGATGGGCCTCTCGGTTGACCCGGTCGACAACCATGCCCGCTGGTCGGAGGACATCAAGGAGACGCAAGGCGCAGCGCCGAACTACCCGATGATCGGCGACACCGATTACAACGTCTCGAAGCTCTACGGCATGCTGCCGGCCGCGATCTCGGGCGATCCCCTGAAGCGCACCGCCGCCGACAACCAGACCGTCCGCAACGTCTTCATCATCGGGCCGGACAAGAAGATCAAGCTGGTGCTGGTCTATCCGATGACCACGGGCCGGAACTTCCAGGAGATCCTGCGCGTCATCGACTCGCTGCAGCTCACCGCCAAGCATCGCGTCGCGACCCCTGCCGACTGGACCCAGGGCGACGACGTCATCATCGCGGGCTCGGTCTCCAATGACGAAGCCAAGACGATCTACCCGCAGGGCTGGAAAGAGCCGAAGCCCTACCTGCGCATCGTGCCGCAGCCGAAATAGTCGACAGTCATTCCGGGGCGGTCCGAAGGACCGAGCCCGGAATCTCGAGATCCCGGGTTCGGTGCTTCGCACCGCCCCGGGATGACAACGCTGAATTAGGCCGTCCTGACGCGGTCGAGGAAACCGTCGACCTCTGCCTTCAGATGCAGGCTCTCGCCGGACAGTGCCTGGGCCGAGGCAAACATCCGGCTCGAGGTCTCGCCGGTCTCGCTGGCGCCCTTGGCGGCGTGCCGGACGTTGACGGCGACCTCGGCCGTGCCAGAGACCGCCGCGCGGACGCTCGACACGATGTTCTGGGTCGCGCCCTTCTGTTGCTCGACCGCAGCCGAGATCGAGCCGGCGATCCCGCTGATGCGCTCGATGGTCTGACTGATCGCCTTGATGGCGGCGACCGATTCCTCGGTCGCAAGCTGCATGCTCTCGATCTGGTTCGATATCTCGTCGGTCGCCTTCGCGGTTTGACCGGCCAGCGTCTTGACCTCCTGGGCCACCACCGCAAAGCCGCGGCCGGCATCGCCGGCGCGCGCGGCCTCGATGGTGGCGTTCAGCGCCAGGAGGTTTGTCTGCTCGGCAATCGAGGTGATCAGCTTGACGACGTCGCCAATGCGCGCGCCGGCTTCCGAGAGCTGCGCGATGCGCTGGTCGGTGGCCTCGGCCTGCCGCACGGCCTCGGCGGAAATCTCGTTCGATTCCTGCACGCGCCGGGTGATCTCGGTGATCGACTGAGACAGCTCGTCGGAGGCCGAGGCCGCCGAACGCACGTGCTCGGAGGCATTGTCGGAAGCGCCCGCGGACTGCGCCGACAGATCGGCGGTGGAGCGTGCGACGTCGGTCAATTGTCGCGCCACGCGCTCGAACTCGCCCGACGATGTCAGCACCTTGTCGAGGATGCCGCCGACGCTGCCGCGGAACTCCTCGACGAAGTTGCGCAGGTCGGATTTGCGCTGCTCGGCCGCCGCGGCCGCGGCCGCCGCCTGCTCGCTGCGCATGCGCGCCCGCTCCAGCGAATTGCTCTTGAACACGGCGACTGTGCGCGCGATCTCGCCGATCTCGTCGGCGCGGTCCTCGCATTCGATCGTGACGTCGCTCTGGCCGTTGGCTAGTGCGGTGAGCGAGTGCGTCACGGAGGTGAGCGGTCGGGTGACGCGGCGGACGACCAGCAGGGTCAGGCCCAGCACCAGAAGCGCGGCAAGTCCGGCGGCCGCAGCCATGCTCTCGATCGCGCGGGCCAGCATGCTCTCGTACTGGACCATGGGGATGCCGACATAGAGAATGCCGACGACCTTGCCGGCCGCGTTCGCGATGGGGAAATAGGCGGTCATGAAGGTCTTGCCGAACAGCGTGGCCGGACCCTTATAGGCCTCGCCGCGGCGCAGCGGCGCCTGTCCCGGATGGTCGGCGGCAAGCTGGGTGCCGACGGCGCGGTCGCCGTTTTCCTTTTTCACGTTGGTGGAGCGGCGGACGAACTGCCCGCTCGCATCGTCGAACACGAACAGGGTCGCATTGCCGCCGACATAGGACACCGCGCGGTCGACGATGGCGTGATCCTTGATCTCGGGCATCGTCGGAATTTCGGCCCGCACCACCGCGCCGTCCCGCATCGTGATCTTGGCGGCCGGGACGATCTCGGTGAAGGCCAGCGCCAGCGTGCGCAGGTTGACCTCGATGTCGCGCAAGGCGCGGTCATTGAAGGCGGAGGTCAGCGACCAATAGCCGGCGCCGACCACGAGGGCCGTGTTCACGGCGATCAGCAACACGGCGCACAGAACCGCTTTGGTGCCCAGCTTGAACTGCGGCAGGAACTTCCCAGTCGAAATCTTGGACATGAATGGAACTACCCCCGTAATCCCTGCATAATCGTGCAGTGGTATTACAGTCCCCTTAATGATGATTATACCGCCGCCCCCGGCATGCTTTCCAAATCGTAAACGAGGATTCCCCTGACCGAGCCGAGCGTGCCGCCTATCGTCGTCTGGTTCCGCGACGACCTTCGCCTGTCCGACCATCCCGCCCTGCTTGCCGCTGCGAAGACCGGTGCGCCGGTGGTCTGCCTTTACGTGCTCGACGACGCCCTCGCCCGACCGCCCGGCGCCGCGACGCGCTGGTGGCTGGCGCAGTCGCTGCGGGCGCTCGGTGCCGCAATCGCTGCGCGCGGCGGATCGCTCATCCTGCGCAAGGGACCGGCGGCCCGGATCATTCCGGACGTGGCGCGCGAAAGCGGTGCCCGCGCCGTCTACTGGAACGGAATTGCGCAGGCGCCGCATCAGGCCGTCGAGAGCCGGCTCGCGGCGGCGCTGGCAAAGCTCGGTGTCGATTCGCGAAGCTTCCCCGGCGATCTCCTGGCCCCGCCCTCGGCCATCCGCACCAAGGAGGGCCGCGGCTTGCGCGTGTTCACGCCGTTCTGGCGGCGCGTGCTGTCGCTCGGCGATCCGGCAAAACCGCTGCCTGCTCCGAAACAGCTGCGCCCCGCGCCGAAGATCGCCGGCGATGTGCTGGAGAGCTGGGGACTGGAACCAGGCAAGCCGGACTGGGCGGGCGGCCTGCGCGAAACATGGACCCCGGGCGAGGCCTCGGCCCGGACGCGCCTGCGCGACTTCCTCGAGCACGCCGCGCGCGCCTATGTCGGCGATCGCGACCGTCCGGACCGGGACGGGACCTCGCGGCTCTCGCCGCATTTGAGGTTCGGCGAACTCAGCCCGCGCCAGATCTGGCATGCGGCACGGTTCGCGGCGGACCAGGATCCGGCACTCCGGCCCGGCATCGAAAAATTCATGAGCGAGCTCGGCTGGCGCGAGTTCTGCCGTCACCTGCTCCACGATCACCCCGACCTCGCCACCGAAAACCTGCAAGCGAATTTCGACGGCTTTCCCTGGAAGCGCGACATCAAGGCGCTCGCCGCCTGGCAACGCGGCCGCACCGGCTATCCGATCGTCGATGCCGGCCTGCGCCAGCTCTGGCACACCGGTGTGATGCATAACCGGGTGCGGATGGTGGTGGCCTCCTTCCTGGTCAAGCACCTCTTGATCGACTGGCGCGAGGGCGAGGCCTGGTTCTGGGACACGCTGGTCGATGCGGACGCCGGCAGCAATCCCGCCAATTGGCAATGGGTCGCCGGCTGCGGCGCCGACGCGGCGCCCTATTTCCGCGTGTTCAATCCGCAGCTGCAGGGCGAGAAGTTCGATCCGGATGGAACCTATGTCCGGCGCTGGGTGCCGGAGCTGAAACAGATGCCGGCCAAGCTGATCCACCGCCCCTGGCAGGCAACGCCGATCGAGCTTGCGGGCGCAGGCATCACGCTCGGCAAGACTTATCCGCACCCGATCGTCGATCATGCCAGTGGACGCGAACGCGCGCTCGCAGCCTACGCGAAGATTCGCAAAGGTTGAGCGCTGCTTTGACACAATTATGAAACGCGCTATCGTCGTCGCGCCATACAAACCGTGGGGGACACGATATGGACGACGACAAGCCGATCACCGAACAGGCGATGGAGACGATCACCAATGCCGTGGAGGCGACCAAGGACGCGGCAGTCACCGCCGTCAAGAAGGTCAGGAAAGCCGCCAAGAAGGTCGCGAAGAAAGTAGCGCCGAAGAAGGCTTCCAAGAAGAAGGCCAAGAAGGCCGCGAAGAAGAGTTCGAAGAAGGCCGCCAAGAAGGCCGGCAAGAAATCCTCGAAGAAAGCGGCCAAGAAGACCGTGAAGAAGACCGCCAAGAAAGCTGCAAAGACGAAGAAGAAAGCCAAGAAGGCGAAGCGCTGATCGGCGCTCAGCAGGGTCTCCGGATGCGAGCGCCTCCGGAGACTCTTTCCTCTTCACGCTAGAAGCGGCGGTTGACCACGAACACCGCAGCGGCGCACATCGCCATGCCGGCGATCGCCAGCGCATCGAGCTTCTCGCCGAACAGCAGGTAGGCCATCAGCGCAGTCACGGCCGGCACCAGATAGAACAGGCTCGCGACCGAGGTCGCCGCGGCGTGGCGGATCAGCCAGTAGAGCAGTCCGATCGATCCGATCGAGAGCGCCACAGCGAGCCAGGCGAGCGCGAGCACGAACTCCCGCGTCCAGTGCACCACACGGTCCTCGAACAGGAAGGCGCCGATCGTGAAGAAAATGGTGACAGCGACATATTGCACGAGATTGCCGGCGCGCCAGTCGATCTGGTTGCAATAGCGGCGCTGATAGAGCGTGCCGAGCGTGATGCTGATCAGCGAGACCACCGAGGCGAGCCAGCCCAGCCCGGCGTCCCCGGTCATGGGACGGTTGTGCAGGATCATCACCACGCCGCCGAGGCCGAGCACGAGCCCGGCCCATTGCACCGGCGTCACCTTCTCGCCGAGCCAGCGGTTGGCGATGGTCGAGGTCAGGATCGGCTGAAGGCCCGGGATCAGCGCGGAGAGCCCGGCAGGAATCGAATGCGCGATCGCGATCGCGGTGCCGCCAAGATAAAAGCCATGGACGAGAATGCCCGCGACCGCGCTATGCGCGATGCCGGTGCTGTCAGGCCATTTCGGCCGCGCGAGGCCGGCGATGATCGCCATCAGGCCGACCACGATCGCCATGCGGATGGCGAGATAGGTCAAGGGATCGGCGTTGTCGACGACGTATTTGGTGCCGATGAAGCCGGTGCTCCAGAGCAGGACGAACAGGATCGGCGCGGCGCGGGCGGTCAGGGCTTCTTGATTATGGTTCATTGCCGCCCTCATTGCCCCAGCGGGGGCTATGCGGCAATGCGAATTTCGTCCGGACGATGCTGCGTTGCGACGGAAACGTGCGGCTCAGCGCAGCCGCTCACCACTCTTCCGGACAGGGATCGACGATCTTCCAGAGCTCGACGCCGTTCTTGATCTTCTTCATGTCCGTCGTGAGCCCGCCATTGCGGCGAATCCAGTCCTTCACCGTATTGGGATAGTAGGACATCAGGTCGGAGGTCCCCTCGGAGCTGGTGACCTTGATGCCGAAGGTGAAGGCCTTGTCGTAATAGGCCTGGTGGAAACCAAGGCTTGCACGCGGCGTCACGCAGATCTTGTTCATCGGCACGATGCCGAGCACCAGCGTGCAGGCCGAATTGCAGATGCCGTCGATGATGACCCGCTCGCCCTTCTCGCGGACCCGCTTGTACTTGGCCTTGTATTCCTCGACATAGCCGCCGTGGTCGCGGGTGATATGCAGCTCGGCCCGCGCCGGCGTGGCGGCGGCGAGACAGAGCAACAGCAGGCTCAGAAGCGTGATGCGCATGGCGAGGTGACGGCGATGGCCTTCAGGAATGCACCGGCCTCGAAGGAGCCCCCAAAAGGCCGGCGACAGGATTCTTAACCGAATAGTTTTTGGTCATACTTGTGTGGGGAATTCGTTAAGCATCCTGAGAAGGCCAAAAATGGGCAGGCCTGGCCGCCATCTCGGCAATTCTGTCACACCCACCCGGGAATCCGCGGGTTTATCCGGGATTTCCAGGCGCCGGACGGGTGCCCCGGCGGTCCGAAATGGCTATAGATGGCTGACCTATTCGCGCGGGTCCCGGAGAATCGAGATGAGCAAGTTGACGCTAGTCGCCGCGGTTGCGGCCCTGTCGGCCGCAATCCTAGCCCCTGGCCTGGCGGAGGCAGGGGGTCGTCACCGGCACCACCGCGCCTATGCCAACCCGCTGCCCTACCCGATCAGCTATCTGCACAATTACGGGCCCGGCATCACCCCCGGCACCTTCGCCTACTACGACGGCCCCTCGACCAACCACTGCTACCAGAGCGCGGCCGCCTATCTCGGCCAGGACCGCCGCCGGCACCCCTGCTACTGAGGGCGCCGGCGCGGCCTGTTACCGGGCGCGCCTATTTGGGCGTGCCCGACAGCAGCAATTGCTTCTCGATCTCGTAGACCGGCAGCTTGACGAGATCCTTGCCGACCTCGCCCTGAAGCGCCTTGCGCACAAGGTCCGAATAGTCGGCGCGGATCATGCCAAGCGCACGCGGTGAGGCGACCATGGTCAGGGCCGTGGTCTCGCCGGAGCTGACGGCGGCATCGAGCCGGCCGGCCAGGCTTCGCAGGAAGGCGCGCTCGGCCTCGTCGTGCCAATCGGTCTGCTCGACCGAGCTGCGGGCGCCGCCCGCAGCGGCATGCAATCGTCCCGGCGCGTCGCTGCCTTGCGCGCTGGTCGACGGGTTCGGCTGCTCGTGCACCTCCTTGGTGTGAAGGTTGGGAAACATCCCGTCGCCGACGTTCTCCAGAATCAGCGCCTTGCGCCCGTCGCACACCACCAGCCAGTCGCCCTTGTCGATTCTCATTTTATCCATTGCAGCTCTCCTTGAAACTTGCCGACGCCGTATCCGGCATCAGAGATGTTCTTCGAATTCCTCGAACGACTTGCCGAATTGCGCCATCGCCTCCTCCAGATAGTCGGCGAGCATCGGCGTGCCGATCAGGTAGGACGCCGTGCGCTCGTTGTGCGCCTGCGCGGCCTGGACATGCAATTCGCGCCAATTGGAGAGATCGCCGTCGCCGCGACCAAGCCAGGTCAGCGCCACCAGATCGATCTGCTCGTCGACATTGAGATCGCGGATAAAGCCCGCGAGCTCCGCACGGTCTGTGGTCCCGCCGCGCCCATTGCGGCCGTAGCTCATGTCATCGTCGCCCGAGTCCAGGATGACGCCACCTCCGGCCGCCTCGCTGTCGGACCGGCGCGATTTCGAGATGACGAAGAAGACTTTCTCCGGCGAGATCGACAGATTTGGAATGACTCTCATCCAATTCACCTTGCCCCGCAGTAGCCCCATGCCGCTGCCACGCAGCAACACTATGAGCCGAGGCAGACTTGCGAATTGCGCAGGATCAAGGTCGGCACGGCATTGGCCATGCGGCCAGGGCCAGCCCGACCGGGCGGGTCTGCTGAAGATCTGTTCATCAGCATTACATTTCGGCTCCGCCACAATTTGATCCGAACACCTTCGATATCCTGTTGTCCGTAAGCGGAGGAAGACATCATGACTCGCAAGATTGGCCTCGTCGCCGCAAGCCTGTTCGGTGCCCTGCTCGGTGCCCTGGCGACATCGCCGACGGCGTCCGCCATGCCTATCGCACCCAAGCCTGCAACACCTGACGTCGCCGGCGTCGAGCAGGTGCGTATGGTCTGCGACGTCTGGGGGCGCTGCTGGTGGCGCCCGAACTACTATGGCTATTACGGGCCCCGGCCGTATTACCGGCCTCGATATTATGGGCCGCCGCGCTATTACGGGCCACGCTATTACGGCCCGCGCTATTACGGCTATCGCCGCTGGTAACATGTGAAGGGGCCCTCCGGGGCCCCTCGCTTTTGCGAGATAACATCTTGCGCCGTTGTCGCCAGCCCCGGGGCGATGGCAAGACTGATCCAGATCAAAGATGAAACTGCCCACACCGTCATTCTATGGCGATGGCCGAGTTGATCGTCTTTCGATGCCCCGAGACGGGCATGAACGTGCAGACGCATCTAGAGAAGCAGGAGAGAACGGAGGGGCGAAGCTTTGCATCCTTTGCCTGCCCCGTCTGCCCGCGGCTGCACTTCGTCGACCTCGCTACCGGAAGGCCGATGGGCCAGGAGCGTGGACCGTGACATTGATCCGATGGACATTATGGCATGATGTCCGCAATACTACGGCCTGAAATTCGATTTACTGGAACGCGATGTTTCGCCATTGATGGCGATGCATCGACGTTCATTTGATTGTCACATTTCGGCGGCAGCCAGACCCATGTTGTTCGACGCTCTCACTCCGTCCTCAGCGCTTCAGCTGATCGGCTTTGCCGACGTCGACGCGTTTCGACCGATCGAGTCGATGGAGGACGCCCGAAGCATTCCGCTCGACATCCCGAGCTTCGCCGCGGTCCGTGCCGTCGTCTCCCTTCCGGCGTGCCGCATCATCATGATGAGATCGTTCGCGCGCATCCTGGACACGGCCTATCGGATGCCAGGCGGGATGGTGATCCTGCCGATGACCGACGATCTTCAGGCCAACTTCAAGGGCCTGGATCTCGATGCGCGCTTCTTCATTGCGCTCCGCGGCAGCGATGAATGCCATTTCGTCGAGCCGCAGACCAATCATTATGCCATGATCATCTTCTCCCCCGAGCTGGAAGACCGGGGCTGGCTCGATCGCGCCGACGATCTGCGGGCCCGTGTCGCAAACCGGCCCGCCCTGCTCCACACGCGGCAGCTCCTGCTCGACATCCTGCGGACCGCCTCGGTGCAGCCGCTCCTGTTCGAAACCACCGAGGTTGCGCTCCATCTCCAGGAGGGCTTGCTGCTCGCGCTCGACGATCTGTTTCGGATCGATTCGATGTCGGACCTGAGCGCCTCGGTGCAGGCCGAGCGGGCGATCAAGCTCGTGCAGCGGATCGACGAGTACGTCGCGGCCCGTCCCACCGCGCCGATCTATACCGCCGATCTCGCCGGCGAGTTCGGCGTCTCGATCCGGACGCTCGGCGGGGCGGTGAGCAGGGTGCGGGGCATGAGCCTGCACCAGTACATCCGGCTCAAGAGGCTGTGGGCGACCCGCGCCCGCCTCCTCAGGGGCGGCGGCGCCACGGTCGCCACGTGTGCGCGCGCCCAGGGCTTCCATCATCTGGGTGAATTTGCCGCGGCCTACCGCGCGATCTTCCACGAGATGCCCTCCGACACGCTGGCGCGTGGACGGCAAAGCGGCGTCCGCTAGGGCTGACTGACCCAGCGAGCCCTTGCGACGGTGCGCGGCCCCTCAGCTCCGGTTCGGGACATATCTGGAACGCCAATGAGGTCTGGCGCGCTCGGAAGGATTCGAACCTCCGACCCTCGGAATCGAAATCCGATGCTCTATCCAGCTGAGCTACGAGCGCCTGGGCCCGATCGGGCCAGAACCGGGAAACGCCGCACCGCGGCTGGCCAAGCCAGCGCTCCGATCGGCGTTCGGATGGATTGGAATTAGCAGAGAGGCTGACCAATAAAAAGCCCTCCCCGCCTCGTTTCGAAGCGGGGCGTAGCGTTCTTACCAGGTGTTGCCGAAGAAGCCGAATTGCGGGCGCTGCGCGACCATCATCGGCCGGTCCTGCTGTTGCGGTGCCGAATACGCCCTGGCGGTCTTGCGCTTCGGCGGCTGCGCCTGAGGCGCCTGAGCAGGCTGGGCGTTCGCTTGAACCTGCGGCTTGGCATCCGCCTTGGTCGCTGCGGCGGCGCCCGCCTTCGGTGCTCCCGGCGTGAACTGGGCGAACGTCTCGCGCACCCGAGCCTTGGCCGACATCTCGGCGAGGGCTGCCGTGCTGTCCTGCACCGGCGGCTGAGGCGCAACGACAGCGGCGGTTGTCACCGCAGGCGGCCTGATCGTGGGCTGGGTGGTGTCGAGCACGACGCGCTCGGGCAGGTGGCGGTTGGAGCGAATCCGGATCAGCGGCTGGTCATTGCTTACGGTTGTGGCGACGGCCTGCGCGACCGGCTGCGATGGCAGAACGAAGTCCACTGCGAGCAGCAGTGCGAGCAAAGCTCCACCGACGAAGACGAAATATCGAAAGATTGGCATTGGCCGCGCTCCGCCCCCCGCATCCCCGCGTGGGCTCTCCGCCTCAACAGGCGATCTCTCAATTGGTTCCTGGCCCAGCCGTTCGGTTCAAATGGCGACGCGAAGTTTCTTGGCCAAGGGGTCGCGGAGTGCCGCGGAGGGTAACTTTTCCGCTACCGGAACATGCGGCCTTTATGCGCGGCGTGCCGCAACCAACGAACATTTCGCCTGATCAGCATTCACGTTGACGAAGCCGACGGGTATCCGCGCGAAGGTCTTGCGGCTCTTCATGCCGACAGGGTCGGCCAGCACGCGACTGCGATCGGTGAGATGGCTACCATCACGCCGCGCGAAGGCGCAGACGATCTCGACATCCTTTACGGCATAGTCATTGTCGTTTCGCAGCGTGAACGTCACCAAGGCTTTCGAGCCGAGGCCGCCGCGACGCCAGGTCTGCGAAGAAATCCTGAGACGACCAAGGTCCGCCATGGCCGGGACCTGAGCTTCGGAAGCCAGCGACGCCAACGCGGCCGGATCGTCCGAAGGAGCCGTCTCGACGGCTGCCACCTCCGACCTGACCTGCTCGGCGCTGTTGCCTTTGGACAGAGGCAGCAGCATCCAGACGCCGCAGCCGACGATGATGGCGGCCAGCATCCACAGCAGGCTGCGGCCGAATGAGACGCTCGCGATCGTGACGGCCCGCGCCAGTCGCTCGCCGGTCCCGGCAAAGCGCCCCAATCCGATCCGGTCGAGCCTGGCGTTCATTTGCTTCACCGATCGCAGCCGAAGCCGTCGGACGACGGAATGGGCCACTGCTTACCTTAATCCGGAAGACGACCTAAGGTTCCCGCCCGCTTGCGAATCCGGCAAGGACGGTGGCGATCGCCGACCACGGCCGCTAACATGCACTGCAATATCGCGAAGCAGCATCGGGAGACATCGAAATGCCAGTCGTCACTTGGGATCACGTCCACCTGCGCAGCCCCGATCCGGAGGCGACCGCAGCCTGGCTGCGGGACATCCTCGGTGGCGAGATCGTCCACGCGCCGGGACGGATCGACGTGAATCTTGGCGGTGCCAGGATCTTCATCGCGCCGCTCGAGGGCGACGGCGCGGTCAACCCGCCGCCTCCGCACCCGCATCAGGGCCTCGACCATTTCGGGCTGACGGTGAAGGACATCGATGCCGTCGCGGCCGAGATCAAGGCCAAGGGCGTCACCTTCACGCGCGAGCCGACCACGATCCGGCCCGGGGTGCGCATCTGCTTCATCCGCGGCCCCGAAGGCATCTCCATCGAGCTGCTCGAGCGGGACACAAAATATACCTGACACCGCGCATGCCGCGTCGACCCACCGGGCAACATGCAGCCAACGCGGCTAAAGCATGATCGGGATAATTGCGCAGCGGTTTTCCGAATAGATCTGCGGGCCAACTCTGATTCGCAACGACCGGCCCCGCCGCATCATCAGGCCGTCATGACGGCGTCACGCACAAGTCGGGACAATTACGGCTCACGGCGACAACCCTCCGCGGCCGGCCGGCAAACTGCCGCGTTGCGCGTTGCGAGACGCTTTGGCATAAATGCCGGACCGGTTACGCCATTGGGCGATGGCGGCCGGCCCGTGGGACGTTATGAAGAACGGCCTTTATTCGATTCACGTGACCCTGCTCGATGGTCGAGCCGGCAAGGGTAGCGGCGTGATCCTTTTTCGCGACGGCAAGATTCTTGGCGGCGATGCCTACCTCTATTACACCGGCAGCTACGTGGTGAAGGACGACACCACCTTCAAAGGCGAGGTGCTGGTGCAGCGGCACACCTCGCCGCGGGGTGACGACAATCCGCTGTTCGGCGGCCCAGCCCCGGTCGGCATCGGTGTCAGCGGCACCTACACCGACACGCGCGCGGAGATGACGGGCACGGCGCTGGTCGGCAAGGCCAGCCTGATCTTCGGCGCGACCCTGCACAAGCTCGCTGACGTCGACTAGCTATTCGGCCGCCTGCTCCAGCGGCGCCACGCGAGGCAAGATCATCTGGATGCGCGTGCCGCCGCCCGGCTCGGAATCGAGATCGAGCCGCCCGCCGAGCCGGTTGGTGACGATGCTGTACACGATGTGCAATCCGAGGCCGGTGCCGCCCTGGTCGCGCCGCGTTGTGAAGAACGGATCGAAGGCGCGGCGGCGAACGTCGAGCGACATGCCGCAGCCATTGTCGGAGAAGATGATCTCGACATTGTCCTTGCCGGACTCCCGCACCTGGATGTCGATCGTTCCCGGCCGGCCGTCCGGGAAGGCGTGCGCCACCGAGTTGAGGAACAGATTGGTCAGCACCTGGCCATAGGGGCCCGGATAGCTGTTCATGGCGAGATCGGGCTGGCACTCGACATTGAGCGTCAGATTGTGCTTGCGCAGGCCTGGTCGCAGGCTCATCACCACCTGCTCGGTGAGGTCGCCGAGATCGAACGTGCGCTGGTCCGAATAGTTGCGGTCGGCGGCGACCTGCTTGAACGACTGGATCAGCTCGGCGGCGCGGTTGAGATTGGAAACGAGCTGCGAGGACGCATCGCGGCTGGTGCTGAGGAAATCGTTGAGCGTGGAGCGGCGGAGCTCGCCGCGCTCGACCTCGGCGGTGAACATCGCGGTCTTGCGCTCCAGCGCGGAGGCGACGGTGAGGCTGATGCCGACGGGATTGTTGACCTCGTGGGCGACGCCGGCAACGAGGCGCCCGAGCGCGGCGAGCTTCTCGGCCTCGATCAGCGAGGCCTGGGTCTCGCGCAGATTGCGCAGCGCCGTCTCGGCGGCTTCCTTGGCCTTGCGCATCTCCTGCTCGCCGCGCTTGCGCTCGCCGATGTCGAGCGCGACGGTCACGATGCGCTCGATCTCGCCCTCGGCATCGAGCAGCGGCAGCTTGTTGACGAGCCATTGCCGCATGTTGCCGGAGACGTCCTTGTACTCCTCCTCGTAGAAGCCGAGCCCCTTCCGCAGCGCCAGCACGCGCTTGTCGTTCTCGTCGGTCTTGGCCGCGCCATAGCGCGACATCAGGTCCGCCGTGGTGCGGCCGAGCGCATCGCCGGGCTCGATGCCGAAGATGCCGGCCATGTAGCGGTTCATCAGCACGTAGCGCAGGTCGCGGTCCTTGACATTGATCACCGCCGGAACGGTGTCGATGACCTGCTGGAGCAGGCGCCGGCCTTCGGCGATGGCGTCTTCCGCCCGCTTCTGGTCGGTGATGTCGCGCAGCGTGCCCTCGTAGCGGACGATGTTGCCCGCCTCGTCCCGCACGCCGGTGGCGCTGTCGGAAAGCCACAGGATGTCGCCGCTGCGCTGGCGCACCTGATACTCGAATTCGCGCACCATGCCGTCACGCGCCATCAGCCGCTGGTATTCGGCGCGCGCCTCGGGATGGACGTAGATCGTGTGGGCGATGTCGTTGATGCTGGCGATGAGGTGCTGCGGGCTGTCGTAGCCCATCATCCGCGCCAGCGCCGGATTGGCGTTGAGGAGCTCGCCGGCCGGAGTCGTCACGTAGATGCCGTCGATCGAGCCCTCGAACAGCTTCCGGTAGCTCTCTTCGGCGAGGCGCTGCTCGGTGAGCGCGTGCACCGCCGCCTCGCGTGCCGTGTCGGCCTCCTCCAGCGCGCGGCGGAAGACTTCGGCGGCCCGCGCGATGTCGCCGATCTCGTTGTCGAGGTCGGCCGACGGGATCGAGGTGTCTTTCCGGCCCGCCGCAAGCGCGCGGATGGAGCGTGCGATCTGAGCGAGCGGACGAACCGTCCGCCGCACCACGAAGCCGGCCGCGAGAATGCCGATCAGAACGCCGATGCTGCCGAGCACGATGCTCTGCCATCGCGCCTCCGTCAGCGTGCGGGCAAAGTCGCGCGACAGCACATGGCCGCGCCGGTCGCTGACTTCGCGCAGCAATTCGGTGACGCGGCCGATCAGCCGCCCCTCGGTTCCCAGCACCTCGCGGTCGATATCGGCGATCTGCCGCTCGCGGACGGCCACCGCCATGATGGCTTCGGCATAGTCGTTCACCGCTTCCTTCAGCCTGGCATCGCCGATGTCCAGTGCCCGCATGTTCTGGGCGGCCTGCTCCGCGGCGGACGGGTTGCGCGCGAGCAGCCCGAGCGCGATGCGGCTCTGGGTCTCCGACAGGCGCGAGGCCAGCTCCCGATCGGCGGTGCCGGAGACCGCCGCATCGAACCGTTCGCGCAAAGGCGGCAGGCCGGCGAGCAGCTGGGCGCGGCGGTCGATCAGGGTCGAGATCCGCTCGAGGCCGGTCCGATAGGTCGCGAGGCGCTCGGTGACCCCGTCGATCATGTCCTGCTGCTCGGGCGCGAGCTCGATACGGGTCTTTTTCAGGATGTCGCTGAGCGTCGAGGCCGCCTCGCCCACCTGCTGGAACTGGATGCCGGCACCGGGATCGGTGACGAAGTCGCGCGCGGCGAGCCGCAGCTCGTTCATGCGGCGGTCAATGTCCTCGGCAAGGTCGCCGACGCTCTGGAGCCGCTGCAGCTCGGCGAAGGTCGTGTCGATGTGCCGGATCGCGATCACGCTCGCGGTCGAGGTGACGATGATCACCGCCAGCACCAACAGGAAGCTGCCGAAGGTGAGCTGGCCGATGGAGAGCGAGAAGGTTCGCTTTTTCTCAGGGATCGGCGTCAATTCGGCGGACATTGGGGTGATGAGAGGACCGAGCTATTGGAGGCCCAATATACGACGTATTGCCGCCCGGGGGGAACATGCCTCCGGAGGCCGATGATGCTTAATATCGCGGTCCCGGAGCCCCTTCCCGCCCTATGACGGTTTGACGCGCGCAAGCCGCCGGGCCGGGATCGTCATGGCGGCGACACCGAGGACGACGCAGGCCAGCCCAACCCAGGCGGTCCGGCTCAGGCTCTCGCCGAGGAAGGCGACGCTGATGGCCACGCCAATGGGCACCCGGAGATAGGCCTGCGCGGTGGTGCCGACCGAACCCAGGGTCTGGATCAGGCGGAAGTAGATCGCAAACGCCGCGGCCGTCGAGAACACGGCGAGCGCAAGCAACGCCAGCACGGAGCTCAGCGACGGCGACAGCGTCCAGGGCTGCTCGACCACGAGCGAGGCCGGGATCAGGACGGCGGCCCCGGCCAGCAGCGAGCCGGCAGCCGGCGCCATCGGATCGAGGCGCCCAAAGCTGCGGCCGAAGATCGCGGCGCATGCGTAGCAGATGGTGGCGGCGACGATGGCGGCCTCTGCGAGGAGGCTGTCGCCGACGTCGTGGAAGGCATCGACGCCGACGATCAGCAGGATGCCGGCCATCCCCGCCACCACGCCGAACAGTTTCCGCGGAGGCGTCGCCTCGTGGCGGGTGACGACGGCCGTGAGCAGGAAGGTGAAGATCGGCCCGGCCGAGTTGAGGATGGTGGCGAGGGCGGCATCGACATGGCGCTCGCCCCAGGCGATCAGCGTCCAGGGGACGACGCTGTTGAGCACGGCCTGGAAGGCGAAGCGCCGCCAGGTCGCGGCGTCGCTGGGCATCCTGATGCCACGTGCCGCCATGACGCCGAGCAGCAGGAGGCCGGCGATCGCGGTTCGCGCCGCGATCAGCGTGATCGGGGGAATGGTGGCAACGCCCAGCTTGATGAACGTGTAGGAGCCACCCCACAGCGTCGCAAGCGCGACCAGCAGCGCCAGCTCGACGGCGATGTGGGTGTCCTGCCTGACATTCATCGACTGGCTCCGTCCTTCATGATGGACGGAACCTAGCGCGACCGCGGCCCTCAATACTTCGGCAGACGTCGAAGTGTATTAGCCGAGCGCCCCGACCTCGAACACCTCGCCGTCATAGCCGGCCTCGCGGGGAATACGGAGCTGACGGCCGGTATCGGTCTTGGTCATGACCGGCATCACCGTAACGATGGACAGGCTGCGGGCGTGCTCCATCGCGGCCTGCACCGTCGGCTGCTTTGCCAGCCGGATCAGGTTGCGCGTGGTCGGGAACGGCAGCTTGAAGCGGCCGCTTTCGCCACCCTCCACCGCCTCGCGCGGCGAGACCCAGATCGAGTCGGTGGACTCCCGGCCGTCATGGGCGCCGAGTTGGTCCGGCGGTGCGGCTGCCAGGAAGAACCAGGTGTCGAAACGCTTCGGCATGCCCTCCGGCGTGATCCAGTGCGCGTAAGGCACCAGCGTGTCGAGCGCCAGCTGAAGCTTGTTGTCGGCCAGAATGTTCAGGAAGCTGATCTTGTGCTCGTTGAGCGGGATGCGGTGCGCGTCGGCGATCTCGCCGGCACGCCTGGCATCGACGGGAGCGCCCGTGTCCCTGGATCGCGCCAGCAGGATGCCGCTCTCCTCGAATGTCTCGCGGATCGCGGCAATACGGAAACCGCGGTCCGCCTCGCTCAAGCCCTCGCCGCCCGAATAGAGGTCCGCATGGGCCACGATCTCGTTGTCGCCGGCATCGACGCTGCCGCCGGGAAACACCAGCGCGCCCGAGTTGAACTCGATCTGATGATGGCGAACCATCATGAAGACCTCGATCTCGCCGCGGCTGTTGCCGCCGGCCTCTGCGCCATCGCGCAGCAGGAGGATCGTCGAGGCCGGGCGTGATGCTGATGTCTCGGCCATGCAACTAGCCTGCGGCGCTGGATTGCGGGCCGAGATTGGCGCGCTTGTCGAAACGGGCGACGCGCGACAAGAGATAGTCGACCTCGGCCTTCGCCGTCGCCGTGATCGTCGCGCCAGGCTTGCGCTGCGCGCTGGAGGCGATGATGCCGCGCTTCTGCAGCACGTATTTGCGCACGGTCAGGCCGACGCCGGGCTGTTGCTCGTAGCGGATCAGCGGCAGATGGGCGTCGAAGATGTCATGCGCGGCATCGCGCTTGCCGGCCATGGAGAGGTTGACGACGTCGATCAGGAGTTCCGGGAAGGCGTAGCCGGTCATGGCGCCGTCGGCGCCACGCTCCATTTCGAAGTCTAGGAAGGTGCCGCCATTGCCGCAGAGGATCGACAGCGGACGGAGCGAGCCGTCCTTCTGGAAGCCGCGCAGCGTCGAGATCTTCTCCAGGCCCGGCCAGTCCTCGTGCTTGAGCATCACGCAGTTCGGATTGTCCATGACGATCTTGCGGATCACGGACGGTGTGAACACCACCTGCAAGGTGAGCGGATAATCCTGGAGCACCCAGGGCACGTCGGGGCCGATCGCCTCGGCCGCCTGCTTGAAGTAGCCGATGATCTGGTCGTCGGTGCGCAAGCTCGGCGGCGGCGCGATCATCACGCCGGCGGCGCCTGCGTCCATCGAAGCCTTGGCCAGCGAGCGCATGGTGGCAAAGCCCGGCGCAGAGACGCCGACGATGACCTGCATCTTCTTCGCGCGCTTGACGTAGCGCACCGCCACCTGCTCGGCCTCGGCAGCATCGAGCTTCGGGGCCTCGCCGAGGATGCCCAGCACCGTGACGCCGTCGCAGCCGACTTCCTCGTAGAAGTCGGTCAAGCGGTCGATCGAGCGCTCGTCGATGCGGCCGTCGTCATGGAACGGCGTCGGCGCGATTGCGAAAGTGCCCTTGGCGTCGGCGGTGAGTTTCATCAGTCTCGTCTTTCTCTGCTCGTCATTCCGGGATGGCCCGAAGGGACAGGCCCGGAATCCATAACCACAAGTCGGGGTTATGGATTCTCAGATACGCAATTGCGTATCATAGCTCGCGACTTCGTCGCGCCCCGGAATGACAGTGTAGCTAAAACCGCCGCGCGCCCATCTTGATCTGCTCCTCGGAGAAGAAGATCTCCTTGGCGTGATCGACGATGTCCTGGGCGTTCCAGCCCGAATGCGGCGGTTTCCAGCCTTCCATCTCCATCATCCGCATTTCGCGCACGCCGCGGGGCCCGGACACGCCCAGCACCTTGCCGGTCTGGTCGCCCGACAAATCGCTGACCATGTATAGCACGGCCGGCGCGATGCCGTCCGGCCCCAGCGCCGCCCCCGGGTTCTCCTTATAGCGGGGCAGGTCTGCGGTCATACGGGTCAGGGCGCCCGGGGCCAGGGTCCAGACCCGGATGTTGTACTTGCGGCCCTCGATCGCCAGCACGTTGGACAGGCCCCAGATGCCGCCCTTGGCCGCACCGTAGTTGCTTTGGCCGAAATTGCCGATCAGCCCGGATGTCGAGGAGGTATTGACGATGACGCCACCGCCGTTTTCCCGCATCCAGCGAAACACCGGCAGGGTGCAACAAAAGGTGCCCTTGAGATGAACCTTGATGACCTTGTCCCAGTCGGCCTCGGAGGCCTTGGCGAAGGTCTGGTCGCGCAAAATGCCGGCATTGTTGACGAGGATGTCGGCACGGCCGAAATGCTTGATGGCGTCGTCGAACACCGACTGGCCACCTTCCATGGTGGAGATATCGGCGCCGTTGGCGACCGCCTTGCCGCCCTCGGCCTTGATCGCGTCCACGACCTGCTGCGCCATGGACTTGTCGGCGCCGGAACCGTCACGGGGCCCGCCGAGGTCGTTGACGACCACCGAGGCCCCCTCCCGCGCGAACAGTTTTGCGTAGGCCTCGCCGAGCCCCCCGCCCGCACCGGTGATCAGCGCAACCTTGCCGTCGAGCAGTCCCATGGTGGCTTCTCCCTGTTTGTTTTTATTTTTTGCGTGTCCCGGACGCGATGCAGCGTGAAACGCTGCGTCGCAGAGCCGGGACCCAGTTCTTTCTTCGCCTGGGCTTTCTGGGCCCCGGACGCAGCGCACCGCACTGGACGATGCTTCGCATCGCCAGGGGCGTTGCGCTGCGTCCGGGGCACGAGATCGTCCCTAACCCAGCACGGTCTTGCCGTTCTTGATCACGGTGACGCCGCGGGACTTCACCTTGGCCTCGAACGAGATCGTGTTGCCGTCCTTCCAGAGATCCATGGTCACGGTCTCGCCGGGATAGACCGGCGAAGAGAACCGCGCGACGTGCTGGCGGAACGCGCTGGCGTCGTAGTCGGCATAGGTCTGCAGCACACCGCGGCAGGTGATGCCGTAGGTGCACATGCCGTGCAGGATCGGGCGCGGGAAGCCGGCCTTCTTTGCGAACTCCGGATCGGAGTGCAGCGGGTTGCGATCGCCGCAGAGACGATAGACCAGCGCCTGATCGGGGCGCGTCGTGATGTCGATGGTCTTGTCGGGCGCACGGGAGGGGATCTTGTGCGGGTCGGGCTGGGTCAGGTTCGGCCCGCCGAAGCCGCCGTCGCCGCGGGCGAAGCGCGAGGCGACCAGCGTTGCCAGCTTCTCGCCTTTCTCGTTCTTCAGCACGGTCTGGTGCACGATGACAACGCCCTTGTCCTTGCCCTTGTCGTAGATCTCGAGCACGGAGGAATCGGCGGTGATGTTCGCAGCCACCGGCAGCGGCTGGTGGAAGGTGATGTCGCGCTCGCCGTCGACCACCATGACGCGGTTGAGGTTCATCTCGCCCGGGCCCGAGCCCCAGGCCGCGACCGAAGCGAAGGTCGGCACCACCTTGAGCGGCCGCGGCGTGAACGTGCCCTCGTTGACGAACGCGAGCTCGTTCTCGTCCATGGGATCGGCGCCGAGCCCGATGCCGTAGGCATAGAGCATCACTTCGCGGTCGGTGTAGGCGTATTTCTGGCCGATGTTCTTGAGGGATTTGAGCTCGTCGTATCTGGCGGACATCTTTTCTGTTTCCTCTCCGGCAAATTTCTCAGCAAGCGCCGGCGCTCGTTAATGTGCCCTCTCCCCTTGTGGGAGCGGGCTGCACCGCCCTTGCAATAAACTCACTGGGGTGAGGGGTTAGCTCCGCAGTGACACTTCTCGTGTGGAGAGAGACCCCTCACCCGGCAGCCTTCGGCTGCCACCCTCTCCCACAAGGGGAGAGGGTTACATCGCGCTTCGCATCAAGCAGGCGTGAAGAACGGCAGCGGCGCGCCGTCGGTTGGCTTGAACACCACCTTCACCTTCTGGCCGATCTTGAGCTTCTCGAGATCGCAATCGACGAAATTGGTCTGCACCGACGGACCCTCCTTCAGCGTGACGTAGCCGATGGCGTAGGGACCGGTCGGCGACTTCCGCATCAGGCTCCAGGTATAGATCGTGCCCTCGCCCGACGCCTCTTCCCACACCGTCTTGTCGGAGTAGCAGAACGGACAGATCGAGCGCGGGAAGTAGTGCGCCTCGCCGCAGGCGGTGCAGCGCTTGATCATGAACTTGCCTTGCTTGGCCGCATCCCAGAACGCAGCGGTCTCAGGATTGGTCACCGGGGCCGGATATTTCTTCGTCTCGCTCATCACACGCGCTCCAGAATGGCCGTCGAGGCGGCGTGGCGGACGCCCAGGAGGCCGCCGGTGCCGTGGGCGATGGCGAGGTCGCAATTCTTGACCTGCACCTTCGGATGCGCCTCGCCGCGCAGCTGGCGCACGGCCTCGAGGATCTTGGTCATGCCGCCGCGGTTGACGGGATGGTTGCTGCAGAGGCCGCCGCCGTCGGTGTTGAACGGCAGCTTGCCGACGCCCGAGATCAAGTTGCCGTCGGCGACGAACTTGCCGCCCTCGCCCTTCTTGCAGAAGCCGAGGTCTTCGAGCTGCATCAGCACCGTGATGGTGAAGCTGTCGTAGATCGAGGCGTACTTGATGTCCTTCGGCGTGATGCCGGCTTCCTCGAACGCACGCGGACCGGACCAGATTCCGGCCGAATACGTGAGGTCGAGGTCCTTGCCGCCGCGCGGGCCCTTCATCGCTTCGCCATGGCCGATCAGGCGCACCAGCGGCTTCTTCAGGCTCCTGGCGATCTCGGGCGTCGTCACGATCATCGCACCGCCGCCGTCGGAGACGACGCAGCAATCCAGGCGATGCAGGGGATCGGAGATCATCGGCGAGTTCAGCACGTCGTCGACGGTGACGACGTCCTTGAGCATCGCATGCGGATTGTACTGCGCGTGATGCGAGGCCGCGACCTTGATCCAGGCGAGCTGCTCGGAGGTGGTGCCATAGTCGTGCATGTGGCGCATGGCACACATGCCATAGGCATTGTGGGTGGTGGCACCGTAAGCGGATTCGAAATCGACCTCGGCGCCGGCGGCGCGCGGCGGCATCGCACCGGTGCGCGGCTTGCCGGCCAGCGTCACAAGCGCGATCGAGCACTTGCCCGCGGCGATCGCCTCGGCGGCATGGCCGAGATGGATGATGTAGGAGCAGCCGCCGGTCTCGGTGGAATCGATATGGCGGAGGTTCTTGGTGTTCAGTCCGAGATAATCGACCATCGGCCAGGCGCCGCCGGGCGCATCGCCCGCGCAGAAATAGCCGTCGATGTCGTCCTTGCTGATCCCCGCATCCTCGATCGCCCCCTTGGCGACCTCGGCGTGGAGCTGGGCGGTGGATTTATCCGGCGCATGCCGGGTCGGGTGTTCGTAGATCCCGGCAATGTAGGCCTTGCCCTTGATGGTCAAACTCAGGTCTCCGCTCGCGTTTCTTCTTGCCCCGTTTTTCTGAACCGCGAGGGGCGGATTGGCAAGCGCGGAAATATTCCGCCCCGCGAGAGGGTAGCGGGTGAGCGCAAGTGGCAATGCTGTCGTGTCCCGGACGCCCTGCAACGCGTCAGCGTTGCTGCGCAGAGCCGGGACCCATGCGGCTGCATTCTCGTTGCGAGATGGGCCCCGGCTCTGCAGCGCGCCGCTCCGCGTTGCGCCGCGTCCGGGGCACGAGACCTGATCTTGCGGACATGCTTCCGCCCTCTCGCGACGCACCTCGCCCGAGTTTTGCGTCCGTCTCGCTCCCTCCGGAAACAGAGGGCGCAGGGAAGACCGGGTGCCGGCTGGGCACCCACGGTCCGCTGCGCGCGAATTGCGCGAAGAACAGATGCACAGCGGCATACAGGTGCGGCCAAACATCCGGCCTTCCCTGCGCAGTGGCTTTACGGCTTATGTCGCGCTCTCCCCGGGGAGCGTTGCACTATTGCCCCCGTCGCTTTGCGATTGCTCGCAAGACTTGACGCCAGCCTGCGGGCGTCAGGACCATACGATTTTGCCGTACGCAAGACCACGCCCCGTCGTGCACGAGACAATGCCTCGCGCGACGCAGCCCGCGTCCACCGCCGCTCACCCCGCGTTTCGTGACGATCGCGATACGCCCCTCCGAGGGGGATGAGGTGGCGGACAGATACGACAATTCCGAATTTCGGTAAAGCGGAATGTTTTGGCGACTACGGATTGACCCACGCGTGGGTGTTTCTCCCGACGGCAATACAAGCAACGGTGTCGTAGGGTGGGCAAAGCGAAGCGTGCCCACGTCTTTTGCGCAACTACCGCGAGGTGGTGGGCACGGCGCTTTGCGCCTTTGCCCACCCTACGCGACCGCCCTACTCCGCTGCGATCTGCCGCGGTGCCGGCGGCGGGTTGGCAAGATCCGCTGCAAGTTGCGCATAGCGCGCCTTGGCGTCGGCCACCGCCTTCTCCTTCACCGGACCGTAGCCGCGGATGCGGTCGGGCAGCGACAGCAACTCCACGGCGGTGTCGATCGTCACCGGCGACAACAGGCCGAGCACGGTGGCGACGTCCTTCTCGTAGCCGGCGATCAGGTCGCGCTCGAGCTTGCGGTCGGCGCTGCGGCCGAAGATGTCGAACGGGGTGCCGCGCAGGAATTTGAACTTCGCCAGGACGCGGAAGACGTTCAGCATCCACGGACCGAAGGCGCGCTTCTTCGGGCGACCGAGCGCATCGACGCCGCTCGCCAGAATCGGCGGCGCGAGGTTGAAGTTGAACTTGAAGTCGCCCTCGAACTGGTCGCGGAGCTGCTGCTCGAAGGCGCCATTGGTGTAGAGCCGCGCGACTTCGTATTCGTCCTTGTAGGACAGCAGCTTGGCATAGTTCACCGCGACCGCGCGCGGCAGTGCATCGCCGTAGCCACCCTGCTTGGCAGCATCGCGGACCTGATCCACCAGCTTGCGATAACGTCTTGCCAGCCGGCCATTCTGGTAGGCGGTCAGATGCTTGACGCGATGCTCGATGACCTCGTCGAGCGTCATCGCATCCAGCGTCTTGGGGGCGACGACCTCATCCGTACCCTTCAGCATGTCGGCAAGACGCTGGGGATCCACCACCGCGAGGCGGCCGAGGCGGAAGGCTTCCTTGTTCATCTTGATCGAGACGCCGTTGACTTCGATCGCCTGCTCGATCGCTTCCGCCGACAGCGGGAACAGGCCCTTCTGATAGGCATAACCCATCATCATCATGTTGGTGGCGATGGCATCGCCGAGCAGCTGCTCGGCCGGCTTGGTGAAGTCGAAGAACACGGAGTCCTTGTGCAGCGCCGTCTCCAGCACCGCGTTGAGCTTGCGGGTCTGGAAGTTGAAGTCGCGGTTGAGGACGAAATCGGCGGTGGGAATGACGTGGCTATTGATGATGCCGCGGGTGCGGCTGGAGTCGCAGAGCGAGATGGTGTCCTTGGCGACCGCGACCACTTCATCCGCCGCAAGCACCAGATCGGCCGTGCCGGTGACAATGCGCGAGCAGGTCACCTCCGCCGGATGATCCGACAGGCGCACATGGCTGAGCACCGCCCCACCCTTCTGCGCCAGGCCCGACATGTCGAGGATCATCGAAGCCTTGCCCTCGATATGGGCGGCCATGCCGAGCAGCGCGCCGATGGTGAGCACGCCGGTGCCGCCGACACCGCCGACCGCGATGTTGTAGGGCTTGTCGAGCGTGGGGCGCGAGGCCGGCTCGGGCAATTCACCGATGTCGGCCAGCTCCGCCGGCGCGCGGTGGCGCGGCTTGCCGCCGTCGACCGTGACGAAGGACGGGCAGAACCCCTTCAGGCAGGAATAATCCTTGTTGCACGACGACTGGTTGATGGCGCGCTTGCGGCCAAACTCAGTCTCCAGCGGCTCGACCGAGATGCAGTTCGACTGCACCGAGCAGTCGCCGCAGCCTTCGCAGACGGCCGGGTTGATCATGACGCGGCGCGCCGGATCCTCCATCAGGCCGCGCTTGCGGCGGCGGCGCTTCTCGGCCGCGCAGGTCTGCACGAACACGATCGCCGACGTGCCCTTGAACTCGCGGCACATCTTCATGACGCTGTCGAGCTCGTCGCGGTGATATTTCTTCACGCCGGGCGCGATGGTGTCGGCCGGATAGGAATCGGGCGCCTCCGAGACCAGATAGATCTCGCGGATGCCTTCGGCGTGGAGCTGGTGGGTGATCTGCTGCGGCGAAAGATCGCCGTCGTGGCGCTGGCCGCCCGTCATGGCGACCGCGTCGTTGTAGAGGATCTTGTAGGTGATGTTGGCCTTGGAGGCGACCGCCTGGCGGATCGCCAGAATGCCGGAGTGGAAGTAGGTGCCGTCGCCGAGGTTGGCGAAGATGTGGTTCTCGTTGGTGAACGGCGCGATGCCGACCCAGGGTACGCCCTCGCCGCCCATATGGGTGAACGTCTCGGTCGAGCGGTCCATCCACAGCGCCATGAAGTGACAGCCGATGCCGGCCAGCGCGCGGCTGCCTTCGGGGACTTTCGTTGAGGTGTTGTGGGGGCAGCCGGAACAGAAGTAAGGCGTGCGGGAGACAGGCGCGACCGCCTGCATCTGGGTCGCCTGGCGGCCGTTGAACCAGTCGGCCTTGACGCGGAGCATCTCCGCAATTTCCGGGTTGAGATTAAGTCGAAGCAGCCGCTCGGTGAGCGAGGTGGCAAGCGAGGCCACACTGAGCTCGGCGGCGAAGGTCAGGAAGCGCTTGTCGTGCTCGTCCATCTTGCCGACGATGCGCGGGCGGACGTCGTCGCGCCAGTTGAACAGCTCCTGCTTGACCTGGTTCTCGACGATCTCGCGGCGCTCCTCGACGATGAAGATCTCCTCGAGGCCGACCGCGAACTGGCGCACGCCTTCCGGCTCCAGCGGCCAGGGCATGCCGATCTTGTAGAGGCGAAGGCCGATCTTGGCGGCGACCTCCTCGGTGATCCCGAGTTCGCGCAGCGCCTGGCGGACATCCTCATAGCTCTTGCCCGACGCCATGATGCCGAAGCGGGCGTTCGGCGAATCCATGGTGACGCGGTTGACCTTGTTGGCGCGCGCAAAGGCGATGGCGGCAAAGCCCTTGTAGTCCTGTAGGCGACGGTCCTGCTCGAAACGGTCATCGGGCCAGCGCAGATTGAGGCCGCCGGGCGGCAGCTCGAAATCGCTGGGGATGACGAACGGCTTCATCTCGTCGGTGAGATCGATCTCGGCGGTGGTCTCCACCGTCTCGGTGATCACCTTCATGCCGACCCAGCAGCCCGAATAGCGCGACATCGCGATGCCGAGCAGGCCCATCTCGATCATCTCGTGGATGCTCGAGGGATAGAGATACGGCATCAGCGCCGACATGAAGGCGTGATCTGACTGATGCGGGACGGTCGAGGACTTTGCGCCGTGGTCGTCGCCGGCAAGGCACAGCACACCGCCGTTCTTGGCCGAGCCTGCGGCATTGCCGTGGCGGAACACGTCGCCGCAGCGGTCGACGCCGGGGCCCTTGCCGTACCAGATGCCGACCACGCCGTCATATTTGGCGCCGGGCGAGAGGTTGAGCTGCTGCGAGCCCCAGACGGCGGTGGCGGCGAGGTCCTCGTTCACGCCAGGCTGGAACTTGATGTTGTACTGTTCGAGATGCTTGCGCGCGGCGAAGAGCTGCTGGTCGTAGCCGCCGAGCGGCGAGCCGCGATAGCCGGAGATGAAGCCCGCGGTATTGAGACCGTTGGCGCGGTCGCGCCGGATCTGGGCCATCGGTAAGCGCACCAGGGCCTGGATCCCCGTGGTGAAGACGTGCCCGGTCTCCTGGGTATATTTTTGATCGAGACTGATCGGACCCTGGTTGATGCCCATGCTGTCCTCTTTTGCCGCCCTGTTCAGGTCTTGCTCACTTAAGCCGTTGCCTTCCCGTTATTTTTAGCTAGGGCGCGCCGACCAATTCCGCCACTCTATGTCGGATATTTCACGATCCGCACCACAAATCTGGACCAAAGCGAGCGCCGGGTAAAAATCGCAATTTCGTGGCCTGAAACACGCGTGCCGTTTTCAATTTGTGTCACCATACCCCCGGCGTCGTGAAACGAATGGACGCCCACTCGTGCCGGATGCGGGCGTTTGGTCGCAGGAGTGGCTTCGATGCGGACGATTCTGACTGGCTCGGTTGTGGTCGGCCTGGCGTTGTGCAGTGCAGTTGGAAGCGCAGCCCGCGCCGCCGAGCCGTCGCCGGAGCTGATCGCCTACGGCAAGACGCTGGTCGAGGCCGGCGGCTGCGCCGGCTGCCACACGGCCGATCCCGCAAGACCGTTCGCGGGCGGCAAGCGCATCGACACCCCCTTCGGCGCGATCTACGCGCCGAACCTGACCCCTGACCGCGACACCGGGATCGGCGCCTGGCAAGATGCCGATTTCACCCGCGCCCTGCGCTATGGCATCGGCCCTGACGGCTCGAACTATTACCCGGCCTTTCCCTATCCTTATTTCACGAAGATGACGAAGGACGACACGCTGGCGATCCGCGCCTATCTCGGCACGCTCGCGCCTGTCGTGAGCCGCAACAAGCCGCCGGAGCTGCGCTGGCCATTCGGCTATCGCGGCCTGATGCGGATCTGGAACGCCATATATTTCAAGCCCGGCCTGTTCGAGCCGGACCAGAGCAAGAGCGCGGCCTGGAACCGGGGCGGCTATCTCGTCACCGGGCTCGGCCATTGCGGCGCCTGCCATACCCCGAAGAATTATTTCGGCGCGGACAGGGACGCGCAGGCGCTGGCCGGCAACGAGGTCGCGGGCTGGTTCGCTCCGCGGCTCGATGGCGCAGCGCGCACCGGATTGAAATCGTGGAGCGAGGCGGACATTGCGGAGTATCTGCAGAGCGGACGCAACGCCAGGAGCCATGCCGGCGGACCGATGGCGGACGTCGTCGTCAACTCGACCTCGAAGATGAGCGATGCCGATGTGCGCGCGATCGCGCTGTATCTGAAGAGCCTGCCGCCGTCACGGCGCGAGACCATCGTGACGCCGCCGGACGAAGCCGAGATGAGAGCCGGCCAGGCGGTCTACGCCAAACTCTGCGTCGCCTGCCACGAAGCCGACGGCATGGGCGCCCCGCGCATCTATCCGCCGCTGCCGGGCAATGCGCTGCTGCAATCCAACAACCCCTCCTCCACCTTGCGCATCATCCTCGACGGCGCCCGCACCGTAACCACGCCACGCGCGCCGAACACCGGCGAGATGCCGGGCTATGCCGGGCAATTGTCCAACGAGGAGATCGCGGCCGTGACGAACTACATCCGCAATTCCTGGGGCAATGCGGGGTTGCTGGTGACGCCCGCGCGGGTCGCGAAGGCGAGGAAGCAGGGGGCGAATGGGGAGTAGCGAATAGCGAGTAGCCTGGATCCATTCGCCATTCGCTATTCGCGCGTGATCGCGCCTACTTCTGCTCATCCTCGGTGAACACGAATTTCGGCATCTCCCATGTATAGCGCACCGCCAGCAGGCGGAAGCTGATGCCGAGCACGAAGGTGAGGATGGTCGAGAGCTCGGCGTTGAGCTTAAGGCCGAACGCGGTGGCGTAGAACAGGCCGGTCACCAGCGACACGCTGGCGTAGAGCTCGGAGCGAAACAGCAGCGGCACGTCGTTGCAGAGCACGTCGCGCAACACGCCGCCGGCGCAGCCGGTCACCATGCCAGAGACGATGACGATCGGCAGCGAGGCGTCCATCTGCCAGGCGACGTCGCAGCCGGCCATGGTAAAGACGACGAGCCCGATGGCGTCGAGCACGATGAAGGCGACCTTCAGCCGGTGCACCAGGCGCGCGAACAGGATGGTGAGGAACGCCGCGCCGCCGGCCAGCGCGAGATAGATCGGGTTCTGCACCCAGGCCAGCGGATAATGTCCCAGGAAGAGATCGCGCAGCGTGCCGCCGCCGAGCGCGGTGATGCAACCAAGGAAGCAGACTCCCAACCAGTCCATGCTGCGGCGTCCGGCGGCGAGCGCCGCCGTCATGCCCTGCGCGGCTATCGCGACCAGCGACAGGAAATGCAGCACGCTATCGGTCGGCGGCAGGCTCCACATCGCTAGTTCCCTCCTCGCGAGCCCCGGAACTCGCATTTAGTTCCCGGAAGCAACAGGTTCCCGATTCCCGGTGGCTGAGCAACACGCGACGAAAGCACAAGGAGGCGCGGAACAGAAACTCGCATCCACGGGTTGTCCGGGGGTCATAACCGAGGAGACCCAATCGATGGCTGACGACCGTTTTCCCAACGATCCGTACCGCCCGAACCTCGCCGACGATGAGTATCTTCGCACGGCGCGCCGGGATGCCGACCTTCAGGCCGATCCCCAGCTCGGCGAAGGCCCCGCCTCCAGCGGCAAGGTGGCCTTGTTCGCCGTGGCGATCGCACTAGTGCTGGGCGCCGTGTTCTACGGCTTGAACAATACCAGCACGACCAATCAGGCCAGCAACCCGCCGGCCTCGCAGACGGCGCAGACGCAGCCGGCCAATCCGGCCGCGCCTCCCGGCATGCGCGACGTGACGCCGCGCACCAACACCGCGCCGGGCGTGACCACGGGCGCGGCGCCGACCAGGCCGGCCCCGGAGGCGCAGACGCCGCCGGCTGAGGGCGCGAAGTAACGAAAGGCCGCGGTGGACTGGATGCCCCGCCTGCGCGGAGCATGACACCGAGAAGATGAGAGAGCGGCGGGACGCATAAAGTCCCGCCGCTTTCGTTTGCTCAGCTGAACATCTTGTTGAGCTCGCCGCCGGGATAGCCGCCGCCGAGCTCGGTGAACGTCCCCTTCTCCGCCATCTCCTTTGCCGCGCGCATGAAGCCGCCCCAGGCGGCGCGGGCCAGCGAGCCGCCGACGCTGATCCGGCGCACGCCGAGATCCTCGGCCTCCTTCAGCGACAGGCCGGACGCGCCGATCAGGAGATTGAACGGCTTTGGTGCGACCGCCTTCACCACGGCGCTGATGTCCTCGCGCGTCTTCAGGCCCGGCGCATAAAGGCAATCAGCGCCGGCGTCGGCATAGGCGGTCAGCCTGTCGATGACGAGCTTGAGATCGGTGACGCCCCACAAATAGGCTTCGCAGCGGCCGACCAGCAACGTGCCGCTGTCGCCGATCGCCTTGCGCGAGGCCTTGATGCGCTCGACCGCGAGGGTGCGATCGTAGAGCGGCTTGGCCTTGTCGCCGGTGGAATCCTCGATCGATAGGCCGGCAACGCCGGTGCGCACGCAGCGCTCGACATTGTCCGCGACCCTGTCCGGCTCGACCGCAAAGCCGCCCTCGAAATCGGCGTTGACGGGAATGTCGACGGCCGAGCTCAATGCTGCCAGATGCTGACAGACATCCTCGACCGTGACGTGATTGTCGGCCTTGCCGATGGTCCAGGCAAAGCCCGCGCTCGACGAGGCGATCGCCTTGAAGCCGAGATGCTGCAATGCCTTGGCGCTGCCGACGTCGACCGGATTGGGCAGGATGAAGCACCCGCTCTCGTGCATCTTCTTGAAGGTCGCGCGCTTGTCAGCAGTTGTCACATGCATGTTTCTCTCCCCTATTTGCCGCGATGACATAAGCGCGCATTCACGCCGGCGCTAGTGCGCATCGTGCACGGCGCGACTATCCTTCGGCGCCTGCTCGCGGTCGCTCATGCTGTAGTCCCGGATCACGCTGGCGATGCGCAGATGATAATCGGCGAAGATTTTCGCGCGGCCCTTGGCCTGGGTGCGGCGGTGCTCCATCGTGTTGCGCCATGCGGCGACGGCCGCCTCGTCGCGCCAGAACGACACCGACAGGATCTTGCCCTTCTCGGTCAGGCTCTCGAATCGCTCGACCGAGATGAAGCCGTCGATGGTTTGCAGCAGCGGCTTCAGATCCGCGGCGAGGTCGAAATAATCCTGGCGGTGTTCCGGCTTGGGCCAGACCTCGAAGATCACGGCGATCATGGGCATCTCCTGCTGTTGACAGGCTACAATACCACCTTGCGCAGGAAGGTGCGCTCTTCGGCGAGGATGAATTTGTGTTCCTCGGCGAAATGGAAATTGGCCATGCCTTCGGCGTCCTGCCGCAGCCGCGCGCGATAGGATTCATAGGCGGCCAGGCTCTCGAACGTGATCAGCCCAAAGGCGATGTTGTTGGTGCCCTCGTGCGGCATGAAATAGCCGATCAGGTCGCCGCCGCATTTCGGGATGATGGTGAGCCAGCGTTTCGAATATTCCTCGAACTGCGGGCGCTTGAACGGGTCGAGCTGGTAGCGGATGAAGACGGTGACGGACATGATAGGCTCTCCTGTTTGTACATCTTCATAGCGAGCGCTGGGTCGCGTAGGGTGGGCAAAGCGGCTTGTCCGCCGTAGCTCGAAGAGCGAAGGCGGAAGCGTGCCCACGTCCTTGTCCGCAACGACGATTGGTGGGCACGTCGCTGCGCTGCTTTGCCCACCCTACGGGCGCGCTTCTCGCAATGACGAACTGTGAGACGCTACCCGCTTGCCCGACTTCAATGCTTCGGTTACCATCGAAGCATGAAATCAGGACCCGACATCGCCATGGTCGCTTCGCTGGTCGGCGATCCCGCCCGCGCCAACATGCTCACCGCCCTGATGAACGGCCGCGCGCTGACCGCGAGCGAGCTGGCGCAGGAGGCCGGCATCACGCCGCAGACTGCGAGCTCGCATCTGGCCAAGCTCGAGGCGGGCGGTCTCATCGAGCCGGAGAAGCAGGGCCGCCACCGCTATTATCGCCTCACCGACGACGACGTCGCCGGCGTGCTCGAAGGCCTCGCCGGACTTGCGGCGCGGACCGGCCATATGCGGGTGCGCACCGGGCCAAAGGATCCGGCGCTGCGGCGCGCGCGGATCTGCTACGACCATCTCGCCGGCGATCTCGGCGTGCAGATGCTCGATTCCTTGCGCGAGCGGAATCTGATCAGGCAGAAGAAGCAGGACATCGAGCTGACCGCCGAGGGCGAGCGCTTCCTCGCCAAGCATCTGCAGATCTCGCCCGACATGCTCGCCCACCCGCGGCGCCCGGTGTGCAAGGCCTGCCTCGACTGGAGCGAGCGGCGGCATCACCTCGCCGGCACGCTGGGGGCCGCCATGATGCAGCGCTTCGCCGAGCTGAAATGGGCGGCACGCGACACGACGCCCGGCAGCCGCGTCGTGAATTTCACCCGCGCCGGCGAGAAGCAGTTTGCCGCGCTGTTCGGCAGCGGCAAGGACTGACCCGCGCGCTCCATTGCGGACCGGAGCGCTACAGCCGCACGGCAGTTAGGAGCTTTCCCGGCCGGCGGGGCCACGTCTGTCGCCTCAAGCCGCATGCGGGAAACGTTCATGCCGCATTCAGGTCATGATTGGCAGGTTTGGATCGCGTCGTGCCGATATGTTGCAAGATTCGACATGTCTAATCGCGTCTGCTGATTCTTTGTGCGCCGCTAGCGCCGCCCCCCAAAAGACTTGCCCCAAGAACGAGAAGGAAGATCAAATGAAGTATCTGTTCGCCGCCGCCATACTTGCCAGCGCGGTCGTCGGTTTCGGCGAGACGGCCAGCGCCGCCGAGGGCTGCGGCCGAGGGTTCTACCGCGGTCCCTATGGCAATTGCCGCCCGATGCGCGGCGCGGTCGTGGTGCGCCCGGCCCCGGTGTATGTCGCTCCGCCGGTCGTCGTCGTGCCCCGCGCCCGCGCGTGCCCCTATGGCCTCCACTGGCACGCCGGCCGCTGCCGCCCCTACTGATCTCTTCCTCGCAAGATGGCCGCGCGGCGAAAGCCTGCGCGGCCATTTTCGTTTTCTGGATGGTGCCGACGGATTCACCGCGAAACTGAAGCGCCTCAAAATCGAAACGGGGACCGCGGCTGCGATCCCCGTCCAATTGACTCTCTGCTGCGGGCTTACCAGTGATGGCGGCGGTGCCAGCGCCGGTGATGCCGGCGCCAATGACGGCGGCGCCAGCCCCAGTGGCGGTGATGGCCACGCCAGTGCACCTGCTCGGGACTCAGCTCGGCGGCTTCCTCGCTGGTGGTGACGGCGGGATGAGCGTCGGGATTGCCCTCCGGCATGCGCTTGGGATCGCCGACCGGCTGCGGTGACAACGGCACGGCCTGCGCTGCGGTCGCAGCGAAGGCAGCCGCTCCGGCCGTCAGTCCCAATGCAAGTTTCAGAAAATTCCGGCGCTCCATGGCTTCTTCCTTCTTGGATCATCGTGCTTGTGATGCAGAAGGAGTGTCGCCGTGACGGCATGAACCGAAGCTGAAAAGTGCGTTCAGATTCGTAGCCACCAAGATGAAGATTTCGTAGCCTGGATGGAGCGCAGCGCAATCCAGGTTCGTGCGTCATACAAGACCCGGATTACGCTTGCGCTCCATCCGGGCTACAGGACGTCGCTAAGTCGCGAACTCCTGCGCCAGCACCATGGTCTCGCGCGAGCGCTTCACGTCGGGCCAGTCGCGGTTGAAATCGGCGACCAGCTTTTGCAGCGCGTCGCCTTTCAGCATCGCCGCGAGCTTGGCCTCGTCATCGAACTGATACATAGCCTGGTGAAGCGAGGGATCATCGAGGCTCCAGAACCGCCACGCCTTGCTGACGCCGAACGCCTTCATCGCGTCGGGCAGATGTTCCGTCTCGTACCACTGGTCGAAGGCGGCGCGCTTTTCAGCGTCAGGGACGACGGCGCGGACGACGAAGTAAGCTGCGGGCATCGGGTTTCCTCCTGTCTTGTTTGGACCGAGACTAGCCGCTTGCGGCGCCCGCGACAAAAAGAGTTGGCAGCGGTGTCGGAATAGGCGCCCTTCGCCCGTCCTCTGCTTCGAACCTGGACACGGAGACAGCACATGGCCGACCTCACCCTGACCACCTTCGCTTGGGTTCCCGAACCGCCGCGCGGCTTCGTGCGCGACCTCAGGATACGCTGGGCGCTCGAAGAGGCCGCCCTGCCCTATCGCGTCGCCAGCGCGCCGTTCGACGATCGCGGGCCCGCGCACCTCGCGCACCAGCCGTTCGGCCAGGTGCCGTGGCTGACCGACGGCGACCTCTCGATCTTCGAGAGCGGCGCAATCCTGCTGCATCTTGGCGGGCTCAGCGACAAGCTGATGCCGGCAGGTCCGCGCGGCCGCATCGAGACGACGGAATGGGTGTTCGCGGCGCTCAATTCGGTGGAGATGGCGAGCCTGCCCTGGGCAATGTCGAAATTCATGGGACATCCGACCGATACGGCGGCGTGGAAATTCGTCGACGACTTCCTCAAGCTGCGGCTGAAGCATCTCGAGCCGGTGCTTGCGGGGCTCGAATGGCTGGCCGGCTCGTTCTCCGTCGCCGACATCCTGATGGCGGACGTGCTGCGGGTCGTCGATGGTTTCGGCGGCCTCGCGGACAGCCTCGCCTGCCGCGCCTACGTCGCACGCGCCACCGGCCGCCCGGCCTTCATGAAGGCGCACGCCGACCAGATCGCGCATTTCGCTGCGGCGGATAAGGCCCGTGGAACGTGATCCGCCTCACATAATCGATCCAGCACCCGGCCTATAGTCGCCAGCACCGGACGGAAGCAATCGAAAGGTGACCCATGGTCCGCATCGAATATCTCAAGCGACAGATCGCCCGCGCCGAGCGCCTGGCCAAGGCCATCCTCGACCGCCAGACCGCCGAGCGGCTGCAAGCCTTCGCCGCCGAATGCCGCACGGAATTGTCGGAGCTGACAGTCAAGCAGGCCGCGTGAGGCGTGCCGGCGCTGGATGCGTGAGAAACGTAGGGCGGATTAGCGAAGCGTAATCCGCCACTTCTCCATCTGGTGACATATAACTTGTTGGATTACGCTTCGCTAATCCACCCTACCCGTTACACCAGCTTCAGCGGCGCATCGGCGACGACGCGCAGGTCGATGCGCCCGATCAAAGCCGCGCGCCGCGCCTCCTCAGCACCGATCGCATCATCCGTCTGCCGCAGCGTGCTGACGTTCGAGCCGAGCGAAACGATCCCGCCGAGAACCAGAGCGATCGAGCCGAGCGCTGCGGTCTGACCGAAGCCGAACAGCCCGAGGATCGTCACCAACAGCAGCGCAGCACCAACACCGATGGCGATCTTGGACGCCAGGATGTACTTCCGGCAGCGCTCGGCGATCTCGGCGAGAGTCTCGATCCGATCTTCGATGTCGGAGATTTCGTCGGTCGGATCGTCTTCGGTCATTGGATATGAGCTTGCGGCCATTGCGTCATGAACTGAACTTACATGTGGTGCGGGTCAAGCGAATCCGTAACCCAGCGATTGCAAGGTCCCTAGATTGCTGATTGCGGCCCGTCCTTCACCTCTACCTGCTTCGCGAGGAGCCAGCCGGACAATCCGTACGAAGAGGAGAGTTCGAATCCTCGGATACCCTTGGCGCCGAGCATTGCGCCAGCCGAATCGAGATCCGCGGCCCATGGTCCCGGCGCCCCCGACATCCGAAAAGACTCTTTGATTTCAGATTGATGATCGAACAGAAGCTTTTCGACCGGAACTTCTGTCAACGAAAGGATGATATTGCCAAACGCGTCGTCCCAAAAATGGTAGCCTTCCACACCATCAAACAGGACGATGCGGTTCAAGGACGGGGCTAATGTCGGATGCGACCTAGTATCACGCCGTACGCGCAACATGATGCGGCGTGCCTCGCAATGAACTTCATAAGAAATCAGAAAATAGTCATGGAGCGACGGCAACACGACTTACACCTGATGTCTGTTTCGCAAGCACGTTCCTCTTAGCCGGCCGCTTGAGCCGAGGCGAAGTGCGGAGCCGAAACGAAAACCCGGATGTCGTGCGCTCATCCGGGCTACGTTTCTCACAACGGCAGATTGTCGTGCTTCTTCGCCGGCATTTCCGTCTTCTTGTCCTTCAGCATCGCCAGCGCCCGCGCGATCCGCTTCCGTGTCGAGTGCGGCATGATGACGTCGTCGATATAGCCGCGCTCGGCGGCGATGAAGGGCGAGAGGAATCGGTCTTCGTATTCCTTCGTTCGGGCCGCGATCTTGTCGGGGTCGCCGATGTCGGAGCGGAAGATGATCTCGACCGCGCCCTTGGCGCCCATCACCGCGATCTGTGCGGTCGGCCAGGCGTAGTTCATATCAGCGCCGATCTCCTTGGAGGCCATGACGTCGAAGGCGCCGCCATAGGCCTTGCGGGTGATGACGGTGACGAGCGGTACGGTGCACTGGGAATAGGCGAACAACAACTTCGCGCCGTGCTTGATCAGGCCGCCATATTCCTGCGCGGTGCCGGGCAGGAAGCCGGGAACGTCGACGAAGGTCACGATCGGGATGTTGAAGGCGTCGCAGAAGCGGACGAAGCGCGCGGCTTTCCGCGAGGCGTCGCTGTCGAGCACGCCGGCGAGCACCATCGGCTGATTGGCGACGAAGCCGACGGTACGGCCGGCGATGCGGCCGAAGCCGGTGACGATGTTCTTGGCGAAGGCTTCCGCGATCTCGAAGAAGTCGCCCTCGTCCACGACCTTCAGGATCAGCTCCTTCATGTCGTAGGGCTTGTTCGGATTGTCGGGGATCAGCGTGTCCAGGGACATGTCGACCCGCCCGATATCGTCGAAGCTCGGCCATTCCGGCACGCCATCCGTATTGTTGGACGGCAGGAAGTCGATCAGGCGCCGCATCTGCAAGAGCGTCTCGACGTCGTTCTCGAAGGCGCCGTCGGCGATCGAGGAGCGCGTGGCGTGCACGCTGGCGCCGCCCAGTTCTTCGGCGGTGACGACCTCGTTGGTCACGGTCTTCACGACGTCGGGCCCTGTGACGAACATGTAGCTGGTGTTCTTCACCATGAAGATGAAGTCGGTCATCGCGGGCGAATAGACGTCGCCGCCGGCGCAGGGCCCCATGATGACGGAGATCTGTGGGATCACGCCCGAGGCCAGCACGTTGCGGCGGAAAACGTAGGAGTAGCCGGCGAGCGCGGCAACGCCCTCCTGAATGCGGGCGCCACCGGCGTCATAGAGGCCGATGATGGGCGCCCTCGCCTTCATCGCCATGTCCTGGAGTTTCGTGATCTTCAGCGCGTGGGTCTCGGACAGCGAGCCGCCGAACACGGTGAAATCCTTGGCGAAGACAAACGTCTTGCGGCCGTTGACGGTGCCCCAGCCGGTGACGACGCCGTCGCCGGGCACCTTGGTCTTCTCCATCCCGAATTCGGTGGAGCGGTGCTCGACGAACATGTCGAACTCCTCGAACGACCCCTTGTCGAGCAGCAGCTCGATGCGCTCGCGCGCCGTCAGCTTGCCGCGGGCGTGTTGCGCCTCGATGCGCTTCTCCCCGCCGCCGAGTTTTGCGCCGGCACGACGATCTTCAAGGGCGTCCAGGATGTGTTTCATTTGCTCCCGCCAGTTCTAAAGCCTTCAGCGATGCCGGGGGTTCTAACACGGCATTTTGCAAGCCGGAAAGCGCCTTTCCGCGTCGCAGGGCTGCCCTGAGGCAGCGGGAAAGCGCAAGGAATTCCAGAGTTTGCCGGGTAGCCGAGGCTGGAGGCGGGAATGACCGGACGTGCCGCGGTCGGGCTTCGCCATCTCGGCCTGGATGGCGCGCAGACGAGCGCCTGATCCGGCCGGCTGCCCGCGAAATTGGTGCCCTGGCCCGGTTGACCGGGGCTGCCGATTCAGGCTTGCTTCGCGCTTGCGATCAGGCGCCGAATGTTGCGTGAGCCCAGTCGGTACGGCGGCGGTCACCACGCCCTGCCCCAGGCATCCCTCATGTCCGCGACGGTCGTTCCCCTGCCGCCAAGCTCATCGTCAGAGACCGTCGGCTTCCTGCGGCGCATGGCCGGCATGGTGTCGGGGCGGAATGGCGAGATGCTGCTGCGCGCCGCGAGCCTGATCGAGCAGCTCGGCCAGCGGGCGATGTCGGCCGAGCGGCTGTATCACGAGCAGCAGATCGAGAGCACGCGCAACGCCGAGCTGCGCGAGGCCGCCGAGCTCGCCTCCGACGCCATGGTCGGCCAGATCGAGGTGCTGCGGGCGCAGCTGGCCGAAGTCACCGCGGCAGCCGCAGCAGAGCGTGCCGCCTTCGATGCCGAGCGCGGCAGGCTGATCGGCCTGATGCAGGATGCCGAAGGCCATATCGTCAAGCTCGCGACCGAGCTGGACACCTTGCGCGCCTCGGTCGACAGCTTCAACGAGACCGCGGTCTCGGTGCCGATCGAGGTGCTGCGGCTTGCGCGAACACAGTTCGATTATCTCTCCACCGGCTTTGCCCGCAAGGGCGACGTAATCTCGCAGGCGATGAGCGAGATCGGCGGCTTTGCCATCGACCAGGCGCTGACCGCGAAGACGGCCGACAAGGCCTGAGGCCATCCACGAAGTAGCCGTCATGCCCGGGCTTGTCCCGGGCATCCACGTCTTTGGTGCCGGCGAAGAAGATCGTGGATGGCCGGGACGAGCCCGGCCATGACGTGGTGGAAACAGCCTCCCAACTCACGCGCGTCCCTGCCTGCGTCAAATTGACAGCGCGCGGCTCGGTTGTTCTACTTGATGAAAATATCTGGGAGGATCCGATGGCCACCAACTGGCGCGCTGCCGTGCTCATCGCACTGTGCGTTTCGAGTTCATTCGTCGCCGGCACAGCCGCCCAAGCGCAATCCCTGCCCAAGGAAGTCGCCACCCGCACCGAGATCTACCCGATCCCCTCTCTCACACTCTCCGACCAGCAATTCCTGAGCGGCGATGCCGCCGCAGGCAAGCCGGTGACGGTGGCAGCCGAATTCCGTGTTGCGCAAGGCACCGGCAAGCTCCCCGTCGTGGTGCTGATGCACGGCTCCAGCGGCGTCGGCGCCACCACCGAGGCCTGGGTGCGCGCCTTCAACGCCATGGGCATCTCGACCTTCGTGATCGACGGGTTCACCGGCCGCGGGCTGACGATGGTGGGCCCGAACCAGGCCCTGCTTGGCCGGCTCAATCTGATCATCGCTTCTCGCGCGGCGGACAAGCGACGCTCTATGCAAGTGTCGATCGCTTCAACAAGCTCTGGAACAAGTCCGGCATCACCTTCGCCGCCTATGTCCCGTTCTATCCGGATTGCTCGACGAGCTATGTCGGCGACGACGGGGTCGTCGCACGCCCGATCCGCATCTTCCACGGCACGCCCGACGACTACAATCCCGTCAGCAGCTGCAAGGCGTTTGTCGAACGGCTCAAGGCCGCAGGGCGCGACGTGGTGCTGACCGAATATCCCGACAGCGCGCACGGGTTCGACAGCGGCCTGCTTGGCGTCAGCACCGTTGCGGTGTCGGCCAATTCGCAGACGGTGCGCAACTGCAAGATCAAGGAAGGTGACGGCGGCGTGCTCATGAACGGCGATACCAACGCGCCCTTCACCTACAAGGACGCCTGCGTCGAGCTGAACCCGCATGTCGGCGGCAATCCGAAGACGGCCGCCGAGGCGCGCAAGGCGGTACAGGAGTTCTTGCAGGCGCTGTTCAAGCTGGGTTGAGACAGGCCGCTCCGTCCGCGGTGTCGTAGGGTGGGCAAAGCGTAGCGTGCCCACGAATTTCGGATGATGGAAAGAGCTCGTGGGCACGGCGCTGGCGCCTTTGCCCACCCTACGAGGGCTGCTCAAGACAGCGCTAGATCGCGCCGATCTCGGCAAGGCAGGCTTGCGTCAGCGACATGCGCTCGGCGGCGAGGCGCGGCTCTTTGCAATCCATGTTGAGCGCAAACACCGTGTGCGCCTCGCCCTTCTCGGCCCAGCCGACCATCCAACCGAGCGACGCCTCGCCGCGCTCGGCACCGAGCAGGCCCGACTTGGCGCGGATGACGCTGTCGCCCACCTTGGTCACCGGCAGGATGTCGGCGACGAGGTCCTGGCTCCGCTTCGAGATTGGCAGCGCGCGGCGGCGCAGCCGGTCGACGAAATCGATCTGCTCGACCGGATCGATGCGCAAGGCCCCCGTCAGCCAGAACTGGTCGATGCCGCCGCCGATGTCGCGATTGCCGTAGTCGAACTCGTCGAGATATTCCTGCATGCGCTCCTGGCCGATGCGGCGCGCGATCTCCTGATACACCGGCACCGCGCTGACCGCGATCGCACTGCGCAGCGTGTGATCCTTGTTCCAGGCCTCGATCGGACGCTTCACGCCGTCCCAGGGGAAGACGTCCTTGTCGGGATCGGCGACGACGCCGGTCTCGATCGCGATCAGCGAGTTCGGGATCTTGAAGGTCGAAGCTGGCAGCTTGCTCTCGCCCGAGCGATCCTTGTCGCTGGCGACGACCAGATAATCCTCCACCTTGTAGCCGACGAAGGTGCCCGATGTGCCGAGGTCGGTGAAGCGCTTTGCGAGACTGTCACGAATCTCGTTGCGCGGCGGCGCGACGTGAGCGAGCGCGTGCCGCGGCAGGATGGCAGATGCGGCGAGCAGGCCGAGAGTGGAGCGGCGGGTCAGCAAAGCGAGACATCCTGAATTGAGCAGCACGTCGGCACCATGGCGGCGCCACGTGGTGAAACGATGACGGGCTACCGCCCCCGGCCCGACAGCCGCAGCACGAACACCAGCACCTCGGCGACGGCCTTGTAGAGGTCGGGCGGGATCTCCTCGCCGAGCTCGACCTTGGACAGCGCGCCGGCCAGGACCTCGTTCTCCTCGATCGGGATGTCGTGGGCCTTGGCGATCTCGACGATCTTCTCGCCGATCGTGCCCTTGCCCTTGGCGACGACGACCGGCGCGCCGGAGCCCCTCTCGTAATGCAGCGCGATCGCCAGCTTGGACGGGTCGCTCATGTGGCGCGATCCAGGAAATGGCCGGCGCGGGCCGGCGCCGGTTGCGGTGGCGTGCCGTCGCGAACCAGGATCTCGCCGGGCTTGAGCTCGGCCCGCACCAGGGCCTGGCTGAGCTCACCGATGCCGGCGCGGAGCTGCTGCGCGGTTGTCGGCCGCTCCGCCCACATCCGCACGAAGGTCTGGTCGCCGCTCAGCGTGATCAGCGCGTGGACGGGGCCCGCCGGCTCGACATCGAGCGTGAAGCGCGCGCGCCAGGCTTGCCTGGCGGCATCGGCGGATTCGCCAGCGCCATCGCGCGAGATCTCGAACTGCGCCATCGCGGTGCCTTGCGGCGTCGCGAACGGAATCTCGAAATTCCACTGCGGCACATTCGGATCAACGCGGTGACCGCCGGCGTCGGTGCGATCGGGGAGCGATGCGACCTGAAGCAGGGTCTGCCGCGCGATCGCGGCGTCGGTCTCATCGAGCAGGCGATGCACGGTCGCAGCGAGCGGCGTATCCGGCGCGAGCGATGGCGAGGCGATGGATTGGGCCGAGGGCAGCGCGCCACGGAACGGCGGCGGTGTCGCACGCGCTGCCGCCTCGAAGATCTCGCCGTCGGGCACCGCTTTGTTGGAGCCGGGCACATTCCCGGTCAGGCGCGGCAGGTTTTGCGTGACCTCCTGTAGCAGGCTCGCGGCAAGGCCGGCGGACATGCGCGGCATCGCCATTGGCGGCGCGTCGGCCGCCAGGTCGCCCAGCATCGCCGCTGCGAGATTGGCGTTGCGCGGCTGTTGCGCACTTGCGGGAGCGATCGACGGCGATACGGCCGGCTGAGCCGGCGCGGCGGCGGCCTGCGGTGTCGCCGTGGAGCCGGCCGGGATCGCGGCGCCCTGGCTCTGCGGCGCCGCCGTCCCGATCGTGGCCAAGGTCTGGCGCAACACCAGCAGCGCCGCCTTCAAATCCGGAACGGCCCCGGAGGACGGCGCCGTGCCTGCGGCCAGTGAAGCCTCGAGGAACAGCCCTGACTTCTGGAAGGCGGATTCGATGCCGCCGCCATCGAGGGCGGGGTCGAGCGGCGTCTGCTGTGCCAGCACGTTCAGCACCGCCTGCTTCAGGCCCGCCGGCAAATCGCTGCCGGTGACGACGGCCGCCAGATTGGCGAACAGCGGCGCCTGGCTGCCCTGCTTGGCCGCAGCCTCGGCCGAGGCTGCGCTGACGGCGACCTGCTCCAACGGCGTGAGCGTATTGCGCGTCGCGGACGGCGCGAGCGGCGGGCTTTCCACCAGCGAGGCAGCGCGAGGCGTCAGCGTGACCTGATCGGGAGATGCCTCGCCTACGCCGCTCATGATCGCAAGGCGGATGGTGCCGTCGCTCTTCGACACCGCGAGTTGCAGATTCTGCCCCGGTGTCAGCGCCACTTCCGACAACACGTCCATCGAGAGGTTGGCGATCGCGATCCGCACCAGATTGTCGGCCATCACGCTGACGACCCGTGCGTTCACGACGCTGCCGGCCTGAAGCGCGAGGTCAGGCGTCGTCGCATCAGCTACAGGGCTGGCGGCACTGACGCGTACGATGGAAGTGACCGGCGTCGGCATCTCAGGGGGCCCAAGGGAGCACGGGAAGGAACACCGCCACCCTAACGCCTGCGTCGTAAACCTCTCGTTAAGGACCTCTGGCCGCGGGCGCCTTCACCGCCGCCAAGACCGTCACGGCGGCCTCGAAATCCCGCAGGCGCGTGGCCCGGCGGGCGGCCGCCTCCTCGTCCACGCCCCATTGCTCGGCATTCCAGTCCTCATCGACATGGGCGGCGGCCCAGACCTGGCCGGCATCGCGCACGCCATGGGCCAGTGCCAAGGCGAGCAGCGCCGAACCGGTCAGGGTCGTCACCACATGGAGCGCGGCGACCGACCAGGGGTCCTCGGGCAGCGCGGCACGTGCGATCCGGAGCGCCTCATCCGGCTGCTTCACGTGCATGACGCCCTCGGACAGGATGAAATGCGCCCCCAGCGCCTCCGCCGCCCAGAACAGCACGGGGTCCCAATGCGCCGCCTCGCGGGCGACCAGCCCTTCGGGGTGGCCGGCGCGATAGAACAGCAGGTCGGACTCGAAGTATTTGGCGAGATCATCGCTGACCAGCCCAACGCGGTCGACGACGCCCTCCACCACGCTGTTGGCGATCCGCGTCAGCGGCATGCTCACCGGATCGATGCTCTCGCCCTGGGCCGCCCATTCCGCGGCCACGGCATCGGCGAGCGTCCGTGCCGGGATCACCACCTGGCGGGCGGACGGCGTGCGGATCGGCCTGCCATCGAGCGTGATGGCAAAACCGCCCTCGGCGTCAGTGACACCGGCCTCCTTGTAGAAGCGCTTGCGCAGCGGCGTGCGCGCGGACGCGCGCGCCGATTCCCGCGGGTCCGGCGGGGGCTGGCTTGCTGCTTCTTCGAACAATTCGCGCATCGGTCTTTCGATCCTTGTCGTTCGTCACGTTACCTGTGTCGTAATGGCTTCGCCAGGACGTCCATCAGTGCTGCTAGTTCGCGCAGCTTCGCGCATACGTGCCGCGATCGGCCGGGCCCAGCCCCGCGGCTGCGGCGTCGTCGAGGCATTTTGTGACGCGGTCGCTGAACGAATTGCGCGGCAGCGGCTGGTAGTTGTAGCGCGGCGGTGCGTCGAACTGCGGAACCTTGGGCACCTCGATCTTCGGCGGCGGTGGCGGCGCCGGCAGCGGTGGAGCGAGCCGTGAGGCGCCCGGCAGCACATATTGCGCGTGGACAGCCTGCCCCGCCCCTAGCGCGGCCAACACCACAAGACTGATCGAGAGCCGTGTCATGGGCGACATGTCGTGCCTCCGCCGCCCCGATTCAACCCGGCTATTCCTCCGGCGCGTTCTCGATCGGATCAAACCGGCTGGCATCGAGCCCGAGCAGGTTCCATGACTGCTGCATGTGCGGCGGCAGCGGCGCGGTGGCGTCGATCACGCCGCCGCGCGGATGCGGAATGACGATGCGGCGCGCGAGCAGATGCAGCCGGTTCTGCAGGCCGCCCGGCAATTGCCAATTCTCGATGTTGAAATATTTGGGATCGCCGACGATGGGATGACCGATATGGGCCATGTGGGCGCGCAGTTGGTGGGTGCGGCCCGTCACCGGCTTCAGCGACACCCAGGTCAGCTTGTTGCCGGCGGTCTCGACCACCGCGTAATAAGTCACCGCGTGGCTGGCGCCCTCGTCGCCGTGCTGGGCGATGCGCATGATGGTATCGTCCTCGCTCTCCTCCTTCGCGAGGAAAGTCGAGATGCGGCCCTGCTTCGGTTTCGGCAGGCCCGGCACCAGCGCCCAATAGACTTTTCGCGCCGACCGGGAGCGGAAAGCGCCGGTGAGATGTGAAGCCGCAAAGCGCGTCTTGGCGACCAGGAGGCAGCCCGACGTCTCGCGGTCGATGCGGTGCACGAGGCGCGGCTTCTGGCCCTTGGCATCGCGCATCACCTCGAGCATCTGGTCGATGTGCCGCGTCATGCCCGAGCCGCCCTGCACGGCAAGGCCAGCCGGCTTGTTGAGGACGAGGACGTCGTCGTCCTCGTAGATCGTCATCTCTTTCAGCGCCTTGAGCGTCTTCTGCGCCGCGTCCGAGAGCTCGCCGACGGCCTTCGGCGCATCGAGCTTCAACGGCGGGATGCGGACGCTCTGCCCCTCCTGGAGGCGGTCCTTGCTATCGACGCGCTTGCCGTCGACGCGCAGCTCGCCTTTGCGGACGACGCGCTGGATATGGGAGAACGACAGGCCGGGAAAGCGCGCCTCGAGGAAACGGTCGACACGCATGTTGTTCTCGTCCGCCGTCACTTTGACGGTCTGCACCTTGGTCGGCAGCAGCGGCTCGGCGGGCTTTGCCGGCTCAGCTCTCTCCAACTCGCGCTTGGGTGGGCGCCGCTCGGCCCGTTCGCCCGCAAAGCGCGGCGGCTTGCCGGCGGCCTTTGCGGCTGGGCGCAGCCCGGGCTTGGCGCTGCGCGCCTTGAACGGGCGCGCCTCCTTGCGCTCGTCGCGCGAACGTGGCTTGGGATCGGTTCTCTTGATGCGGCGGCTCATGGTTGCCTGCCTAGCCTAAAAGCCGGCTGTCGTCACGGCGAAATGGCCGGTTCTAGGTCTTCCCGCCCCGCTCCTTCCTGAGCTTGGCCCAGTAATCCAGCCGCTTCCGGATCTCGCGCTCGAAGCCGCGCTCCGGCGGGTCGTAGAAGGTCTGGCGGCCCAGGGCTTCCGGAAAATAGTCCTGGCCCGAGAAGGCCTCGGGGGTGTCGTGGTCGTATTCGTAAGCTGCGCCGTAGCCTTCCGACTTCATCAGCTTGGTCGGGGAGTTGAGGATGTGCTTTGGCGGCAGCAGCGAGCCGGCCTGCTTGGCAACCTGCATCGCCGTGCCGAAGGCGGTGTAGACCGCGTTCGATTTCGGCGCGGTGGCGAGATAGACCACGGCCTGCGCGATGGCGAGCTCGCCCTCGGGATGGCCGAGAAAGTCGAAGGCATCCTTGGCCGCGTTGGCGATGACGAGGCCTTGCGGGTCGGCAAGTCCGATGTCCTCCACCGCCATGCGCACGACGCGGCGGGCCAGGAACAGCGGGTCCTCGCCGGCGTCCAGCATCCGCGCGAGATAATACAGCGCCGCATCGGGATCGGAGCCACGCACCGACTTATGCAGCGCCGAGATCAGATTGTAATGGCCGTCCGCCGACTTGTCGTAGATCGGCGCGCGGCGCTGCAGAATGTCCTGCAATTGCGCGGCATTGAAGATCTCGTCCGCCCGCGCCGAACGCCAGACCTCTTCGGCGAGCGTCAGCGAGGCCCGCCCGTCGCCATCGGCCATGCGCACCAGCACGGCGCGCGCTTCCGCGTCGAGCGGCAGCTTTCTGCCCTCGACCGCCTCGGCGTGCGCGAACAGCTTTTCGATCGCGGCCGCATCGAGCGAGCGAAACACCAGGACGCGCGCGCGCGACAGAAGCGCGGCGTTGAGCTCGAAGGACGGGTTCTCGGTGGTGGCGCCCACCATCACCACCGTGCCGTCCTCCATCACCGGCAGAAACGAATCCTGCTGGGCACGGTTGAATCTGTGGACCTCGTCGACGAACAAGAGCGTGCCCTTGCCCATCTCGCGGCGGGCGCGCGCCGCGTCGAAGGCTTTCTTGAGGTCGGCGACACCGGAGAACACCGCGGAAATCTGCTCGAAATGCAGGTCCGTCGCATCCGCCAGCAGCCGCGCCACCGTGGTCTTGCCGGTGCCGGGCGGTCCCCAGAATATCAGCGAGCCCAGCGTGCGCGTCTCCAGCATGCGCGTCAGCGCGCCGTCGGGGCCGAGGATATGGTCCTGGCCGACGACCTCCGACAACAGGCGCGGGCGCAAGCGATCCGGCAGCGGATGCGGCGCATCGTGGTCGAGCCCCGCCGCGGCAAAGAGCGTTGGCGTCTCTTGTGGTCGCTTCGGACTCATCCGCCCAGCGTGACGTTGATCTGCTGGCCGCCACGCACCAGCGTAATGCGCCAGATCCGCGCCCGCTCGGCTGCGGCTTTCTCGAGGTCTCCGGTCTTGCTGATCTTCTGGTTGTTGACGGCCAGGATGATGTCGCCCTTCTGGAATCCGACATTCGCAGCCGCGCTGTCGCCGGCGAGCTCGGTGATCACGACGCCTTCGGTGTCGGCGTCCAGACGCAGCTCGTCGGCGACTGCCGGCGTGATGGTCGAAACCTTCGCGCCCTGGAACGGCGAACGCGCGGTGACGACGAGCTCATTGCGGCCCGTGTCGGGCGCAGTCTCCAGCGTCACCGTCAGCTTCAGCGGCTTGCCGCCGCGCTGCACGTCGATCTGCGCGGTGCCGCCGAGCAGACGGGTGGCGAAGCGATAATCGAACGCATTGGGATCGTCCACCGTCTGGCCGTCGATCCCGGTGATCAGATCGGAAGACTTCAGGCCGGCCTTCGCCGCAGGGCCGCCCGACACCACGCTCGCGACCAGCGCACCGGTCGGCGAGCGCAGGCCGAGGCTCTCGGCGATCTCGGGCGTCACCGCCTGCAACTTTGCGCCCAACCATGGCCGCTTCACCGCCTTGCCGCCGCTCTTGGCGGAGGCGACGACGACGCGCACCATGTTGGCGGGAATTGCAAAGCCGATACCCTGCGAGCCGCCGGAGCGCGAGTAGATCGCGGTGTTGATGCCGGCGAGCCGGCCATTCATGTCGACCAGCGCACCGCCGGAATTGCCGGGATTGATCGCCGCATCGGTCTGGATGAAGAACTGGTAGTCGGTGATGCCGACCTGCGTGCGCGCAAGCGCCGAGATGATGCCGTGGGTCACGGTCTGGCCGACGCCGAAGGGATTGCCGATCGCCAGCACGACGTCGCCGACCAGCAGCTCATCGGAATTGGTGAATTCGAGCGCCGGAAACTTCTCCTTCGAATCCTTCAGGCGCAGCACCGCAAGATCGGTGCGGGAATCCTTCAGCACGATCTCGGCCTCGAATTCGCGCTTGTCCGACAGCGACACCTTCACCTGGTCGGCACCTTCGATGACATGGACGTTGGTGACGACGAGGCCGGACGTATCGACGATGACACCGGAGCCGAGCGAGCGCTGCACCTGCTCGGGCTGCTGGCCCGGCACGCCGAAGAAGCGGCGGAAGATCGGATCGTCGAGCAGCGGATTGCGATTCTGCACCACCTTGGCGGCATACACATTGACGACGGCCGGCTGAACGCGCTGCACGATCGGCGCATAGGACAGCCGCAGCTCGGCCTGCGAAGACGGGACGCGGCGGTCCTGCGCTGAGGCCGGATTGAACTGGGCGGAAAAGGCTATGCACAAGGCCGTGACGGCGGCGGTCCAGATCGATCGAAACATTCCTACCTCTTGGAAAAGACGCCGGAATATAGGCGCGTTCGCCCCTCAATAGAAGGGCGCGGGGTGGCAATATTCGGCCTCATTCCGACGGCTCGGGCCCGAGCCAGGCGTGCGAAACAGCAACTTGCCGGCGGGGTCGATTGGCATGACACGCATCATCTTGCATGCTCGCTCTCGGCGGATTCGGTTGCGACGAATTTACATCAGCGGGAACCAGCGCAACCGAGGCTTGCCGTCGCGGGGCAGTCATCGAGCGCTCTTAGGCTCGCGACTTGGGGAAGTTGGTCCAACCGATGGAGTGATGACGTGAGCAGGACAAGAATTGCAGCCACGGCGATTGGCCTCGCCGGCGCACTGGCCGCCTCGCAGGCCCAGGCCCAATCAGCAAGCAGCAGCGAGCAGGAGATCGCGCTGCTGAAGCAGCAGTTGAAGCTGCTGGAGCAGAAGCTCGACAAGCTCCAGAGTCAAACCGCCGCGAACATTGCGGCTGCGGCAAAGGCCAGAACCGAAGCAAAGGCCGAGGCGCGCTCGGAGGCAAAGGCGGTCGTTGCCAACGCCAATGCGGCGATTCCCGTCAAGGGGCCGGCCCCGGCATCCGGCGTCGTCGTGACGATGCCGAACAACCGCCCGACGATCTGCACCGCCGACCAGGCCAATTGCGTCGGCATCACCAGCCGCCTGCACTGGGATGTGGGCGGCTACGACTATCGCCCCAACACGGCGGCGACCGTGCCGCAGAAGCTCGACAGCGGCCAGAACGTCCGCCGTGCGCGCATCGGCGTCACCGGCAAGTTCTTCAACGACTGGAACTTCGCGCTGGTCTACGATTTCGGCGGCTCCTCCGACGGATTTGGCGGCGCCGCGCCAGGCTCGCTGCCGGGCGGCGGCCTCTCCGGCGTCGAGAACGCCTATCTGAGCTATACCGGCCTGAAACCGTTCGGCGGGCGGATGGCGATCGAGGCCGGCATCATGGACCTGCCCTACACCATGGACGAGGCCACCAGCTCCAACGACATCATGTTCATGGAGCGTGCCTCCCCCGGCGTGATCGCGACCAACATCGCTGCCGGCGACTTCCGTTCCGCAGCCGGTGCGCGCTGGTACAACGACCAGCTCTGGATCGGCGGCTACATCACGGGACCGTCGACCGGCGCGATCCACTCCGCCTCGAGTGTCTCGCCCCCTGGCACGAGCGAGCAATATGGCGCGGTCGCCCGCGTGGCCGGTAATCCCATCAGCGCAAAGGACTACTCCGTGCATATCGGCGCCAATGCGCAATGGCTGATTCAGCCGCCGCGCAATCTGATCGCCAACACCCAGACGGTCACGCTCAGCGATCGTCCGGAATTGCGCCTCGATCCGACCACGCTGATCTCCACCGGCGCCATCGCCAATGCCTCTGGCGCGCAGGTCTACAGCGTGGAGGCAGCGGCGACCTACGGACCCCTCATCGTCCAGGGCGAGTACTTCTGGTACAATGTCGACCGCACCGCCAACACCGGCGTGCCGCTGGTGGGAGCACCGAGCCTGAAATTCCAGGGCGGCTATGCGCAGGCCGGCTACGTGCTGACGGGCGAAGGGCGAACCTACAATGCGGCAAATGCCGCCTATCATGGCGTCAAGCCGGCCCATCCGTTCTCGCTCGACGGCGGCGGCTGGGGCGCGTGGGAAATCGCGGGACGGTTCTCGACGATCGACCTCAACGATCAGCTTGCAACCGCGACCGGCGTCGCCGGCGGCCGGCAGACCGTCTACACGCTGGCGCTCAATTGGTACGTCAACGGCAATGTCCGCTTCATGCTGGACTATCTGCACGGCACCGTGTCGCGACAGGCCTCGCCGGTCTCGACCGCCGATGTCGGCTCGAAGTTCGACGCGGTCGCGATGCGCACGCAGTTTGCGTTCTAGGCAGAGCTGTCGTCCCGGGGCGCGCGAAGCGCGAACCCGGGACCCATAACCACAGGCGGAAGTGGTTGCGAAGACTCGGAGTTGCCGCTGCGCACCACAACCTCACCCTGGGGTTATGGGTCCTCGCCTTCGCGGGGACGACACCGAACACGCGCCGCTTCTCCTACAACTCACGCCGCGCGCTTCGGCTTCCTCACCACCACCGGCTCAGGCGCGCAGGACAGCCGCTCCTGATGACTTTCGCCCCAGGTCTTCAGGGTGTCGATAACCGGCTTGAGGCTCTCGCCGAGCTCGGAGAGGCAGTACTCCACGCGCGGCGGCACCTCGGCATAGACCCTGCGGATGACGAGCTTGTCCTCCTCCAGAGCGCGCAGCTGCTTTGTTAGCATGCGCTGGGTGATGCCGGGCATCCGGCGGCGCAATTCGCCGAAGCGCTGCGTGCCGCTCTGCAGGTGATAGAGGATCACGCCCTTCCACTTGCCGTCGATCAGGTCCAGCGTCGCCTCGACCGCGCAGCCGGGGCGACGGGCAAAATTGCGCCGTTTCATGCGTCTTTCCCAATAGTATCCAAATAGGGACTATATCCCCGAATTTACAGTACTTGCCAAATCGGAGCCAGAGCGACAGTTAGGACGGCAGGCGAGCATGCCATCTGATGGAGACAAGCCATGAAGGCCGTCGGCTACAAGAAATCGCTTCCGATCGAGGACGCGGATTCGCTGTTCGATTTCGAGACCGCAAAACCGGAGCCCAAGGGGCGCGACATCCGCGTCGCCGTAAAGGCGATCTCGGCCAATCCGGTCGATTACAAGGTGCGCAAGCGCGCAGCCCCGCCCGAGGGCGAGACCAAGATCCTGGGCTATGACGCAGCCGGCGTGGTCGATGCCGTCGGGCCCGAGGTTACGTTGTTCAAGCCGGGCGACGAGGTGTTCTACGCCGGCTCGATCCTGCGCCAGGGCACCAATGCCGAATTCCATCTGGTCGACGAGCGCATCGTCGGCAACAAGCCGAAGAGCCTGTCCTTCGCGCAAGCAGCCGCCCTTCCCCTCACCTCCATCACCGCCTGGGAATTGCTGTTCGACCGGCTCGGCGCGGTGCCCGGCAAGAGCGTCGATCCGCGCACGCTGCTGATCACCGGCGGCGCCGGCGGCGTCGGCTCGATCCTGATCCAGCTTGCCCGCCGCCTCACCGGCCTCACGGTGCTCGCCACCGCGACGCGGCCGGAATCGCGGACATGGTGCCTCGAGCTCGGCGCGCATGCCGTGATCGACCACGGCAAGCCGATGAAGGAGCAGATCGAGAAGCTCAAGCTGCCGCCGGTCGCGCTGGTGGCGAGCCTCACCTTCACCGATCAGCACTACAAGGCGATCGCGGACTTCATGGCGCCGCAGGGCAGGTTCGGCCTGATCGACGATCCGCCGGAATTCACCATGAGCACGTTCAAGGGCAAGGCAATCTCGGTGCACTGGGAATCGATGTTCACGCGCTCCTCGTTCCAGACGTCGGACATGATCGCGCAGCATCATCTGCTGAACGACGTCGCCGACCTCATCGACAAGGGCGTGCTGCGCACCACGCTCGACCAGACCTTCGGCACGATCAACGCCGCCAACCTCAAGCGCGCGCATGCGCTGCTGGAAAGCGGCAAATCGCGCGGCAAGATCGTGCTGGAGGGGTGGTAGGCGAAGGCTTCGCAGGGTGGGCAAAGGCGCACTTGCGCCGCGCCCACCAGCTCACTCGGCCGCAAGAAGTGCGTGGGCACGCTTCGCTTTGCCCACCCTACGGCAGTCACGCTTCCGGCACGCCCTCGACGAACAGCAGCCGCCTCTCGAGCGCTGTCTGGCGCAACTTCAGCGCCTCGGCATATTCCGGCGAGGCGTACCATTCCTTCAGCCTCGCCATCGACGGAAATTCGACAATGACGATCGCCTTCGCCGGGAGGTTACCTTCGGCAAGCTCGGCCTTGCCGCCGCGGACGAGATAGCGTCCGCCGTAGAGCGCGATCGTCTTTGCGGCGAGCGTGCGATAGGCTTCGAATCCGCCCGCGTCGCGCATCTCGACTTCGGAGACCACATAGGCCGTCATGCGCGGCCTCAGGCAATGGTGTTGACGATGCCGCCTTCTGCGCGCAGCGCAGCGCCGTTGGTGGCGGATGCCTGCTTCGAGGCGACGTAGACCACCATGTTGGCGATCTCGTCGACGCTGGCAAAGCGCTGGAGCAGCGAGCTCGGGCGATGCTGCTTGACGAAATTGGTGGCGGCCTCGTCCACCGACTGGCCGTTCTGCCTGGCGAGATCCTTCACGAAAGTTTCGACGCCCTCCGACATGGTCGGGCCCGGCAGCACGGAATTGACGGTGACACCCGTGCCGCGGGTGAGCTGCGCCAGGCCGCGGGCGACCGACAGCTGCGCCGTCTTGGTCATGCCGTAATGGATCATCTCGACGGGAATGTTGAGGCCGGACTCCGAGGAGATGAAGACGATGCGGCCCCAATTGCGCTGGAGCATGCCCTTCATGTAGGCCCGCGACAACCGCACGCCGCTCATGACGTTGACCTCGAAGAAGCGGCTCCAGTCCTCATCGGGAATGTCGAAGAAGTCCTTGGGCTCGAAGATGCCGGCATTGTTGACGAGGATGTCGACGTCCGGCAGCGCCGCAACGAGCGCCTTGCAACCCGAGGCGGTCGAGACGTCGGCGGCGATGCCGCGGACCCTGGCGCCCGTCCCTTCCAGCTTGCGCACGGCGGCATCGACCTTGTCCTGGCCGCGGCCGTTGATCACGACGCTGGCGCCGGAGGCCGCCAGGCCTTTGGCGATGGCCTGGCCGATGCCGGCGGTCGAGCCGGTCACCAGCGCGGTTTTTCCGGAAAGGTCGATGTTCATGTCATATCTCCATCAGATCGATGACGGGGATATCGGTCGCGGTGGACCGGCCCGCAATCGGAGCTCACCAATCAGTGAGACGCTCGGACGCCGTTCCGGCAGCAATGGGTCCCGCGCCCGGCTCGACCGCAGGTGGAATGATTATTGCTAAACCGGAACCCGAGCATCTTCGCTCATGCGAACACGGAAGGACCAAGCGATGAAGAGAACCGCCCTCACTGTTGCGCTCGGGTTGCTCGGCCTGATGGGCAGCAATTCGCTCGCGCCAGCGCAAGCGGTCTATCCGGACAAGGCCCTGCAATTGATCGTCCCCTTCCCGCCCGGCGGCGCCTCCGACGTGGTGGCGCGCATCATCGGCGGCGAGCTGGAGACGCGGCTCGGCAAGCCCGTGATCATCATCAACCGCCCCGGCGGCGGCACCACGATTGCGGCCAAGGAAGTCGCGCGAGCGGCGCCGGACGGATACACCCTGTTCTTCAGCTCGAACTCGAGCTTCACGCTGCCGGCAGCCGTCAAGGAAACCGTGCCTTACGACGCGGCCAAGGATTTCGAGCCGCTCGGCCAGGTCGGCAAGATCACGCTGGTGCTGGTCACCTACAAGGACAATCCGGTCAAGGACGTGGCTGCGCTCGTCGCTGAAGCCAAGGCCAATCCCGACAAGCTCTCGCTGGCATCCTTCGGCGTCGCGACCGTCTCGCACTTTGCCGGCGAATTGTTCAAATCGGCGGCCGGGATCAAGATGGTCCACCTGCCCTACAAGGGCAGCGCGCCGGCGATGAACGACCTCATCGGCAAGCACATCCAGTACCACGTCGACACGGTGATCGCGGTCAAGCCGCAGGTCGAGGCGGGTACCGTCAAGGTGCTCGCGGCGTTCTCGGCCAAGCGCACGCCGTTCCTGCCTGACGTGCCGACACTCGCCGAGCTCGGCTATGGCAACATCGACTTCGCCTCGTGGGGCGCCGTGGTCGCTCCCAAGGGCCTGCCGCCGGCCGTTCGCGACAAGCTCTCGGCAACGCTGGAGGAGACGATCAAAAATCCCGCCGTGGCCGAGCGCTTCGCCAAGGTCGGCTTCGAGCCCGGCTTCGCGCGCTACAGCGATTGGGCGGGAGCGATCGGCAAGGAGACCGCCGACATGAAGGACATCGCGCAAAAAGCGGGGATCAAGGAGGAATAGTCAGTCCCGCGCATCTGCGCCGGTCCCAGACACAAAAACGGCGCCCGAGGGCGCCGTCTTCAATCCATATCCGCTGAGTGGCTTACGCCGCCTCGGCTTCCTTTTCCTGCACCGGGCCTGAATCCTGGCCCTTGGCATCGACGTCGCGATCGACGAACTCGATCACGGCCATCGCGGCGTTGTCGCCGTAGCGGAAGCCGGCCTTGATGATGCGGGTGTAGCCGCCCTGGCGGTCCTTGTAGCGGGTCGCCAGCGTGTCGAAGAGCTTCTTGACCATGTCGACGTCGCGCAGCTCCGAGATCGCCTGGCGGCGCAGCGACAGACCGCCCTTCTTGCCGAGAGTGACGAGCTTCTCGACGATCGGACGGAGCTCCTTGGCCTTCGGCAGCGTGGTGACGATCTGCTCGTGCTTGATCAGCGCGGCCGCCATGTTGGCGAACATCGCCTTGCGGTGCTCGGCCGTGCGGTTGAGCTTCCGATGAACCTTGCCGTGACGCATGTGAGTAGTCCTTCTCGATTGTGTCGCGGTGGTTCAGCGACTGGTTTCAGGTGGGCTTCCTGCGTTCGCCCAAGTCAGCGAGTGGCGATGGTGAGTAGCGAATAGATCTTCTTCCCCTATTCGCCACTCCCTGCTCGCCATTCGCTCAGTAATGATCCTCGAAGCGCTTGGCGAGCTCGTCGATGTTCTCCGGCGGCCAGCCCGGCACTTCCATGCCGAGATGCAGACCCATCTGGGCCAGCACTTCCTTGATCTCGTTCAGCGACTTGCGGCCGAAGTTCGGGGTGCGGAGCATTTCCGCTTCGCTCTTCTGCACGAGGTCGCCGATATAGACGATGTTGTCGTTCTTCAGGCAGTTGGCCGAACGCACCGACAGCTCGAGCTCGTCCACCTTCTTGAGGAAGGCCGGGTTGAAGGCGAGGTCCGGGATGATCTCCTGGGCGACTTCCTTGCGCGGCTCTTCGAAGTTGACGAAGACGTTGAGCTGGTCCTGCAGGATGCGGGCAGCGTAGGCCACCGAGTCATCCGGCGAGATGGCGCCGTTGGTCTCGATCGTCATGGTCAGCTTGTCGTAGTCGAGGATCTGGCCCTCGCGGGTGTTCTCGACCTTGTAGGAGACCTTGCGGACCGGCGAGTACAGGCTGTCGACCGGAATCAGGCCGATCGGCGCATCCTCGGGACGGTTGCGCTCGGCGGGCACGTAGCCCTTGCCGGTGGCGACCGTGAACTCCATGCGGATCTCGGCGCCCTCGTCGAGGGTGCAGATCTGCAGGTCCGGGTTGAGCACGACGACGTCGCCGACGGTCTGGATGTCACCGGCGGTGACGACGCCGGGGCCCTGCTTCTTCACGACCATGCGCTTGGGGCCTTCGCCCTGCATCTTGATCGAGATGTCCTTGATGTTGAGCACGATGTCGGTGACGTCCTCACGGACGCCCGCGATCGAGGAGAACTCGTGCAGCACGCCGTCAATGTGCACCGACTGCACCGCCGCGCCCTGAAGCGAGGAGAGCAGGATGCGGCGCAGCGCATTGCCGAGCGTCTGGCCGAAGCCACGCTCGAGCGGCTCGGCGACGATCGTCGCGAAACGCGAGGAGTCGCTGCCGGGCGTAACCTGGAGCTTGTTCGGCCGAATCAGTTCTTGCCAATTTTTCTGGATCGTCACTGTTTCACCCATACAGGCCAGTCGAACTGCCATTGCAGACACTGGCGTTGGAGAAAGGCCGCAGGTCGCACCCGCGGCTTCTTGCAAAGTCATTGCGGGCGCCGATGCGCCCGCAACTCGTAAAAATCAAACGCGACGACGCTTGCGCGGACGGCAACCGTTGTGCGGGATCGTGGTCACGTCGCGGATCGAGGTGACGGTGAAGCCGGCGGCCTGAAGCGCGCGGAGCGCCGATTCGCGGCCCGAACCGGGACCGGCGACTTCGACTTCCAGCGTGCGCATGCCGTGCTCCTGCGCCTTCTTGGACACGTCCTCGGCGGCAACCTGCGCGGCGTACGGGGTCGACTTGCGCGAGCCCTTGAAGCCCATCGTGCCGGCGGAGGACCAGGCAATCGTGTTGCCCTGCGCGTCGGTGATGGTGATGGTCGTGTTGTTGAACGACGAGTTCACATGCGCGACGCCGGAGGCGATGTTCTTGCGCTCACGACGACGAACGCGGGTGGCTTCCTTGCCCATTGAGTCCCTTTCCTGAAGATCTCAAACGCCGCCGTAATGCCAGCGGCTACACCTGTGGAACGAAAGGCGCGCGGCGAACGGGCATCCCCGGTTCGCCGCACGCCGCGACTAGATTCGAAAACTTACTTCTTCTTGCCGGCGATGGCTTTCGCCGGACCCTTGCGCGTGCGCGCATTGGTGTGGGTGCGCTGGCCGCGCACCGGCAGACCGCGACGATGACGCAGACCGCGATAGCAGCCGAGGTCCATCAGACGCTTGATGTTGATACCGACCTCGCGGCGCAGGTCGCCCTCGACGAGATAGTCGCGGTCGATCACTTCGCGGATCTGGAGCACTTCAGCGTCGCTGAGCTGATTGACGCGACGATCCACGGGGATCTTCACCTTCTCCAGGATCTCACCGGCGATCTTCTGACCGATGCCATGGATGTACTGGAGCGCGATCAGCACGCGCTTGTTGGTGGGAATGTTCACGCCGGCAATACGGGCCACGGCCTTCTCTCCTGTTGCCGATCCTCGTCAGGATCGGGCTTTAAGTGCTTGTGTTCTCGGGCAGGTGTTCACAAACGCGAACACGACGCCCTCCCCCGGTCTTCCTGGGGCCCGGCATCGTCTGAAACTATCCGACTTGGATGCGGGGCTTATTAGGGGATTCCGGGGGCTTTCGTCAACCGCTGCTAGCGCTTGGCTCGCTTTTTCGTGACCTTTTTTGCAGCCTTCCTGGCACCCTTTTTGACCGCCTTTTTGGCGGCCTTCTTGGTGGCCTTCTTGACCGTCTTCTTGACGGTCTTCCTTGCTGCTGTCTTGGAACGCTTGACGGTCTTCTTGGCCGCCTTTTTGACGGATTTGGCTGGTTTGGCGGCCTTTTTGGCTGCTTTCACCGCCTTCTTGGCCGATTTCTTCGCCGCCTTGGTCTTTTTGGCCGGGGCGGCCTTGGCCGCGCTCCTGGTCTTTGCCTTGGTGGCTTCCTTGGCCTGCATCTTGGCGCCAGCCGCGCCCAATGCCTGGAGCTGGCGATCGATGGCGCGGGTGACCTCGTCGATGGCCATCATGCCGTCGATGGTGGAGAGCTTCCGGCGCTCGGAATAGTAGTGAATCAGCGGTTCCGTCTGGCTGCGGTAGCTGGCTAACCGCTTGGTCAGGACCTCCGGCGTGTCGTCGAGCCGGACCTCCTCGCCGCGCTCCCGCATCTGGGCGACGCGGGTCTCGACACGGTGCAGGAGCGCGCTCTCGTTGACGCGGAGCTCGATCACGGCGTCCAGCTTGAGGCGCTTGTCCTTGAGCAGCTCGTCCAGCGCCTCGGCCTGCGGCACGGTGCGCGGGAAGCCGTCGAGGATGAAACCATTCTGGGCATCCGGCTGATCGATGCGATCGGAGATGATTCCGACCACGACCTCGTCGGGCACGAGGCCGCCGCTGGCCATGATCTCCTTGGCCTTCAGCCCGACCGGCGTTCCGGCCGCAACCGCGGCACGCAGCATATCGCCGGTCGAGAGCTGGACGATGCCGTAGCGCTGCACCAGCAGCTGCGCCTGCGTCCCCTTGCCCGACCCCGGCGGTCCCAGAAGTATAATTCTCATCGGCGTACGCCCCCCGGATTGGTGAGCGATACGTCGCGCACCTGTGTTTGAAAAATCGCGAACAGTGCAAACCACAATCGGCGCTGCACCGCTACCCTACCATAGAGGAGCAGATGGGTGGACGCCAAGAAGGGCTTTGAAATCAGTGATTGCAGAGCCAGTGGGAGCAGCTCTGCCGAAGCGACCGAACGATCGCCTCAGGGGCCGCGCGCTGCTCGCGCGGCGAATCGGCGGCGCGGTCGCGCCGCCTTCAGAGCACGCCTTTAGCGGCGGCGGCCGCGCAGCTTCGACTTCCGGATCAGGCCTTCATACTGGTGCGCCAGCAGATAGCCCTGCACCTGTGCCACCGTATCCATGGTGACGCTGACGACGATCAGCAGCGAGGTGCCGCCGAAGTAGAACGGCACCGAGGCATAGGAGATCAGGATCTCCGGGATCAAGCAGACGATCGCCAGATAGATCGCGCCGAGCACGGTGATGCGCGAGAGCACATAGTCGATATATTCCGCGGTGCGCTCGCCGGGCCGGATGCCCGGAATGAAGCCGCCGTGCTTCTTCAGATTGTCCGCGGTCTCGGTCGGGTTGAACACGATCGCGGTGTAGAAGAAGGCGAAGAACACGATAAGCGCCAGATACATGAACAGGAACAGCGGACGGCCGTGACCGAGCTGGGTGGTGATCCACTGGAACCATTCCGGCCCACTGCCGGCGTTGAAATTCGCGACCGTCGTCGGCAGCAGCAGCAGCGAGGACGCGAAGATTGGCGGGATCACACCGGAAGTGTTGAGCTTGAGCGGCAGATGCGAGGACTGGCCCTCGAACATCTTGTTGCCGACCTGGCGCTTCGGATACTGGATCAGGAGGCGGCGCTGCGCGCGCTCCATGAACACGATGAAGGCGATCACGGCGACGGCCATGATGATGACGACCAGAATCAGGCCGGTCGACATCGCGCCCTGACGGCCGAGCTCGAGCATGTTGGCGAGCGCGGCGGGCAGCTCGGCGACGATGCCCGCGAGAATGATCAGCGAGATGCCGTTGCCGATGCCGCGCGAGGTGATCTGCTCGCCCAGCCACATCAGGAACATGGTGCCGCCGGTCAGCGTGACAGAGGTCGAGAGCAGGAAGAACAATCCGGGCTCGCTGACGACATTGCCGGCGCCCTGAAGTCCTACCGCGATGCCGTAGGACTGGAACGCGGCCAAAATCACCGTGAGAAAGCGGGTATACTGATTCAGCGTCTTGCGGCCGGCTTCGCCTTCCTTCTTCAGCGCCTCGAGCTGCGGCGAGACGGTGGTGAGAAGCTGGATGATGATCGAGGCCGAGATATACGGCATGATGTTCAGCGCGAAGATCGCCATGCGGTTGATGCCACCGCCCGCGAACATGTTGAACATGCCGAGGATGCCGCCGGCCTGCGAGCGGAACACCTGTTCCCAGGCACTCGGGTCGATGCCGGGCAGCGGAATGTAGGTCCCGAGCCGATAAACGAGCAGCGCACCCAGGGTGAACCAGATGCGCTTCTTCAGTTCGTCGGCCTTGGCGAACGCACTGAAATTGAGATTGGCTGCCAGTTGTTCCGCTGCAGAGGCCATCTTGGACTTTCTCCCGCCGCCTATCGCGCCGTCATGCCCGCGGCCGGGCTACATTATACCGGACACCGGACATTATCTGGGGCTCGGCTTCGATAAGTCCATCGTCCCACATACGTAAAGGCCCGCGCGCCGCGGGCCGATGACGCAGTTGTTACGCCGCCTCGCCTTCTTCCTTGGCAGGGGCGAGAATCTTCACCGATCCGCCGGCCTTCTCGACCGCTTCGATCGCGGTCTTGCTGGCGCCGTGGACTTCGATGTTGAGCTTGGACTTGAGCTCGCCACGGCCGAGCAACCGCAGGCCGCCCTTGGCGCGGCGCAGCACGCCGCCCTTCACCAGGGCCTCGACGTTCACGACGCTGCCGGCGTCGATCTTCTTGGCATCGACCGCTTCCTGGAGCCGATCGAGATTGATCTCGGCGAACTCGACGCGGAAGATGTTGTTGAAGCCGCGCTTGGGCAGACGGCGATGCATCGGCATCTGGCCGCCTTCGAAACCCTTGATGCGCACGCCGGACCGCGCGGTCTGGCCCTTGCCGCCGCGGCCGGACTGCTTGCCCTTGCCCGAACCGATGCCGCGGCCGACGCGCATACGCTTCTTGCGCGAGCCGGCGTTGTCGGCGATATCGCTGAGCTTCATCGCCCTTCTCCTTGTGTCTTGCGCCTGATCTTCGCCGAAAACGGGTAGCCCGCTGTTCGGGATCGTGCGCCTTTGCTTACTTCTCGTCGACGATGCGGACGAGATGGTGAACCTTCTCGATCATGCCACGAACCGCCGGGGTATCGGGCAGTTCGCTGGTGCGGCCGATCTTGTTGAGCTTGAGCCCGATCAGCGTCGAGCGCTGCGAGTGATGGCGGCGGATCGCGCTGCCAGTCTGCTCGAGCTTGATCGTCTTTGCGGCCTTGGCCATGGGAGTCTACTCCGAAAAGCTTCCGTTAGTCGGCAGCCGCCTCGGCGTCGCCACCGATACGGCGGGACTGGAGGGTGGACACCTTGATATTGCGGCGGGCAGCGACCGAGCGCGGCGAGTCCTGGTGCTTCAGCGCGTCGAAGGTCGCACGAACCATGTTGTAGGGGTTCGACGAGCCGATCGACTTCGCCACCACGTCCTGGACGCCGAGCGTCTCGAACACGGCGCGCATCGGACCGCCGGCGATGATGCCGGTACCGGCCGGCGCCGCGCGCAGGTAGACGCGGCCCGCGCCATGACGGCCGGCGATGTCGTGATGCAGCGTGCGGCCCTCGCGCAGCGACACGCGGGTCAGGTTGCGCTTGGCAGATTCGGTGGCCTTGCGGATCGCCTCGGGCACTTCGCGCGCCTTGCCGTGACCGAAGCCGGCGCGGCCCTTCTGGTCGCCGATCACAACCAGCGCTGCGAAACCGAAGCGCTTGCCGCCCTTGACGACCTTGGCCACGCGATTGATGTGGACGAGCTTGTCGACGAACTCGCTGTCGCGCTCCTCGCGCTCCCTGCGTTCACGTCCGCCGCCGCGTTGATCGCGTCCACCACGTTGTTCGCGTTCAGCTGCCATGGTTTTTCCAATCCTTCAGAGGCTTACGCCTCAATCCTCAAATTCCGTTAGAAGCTCAGCCCACTCTCACGCGCAGCGTCGGCAAGAGCCTTGACGCGCCCGTGATAGAGGTAGCTGCCGCGATCGAACACGACTTCCTTGACACCCTTCTCGGCGGCGCGCTCGGCCAGCAGCTTGCCGACCGCCTTCGCCGCATCGATGTCGGCGCCGGTCTTGCCGCCGTCGCGCATCGACTTCTCGAGCGAGGAGGCAGAGGCCAGCGTCTCGCCCTTCAGGTCGTCGATGACCTGGGCGTAGATGTGCTTGGACGAGCGGAACACCGACAGACGCGGACGACCACCACCGGAGCGGCGCAGCTTCAGCCGCACACTCCGCTTGCGCCGGGCATTGGTAACCTTGGCTTTGGACATGACCGGCTCCGTTACTTCTTCTTGCCTTCCTTGCGGAAGATGAATTCGCCAACATACTTCACGCCCTTGCCCTTGTAGGGCTCCGGCGGGCGATAGCTGCGGATCTCGGCCGCGACCTGGCCGACACGCTGGATGTCGCTGCCCGACACCGTGATCTCGGTCGGCTTCGGCACCGCGATCGTGATCCCTTCCGGGATCGCGTAGACCACGTCGTGGCTGTAACCGAGCGCGAGCTGCAGGTTCTTGCCCTGCATCGCGGCGCGGTAACCGACGCCGGTGATCTCGAGCTTCTTCTCGAAGCCCTTGGTGACGCCTTCGACCAGATTCGCGACCTGGGCGCGAGCGGTCCCGTAAAGCGCACGCGCGCGATTGGTCTCGAAGCGCGGCTGAACCTTGATCTGGCCGCTCTCGAGCTTCACCTCGACGTCGTCATGGACGACGAACTGAAGCTGGCCCTTCGGCCCCTTCATCTTGACGGTCTGCCCATCGACGGTCGCGGTAACACCCGACGGCACCGCCACAGGCCTTTTGCCAACACGTGACATGGATGAAAAATCCTTCTCAGAACACCGTGAAGAGGACTTCACCGCCCACATTCGCGTCGCGCGCGCTGTGGTCGGCCATGATCCCCTTCGGCGTCGACAACACCGAAATGCCGAGCCCGTTGTTGACCCGCGGCAGGTTCTTCACCGAGGCGTAGACACGGCGCCCGGGCTTGGAGACACGTTCGATCTCGCGGATGACAGGCTCGCCGTCGAAATACTTCAGCTCGATCTCGATCTCGCTGCGGCCCGAGGAATGCTCGAGCGTGGCGTACCCGCGGATGTAACCCTCGGTCTTGAGGACCTCGAGCACGTTCTCGCGCATCTTCGAGCCGGGCGTGGAGACCTTGCTCTTCGAGCGCATCTGCGCATTGCGGATACGGGTGATCAGATCGCTGATTGGATCGTGCGTCGACATCTAAACGACCCTCCTTACCAGCTGGACTTCACGAGGCCCGGGACCATGCCCTTGGAGCCAAGTTCGCGCAGCGCGATACGGGACAGCTTGTTCTTGCGGTAGTTCGAGCGCGGACGGCCCGACAGCTCGCAACGCAGGCGGATGCGGGTCGCCGACGAATTGCGCGGCATTTCCGCCAGCTTCAGGGTCGCGGCGAACCGCTCCTCCATCGGCAGCGTCTTGTCGGCGATGATCGCCTTCAACCGCTCGCGCTTGGCGGCGGCGTTCTTCACCATCCGCTTGCGCCGGTTGTTCTTCTCGACTGAACTCTTCTTTGCCATGCTTGGCTCCTGGGTATCCGCGTTTGAGAGGCTTTAGGTCAGCGTCTCACTGCCGGAACGGGAAATTGAAAGCGGTCAACAAGGCCCTCGCCTCTTCGTCGGTCTTGGCCGTGGTGCAGACGGTGATGTCCATGCCGCGGGCTTCCGTGACCTTGTCGAAGTCGATCTCGGGGAAAATGATGTGCTCCTTGATGCCGAGCGAGTAATTGCCGCGGCCGTCGAAGCTCTTCGGGTTCAGGCCGCGGAAGTCGCGGACGCGCGGCAGCGCGACCGTGACCAGGCGATCGATGAACTCGTACATCCGGGCCTTGCGCAGCGTGACCTTGCAGCCGATCGGCTGGTTCTCGCGCAGCTTGAAGGTCGCGATCGCGACCCGCGAATAGGTCACGATCGCCTTCTGGCCGGCGATCTGGGTCAATTCGGCAGCGGCGGTCTCGGCCTTCTTGCGGTCGTTGACGCTGTCGCCGACGCCCATGTTCAGCACGACCTTGTCCAGGCGCGGAACCTGCATGACGTTCTCATAACCGAACTTCTCGGTCAGAGCCGTGCGGATATTCGCGTCGTATTCCGCGCGCAGGCGCGGGGTGTAAGCGGCCTCAGCCATCGATCTCAGCTCCCGAGCTCTTGGCGATGCGGACCTTCTTGCCGTCCGCCAGAATCTTGAATCCGACGCGGGTCGGCTTTCCGTCCTTGCCGACATACGCGATGTTGGACAGTTGGATCGGCGACTCCTTGGAGATGATGCCGCCCTCCTGGGCCTGCGTCTGCTTCTGGTGACGCTTGACCATGTTGATGCCGCGCACCAGCGCCGTGCCGGCGTCGGGACGCACCTCGAACACTTCGCCGGTCCGGCCCTTGTCGCGACCGGTCAGCACGACGACCTTGTCGCCCTTGCGGATCTTCGCAGCCATCACAGCACCTCCGGCGCGAGCGAGATGATCTTCATGTGGTTCTTGGCGCGCAGCTCGCGCGGCACGGGCCCGAAGATACGGGTGCCGACCGGCTCGGACTGATTGTTGATCAGAACGGCGGCGTTGCGGTCGAAGCGGATGACCGAACCGTCGGCGCGGCGGATGTCCTTGCGGACGCGCACCACGACGGCCTTCATCACGTCGCCCTTCTTCACCTTGCCACGCGGAATCGCTTCCTTGATCGAGACGACGATGATGTCGCCGATCGTGGCGTAGCGGCGCTTGGAGCCTCCGAGCACCTTGATACACATGACACGGCGTGCGCCAGAATTGTCGGCCACGTCGAGGTTGGTCTGCATCTGAATCATTGATGCACCTCGTCCTCTTCTCTTTGCGCCAGCCCAGCCGGCGCTCAACATTTCCCTGAAGTCAGTCGGCTAAAGCCAACAGATCAGGCGCTTTTCTTGTGCTCGCCCCGGATCACGACCCAGCGCTTCAATTTCGAAATCGGCTTCGATTCCTCGATCCACACCATGTCGCCCGGCTTGAACTCGTTGCTCTCGTCGTGCGCGTGGTAGTTCTTCGAACGGCGGATCGTCTTCTTGTAGATCGGGTGCGTGAAGCGGCGGTCGACGCGCACCACGATGGTCTTGGCCTGCTTGTCGCTGACGACCACGCCCTGCAAAGTACGTTTCGGCATCTTCGTAAGCCTCTTACTTCTTCTTGGCGCGCGTCTGCGCGGCGACAGTCTTGATCCGGGCGATGTCACGGCGGGCCTCGCGCAGGCGCGAGGTGTTCTCGAGCTGCCCGGTGGCGCGCTGGAAGCGCAGGTTGAAGCGCTCCTTCTTCAGGTTCAGGATGGCGTCATCCTGCTGGTCGGGGCTCATCGCGCGGATGTCTTCGATCTTCATCTGGGCCATGGCCATTACTCCGCAATGCGCTCGACGAAGCGCGTCTTGATCGGCAGCTTGGCGGCCGCCAGGGTCAGCGCCTCACGCGCCGTCTGGGTGTTGACGCCGTCGATCTCGAACAGCACCCGGCCCGGCTTGACGCGCGCGACCCACAATTCCGGCGAACCCTTGCCGGAGCCCATGCGGACTTCGGCCGGCTTCTTCGACACCGGAACGTCCGGGAACACGCGGATCCAGACGCGGCCGGCGCGCTTCATGTGGCGGGTCAGCGCGCGGCGAGCGGCTTCGATCTGGCGCGCGGTGACGCGCTCAGGCTCGGTCGCCTTCAGGCCGAACTGGCCGAACGCCAACGTCGCGCCCGAAGACGCAACGCCGTGGATGCGGCCCTTGTGCGCCTTCCGGAACTTCGTTTTCTTAGGTTGCATCATGGCTTTGAGCCCTCAAATTCCTGTGCGGCTTTAGGCTGCAGCCGTGTCGCGGCGCTGACGGCCACCACGATCACCACTACCGCCCGTCTCGCCTTCGGCCATTCTCTTGTCCTGGGCCATCGGATCGTGCTCGAGGATCTCGCCCTTGAAGATCCAGACCTTGACGCCGCAGGTGCCGAAGGTCGTGAACGCGGTCGCAACGCCGTAGTCGATGTCGGCGCGCAGCGTGTGCAGCGGCACGCGACCTTCGCGGTACCATTCCATACGCGCGATTTCCGCACCGCCCAGACGACCCGAGCAGTTGATGCGGATGCCCTCCGCGCCGAGACGCATCGCCGACTGCACGGCGCGCTTCATGGCCCGGCGGAACGCCACGCGGCGCTCCAGCTGCTGGGCGATCGATTCGGCCACCAGCGTCGCATCGAGCTCCGGCTTGCGGATTTCGACGATGTTGATGACGACGTCGGACGAGGTGATGTCCGCGACCCGCTTGCGCAGCTTGTCAATGTCGGCGCCCTTCTTGCCGATCACCACGCCCGGACGGGCCGAGTGGATGGTGACGCGGCACTTCTTGTGCGGACGCTCGATCACGATGCGGGCGACGGCCGCCTGCTTGAGCTCCTTGTGCAGGATCTCACGGATCTTGACGTCCTCGTGCAGCAGCTTGCCGTATTCCTGCTTGCCGGCGAACCAGCGGGAATCCCAGGTACGGTTGATGCCGAGGCGCAGACCGATCGGATTGATCTTTTGACCCATCGTGTTCTCCTGCGCCCTTAAGCGGCGGCTTCAGCTTCGACCTGACGAACGATGATCGTCAGCTGCGAAAATGGTTTGTAGACCCGGCCCGAGCGGCCACGGCCGCGAGCGGCGAAGCGCTTCATCACGAGACCGTTGCCGACGAAGGCCTGCGCCACGACGAGATCATCGACGTCGAGGTCGTGGTTGTTCTCGGCATTGGCGATGGCCGATTCCAGGCACTTCTTGACGTCGACCGCGATCCGCTTGCGCGAAAACTGCAGATCGGCGAGCGCAGCAGCAGCCTTCCGGCCGCGAATGAGCTGGGCGACCAGGTTGAGCTTCTGCGGGCTCACCCGCAGCATCCGGGCGACCGCCTTGGCCTCGTTGTCGGCGAGGCTCCGTTCGCGCTTAGGTTTGCTCATCGTTTAATCCTCAAGCCTTCTTGGCTTTCTTGTCGCCGGAGTGGCCATGGAAGGTCCGGGTCGGCGAGAACTCGCCGAACTTGTGACCGACCATTTCCTCGTTGACGGCCACCGGCACGTGCTTCTGACCGTTGTAAACGCCGAAGGTCAGGCCGACGAACTGCGGCAGGATCGTCGAGCGACGGCTCCAGATCTTGATGACGTCGTGACGGCCGGACGCGCGCGCGGCATCTGCCTTCTTGAGCAGAGAACCCTCGACGAACGGGCCTTTCCAGACTGAACGAACCATGTCCGGCGTTCCTTACTTCTTCCGCTTGTGGCGGCTTAGGAGAATGAATTTGTTGGTCGACTTGTTGGTGCGGGTCTTCTTGCCCTTGGTCGGCTTGCCCCACGGCGTGACCGGGTGGCGGCCGCCCGAGGTACGACCTTCACCACCGCCGTGCGGATGGTCGATCGGGTTCATCGCGACACCGCGGTTGTGCGGGCGGCGGCCCATCCAACGCTTGCGACCGGCCTTGCCGATCGAGGTGTTCATGTGATCCGGGTTCGACACCGCGCCGATCGTGCCGCGGCAACGGCCGTGCACCAGGCGCTGCTCGCCCGAATTCAGGCGGATGATGACGTAGTCCTGGTCGCGGCCCACGAGCTGCGCGTAGGTGCCGGCGGAACGGGCGAGCTGGCCGCCCTTCCCGATCTTGACCTCGATGTTGTGGATGATCGTGCCGACCGGCATGTTGCCCAGCGGCATGACGTTGCCCGGCTTCACGTCGACGTAGTTGCCGGCGACGATGGTGTCGCCCACGGCCAGGCGCTGCGGCGCCAGGATGTAGGCCTGCTCGCCGTCCTGATACTTGATCAGCGCGATGAAGCCGGTGCGGTTCGGATCATACTCGAGCCGCTCGACGGTCGCGGGAACGTCGACCTTCTCGCGCTTGAAGTCGACGGTGCGCAGCGTCTTCTTGTGACCGCCGCCACGGAAGCGCACGGTGATGCGGCCGGTGTTGTTGCGGCCGCCCGAGGAATGCTTGCCCTCGGTGAGCGCCTTGACCGGCTTGCCCTTGTAGAGGGCCGAACGATCGACCATGACCAGCTGGCGCTGGCCCGGCGTCGTGGGGTTGAATTTCTTCAGTGCCATCGTCGTACGACCTTACAGACCGGTGGTGACGTCGATCCGGTGACCCTCTTCGAGGGTCACGATCGCGCGCTTGGTGTTCGACTGCGAGCCGAGATTGCCGCGGAAGACCTTGGTCTTACCCTTGCGGACCAGCGTGTTGACGCTCTTGACCTTGACGTCGAACAGCTTCTCGATCGCTTCCTTGATCTGCGGCTTGGTCGCCTTCGCCGCGACCTTGAACAGCACCTTGTTGTGCTCGGAGGCGATCGTCGCCTTCTCGGTCACGACCGGCGCGACGATCACGTCGTAGTGGCGAGCCTCGATGTTCTTCGTCATTTGAAGCGCGCCTCCAGCGCATCGATGGCGGCCTTGGTCAGAACGAGCTTCTGACGGCGCAGGATGTCGTAGACGTTGATGCCCTGGATCGGCAGCACGTCCATGTTCGGGATGTTGCGGGCCGCAGCGGCAAAACCGTTGTTGAGCTCGGCACCGTCGATGATCAGCGCGTTGGTCAAGCCCAGACCCGAGAAGTGACCGAGCAGCGCCTTGGTCTTGGCGGCTTCCAGCGCGGCCTTGTCGATCACGACGAGATCGCCGTCCTTGGCCTTGGCCGAGAGCGCATGCTTCAGAGCGAGCGCGCGGACCTTCTTCGGCAGGTCGGTGGCGTGCGAACGCACCACCGGACCGAAGGCACGACCGCCGCCGCGGAACTGCGGCACGCGGGCCGAGCCGTGACGAGCACCGCCGGTGCCCTTCTGCTTGTACATCTTCTTGCCGGTGCGCCAGATCTCGGCGCGGCCCTTGGCCTTGTGCGTACCGGCCTGGCGCTTGTTGAGCTGCCACTGCACGCAACGTGCAATGATGTCCTGGCGCGGCTCGAGGCCGAAAATGGTGTCGGAGAGCTGGACCGAGCCGGCTTCCTTACCTTCGAGGGTGGTGACCTTCAATTCCATCTCACGCCTCCTGCGCAGCCGGAGCGGCGTCCGCGTCGCCAGCAACCTTGAACTTGCCGGGCTTCGGAGCTTCCTTCGGCAACGGCTTCTTGACGGCGTCGCGCACGCGAATCCAGCCGCCCTTGGAGCCGGGAACGGCACCTTCGACGAGGATCAGGCCGCGCTCGACATCGGTCTGGACGACGCGAAGGTTGAGCGTGGTGATGCGGTCGACACCCATGTGGCCGGGCATCTTCTTGTTCTTCCAGGTCTTGCCGGGGTCCTGACGACCGCCGGTCGAGCCGATCGAACGGTGCGAGACCGACACGCCGTGTGTGGCGCGCAGACCGCCGAAGTTCCAGCGCTTCATGCCGCCGGCGAACCCCTTACCGACCGAGGTGCCGGTGACGTCGACGAACTGACCGACGACGAAGTGATCCGCAAGGATCTCGGCGCCGACCGGGATCATCGCGTCCTGCGAGACGCGGAATTCCTCGACCCGCCGCTTCGGCTCGACCTTGGCGACCGCGAACTGGCCGCGCTCCGCCTTGGGCATGTAAACGGTCTTGCGGCTGCCAGAACCGAGCTGGAGCGCGACGTAACCGTTCTTCTCTTCGGTACGGTGGCCTACGACCTGGCAATTGCCGAGCTTCAGCACGGTCACGGGGATATGTTCGCCGGCCTCCGTAAAGACCCGCGTCATCCCGACCTTTTGTGCGATCACTCCGGAGCGCATCGGCTTGCTTCCTGTTCTTTCTGTCCTTGCGGACTAGCTAATCTTCGTAAGTGAGCACGACCCGATCCGAAGACCGGTGCCCACTTCTCGGGGCATGCTCAGAGCTTGATCTCGACGTCGACACCGGCGGCCAGGTCGAGCTTCATCAAAGCATCGACGGTCTGCGGGGTCGGATCGACGATGTCGAGCAGGCGCTTGTGAGTGCGCATCTCGAACTGCTCGCGGCTCTTCTTGTCGACGTGGGGCGAACGGTTGACGGTGAACTTCTCGATGCGGGTGGGCAGCGGAATGGGTCCGCGGACCTGCGCGCCGGTGCGCTTCGCCGTGTTCACGATCTCGCGGGTCGACGTATCGAGGATACGATGGTCGAACGCCTTGAGACGGATACGAATGTTTTGGCCGTTCATTGCCGTGCTTTCTTTGAGTAGAGTGGCGAGTAGCGAGTAGCGAATAGGTCCTATCCGCCACTCACCATTCCCTATTCGTTTGTTACTCGATGATCGAGGCGACGACGCCGGCGCCGACGGTGCGGCCACCTTCGCGGATCGCGAAGCGGAGCTTCTCTTCCATCGCGATCGGCACGATCAGGTGCACTTCCATCGCGATGTTGTCGCCCGGCATCACCATCTCGGTGCCTTCCGGCAGATGCACGACACCGGTCACGTCGGTGGTGCGGAAGTAGAACTGCGGACGGTAGTTGGTGAAGAACGGGGTGTGGCGACCGCCCTCTTCCTTGGTGAGGATGTAAGCCTCAGCCTTGAACTTGGTGTGCGGCTTGACCGAACCCGGCTTGCACAGCACCTGGCCGCGCTCGACGTCTTCGCGCTTGGTGCCGCGGAGCAGCGCACCGATGTTGTCGCCGGCCTGGCCCTGATCGAGCAGCTTGCGGAACATCTCGACGCCGGTGACCGTGGTCTTCTGCGTGGCGCGCAGACCGACGATCTCGATTTCCTCGCCGACCTTGACGATGCCGCGCTCGACGCGGCCGGTCACGACGGTGCCGCGGCCCGAGATCGAGAACACGTCTTCAACCGGCATCAGGAACGGCTGGTCGATCGGACGCTCCGGCTGCGGGATGTACTCGTCGACGTTCTTCATCAGCTCGAGAATGGCGTCGTGGCCGAGCTTCTTGTCGGAATCTTCGAGGGCGGCGAGCGCCGAGCCCTTGATGATCGGGATCTTGTCGCCCGGGAAGTCGTACTTGGAGAGCAGCTCGCGGACTTCGAGCTCGACGAGCTCGAGCAGCTCCGGATCGTCGACCATGTCGCACTTGTTGAGGAACACGACGAGCGCGGGCACGCCGACCTGACGGGCAAGCAGGATGTGCTCGCGGGTCTGCGGCATCGGGCCGTCAGCGGCCGACACGACCAGGATCGCACCGTCCATCTGGGCGGCGCCGGTGATCATGTTCTTGACGTAGTCGGCGTGGCCGGGGCAGTCGACGTGGGCGTAGTGGCGGTTCGGCGTCTCGTACTCGACGTGCGCGGTCGAGATGGTGATGCCGCGCGCCTTTTCTTCCGGCGCCTTGTCGATCTGGTCGTACGCGGTGAACGTCGCACCGCCGGCTTCGGCGAGAACCTTGGTGATCGCCGCGGTCAGCGACGTCTTGCCATGGTCGACGTGACCGATGGTGCCGATGTTGCAGTGCGGCTTGTTACGTTCAAACTTTGCTTTGGCCATTTGACTCTCCGTTCAATCGTCAGCTTTAGACCGACGACAATCAGGCAAACTTCTTCTGGACTTCTGCCGACACGTTGGCCGGCGCTTCTGCGTAGTGGTCGAACTGCATGGTGAAGGTCGCGCGACCCTGGCTCATCGAGCGCAGGTTGTTCACGTAACCGAACATGTTCATGAGCGGCACCATCGCGTTGATGACGTTGGCGTTGCCGCGCATGTCCTGACCCTGGATCTGACCGCGCCGGGAATTCAGGTCGCCGATGACCGAGCCGGTGTAGTCTTCCGGGGTCACGACTTCGACCTTCATGATCGGCTCGAGCAGGACCGACTTGCCCTTCTGCAAGGCTTCGCGGAATGCCGCGCGCGATGCGATTTCGAAGGCGAGCGCCGACGAGTCGACGTCGTGATACTTGCCGTCGACGAGCTGAACCTTGACGTCGACCACGGGGAAGCCCGCGACCACGCCGGAGCTCATCACGCTGTTGAGGCCCTTTTCGACGCCGGGGATGTATTCCTTCGGAACCGCACCGCCGACGATCTTGGACTCGAACTCGTAGCCTTTGCCGGGCTCGTTCGGCTCGACCACGATCGACACTTCCGCGAACTGACCGGTGCCGCCGGTCTGCTTCTTGTGGGTGTACTTGACCTCGGCCTTCTTGGTGACGCGCTCACGGAACGCAACCTGCGGGGCGCCGATGTTGGCGTCGACCTTGTAGGTCCGCTTGAGAATGTCGACCTTGATATCGAGATGGAGCTCGCCCATGCCCTTGAGGATGGTCTGGCCCGACTCCTGGTCGGTCGACACGCGGAAGGACGGATCCTCCGCGGCGAGCTTGGCCAGCGCCACGCCCAGCTTTTCCTGGTCGGCCTTGGACTTCGGCTCGATCGCGATCTCGATGACCGGCTCGGGGAATTCCATCTTCTCCAGGATCACCTGCTTGTCGGGATCGCACAGCGTGTCACCGGTGCGCGCTTCCTTCAGGCCGGCCAGCGCGACGATGTCGCCGGCATAGGCTTCCTTGATGTCTTCGCGGTTGTTCGCATGCATCAACAGCATGCGCCCGATGCGCTCCTTCTTCTCGCGCGTCGAGTTCACGACGCCGGTGCCGCTCTGCAGCACGCCGGAATAGATGCGGCAGAAGGTGATGGTGCCGACGAACGGGTCGTCCATGATCTTGAACGCGAGCAGCGCCAGCGGCTCCTTGTCGTCCGCCTTGCGCACGACCTCGTTGCCGCGGTCGTCGGTGCCCTTGATCGCGGGCACGTCGATCGGCGACGGCAGATAGTCGACGACGGCGTCGAGCAGCGGCTGCACGCCCTTGTTCTTGAAGGCCGAGCCGCACAGCACCGGATAGAAGGCGCCGGTCAGCACCGCCTTGCGGATCAGCCGCTTCAGCGTCGCCTCGTCCGGCTCCTTGCCGTCGAGATAGGCGGCCATGGCGTCGTCGTCGAGCTCGACGGCGGCTTCCACCATCTTCTCGCGGTATTCCTTGGCCTGCTCGACCAGATCCTCGGGAATGTCGACATAGTCGAATTTCGCGCCGAGCGATTCATCGTTCCAGATGATGCCCTGCATCTTCACGAGGTCGACGAGACCCTTGAAGTTGTTCTCGGCGCCGATCGGAAGCTGGATCGCGATCGGCTTGGCGCCAAGGCGGTCGACGATGTCGGCCAGGCACTTGAAGAAGTCGGCGCCGGTCTTGTCCATCTTGTTGGCGAAGACGATGCGCGGAACCTTGTACTTGTCGCCCTGGCGCCAGACGGTCTCGGTCTGGGGTTCGACCCCCTGGTTCGAATCGAGCACGCAGACGGCGCCGTCGAGCACGCGCAGGCTGCGCTCGACCTCGATGGTGAAGTCGACGTGGCCGGGAGTGTCGATGATGTTCAGGCGCTTGCCGGCCCAGAACGCGGTGGTCGCAGCCGAGGTGATCGTGATGCCACGCTCCTGCTCCTGCTCCATCCAGTCCATCGTCGCGGCACCTTCGTGCACTTCGCCGATCTTGTGGCTCTTGCCGGTGTAATAGAGGATGCGCTCGGTCGTCGTGGTCTTGCCGGCGTCGATATGCGCCATGATACCGAAGTTACGGTAGTCCTCGATGGCATGTTGGCGGGGCATGGGTGGTTCCTTGCGAGTCCGAGTGTGTCGCCGTTACCAGCGATAGTGCGAGAAGGCGCGGTTGGCTTCCGCCATCCGGTGCACGTCTTCACGCTTCTTGACGGCGTTCCCGCGGTTGTTCGATGCGTCCAGCAGCTCGGCCGAAAGCCGCTCGGTCATGGTCTTCTCGTTGCGCTCGCGCGCGGCCGAGATCAGCCAGCGGATGCCCAGCGCCTGCCGGCGGGTCGAGCGAACCTCGACCGGAACCTGGTAGGTCGCGCCGCCGACGCGGCGGGAGCGAACCTCGATCGTCGGCATGACGTTCTCGAGCGCCTGCTCGAACACGCCGAGCGGGTTCTGCTTGGTCTTGGATTCGATGATGCCGAACGCACCATAGACGATGCCCTCGGCGACCGACTTCTTGCCGGCGTACATCACCGAGTTCATGAACTTCGTGACGATGATGTTCCCGAACTTCGGATCGGGAAGGACTTCGCGCTTTTCCGCTGAATGGCGACGAGACATAGAGCTGGTTCCCGCTTACTTCGGACGCTTCGCGCCGTACTTCGAACGACGCTGCTTACGGTTCTTGACGCCCTGGGTATCCAGAACGCCGCGGAGGATGTGGTAACGCACGCCAGGCAAGTCCTTGACGCGGCCGCCGCGGATCATGACCACCGAGTGCTCCTGGAGGTTATGGCCCTCGCCGGGGATGTAGCCGATCACCTCGAAGCCGTTGGTCAGGCGCACCTTGGCGACCTTACGAAGCGCCGAGTTCGGCTTCTTCGGGGTCGTGGTGTAGACGCGGGTGCAAACACCACGCTTCTGCGGCGACTGCTGCAGCGCCGGCACCTTCTTGCGCGACTTCTGCACTTCACGCGGTTGAGCGATCAGCTGGTTGATCGTCGGCATCCTGGCCTTACCCTTTGTTCTGTCGCGGCCCCTTGCGGATCCGCTGTCTTGCCGCAGCCCGTTGCCGGAACTGCAAATTCTTTCGAGCTACCTGCCCGACGAGGCTGCCTTCCGCGGAACAATCCGCACAAAGCGAAATCGCGCCAACCACCCCATCAACGGGCGGAAAGCGCTTCGACGCCACAGAGGACCGCAGTATTGAGGCCGTCGGCGGTAAGCCAGGGCCTGCGCACTGAGGTCATGCATCCGAATTCGATCTCAAGAGAACTTGCTCAAGAGACCTAGAATCGCACTGGCATTGCCTAGCTATGATCGACAGCGTTTGAGCGGCATTCGTCGAGGTTGGTGCCCGTCTGAGCGATCCCTTGCGGAGCTGGTCCTTGGAGATCTAACGGGTGGCCCGTTCCGACGCTGGCGATGCTCACCGCCTGTCGTTAAGTGAGGCGCTTTCTATAAGTGAGAGTCGCTCAAGTCAAGGCGAAACGACAGTCACGAAGCGCTTCAGCAGCCTGTCAAAATCGCCGTTTGCCGCGCTCCCTCGATATGGGACGGCAGCCTTCACTCTGCCAGCCTGACTGAATTTAATGCCCGGGTAAAAAGCAATTTTATGATAATCGGCACGGCCTTTTCTTGCCGGGAGTGCGTTAAGGGTCATTAATCTCTCCGCTTCGGCAGTCATCGGCGCCGCCGGGAGCAGCCGAAGTCGCGCACGACCACTATCCGCGACGTCGGCCGCGCGGACTTTCGACGCTCACGACCAACTCGAATGAGAGCTATCCGATCGAGTTCTCGAATCGAAAACTGGTCGTCAGGTGCGGACCGCGCCGATGCCGATCACCGGAATCACCGAATCGCGGTCCGGTCACTCCTCGTCGTCCTCGTCGTCGTCGTCATCTCTGCCATCGTCGACGGGCGCGGCCGCGCCGTGCGGCTGGTGGATCTGGTCGTTCCACAGCTTGCGATAGGTCCCGTTCTTGGCGAGCAGCTGGGCATGAGAGCCGCGTTCGATCGCCCTGCCCCCGGAAATCACGATGATCTCGTCCATCTCGACCACCGACGTCAGACGGTGGGTCGACCAGATCATGGTGCGGCCCTTGGCGACCTTGAGCAGCGTGCGGTTGATCGCAGCTTCCGTGGTCTGGTCCAGCGCCGAGGTGGCTTCGTCCAGCAGCAGCACCGACGGATTGCGGATGATGGCGCGCGCGATCGCGATGCGCTGGCGCTGGCCGCCCGACAGGGTGTCGCCGCGCTCGCCGACCGGCGTGTCATATCGCTGCGGCAGGCTCATGATGTAGCGGTGGATCTCGGCCTTCTTGGCGGCTTCCTCCACCTCCTCGTCGGTCGCGCCCTCCTTGCCGAGCCGGATGTTCTCCCGGATCGACATGTTGAACAGCATGTTCTCCTGGAACACCACCGCCATGCTCCGGCGCAGCGAATCCAGCGTCACCTTGCGGACGTCGACACCGTCGATGGTGAGCCGTCCCTCGTCGGGCACGTAGAGCCGCAAGATGAGGTTGAGCAACGTGCTCTTGCCGGAGCCGCTCGGGCCGACGATCGCGATGCGCTTGCCGGCGTCGAGCTTGAGACTGAGATTGTCCAGCACCGGCGTCTGGCTGCCCTCGTAGCGGAAGGTGACGCGGTCGAAGGTGATGTCGTTGGTGATGCGCGGCAAATCGGGCGCACCGGGCCGATCGGCGGCGCGGGTCGGCTCGTCCAGCAGCTCCTGGATATGGCGGATCGCGGCGGCCGAGGAGATCGACACCGGGATGAAATGCATCAGATGGGCGATGTTGTAGGAGACCTCCCAGAACGCACTCTCGAAGGTGACGAAGGTGCCGATGGTGATCTGGCCCTTGGTCGCCAGATACGCGCCGATCGCGAGCACCACGAGGTGCAGCAATAGCACCGAGATGGTGACCGTCCGCTCCACCATGGTCGACAGGAACGCGGCCGAGGCGATCTTGTTGCGCGTCTCGTCGTTGCGGAAGGCGAAGAAGCCGAACATCTTGCGCTGCAGGCTGAACGCCTTGATCACGGCCTGCGCCGCCACGTTCTCCTGCACCATGCCGAGCAGCGCGCTCTCGTTGAGCTTCTGCTCGTAGTTGGCCTGCACGGCCTTGGGCGTCAGGATCCGCGGGCCGATCAGCGTGATCGGAAACACCAGCAGCGCGACCACCGCGAGCTGCCAGTTCAGGAACACCATCAGGACGATGCCGGCGACCAGTTCCAGAAACGGCAGCGCGGCGCTGTTGGCGAAGGTCTTCACCGAGCCTTCGAACGCGGAGAGGTCGACCGAGAAGCGCGACAGGATTTCGCCGCGCTTGGTGCGGCCGAAATAGGCCGCCGGCAGGTCCTGGACGTGCTCGAACAGGCGTTTGCGGACGTCCGAGATGACGCAGGCGGCCAGCCGCGCATCCCAGCGCTCGTACCAGACCGCGACAATCGAGGTGAAGATGCCGGCGACGGCGAGCACGCCGAGGATCTTGTACAGCGCCTGGAAGTCTTCCTCGCCGAGCGCCTCGTCGATCAGAAACTTGAGGCTGAGCGGCATGATGACGTTGAACAGCGTCTCGACGAAGACGCCGAACGCGACGAACGACAGCATCCGCTTGTAGTTCGTCAGATAGGGCTTGACGAAGCCGAGGATGGTCGCGAGCGCGCCGGCGGCCTCGCGGGCGGTAAAGACGACGAGGTCCTCGTCCTCATCGTCGTCGTCGAGTTCCGGGCCGTCATCCGCCTCGTCCTCGTCGTCCTCCTCGTCGTCGAGATCCGGCTTGGCAGAAGCGGCGAGCTTGTCGTCGAGCCCGGCCGCCTTGTCCGCGGCGAGCTTCTGTTTGTCGGGCGAGAGAGGCTTGTCGTCGGGCGAGAGAGGCTTGGATGCCATGAAACCAACCGATGCTGACGGCCGGCATGACCGCAGAGAACGCAGGACATAGCGGCAACTGCTAAGGCCCCGATTCTATGCGATCAAGATGAATTCGGCAAAACAATTGGACGAATTCGATGCGTCCCGCGGCTATTCCTCGTCCTCGTCCTCGACCTTGTCGAAGAAGGAATAGCGCAAGCTGTCGGCGTCGGCGTACCACTGCCCTGGCCCCTTGTTGGCAGCGAGCGTCGCCTCCCAGAGCGCATCGGTGCAGTCCTTGCGGTGCATCGAGAGATCGAAACCGTTGCCGAAGAACAGCTCGGACCATTCCCACCAGGTGCCGAGCTTCTTGACCCCGCGCAGCAGGTCGTAGCGGTCGATCAGGGCGGGAGCCATATCCGAGGTGATCGAGCCGAACACGAGGCCGGTCCTGACCACGCGGTTGAGCTCGCGGATCGCGCGGACCACCTGCTTCGGGGAAACGTGGCAGAGGCTGGTCTCGAACACGAAGTCGAACGCGCCGTCCTTGAACGGCATGTCGGTGATCGAGCCGAGCTTGTTGTACTTCTTCAGCGCCTTCGGCGTCTTGGCGTGGATGGCACGGTTGTTCTCGATGCCGAAGGCATCGATGCCGCGCTCGCGCAGCGCGCCGACCAGTTCGCCGCTGGCGGAGCCCGCGACGAGCAGCTTGAAGCCCTTCGTCTTTCCCCAGACGATGCCGAGCAGCTTGGTGAGATAATCGGGGTCGGTAAAGTGGCGCCACGCCTCGTGGTAGGGACCGAGACCGCGATAGTTCTCGAAATAATCGCGATCGATCCTGTCGGAGAGCGGCTTGTCCTCCTGCGCGCGCTGCCGGCGCAGGCGCATCATCTCGGTCAGGATGATGTCGGTGGCGGCGTCGGAGGAGTCGAGCAGGCCGTTCAGCGTGGAGTCGAACAGATAGTCGCCGACCACCACGATGCCCGGATGCTGCTTCGGCTCCGGCCGGTGGTTGGTCATGACGTCGCGCACGGGCAGACCGCCCGGTATGGCGTTCACCGACGACAGCCAGCGGTGGATCCTGCCTTCCATGAAATGCGAACGCGCATCGCCGAGCGAGGCCGGCAGCGACTTCAGCGCGGCGTCGATCAGCTCCTGATCCGACAGATTGGCGAAGGCCAGCGCGTCGGAGCCGGGGATCAGCCAGTTCAACACGCCGTGCTTGCCGACGTCGTGGCGCGCGCCCTCGTTGTAGACGCAGCAGCCGCCGAAAGCTTCGGACATGAACCAGGCGCCGGGAATCTTCCCGCCCCAGAACGGCGTGTCGAACAGGATCGAGACGCGCAGGTAATGCGCGGGACGGTCGAAATAGGAGACGTGCTTGACCATCGACTTGCGCAGCTGCTCGCCTTCCCAGCCGAGCGTGGCCAGCCAGGAATGCGGCAGGCAGACCAGCACGAGGTCGAAGTCGCGGATCTCCGGTCCCTTGCCGTTCATCATCTTGAGCTGATAGCGGCCGGTCGGCGCCTTGCCCACGGCGAGCACGCGATGATTGAGCTGGATGTCGGCGTTGACCTCCGACTGCAGGCACTCGATCAGCTGCTCGTTGCCGTTCTGGATGGAATAGAGGCCGATATAGCCGTCGACGTCCATCAGGTAGTTCTTGAGCGCGTTGAGGCCGTTGGTGTTGTGGCTCTCGGTCGCGATGTCGGAGCGCGCCATCACCTTGAAGAAGCGCTTGGCTGTCTCGTCCTCGACCTCCTCGTCGAGCACCTGCTCGGCGGTCTTGTAGGCCCAGGGATTCTCGTTGTCGTGCGCGCCGACGCCCTCGTAATACTCGACCGGCGACAACATCTCGGCGCAGCGCTTGCGGAAGGCCTCGATCGCAGCGGCGGTCTTGGCGCCGTATTTGCGGCGCATGCCGGGCACATCGTTCAGCAGCTCGCCGCCGAGATGCACCTGCTCTGCGTCCATCGGAATGGTCTGCAGCCCGAAATGCTGGATCAACTCGCGCAGCGGATCCGGACCCGTCATCGAGTAATCGTAGATCTCGGCCACGCCGGCCTCGTACATCGCGGGCGCGGCATCGAACTTGCGCGTGACGATCTTGCCGCCGAGCCGGTCGGAGGCCTCAAAGATGGTGACGCGACAGAGATCGCCGAGCTTGCGCTTCAGGTACCAGGCGCTCATCAGCCCGCCGGGGCCGCCGCCTACGATTGCGAGATCAAGCATATGAGTTCCGTGGTCTCCGGTCCGCCCCCCGTGACGGGACCACCGGTCTAAACTCTCCTAGCAGAAGCGCTTTTACGCCTGAAGGAAAGATGAACAAGGGCTGATCTCGCATCGCAGCAAGCAAACAAGGAATGCAGCAAAAAGGCCGGCTTGCGCCGGCCTTTTCATTATCTCAGTAGTCCTACGGATGAACGATCATTCCGCGGGCGGCAGCGCGGGAAGCTCCGCTTCCGGCGCGGGCGACACGACCGCCGCCTGCTTCTCGCGCTCGTCCAGGATCAGCTTGTCGCGCTTCATGGCGACTTCGCGGATCTTGGCCATGGAGGCGCCGGTGCCCGCCGGAATCAGCCGGCCGACGATGACGTTCTCCTTGAGGCCTTCGAGCGGATCAACCTTGCCGTTGACCGCCGCTTCCGTGAGGACGCGAGTGGTCTCCTGGAACGAGGCCGCCGAGAAGAACGAACGGGTCTGCAGGCTCGCCTTGGTGATGCCGAGCAGAACCGGCGTTCCCGTGGCGGGCTTCTTGCCCTCTTCCTTGGCCTTCTCGTTCAAGGCGTCGAACTCGATCTTGTCGACCTGCTCGCCCGAGATCATGTCCGTATCGCCCTGGTCGGTGACTTCCACCTTCTGTAGCATCTGACGGACAATCACCTCGATGTGCTTGTCGTTGATGAGCACGCCCTGGAGCCGGTAGACCTCCTGGATCTCGTTGACCAGATAGGCCGCGAGTTCCTCGATGCCCTTGACCGCGAGAATGTCGTGCGGCGCCGGGTTGCCTTCGACGATGAAGTCGCCCTTTTCGACGACGTCGCCGTCCTGAAGGTGGATGTGCTTGCCCTTCGGGATCAGGTACTCGCGCGGCTCGTCGGTCTTGTCCATTGGCTCGATCGAGATGCGGCGCTTGTTCTTGTAGTCGCGCCCGAACCGGATGGTGCCCGCGATCTCGGCGATGATCGCCGCATCCTTCGGACGCCGTGCCTCGAACAGCTCCGCCACCCGCGGCAGACCGCCGGTGATGTCACGCGTCTTGGCGCTTTCGGTCGAGACACGGGCGAGGATGTCGCCCGGATTGACCTTGGCTCCGACGTCGACCGAGAGAATGGCGTCGACCGACAGCATGTAGCGGGCATCGCCGCCACGGGCGAGCTTGAGCACCTTGCCGTCCTTGCCCTTGACCACGATGGCCGGACGCAGGTCCGAGCCGCCGCGGGTCGAGCGCCAGTCGATGACCACGCGCTTGGCGATACCGGTGGCCTCGTCGAGCGTTTCCGAGATCGACTGCCCCTCGACCAGATCCTCGAAGCCGATGGTACCTTCGACTTCGGTGAGCAGCGGACGGGTGTAGGGATCCCACTCGACGATGCGCTGGCCGCGCTTGACCATGTCGCCCTCGTCGACGTGCAGGCGCGAGCCGTACTGGACGCGGTGCGTCGCACGCTCGGTGCCGTCGGCATCGACGATCGCCACCACCATGTTGCGCACCATCGCGATCAGGTGGCCTTCGCTGTTGCGGGCGATGGCCTTGTTCCTGATCACGATCTTGCCGTCGAAGTTGGCTTCGACGAAGGACTGCTCGTTGAGCTGCGCCGCACCGCCGATGTGGAAGGTGCGCATGGTGAGCTGGGTGCCCGGCTCGCCGATCGACTGCGCCGCGATGACGCCGACGGCTTCGCCGTGGTTGACCGGCGTGCCGCGGGCGAGGTCGCGGCCGTAGCACTTGCCGCAGATGCCGTTGACGAGCTCGCAGGTCAGCGCCGAGCGGATCTTCACCTCCTGCACGCCACCCTGCTGGATGGCGTCCAGATGGCTCTCTTCCATCAGCGTGTCGCGCTTGATGATCACCTTGCCGGAACTGTCACGGATGTCTTCGCAGGCCGTGCGTCCGAGGATGCGCGAGCCCAGCGAAGCGACCACGGTGCCGGCATCGACGATGGCGCGCATCTTGATGCCGAGCTTGGTGCCGCAGTCGCTCTGCGTGATGATGCAGTCCTGCGCGACGTCGACCAGACGACGGGTCAGGTAGCCGGAGTTGGCGGTCTTCAACGCGGTGTCCGCGAGGCCCTTGCGGGCGCCGTGGGTCGAGTTGAAGTACTCGAGCACCGAGAGGCCTTCCTTGAAGTTCGAGATGATCGGCGTCTCGATGATCTCGCCCGACGGCTTGGCCATCAGGCCGCGCATGCCGGCGAGCTGGCGCATCTGGGCCGGCGAACCGCGGGCACCGGAATGAGCCATCATGTAGATCGAGTTGATGTCGGCATCGGCCCCGCTCGCCGTCTTCTTGGTCGAGGAGATCTCCTTCATCATCGCCTTGGCGATTTCTTCCGTGGCCTTCGACCAGGCGTCGACGACCTTGTTGTACTTCTCGCCGTGGGTGATCAGACCGTCGTTGTACTGCTGCTCGAAATCCTTCGCCAGCGTACGGGTGGTGTCGACGATCTTCCACTTGCCGTGCGGCACGACCATGTCGTCCTTGCCGAACGAGATACCGGCCTTGAACGCGTTGTAGAAGCCGAGCGCCATGATGCGGTCGCAGAAGATCACCGTCTCCTTCTGACCGCAGTGACGGTAGACCTGGTCGATCACGCCCGAGATCTCGCGCTTGGTCATCAGCTTGTTGATGATCTCGTACGAAATCCGCGGGTTCTTCGGCAGCAGGTTGCCGAGCATGACGCGACCGGCGGTGGTCTCGATCCAGCGCGTCGAGACCTTGCCGGTCTCGTCCATGCCCTGCCACCGGTACTTGATCTTGGTGTGGAGGTGAATGACCTTCGCGTGCAGGGCGTGCTCGAGCTCGGCCATGTCGCCGAAGATCTTGCCCTCGCCGGGCAGGCCTTCGCGCATGATCGAGACGTAGTACAGGCCGAGCACGATGTCCTGCGACGGCACGATGATCGGCTGACCGTTGGCCGGATGCAGGATGTTGTTGGTCGACATCATCAGGACGCGCGCTTCCAGCTGCGCTTCGAGCGACAGCGGAACGTGGACGGCCATCTGGTCGCCGTCGAAGTCGGCGTTGAACGCCGAGCAGACCAGCGGGTGAAGCTGGATTGCCTTGCCCTCGATCAGCACCGGCTCGAACGCCTGGATGCCGAGGCGATGCAGCGTCGGCGCGCGGTTGAGCAGCACCGGATGCTCGCGGATCACCTCATCCAGAATGTCCCAGACCTCGGGCCGCTCCTTCTCGACCAGCTTCTTGGCCTGCTTCACCGTGGTGGACAGGCCCTTGGCGTCGAGCCGCGAATAGATGAACGGCTTGAACAGCTCGAGCGCCATCTTCTTCGGCAGGCCGCACTGATGCAGGCGCAGCTCGGGACCGACCACGATCACCGAACGGCCCGAATAGTCGACGCGCTTGCCGAGCAGGTTCTGGCGGAAGCGGCCCTGCTTGCCCTTGAGCATGTCGGCGAGCGACTTCAGCGGGCGCTTGTTGGCGCCCGTGATGACGCGGCCGCGGCGGCCGTTGTCGAACAGCGCATCGACCGCTTCCTGAAGCATGCGCTTCTCGTTGCGGATGATGATGTCGGGCGCGCGCAGCTCCATCAGCCGCTTCAAGCGGTTGTTGCGGTTGATGACGCGGCGATAGAGGTCGTTGAGGTCCGAGGTCGCGAAGCGGCCGCCGTCGAGCGGCACCAGCGGACGCAGGTCCGGCGGAATCACCGGGACCACGGTCATGATCATCCATTCCGGCTTGTTGCCGGAGTGGCGGAACGCTTCCACGATCTTGAGGCGCTTGGCGAGCTTCTTGTGCTTGATGTCGGAGTCGGTCTCCTGCATCTCGACGCGGAGCGAAGCCTCCAGCTTCTCGAGGTCCATGCCCTTGAGCAGCTCGCGGATCGCTTCGGCGCCGATCATGGCGGTGAAGCTGTCCTGGCCGTATTCGTCCTGCGCCTTCAGATACTCGTCTTCCGACAGCAGCTGACGGTCCTTGAGAGCGGTGAGACCCGGCTCGAGCACGACGTAATATTCGAAGTAGAGGATCCGCTCGAGATCCTTCAGCGTCATGTCCAGCAGAAGGCCGATGCGCGAGGGCAGCGACTTCAGGAACCAGATGTGGGCGACCGGGGCTGCGAGCTCGATATGGCCCATGCGCTCGCGCCGGACGCGCGACAGCGTGACCTCGACCGAGCACTTCTCGCAGATGATGCCCTTGTACTTCATGCGCTTGTACTTGCCGCACAAGCACTCGTAGTCCTTGATCGGCCCGAAGATGCGGGCGCAGAACAGGCCGTCGCGCTCGGGCTTGAAGGTGCGGTAGTTGATGGTCTCCGGCTTCTTGATCTCGCCGTAGGACCAGGACAGAATCTTCTCTGGAGACGCGATCGAGATCCGGATCTGGTCGAAGACCTGAGCCGGCGTCGTCGGGTTGAAGAGATTCATAATTTCTTGGTTCATCGTCTTCTCCTCGCGTGCCGGTCGCCTCCGGCCGCAAATTCGAAAATCACTTCAAGCAGGCGCCCTGCCCTCAAGGCCTCGGGCGGGGCGCCGGTGCCCGGCCGCAAAGGCCGGGCATGACAGGTCGAATTACTCGGCCGCTTCCGACGTCGGCGCCGGTCCCACCTTGGAATTGTGCAGGTCGACGTTGAGGCCGAGCGAGCGCATTTCCTTGACCAGCACGTTGAACGATTCCGGAATACCGGCCTCGAACGTGTCGTCGCCGCGCACGATCGCCTCGTAGACCTTGGTACGGCCGGCGACGTCGTCCGACTTCACCGTCAGCATCTCCTGGAGCGTGTACGCCGCGCCGTAGGCCTCGAGCGCCCACACCTCCATTTCGCCGAAGCGCTGGCCGCCGAACTGCGCCTTGCCGCCCAGCGGCTGCTGGGTGACGAGCGAGTACGGACCGATCGAACGCGCGTGGATCTTGTCGTCGACCAGATGGTGCAGCTTGAGCATGTAGATGTAGCCCACCGTCACCTTGCGATCGAACGGATCGCCGGTGCGGCCGTCATAGACGGTCGACTGGCCCGAGGCGTCGAGACCGGCAAGCTTCAGCATCTCCTCGATGTCGGCTTCCTTGGCGCCGTCGAACACCGGCGTCGCGATCGGCACGCCGCGGCTCAGGTTGTGGCCGAGCTCGATCAGCTCATTGTCGTTGAGCGACTTGATCGTCTCGTCGTCGCCGTAGACCTTCTTCAAGGTCTCCTTCAGCGGCTTGATGTCCTGCTTCGACAGGTACGCATCGACCGTCTGGCCGATCCGCTTGCCGAGGCCGGCGCAGGCCCAGCCGAGATGGGTCTCGAGGATCTGCCCGACGTTCATGCGCGAGGGCACGCCGAGCGGATTGAGCACGATGTCGGCATGCGTGCCGTCTTCGAGGAACGGCATGTCCTCGATCGGCACGATCTTCGACACCACGCCCTTGTTGCCGTGGCGGCCGGCCATCTTGTCGCCGGGCTGGATCTTGCGCTTCACCGCGACGAAGACCTTGACCATCTTCATCACGCCGGGCGGCAATTCGTCGCCGCGCTGAAGCTTCTCGACCTTGTCGAGGAAGCGCTGCTCAAGCCCCTTCTTCGACTCGTCGTACTGCTTCCGCATGGCCTCGATCTCGGCCATCAGCTTGTCGTTCGGCGAAGCGAACAGCCACCACTGCGACTTCGGGTACTCCTCGAGCACCGCACGGGTGATCTTGGTGTCCTTCTTGAAGCCCTTGGGGCCTGCGATGCCCTGCCGCCCTTCGAGCAGCTCGGCAAGACGGTTGTAGACGTTGCGGTCCAGGATCGCCTGCTCGTCGTCGCGGTCCTTGGCCAGACGCTCGATCTCCTCCCGCTCGATCGCCAGCGCACGCTCGTCCTTGTCGACGCCGTGGCGGTTGAACACGCGCACTTCGACGATGGTGCCCTGCACGCCCGGGGGAACGCGCAGCGAGGTGTCGCGGACGTCTGAGGCCTTCTCGCCGAAGATGGCGCGCAGCAGCTTCTCTTCCGGCGTCATCGGGCTCTCGCCCTTCGGCGTGATCTTGCCGACCAGGATGTCGCCGGCGCGCACTTCCGCACCGATGTAGACGATACCGGCTTCGTCGAGGTTCTTGAGCGCTTCTTCCGAGACGTTCGGGATGTCGCGGGTAATTTCCTCGGGTCCGAGCTTGGTGTCGCGGGCCATCACCTCGAATTCCTCGATGTGAATCGAGGTGAAGACGTCTTCCTTCACGATCCGCTCAGAGAGCAGGATCGAGTCTTCAAAATTGTAGCCGTTCCACGGCATGAACGCGACGAGCACGTTGCGCCCCAGAGCGAGCTCACCGAGATCTGTCGACGGACCGTCGGCGATGATGTCGCCCTTCTTGACGATGTCGCCGACCTTCACCAGCGGACGCTGGTTGATGCAGGTCGACTGGTTGGAGCGCTGGTACTTCATCAGGCGGTAGATATCGACGCCCGACTTGGTCGGATCGAGATCCTCGGTGGCGCGGATGACGACGCGGGTGGCGTCGATCTGGTCGATCACGCCCGAACGACGCGCCGCGATCGCAGCCCCCGAGTCGCGCGCAACCACGCCTTCCATGCCGGTGCCGACGAACGGCGCCTCGGCGCGAACCAGCGGCACCGCCTGGCGCTGCATGTTCGAGCCCATCAGCGCGCGGTTGGCGTCGTCGTTCTCGAGGAACGGGATCAGCGCCGCGGCGACCGAAACCAGCTGCTTCGGCGACACGTCCATGTAGTCGACCTTGTCCGGCGTCACCGGCAAGACTTCGCCGGCATGACGGCAGACCACGAGGTCTTCGGTGAAGCGGCCCTTCGGGTCGAGCGGCACGTTGGCCTGCGCGACCGTGTAGCGCCCCTCTTCCATCGCCGACAGGTACACGACCTCGTCGGTGACGCGGCCGTCCTTGACCTTGCGGTACGGCGTCTCGACGAAGCCGTACTTGTTCACGCGCGCGAAGGTCGCGAGCGAGTTGATCAGGCCGATGTTCGGACCTTCCGGCGTCTCGATCGGGCAGATGCGGCCGTAATGCGTCGGATGCACGTCGCGCACCTCGAAGCCGGCGCGCTCGCGGGTCAGACCGCCCGGTCCAAGCGCCGACAGGCGGCGCTTGTGGGTGATCTCGCTGAGCGGGTTGGTCTGGTCCATGAACTGCGAGAGCTGCGAGGAGCCGAAGAACTCGCGCACGGCGGCAGCCGCCGGCTTGGCGTTGATCAGGTCCTGCGGCATGACCGTGTCGATGTCGACCGAGGACATGCGCTCCTTGATCGCGCGCTCCATGCGCAACAGGCCGATGCGGTACTGGTTCTCCATGAGCTCGCCGACCGAGCGCACGCGGCGGTTGCCGAGATGGTCGATGTCGTCGATCTCGCCCTTGCCGTCGCGCAGGTCCACCAGCGTCTTGATGACGGAGAGGATGTCTTCCTTGCGCAGCGTGCGCTGGGTGTCCGGCGCATCGAGGTCGAGGCGCATGTTCATCTTGACGCGGCCGACCGCGGAGAGGTCGTAGCGTTCGGCATCGAAGAACAGCGACTGGAACATGGCCTGCGCCGAATCCAGCGTCGGCGGCTCGCCCGGACGCATCACGCGGTAGATGTCGAACAGCGCGTCCTCGCGCGTCATGTTCTTGTCGGCCGAGAGCGTGTTGCGGATATAGGGGCCGACATTGACGTGGTCGATGTCGAGCAGCGGCAGCTCCTTGTAGCCCTGCTCGTTGAGCGACTTCATCAGCTTGTCGGTGATCTCCTCACCGGCTTCGGCGTGAATCTCGCCCGTCTTCGGATTGACGAGGTCCTCGGCGACGTAGTTGCCGACCAGCTCCTCGTCGGACATGCGCAGCGCCTTCAGCCCCTTCTCCTGGAGCTGGCGAGCGGCACGGACGGTGAGCTTCTTGCCGGCCTCGAGCACGACCTTGCCGGTGTCGGCATCGATCAGGTCGTTGACGGTCGAGTAGCCGCGGAAACGGTTAGCGTCGAACGGAACGCGCCAGCCTTCCTTGGTCCTCTTGTAGAGGATCTTCTTGTAGAACGTGGACAGGATCGCCTCGCCGTCGAGGCCGAGGGCGAACATCAGCGACGTCACCGGAATCTTGCGGCGACGGTCGATACGCGCATAGACGATGTCCTTGGCGTCGAACTCGATGTCGAGCCAGGAGCCGCGATACGGGATCACGCGGGCGGCGAACAGCAGCTTGCCCGAGGAGTGGGTCTTGCCCTTGTCGTGGTCGAAGAACACGCCGGGCGAGCGATGCATCTGCGAGACGATGACGCGCTCGGTGCCGTTGACGATGAAGGTGCCGTTCATCGTCATGAGCGGGATGTCGCCCATGTAGACGTCCTGCTCCTTGATGTCCTTCACCGACTTCGCGCCGGTTTCCTCGTCGATATCGAACACGATGAGGCGCAGCGTCACCTTGAGGGGAGCCGCGAAGGTCATGCCGCGCTGACGGCACTCGTCGACGTCGTATTTCGGCTGCTCGAACTCGTAGCGGACGAATTCCAGCATCGAGGTGCCCGAGAAATCGGAGATCGGAAACACCGAGCGGAACACCGCCTGCAGACCCTCGTCGAGACGGCCGCCCTGGGGTTCATCGACCATCAGGAACTGGTCATAGGACGCCTTCTGAACCTCGATGAGGTTCGGCATCTCGGCAACTTCCTTGATGTGTCCGAAGAACTTGCGAACGCGTTTGCGACCGGTGAATGTCTGCTGCGCCATCGTGGCCTCTCATTTTCGTCGCCCGATCTGGGCGCGCCGTCCAGGACGCGGCTGCCACCGCTCCCCGGGTTGAATTTTTCGAACCCGTTTTGGGGGCCGCAGACTCAGGTTCAGGCGAGAATGTCCTGAATCTGTTCTTCAGACCTTCAAAACGCAAAACGACGCGCGGGGCGCTGCTGCGCGCCCGCCCGTCACAACGATCGTGTTCACGGACTGCAAAAGCCCGAAATAGCCTGCTCTCCCAACGGCTTACAGGGAAATCCGGCATCCCTGCCCACCGCGCTTTCGTGCTGCCGACCCGATATGGGGCGACAATAGTGCAGATTCGAGGGTCAAGCCCGCAAATCCCCACACTTTTTCGTGTTCGGCCCGCGTCGGAATGTTCCGTCGCACGCCTTTTGCATCCGGCCCGCCATCCGAGGACGGGCCAGGATCCCGGACGCGCGCCCGGGATCCCGCCAGTAAGCAGTGCCTACTTGAGCTCGACCTTGGCGCCAGCCTTCTCGAGCTGGGCCTTGATCTTGTCGGCCTCTTCCTTGTTCACGCCTTCCTTCAGCGGCTTCGGAGCACCCTCGACGAGGTCCTTTGCTTCCTTCAGGCCGAGACCGGTGATGGCGCGGACTTCCTTGATGACCTCGATCTTCTTGTCGCCGGCGCTGGCGAGAACGACCGTGAACTCGGTCTTCTCTTCCGCCGGGGCGGCAGCAGCGCCACCGCCAGCCGGGCCGGCCACGGCGACGGCCGCGGCAGCCGAAACGCCCCACTTCTCTTCGAGGAGCTTCGCCAGTTCAGCAGCTTCGAGCACGGTGAGGCTCGAGAGGTCGTCAACGATCTTCTGCAAGTCAGCCATTGTTCAGTTTCCTTAACTGTAAGTCTGGTTCGGGTTTGAGTTTTGCGAAGGGCGTCAGGCCGCTTCGCCCTTTGAGGCATGAGCCTGGATGACGCGCGCGAGCTTGCCCGCGGGCGCATTGGCGAGCTGAGCCAGCTTGGTCGCCGGGGCCACGATGAGGCCGACGATCTTGCCGCGCAGTTCATCAAGCGACGGCAGCGAGGCAAGAGCCTTCACGCCGTCGACATTCAGGACGGTCTTCCCCATCGAGCCGCCGATGATGACGAACTTTTCGTTCGCCTTGGCGAATTCGATGGCGACCTTTGGCGCCGCTACCGGATCGTTCGAAGTGGCGATCACGGTCGGTCCCTTCAGCATGGGGCCGATGGCAACGACGTCAGTGCCTTCAAGAGCAATTTTGGCGAGACGGTTCTTCGAGACCTTCACCGCGGCACCCGCCTGCTTCATCTGCTGGCGCAGCTTCTGCATCTGGGCGACGGTGAGGCCGGAATATTGAGCAACGACCGCGACGCTCGTGGTCTTGAAGACCTCATTGAGCTGTTCGACCGCCTCTTTTTTTGCCGCTCGTTCCACAGCAAGCTCTCTCCGGTTGGCGGTCATCGCGAAAGTGGGACCGCCGGGTTGCACCCATCGTCCCACCCAAAACCTGAACCTCGGGGCCAAAATCCCCTTCGGACACGCGCCGGGCGAGACGACATTCAAAGCCTGCCCTCCGGGAGCACCTGAGGGCGCCCACGGCGTGTCGAGGTCCGAACCAGACCCGTTTCGCGACCAGCCCTTAAAGCTGGATACGAAGTGAAATCCGGTCTTCACCCGTCTATGCAGGCCATGCGATTAAGCCGTTGAGAAATCGAGATTTCCCCCAGGCGCCTGCAGTCTTGGACAGGACAGGGTCAGCCGGCGAACCGCCCGACCCTTGCCCACATTCCACCAACAGACGGGTTCTCCTTCCTTTTCGGGCAAATCCTCACGGACGTCCTGAAAAGGAATGATCTCCTGTGTCGGGTTTTCGGAATGCGTGCACGAACGCGCCAGCCGAGGCCGGCACGTCCGGAAGCGGTTCTTTAACCGCTCCGGGCTTGCTTGCCAAGAGCAAAATTCACACCAGTTCCAATCCGCTGCCGGACGGGCTTGGAACGGGCCGATTCAGGCCGATTTGACCGCGTAAGGCAGCGGCTTGCCCGCGAAGAACGCGGTCAGGTTCGCCAGCACACAATTTCGCATCGCAACATGCGATTCGAGGGTGTGGCCGCCGACATGAGGGGCGAACACCACGTTCGGCAGCGCGGTCAGCGCGTCGGGGGCGTGCGGTTCCTTCTCGAACACGTCGAGGCCGGCGCCGGCGATGGTCTTGTCGGTGAGTGCCGCCACCAGCGCCTTCTGGTCGATCACCGAGCCGCGGGAGATGTTGACGACATAGCCGTCCGCGCCGAGCCGCTTGAGGATGTCGGCGTTGACGACGTGCTCGGTCTCGGCCCCTGCCCGGACCGCGATCATCAGCACGCTGCACCAGTCGGCCAGTGCCTCCAGCGACGGGAAATATCGATAGGGCAGATCGTATCGGGTGCGGCTGAAATAGCCGACCTCGCTCTCGAAAGCGGCGCAGCGCGCCGCGATCTTGCGGCCGATCTCACCCATGCCGTAGACGCCGATGCGGCGGCCGGGCATGCCGGCCTGCGGGCGCATCATCGGTGACGGCTTCGCGGCGGCCCAGTCGCCGCTGCGGACATATTGGTCCGCGACCAGGATCCGCCGCGTCGCCGCCAGCATCAGGGTCATCGCGATGTCGGCGACCGAGGCCGCGTTGGCGCCGGGACTGTGGCCGACCGCAATGTTGCGGGCGGCGGCCGCCTTGAGGTCGACGCCGTCATAGCCGGTGCCGTAGCAGACGATGGCGCCGAGCTTGGGGAACAGGTCCATCGCCTCCGCGCCGAGTAGCGAGCTGCCGGCGGTCAGCAGCGCGCGGATGCCGCCAAGCTCCTCGGCTGGAAACACGTCTCGCGCGGGCTTGCCACCGGTGTCGAGCAGCTCGAAGCGCTCGGCGAAGGGCGTCATCATCGTCTTGGGAAAGCGCGAATAGATCAGGACCTTGTCAGCCATTGTTGTTGCTTCCGGTGAGCGCCGCCACAAACGACGAGGGGCGGAATCGGTTGCCCAATTCCGCCCCTCACCTCATGCAATTTTCAGGCTTAGCCGAGGATGGTGCCTGGCTCGACCTTCACGCCAGGGCCCATCGTCGAGGACACCGCAACGCGCTGGATGTAGGTGCCCTTGGAGCCGGCCGGCTTAGCCTTGGAGACGGCGTCAGCCAGGGCCTTGATGTTCTCGACCAGCTTTTCCTCGGAGAACGAGGCCTTGCCGACGCCGGCCTGCAGGATGCCGGCCTTCTCGACCCGGAACTCGACCGAGCCGCCCTTGGCACCCTTCACCGCGCCGGTGACGTCCATGGTCACGGTGCCGATCTTCGGGTTCGGCATCAGGCCGCGCGGGCCGAGCACCTTACCGAGACGGCCGACCAGCGGCATCATGTCGGGGGTGGCGATGCAGCGGTCGAAATCGATCGAGCCGTTCTGCACCTTCTCGACCAGGTCTTCGGCGCCGACGACGTCGGCACCCGCAGCCTTGGCCTCATCGGCCTTGGCGCCGCGGGCGAACACGCCGACGCGGAGCGTACGGCCGGTGCCGTTCGGCAGGGTCACGACGCCGCGAACCATCTGGTCGGCGTGACGCGGATCGACGCCGAGGTTGATCGCGATCTCGATGGTCTCGTCGAACTTCGCTTTCGCGCGCTCCTTGACCATCTTGATGGCGTCCGCGAGCGGGTAAAGCTTTTCGCGGTCAACACCTTCGCGGGCTTTGTTCAAACGCTTTCCGATTGCCATGACCGCTTACCCCGCAACTTCCAGGCCCATCGAACGGGCCGAGCCCTCGACCATCTTCATGGCCGATTCGATGGAATCACAATTGAGATCCTTCATCTTCTTCTCGGCGATCTCGCGCACCTGCGCCTTGGTCACCTTGCCGGCCTTGTCGCGGCCCGGCGCCTTCGAGCCGGACTGGATCTTGGCAGCCTGCTTGAGGAAGAACGACATCGGGGGCGTCTTCATCTCGAAGGTGAACGAACGATCGGCGTAGATCGTGATCACCACGGGAATCGGGGTGTTCTTCTCTTCCTTCTGGGTCTGGGCGTTGAACGCCTTGCAGAACTCCATGATGTTGAGACCGCGCTGACCGAGCGCGGGACCGATCGGGGGCGAAGGATTCGCCGCACCGGCCGGGACCTGAAGCTTCAGGTATCCGGTCACCTTCTTTGCCATGTATCACTCCTGTTGTGCCGGCACATCGCCGGCGGTTTCAGGTTCGTGGTCGGGATCAACGGCGGCTGGCAACCGCCCTCGTCCTCCCACGCCTCTTGCTGCGCAAGACCGAAGTCTTGCGCAATACCCGGTCAGACCTTCTCGACCTGACCGAATTCCAGTTCGACCGGCGTTGCGCGACCGAAGATCGACACCGCGACCTTCACGCGCGAGCGCGCTTCGTCGATTTCCTCGACGACGCCCGAGAACGAGGCGAACGGGCCATCGGCCACGCGCACATTCTCGCCGATCTCGAACGACACCGACGCCTTGGGCCGCTCCACGCCCTCCTGCACCTGGTGCAGGATGCGCATGGCTTCGGCCTCCGAGATCGGCATCGGCTTGTTTTCCGCACCGAGGAAGCCCGTGACCTTCGGCGTGTTCTTGATCAGATGAAACGCTTCGTCGGTCAGCTTCATCTTCACCAGCACATAGCCGGGGAAGAACTTGCGCTCGGCGTCGATCTTGCGGCCGCGGCGCACTTCCGTGACCTTCTCGGTCGGCACCAGCACCAGCTCGAACAGCTCCTCGAGCCCGCGCTGCTTGGCCTGCTCGCGGATCGATTCGGCGACCTTCTTCTCGAAGTTCGAATAGGCGTGGACGATGTACCAGCGCTTGTCGGACAGTTGAGCGGTTGCTGTTGCCATCATTGAATGCCCAGAAGGAAGGTGATGAGAACGCGGATGACCTGGTCGGCGGCGAAGAAGAAGATCGAGGCCACGGCGACCATGACGAACACCATGATGGTGGTGATGGTGGTCTCGCGGCGGGTCGGCCAGGTGACCTTGGCGGTCTCCGAGCGCACTTCCTGCAAGAACTTGAACGGGCTGACTGCCATCGTTTTGATGTCCAACGTCCGTCGACAGACGCGAATGAATTTCAGGGATCCGAACAGCCGCCGTTGGCCCAGCCCTCTGTCTCGAAGGATGAGCCGGAAACCGGGCTCGATTGTTCGGGGATTTCAAAGCCGCGCCGGAGATCCGCGTCTAACGGGCCGGCTGCGAGTGCGGGGTATCTACTGCGGATAGGCCCAAAGGTCAAGATATAGAGGGCGCGCCCCAGGCGAGCCGATCTCCCCCGGCGGGAGAGCAGAGCCAAGCCGGATCAAAGGCTTGTCCGTCCCCACCTATCCGCCCTGCCCCGGCACGGCGAGACCGCGGGCTCCCGCAGCGTATCAGTCGGCCCGGTCGACCGTCGAAACGCCCGGCAGCGGCACCACGAACTTTCCGCCCTCAGCGAAATAGCGGGCGTGCTTGGCCCGGATCGGGTCGACATAGCGCCAGGCGAAGACGACCACGAACGCCGGCTTGCGCTCGTAAAGCGCGGCAGGCGGCAGGATCGGGATGTCATAGCCCGGGCCGGCCATCACGTTCCCCTTCTTGGGGTCGTCGTCGACCAGGAAGTCGATCTTGTTCTCCAGGCCGAACTGCGGCAGCAGGGTCGTGGTGCCGACCGAGACGCCGTAGCCGGCGACGAGCTGACCGCTCGCATGGGCGGCGTCGGCCATCGCGACCAGCTCGTCGCGGATGGCGGCGATCCGTTTCACGTAGGGCGCATAATAGGCCGGCTGATCGACACCGAGCCGCTCTTCCTCGGCAACGAAGCGCGCGACCTCCGCAGACGGTTTCTTGGCGCCCCCGGCGCGCTGCACGGTCACCCGGATCGAGCCGCCCTTGGTCCAGATGTGCTGGACGTCGATCAGCTCCATGCCGAGCCGGGCAAAGAAACGGATCAGCGGCTTGATGTTAAAATACGACAGGTGCTCGTGATAGACGGTATCGAGCAGGTTCTTCTCGGTGACGTCGACGCCGTATTGGGTTTCGAAGACGAACAATCCGTCCGGCGCGAGCACGTCGCGAACGCCGATCACCAGGGGATCGAGATTGTCGACATTGGCGATCATGTTGTTGGCGATCACGACGCTCGCCGCACCGTGGCTCTGCAGGATGCGACGCCCGATCGCATCGGTGAAGAAATCGCCGATGGTCTCGATCCCCGCCTCCGTCGCGCGCCGCGCGATCTCGACGGCGGGATCGACGCCGAGCACGCGCATCCCGCGCTCCTTGAAGAAGCCGAGCAACGATCCGTCGTTGCTGCCGAGCTCGACGACTAGCGAGCCCGGCGCGATGGCGAAGCGGCTGACGACGTCGTTGGCATAGCCCGCGAAGTGCTCTCGCAGGCCAAGCGAGAGCGAGGTGGTGTAGACGTAGTTGCGGTACTGGATCTCCGGATTGCCGACATGGAGAATCTGCAGATGGCCGCAATCCCTGCACAGATGCAGTGCCATCGGTACCGCGGCGCGGAACACGGGATCGTCGACGCTGGCGTCGGGGACCTGGAAGTTCGGTGTGCCGATCGGCATGCCGGCCATCGGGACGACCAGCTCCTGCTTGTCCGAATGGCAGAGGCGGCAGGTTTGGCGGACGTAGAACAGATTTTTCATCGTGGAACCGAAAATTGAGACAAGCGATCGGGTGAGGCAATCCCACCCCGTGAAAACCACATCGGCAGCAATGACCTCGAGCGGGTCATGGCTGGCTCGAGACTTCCCTGCCCAGCCCGTCGTAGCTGGGGGCCTCCGCCGCCGCCTTGGCGGCGTTGTCCGCGGAATACGATCCGCGCTCCGGACTTGCGAGCCAGATCACACCTCCGACAAGCCCGATGATGACACTGATGGCGCCCAGCAGAAGCGAAACCGACAGCGCTTGCTCGGAAGGGACGCCCGCCAGACCGAGGCAGGCGACCATCGTCCCCTCCCGAACGCCCCAGCCGCTGATCGAGATCGGGACCGCGGTCAACAGCACCACCGGCGGAATCAGGACCCCGGCGTCCGTCACCGAGAGCTGGGCGCCGACACCGCGCGCCAAGGCGTAGCAGGCCGCCGCGGTCACGAGATGGATGAGGAGCGCCGATCCGAACAGCAAAGCGCGACTCTTCGATTGCAGGAGGAGGAACCTGACCAGTGCTCCGAACCGGACGAAGCTTGCGATCGCCGGATGCGCAACGAGGCGCTTGGGCAGACGGTCGAGCGTCAACAGGACAGTAGTGCCGGCGACACCCGCCAGCGTCAGGCCGGCGATGGCCAGGATCGCGGCCGGATTGGACACGCGTGACGTGAGGAACGGCAATCCGGCGACCATCAGCACGATCAGTCCGATCAGGGCCGTGAAACGATCAGCCGCGACGCCCTTGACCGCCTCCGGCCACTGCACGCCGCGCTGGCGCAGCAGCCAGATCCGCACCGCGTCCCCGCCGACCGACGACGGCAACACCTGATTGAACCAGAGGCTGATCATCAGAATGCGCCAGCCCGCGAGCCAGTCCAGCGAGACGCCGAGCGCACGCATGATCAGCTCCCACCGGCCGTTGAGCACGAAGGTCTGGAAGAAAATCAGCGTCAGCGCGAGAACGAACAGGAAAGGATCGACCGAGACAAGATGGCTGCGCAATTGTTGCAGGTCGAGACCGCGCGCGATGTAGACCAGCACCGCGATCGACAGCAGCAGCTTTACCGAAAACAGGGCCGCCTGCTTGAACCGCGACTGCATCGGGTGCCCGCCTCAGGATGCCGGATATTCCGCGCGACCGATGACAAGGTCGATCGCGGCCATCATCCAGAACTGATGCGTCGTCTCGACAATGTTGTAGCTGCGGCTGTCGACAAAGAAATTGATGTCGCCGAGATTGCGCAGGGGATTGTCCGCATTCATGCCCGACAGCGTGATCACGTCGAGCTTCATCGTCCGCGCCTGCGCAACCGCGTTGAGGATGTTCTTCGAGCGCCCGGACGAGCTGATCGCGACGAGGCAGTCGCCGGCACGCGCGCTCAATCTCACGGCGTGCGCGATCCAATCCTCGAAGCCGTAATCGTTGGCGAGGCACGACATCATGCTGGCGTCGCTGAAGCAGAGCGCAGGCACCGCTGCGTTCTTCGCCAGATCGATCGCCAGATGCGAGGCGATGCCCGCCGAACCGCCGTTGCCGATGAAGATGACGCGGCCGCCCTGCTCGCGTGTGCGCAACCAGACGGCGCGGGTGGCGGAGATGCTGGCAAAAACGCCGTCGTCGACAGCCGTCGCGCGATGCAGGCGCCCGACATAATCGACGAGGAAAGCCTTGTGATCGGGATCGACGGACTCGACAGGCATGGGCTGGCGGCTCGACTGCAACATGATGCCCTGATACCGGCTATCACCAGGGATTGCAAAGGTATAATGCTTGCAAAGTCGGCGAGCGGCTGATAGTCGGCTTTCGGGTTTCACTCAACATTGGCCGGCCTGTTTCGCTGGGCATTCGCGTCACGGATGTTCCCCATGAAATGCATTGTCACTGGTGGCGCAGGTTTCATCGGAAGTCACCTCGTCGATCGCCTCCTCGACGATGGCCACGAGGTCGTCGCGCTCGACAACTTCGTCATCGGTCGCCCGGAAAACCTGGCCTCGCGCGCCAGTTCGAGCCGGTTGAAGGTGGTGCGGGCTGATGTCACCGACCTCGACTCGATCAGGCCGTATTTCCACGGTGTCGACTGGGTCTTCCACCTTGCGGCGCTGGCCGACATCGTTCCCTCGATCGAGTCCCCGATCCCGTATCATCGCGCCAATGTCGACGGCACGGTCAACGTTCTCGAGGCGGCACGGCACGCCGGCGTCCGCCGTTTCGTCTATGCCGCATCGTCGTCCTGCTACGGCATTCCCGACGCCTACCCGACGCCGGAGAGCGCCGAGATCCGGCCGATGTACCCCTACGCGCTTACCAAGAATCTCGGCGAGCAGTGCGTCATGCACTGGTGCCAGGTCTACAAGCTGCCCGCGGTCGCGCTCCGCCTGTTCAACGTGTACGGGCCGCGCCATCGCACCACCGGCACCTATGGCGCCGTGTTCGGCGTGTTCATGGCGCAGAAGCTCGCCGGCAAGCCGTTCACGGTGGTTGGCGACGGTGAACAGACGCGCGACTTCACTTTCGTCAGCGACGTCGCAGACGCCTTCGTGACCGCCGCGCACTCCGATATCTCGCACGAGATATTCAACGTCGGCTCGGACAACACCTACAGCGTCAACCGGCTGGTCGAGCTTCTCGGCGGCGAGAAGGTCCACATCCCCAAACGTCCGGGCGAGCCCGATTGCACCTACGCCGACATTACCAAGATCAAACGGGTCCTGAACTGGACGCCGAAGGTGAAATTCGAGGACGGCGTTGCGACGATGCTGAAATCGATGGATCAGTACAAGGACGCGCCGCTGTGGACGGTCGACAAGATCGCCGACGCCACCAAGGACTGGTTCAAATATCTCGGTGACGACAGCGGCTCGGCCCAGAAGGCAAGCTCTTGAACAGGTGCGCGGGATATCGTTGCCGCGATTCGATCATTTCCGGGCGGCCATCTGAGACCTACCGGCGCTTTGGATAATTCATATGGCTCATCCTCAGACAGACAAGCCGGCCGTCCATCCGGCACCGCACGACAAGATCAGGACGATCGAAGAGCTCGGCGAGATGGCGCGTGCCGCGCAGGCAAAGGGCCTGACCGTCGCGCTCTGCCACGGCGTGTTCGATCTGGTGCATCTCGGCCACGTCCGGCACATCCTGGCGGCGCGCAACGAGGCCGACGTGGTCATCGTGACCATCACCGCCGACCGTTTCGTCAACAAGGGCCCGGGACGGCCGATCTTCCCGGAGAACATGCGTGCCGAGATGCTGGCCGCGCTCGGCACGGTCGACTGGGTCGGCATCAACCAGACCTCCAGTGCCGAACCGGTGCTCGATACCGTGCGCCCCGACATCTACGTGAAGGGCTCGGACTACGAGAATCCCGAGGACGACGTCACCGGCAAGATCGCCATCGAGCGCGAGGCCGTCGAACGTCATGGCGGACGAATCGTCTTCACGCGCGACGTGACCTTCAGCTCGTCGTCGCTGCTGAACCGCTACTTCGACATCTACGATCCTCCTTTGCGCGACTACCTGCAGAAGGTGCGCGAAGGCGGCGGCGCCGAGCGGCTGCTGAAGCTGATCGACAAGATCCAGGACATGCACGTCGTGCTGGTCGGCGATACCATCATCGACGAATACCAATACGTCACGGCGCTCGGGAAGGCGTCGAAGGAGAACATCGTCGCCACCCTGCTCAAGAACGGCGAGCAATTTGCCGGCGGCGTCATCGCCGCGGCCAACCACGTCGCGAGCTTCTGCAAGTCGGTCGAGATCGTCACGACGCTGGGCGGCAACGACTACCCTGAAGAGTTCATTCGCGCGCATGTCCGCCCGAACGTCACGCTGACGCCGATCCGCATTCAGGGCCGTCCGACGACCCGCAAATTGCGCTACGTCGAGATGGGCTATCTGCACAAGCTGTTCGAAGTCTATACGATGGACGACACGCCGCTCGACGAGACCACGCGCAAGGAGATCGACCGCGTCACCACCGAGCGCGTGCGCGCCGCGGACGTCGTGATCGTCACCGATTTCGGTCACGGCATGATCGCGTCCAGCACGATCGAGGCGTTGATCGCGAACTCCAAGTTCCTGGCGGTCAACGCCCAGAGCAACAGCGGCAACCACGGCTACAACCTGATCACGAAATATCCGCGGGCAGACTACATCTGCATCGACGCGCCGGAAGCGCGGCTGGCCGCCACCGACAAGTTCAGCGACATCGCATCGGTGATCGAGGACGGCCTGCACCGCAAGATCGATTGCGACAACATGATCATCACGCACGGCTCCTTCGGCTGCTACCCGTTCTCGTCGAAGACCGGCGTCGCGCGCGTGCCCGCCTTCACCAAGACCGTGGTCGACACGGTCGGCGCAGGCGATGCCTTCCTGACGATCACGGCGCCGCTGGTGGCGGCTGGCGGCAACATCGAGGACGTCGCCTTCATCGGCAATGCGGCGGGCGCGATCAAGGTCGGCATCGTCGGTCACCGCAACTCGGTCGAAAAGGCACCCCTGGTCAAGTTCGTCACCGCGTTGTTGAAGTAGCGCGAACGGAAAATCTGGAGAACGACAGTGATTGATCGGAAATGGAACGTGATGGTCACCGGTGGCGCCGGCTATGTTGGCAGCGTGCTGGTTCCCCAGTTGCTGGCGGCCGGCCACAAGGTCACGGTGCTCGACCTCTTCATGTACGGTGACGACGTCTTCAACGCCGTTCGCGACAATCCGAACCTGCGCCTGATCAAGGGCGACATCCGCGATGAGGCGGCGGTCAACGAGGCCCTGCGCGGCAACGACGCGGTGATCCACCTCGCCTGCATCTCCAACGACCCCTCGTTCGAGCTGGACCCGGCGCTCGGCAAGTCCATCAACTACGACTGCTTCCGGCCGATGGTGCGCGCGGCGAAGAAGGCCGGCATCAAGCGCTTCATCTACGCCTCCTCGTCGAGCGTCTACGGCATCAAGGACGAGGCCGAGGTGACCGAGGAATTGTCCTGCGAGCCGCTCACCGACTACTCCAAGTTCAAGGCGATGTGCGAGACCGACCTCGCCGAAGAGGCGGCGCCCGGCTTCGTCACCTGCACGGTTCGTCCCGCCACCGTCTGCGGCTACGCTCCGCGGCAGCGGCTCGACGTCGTGGTCAACATCCTGACCAACCTCGCGGTCAACACCGGCCGCATCCGCGTGTTCGGCGGAACGCAGAAGCGGCCCAACCTGCACATCCAGGACATGTCGGCGGCCTATCTGTTCCTGCTGCAGCAGGACGACGCGAAGATCGACGGCAAGACCTACAACATCGGCTATGAGAACCACTCGCTGATGAAGATCGCCGACATCGTCAAGTCGGTGGTCGGAGACAACGTCGACGTCGCCGTCGAGCCGACCGACGATCTGCGCTCCTACCACGTCTCTTCGGAGAAGATCCGCCGCGAGCTCGGATTTGCGCCGACCCACACGATCGAGCAGGCCGTGTCCGGTCTCGTGGACGCCTTCAAGGCCGGCCGCCTGCCGAACTCGCTCAACGATCCCCGATATTTCAACATCAAGATGATGCAGAACATCAGCCTGAAGTGAGCGGCGTGCGGATCGGCATCGATTTCGACAACACGATCATCTGCTACGACAAGGTCTTTGCCGCCGCCGCGCGCCAGCGCGGGCTGGTGCCCGAGGGCTGGGTGGGGCTGAAGACCGAAGTGCGGGATTTCCTGCGGTCCCGCGCCGGCGGCGAGCTGGCCTGGCAGGGGCTGCAAGGCTTCGTCTACGGCAAGGGCATCGTCGGCGCCGAGATCTATCCTGGGGTCCGTGAGTTTCTCTCCAGCTGCCGCAGGGCCGGCGCGAGCGTCTTCATCGTCAGCCACAAGACGCAGTTCGGCCATCAGGACCCCGATCGCGTCGACTTGCGCGAGGCCGCGCGCGGCTGGTTGAAAGCCGCGGGCCTCGTCGATACCGCCGATACGGCGCTGGCGGCGGGCAATGTTTATTTCGAGGACACGCTGGCGGCCAAGGTCGAGCGGCTCGCGAGCCTGAAGCTCGATATCTTCATCGACGATCTCGTCGATGTCTTCGAGCAGCCGCATTTTCCGAAGGCGACGCGATCGATCCTGTTCACGCAGTCGCGGCCGCCTCATCCCGCCCATTGCGAGCCGATCGCGAGCTGGGCGGACATCAGCCGCGGGGTGTTCGCGCCATGAGCGAGCCGGACCTGAACGCGCTGGATGCAATTTCGATCGGCAGCCGCCTGGCCGGCGCGCAGGTCGTTGCCGCTCAACCGGCGCGGTCCGGCGGCAACAACCGGGTGTTTCGGCTGGAGATGGCGAAGGGACCGCCCCTCGCCCTCAAGCATTATCCGTCCGACGGGCGCGATCGCCTGGGACAGGAATACGACGCGCTCACGTTTCTGTCGCGCCACGGCATCTCGTCGACGCCGCGGCCCATCGCAAAGGACGCAGATGCATTCTGCGCGCTGTATCAATGGTTCGACGGTGACGCGGCGGTGCTGCGTCCCCAGGAGAACGATGCCGACCAGCTGGCCGATTTCCTGATCGAATTGCAGAAATTGCGCGATGCCGAGGGTGCGCAGACCCTGCGGAACGCCTCGGCCAGCATCTTCTCGCCCGAGCAAGCCGTCGCCCAGTACGAGCAGCGCCTCGACGGATTGAGGAAGGCCGCGGACCATGATCCGGATCTGCGTGCGTTCATCGACGGCAGCCTGGTTCCCACCACCGCTGCCGCCGTTCGACGCCTCCGTCGACGTTATGCGGAACTCGGCCGGAATCCCGCAGCGGACCTCTTGCCCGCTCATCGCGCATTGAGCCCCTCGGACTTCGGGCTGCACAACGCGCTGCGCGCCGAAGACGGCAGGCTGCGCTTCATCGACTTCGAATATTTCGGGTGGGACGATCCGGTCAAGCTCGTGTCCGACACCGCAATTCACCCAGGCAGCGATCTGCCCGCGGCCAGCGCGAACCGATTGATCGAGAGGCTCTCGCGCGCTTTCGAAGCCGGGGATGACGCGTTTGCGATCCGCCGTGACGTGCTGTATCCTGTGTTCGGGGCGATTTGGTGCCTGATTGTCCTGAATGCCTATTTGCCCGAAAGCCGCTCCCGGCGCGCTCTGGCTGCGCAAGGTGGCGATCTGACGGTCCGCCTTGCCGGTCAGCTCGACAAAGCCCGCCGGCTTCATCAAACGATTTGCCAACGTGATCCAGATCTCACCCCACGCTGAAGCCGCCCTCACCTGCACGCTGGACGAGCGCAGTCTCTACTTGCGCCGCCTGGTCCTCGGTTCTGTCCGCTCCGCGGGACGCGGCCATGTCGGCCCGGCCCTGTCGCTGATCGAGATGGTCCGCGTGCTCTACGACGACGTGCTGCGGATCGACCCGCAAAATCCGCGCGATCCCAATCGCGATCGCGCCATCCTGAGCAAGGGCCACGGTTGTCTCGCGCTCTATGCCCTGCTCGCCGATCGCGGCTTCTTCCCGTTGTCGGAGCTCGAGGGCTTCTGCGGCTCCGACAGTATCCTGGGCGGACATCCCGAATACGGCATGGTGCCGGGGGTCGAGGCCTCGACCGGCGCGCTCGGACACGGCCTGTCGATCGGCGTCGGCCTTGCGCTCGCCGCCCGCATGCGCGAGCGCAGCTACCGGACCTTCGTCCTGCTCGGCGACGGCGAGATCAACGAGGGGTCGGTGTGGGAAGCCGCCATGGGCGCGGCCAAGCACGGGCTCGACAACCTGGTCGCCATGATCGACTACAACAAGCTGCAGAGCTACGGACCGACCGATTACGTCCTGCCGCTGGAGCCGCTCGCGGACAAATGGCGCAGCTTCGGCTTTGCCGTGCAGGAGCTCAACGGCCACGACATCGGCGCGCTGCGCACCGTCTTGAAGCAGGTCCCGGCCGTTCCGGGCAAACCCACCGCGATCATCTGCCATACCGTCAAGGGCAAGGGTCTGCCGCCCGCGGAATCCAACGCCGATTGGCATCACAAGAACAAGCTGACCGACAGCGAACTCGACGCCATTCGCGTCGCCGTCGGCGATTTTTGATCGGCTCCCCATGCGCAACACCGCGATGAACATGGTCCACAAGCTCGCCGCGCGCGACGAGCGGGTGCTCTACATCGGCTCCGATCCCGGCGCCGGCACGCTGCGCGCGATGAGCAAGGAGTTTCCCAAGCGCCATCTGATCGAGGGCATTTCGGAGGCGCACATCATCGGCATGTCGGCCGGTCTGGCGATGGAGGGCTTCGTGCCCTACGTCAACACCATCGCGACATTCCTCACCCGCCGCTGCTACGAGCAGGTCGCCGTCGATCTCTGCCTGCACAACCTGCCGGTACGGCTGATCGCCAATGGCGGCGGTCTCGTCTACGCGCCGCTCGGCCCCACCCACCAGGCGATCGAGGACATCGCCATCATGCGGGCGCTGCCGAACATGACGGTGATCTGCCCATGCGACGCCGACGAGGCCGCGCGCATGATGGACAAGACGCTCGACTGGACCGGGCCGATCTACATCCGGCTGGGCAAGGGCGGCGACGCCATCGTCTCGAAGGCCGAGCACGGCTTCGAGATCGGCAAGGCCATCCTGATGCGGCCGCCGGGCGACGTTCTCATGGTGACCACGGGCATCATGCTCCAGCGCGCCATCGCCGCCGCCGACCAGCTCGCCGCACAGGGCATTCGCGCCGGCATCCTGCACATGCACACGGTGAAGCCGCTCGACGCCGAGGCGCTGCTCCAGGCGGTGCGCGGCACCAAGCTCGTGGCGACGCTGGAGGAGCACGTGCCCTCCGGCGGCCTCGGCAGCGCCGTCGCCGAAACGCTGATCGACAGGCTCGGCTCCGGCTTTCCCGCCATGCTCCGGCTCTCGCTGCCGGACCGCTTCATGCACAATTACGGCTCGCAGGATTCGCTGCTGAAGAAGCACGGACTGTCCGCCAACGCCATCGCGACGTCGATCGAGCACGCGCTCGCGGCGTCGCGCAGCTCCGCTCCTCAACTTCATTCCACCTGACGGGTCACATGTACGACGTTCGATATTCCTATCTGCTCGAGCAATTCTCCGACCCCGCTCCGATCCTGGCCGAGATCGGCCGGCTGGTTGCGACCGGTGACTTCACCCTTGGCAAGCCCGTTGCCGAATTCGAGAAGCGCTTTGCCGAGCTGATCGGCGTGCGCCACGCCATCGGCGTCGGATCGGGCACTGACGCGCTCAAGCTGCCGCTCAAGGCGCTCGGCATCGGTCACGGCGACGAGGTCATCACCGCCGCCAACACCTTCATCGCCACCGTCGGTGCGATCGCGGAAACCGGTGCGAGGCCGGTGCTGGTCGATTGCGACGATTCCTTCTGCATGAACGTCGACCAGGTCGAGGCCGCGATCACCGAGAAGACCAAGGCGATCATGCCGGTGCAGTTGACCGGCGAGGTCACCGATATGGGCAAGCTGATGGCGATCGCCAAGCGTCGCAACGTGCCCGTGGTCGAGGACGCCTGCCAGGGCATCCTGTCGGAGTTTGCGGGCAAGCGCTCCGGCACGCACGGCATCGCGGCCGGCTTCTCCCTGCATCCGCTCAAGAACCTCAACGTCTGGGGCGATGCCGGCGTCGTCGTCACCAATGACGACGGCATGAACGAGAAGCTCCGCCTGATCCGCAACCACGGCATGAAGAACCGCGACGAGATCGCGATCCTCGGCTGCAATTCGCGGCTCGATTCCCTCCAGGCGGTCGTCGGCAACTGGCTGATCGGTCAAACCAGCGAGATCACGCGGCGCCGGATCGAGAATGCCGCCTATTACGACGCGGGCCTTGCCGGCCTGCCTGGCCTGCGCGTCCCGCCGCGCCGGCCCAACGTGAAGCACGTCTACCATCTCTACATGGTGTTCGCCGAACGCCGCGACGAGCTTTACAAGTACTGCCTGGATAACGGCATCGAGGCCAAGATCCACTATCCGATCCCACTGTATCAGCAGGAAGGCCTGAAGCATCTCGGCTACGCGCCCGGCACCTTCCCGGTCACCGACCGCCATGCCAAGGAGGTCATCAGCTTCCCCGTCGACCAGCATCTGACGCGCGCGCAGCAGGACCGCGTCATCGAGACCGTCAGGAAGTTCTGCCATGGACGCTGACACCGGCCGCCGGCGCATCGGTTACGTCAATCTTCCCGCGCAATTCGAGGAAGAGCGCGCCGAGATCATGCAGGCGGTGGAAGGTGTATTCCAGCGCGGCGACTTCATCGGCGGCGCGGCGGTAGGCAAGCTCGAGGAGGAATTGTCGGCCTATCTCGGCTCGCCGCATGTGGTGACGCTGAATTCCGGCACCGACGCGCTGATCCTGGCCTTGCGGGCGCTCGACATCGGCCCCGGCGACGAGGTCATCACGCCCCCGAATTCGTTCGTGGCCTCGACCGCCGCGATCATCGCGGTCGGCGCCACGCCGGTGTTTGCGGACGTGCTGCCGGACCAGAACATCGATCCGGCCGCGGTCGAGGCCGCGGTCACGGCGCGCACCAAGGCGATCATGCCGGTGCATCTGACCGGGCGCATGGCCGACATGACCCCGCTGATGGCGATCGCGGACAAGCACGCGCTCGCGGTGATCGAGGACAGCGCCCAGGCGGTCGGCTCGACATATGACGGCCGGATGAGCGGCACCATCGGCACGTTCGGTTGCTTCTCCGCCCATCCCTTGAAGAATCTCAACGCGGCCGGCGATGCCGGTTTCCTCGTCACCGCCGACGCCGATCTCGCGGCCAGAATCCGCAGACTGCGCAACCACGGCCTGATCAACCGCAGCGACGTCCAGGAATGGGGCATCGTCTCACGGCTCGACACGCTGCAGGCTGAGGTGCTGCGCGTGCGCCTGCGTCATCTGCCCTCGGTGATCGAACGCCGGCGGCGCAACGCCGCGCAATACCGCGCCGAGCTGGAAGGCCTGCCTCTGTTCATTCCGCCCTGCCGCAACATCGAGTTCAACACCTTCCATACCTTCGTGGTGCAGACCGACCGGCGCAACGACTTCCAGAAATATCTGGCCGACAAGGGCATCGAGACCGCCATCCACTATCCGATCCCGATCCACCTGCAGCCGGCGGCGGCGCATCTGGGTCATGGCCGCGGCGCGTTCCCGGTGACCGAGCGGCAGGCGGACCAGATCCTCACGCTTCCCATCAACCAGTTCCTGTCGGCCGCCGATATCAGCTATATCTGCGCGACCGCCCGGGAGTACTTTGCATGACGGATACGGACTTCCTTCAGGCTGACGAGCAGGAGCTGGCGCAGCGCTTCATCGACGACGGCTTCGTGACCACGCCGGCCGACGATCGCGCCGGGCTCGACCGCATCCAGCGGCGCGCTGCGGAGCTTGCGGCGGACTATCTGAAGCTGCCGCACAGCAACGATCCCTATGCGATGCTCGACGGCATCCATACGCGGGTCAGCGTGGACGATCTCAACGGGCTGCGGCTGCACGTCTTCAACGGCCTCAATGCCGAGCCGTGGTTCCGGCCGACCTATTTCCGCCTGGCGCGCTCGACGATCGAGACCATCGTCGGCAACGAGCTTTGCATGCAGCGCCGCGTCAATCTCAGCATCCAGATGCCAGGGGACAGCTCGTCGCTGCTCGCCACCCATTCCGACGTCTGGTCGGGCGACTCGCCGTTCGAGGTCGTGGTGTGGGTGCCGCTGGTCGACGTGCACCGCACCAAAGCGATGTATCTGCTGCCGCCGTCGCTGAACGGCGAGATGCAGGATCGGATGGCAAGCCTGCGCAGCGCCGAGGAACTCTACAAGACGATCAAGCCGCACGCGACCTTCATCGAGATTCCCTACGGTCACGTGATGCTGTTCAACCAGACCCTGATGCACGGCAACCGCGTCAACGAAGAGCCCGGCACGCGGTGGAGCATGAACTGCCGCTTCAAGAGCATCATGTCGCCCTACGCCGACAAGCGCTTCGGCGAGTTCTTCGAGCCGATCCTGCTGCGCCCGGCGACCCGGGTCGGCATGCAGTACAAGCTGCCGGGAGGCTTCCATGGCTGAGCGAGCCGGCCATCGCGGCTATATCGGCGCCCGGCCGCTGAACGGCAGCCGCACCCCGCAGCACGTCCAGAACATCGTGATCCGCGACTATGCGCGGCGGAAGAACCTGCAATTCCTGCTCAGCGCCGTCGAGCACATCATGCCCGGCAGCTACATGGTGCTCGAGGACATTCTCGACGAGCTGCCGCAGCTGCGCGGAATGATTCTCTACAGCATCTTCATGCTGCCGCCCGACGAGGCTCGCCGGCGGGAAATCTACGACCGCGTGCTGCGCGAAGGCTGCGACCTCCACGCAGCCGTCGAGGAAATCACGCTGGCCTCGCCGAAGGACATCCAGGCCGTAGAGGACATCCTGCTGGTCAACAAATACGCGACCATCCTGTGACGATGCCGCGGACCGGTTGAGCCCCATGAGCGAGATCAACCTGCTCCAGCCGATGCACGCTTCGACCAGGCGGGACTACGTCCAGCGCGTGGTCGAGCACGACAAGGCGGAATCCGCCACCGTCGCGCGGCAATGGGGCCGCGACTATTGGGACGGCGACCGGCGCTACGGCTATGGCGGCTATCGCTATGACGGACGCTGGCGCCCGCTCGCCCAGACCCTGATCGATCGCTACGGCATCGAGCCCGGCATGAGCGTGCTCGACGTCGGCTGCGGCAAGGGTTATTTGCTCTACGAGTTCACCCAGCTCGTCCCCGACCTTACCATCGCCGGCATCGACATCTCCGAGTACGGCATCGCCAATGCCAAGGAGGAGATCCGGCCGCAGCTCCAGGTCGGCAACGCCGTCGAGCTGCCCTACCCCGGTCACAGCTTCGATCTCGTGGTGTCGCTCGGCGTGCTGCACAACCTTCCGCTCGAGGACGTGTTCCGCGCGGTGCCCGAGATCGAGCGCGTCGGACGCGGCGCCTCGAAATACCTGATGGTGGAATCCTTCCGCAACGAGCGCGAGAAGGCCAATCTGCTCTACTGGCAGCTCACCTGCCTGAGCTTCCACGGCCCGGAAACCTGGGCGTGGATCTACGACAAATGCGGGTACCGGGGCGACCATGGGTTCATCTTCTTCGAATGAGGCAACGGGCCTGCGCCGGCCGACCTCGCTGCGCGCGCAGAATCCCGAAGTGTATTATTCTGACGATGCCATCGTCACGGCGGATGACGCCACGATCGCGGAGCTGAAACGCATCGCCGCCGGCAATCCGCGTCTGCGCAGCCGGCTGTGCACGCACCCCGATCCCTCATCCGGCCTGCACGAGATGCTGATCGTGCACCATCGGGAGGCCTATGTGCGGCCCCACAAGCATCTCGGCAAACCGGAATCGTTTCACGTCATCGAGGGCACCGCGCAGGTCGTGATCTTCGAGGATGACGGCCGCATTCGCGACGTGCTCGAGATGGCGCCCTACGGCCAGGGCAAGCGCTGCTACTACCGCATGCCGGAAAAGGTCTTTCATTCGATCCTGATCACCTCGGAATGGCTGGTGTTCCACGAAACCACCGCCGGTCCGTTCGATCCCTCCCGGACGGTTTTTCCGGACTGGGCGCCCGATGGCAGCAACGCCGCCGAAGTGCGCGACTACGTCACGCAGATCGGCAGGCTCGTCATCGAACATCAAGGCCGCGATGCGAGGGCCTGAGGCCATGATCGAGCCGGCCAGTCCCAACGGCTTCCGCTGGAAGACGATCCCACACGCCGCGCTTTCCTACATGCGCGAGCGAATGGGGATCGGATATGTCTGGGTCGGTGCGGTTCTGGCCCTTGGTGCGAGCTTGCCCGCACTGTTCGCACGCGAGGTCTTCGGCGACGATTGGAGCGTTTACTACACCTACTGGACCGAGGGCCTCCCCGGACTTTTCCGCGTGCTGTATGAAGCGGCCCATGCCGGCTTCATCGTGCCGATGTCGCTGCTCGTCGTTCTCTTGCCCGACATGCCGGACGTCGCTGCGCGTCTCGCGGGTCTGGGTTGCCACCTCGCCAACGGCGTGTTGCTCTACTCCATCCTCCAAAGATCACCCTACACGAAGCCGATAGCTGCCTTGTTTGCGGCTCTCTTCCTGCTCAGCCCGTTTTACGTCATTCGCCTCACGCAGAACGCCGTCTACGACGTCTTCCTGCTCTTCTATTTGTTGTCGTACGAGTTGACCTATTCGAAAGTGCGGGCGCTTCGATGGGCCGCGCCGTTCTGCCTGTTCTTCTCATTGTCGCTGGAGACCTTGATCGCCCTCGAGCCGCTCCGGGTCGTGCTGGCGCGATCTCCCGGCGAACGTTGGACGCGGACACTCGCGCGGCTCGCTCCGTTTTGGTTGGCCGTCGCGACCATCATCGTGCTGCGGATGACGATCCTGGGGAAGAGCGGTCACTACGCCGGACAATATAGTTTCGTGTCCGACCCTGTCGTCATCCGGAGAGCGCTGGTTGCCCATTTCATGGCCTTTCGGACCGGCCTGGAATACGCCTATTCCCACGGGTTCGGGCTGCTGGGAAGCCGCAATTCCACAGTTCTGGCATTGGCCGCCATGGTCGGCTCCGCTCTGCTCTCCGCGAGCGCGTTCTGGACACCATGGCTGCTGAGGAGCTTAGTCTCGTCCGCCAACGCGATGCTGCTGTTGGTGCTCGGAGCCGCAATCGCCCTCCTCGGGGCAATGCCTTACGCCATCACCGGAATTTATGGCGACGTGATGCGGGGGGAATCCAGACTGCTCTTTCCCTCGCAGGTCGGCGTCTTGTTGCTGATGGCGACGTTCATCCAGCTGGTTCCGGGAGCACGATTGCGCGCCGGGTTGGCTGGCGGCCTGCTCACCGTGTTCGCGCTGTCCATGGTGCAGGACTCCAAACGGCTTCTCTACGACGGGCTGATCAACTCGGATCTCCAGCGGCAAGTTCGGGCAGCCTTGCTTGCTGACCCCGAACCAAAGGTCGTCAAGCTCCATATAGAGAATCCTCATCTGTTCTCGTATCGCTCCCGCTGCCTGGGCGCCCCCGACATGAATGTCGCTCAGATGATGCTGCGGGATGAAAATCGAGAGCGGTCGTTCGTGTACACGGATCATTGTGGGGATTTCGACAGTTCCGGGGCTATCCGGAACGACGCCTGCACGGTCTCCTACCTCGAGTTCTTTCCCTGCCCTCCACGCCGAGAGACCTGGCGCTACCGCGCTGCGCCCGGCATTCCGCCGCCCGATCGCATCAGATTCCTCGAACTGATGAGGGCCGTCCTCGAGGATGCGCCGTCGGCCACGCAAGGTCGCGGCGAGCTCGTGCAATTGAAGGACAATCTGCCGATTCCTTTGGCAAGGGCTGAATACCGGCCACCTTGCCGCCGGCCCGGAGTACGTGGAACCGCCTGGCTGCTGGCGTTACCCGCGCCGTCCTGCGAAGAGTCGGGCCTTGGGGCTCGATAGGCAAAGCAATGCTCATACTATGGCTCCCGATCGCTCTCCTCCGGCCGCTCGCATCCAGCCGATGCGCGACGCCGGGAAGGACTCGCTGCTGACGGGTGGAACGGGCTGACGATGCCTCCTGGCAAGAAGACGATCATTGTCCTGACCAAGTTCATGGTCTCAGCCGGCATTATCGTTCTGGTCGCACGCGACCTCGATCTCTCGTCACTCAAGGCCGACCTTCTCGCCGTTGAATTACACATGCTCGCGCTGGCGATGGTGCTGCTGTTCGCGCAGACGTTCGCCCTGTGCAACCGCTGGATTCTCATCCTCCGCGCGATCGGCGTGTCCCTGGATTGGGTGGCCGGATGGCGCATCGTACTTGCCAGCGCCTGGTTCAATCAGGTGTTGCCCTCCGGCGGCGAAGCGATCCGCATATGGATGTTGCGGCGCCATGGAATCAAGTGGTCGCAGACCCTGAGCAGCATCGTCGCAGATCGGTTCATCGGCCTTCTGACCCTCGGCTTCCTCATCTTGGCGGGAATGCCGTTCCTGATGTCGCGCATCCATGACAACGTCTTGCTGCTTGCCATCGCAGCGATCGTCGCTGCCGCATATTCCGGCGCAATTGTCCTCATGATGTTGAGCCGGTTGTCGGCCCGAGTGACCGCCATTCTTCCCGTCCGGGTCATGCAGTTTGCGGCGCTGCTCGAGGCTCCGCTACTCGCGAGAGCAGGACGTGAAGCCTTGTTCGGTTCGGCTATTGTCGTTCATCTCCTGACCATCGCGGCGGCCTATGCCCTGGCGATCGGGCTGGACGCCGGGTTGTCCGCACTCGACGCATTCGTCCTCGTACCGCTGGTGATCATGGCGGCCGCCGTCCCGCTTTCCATCGGAGGATGGGGCATTCGTGAAGGAGCGATGGTCGGCGCGCTCGGGCTTGTCGGCATCGCATCCGACAAGGCGCTCGCAATATCCATCCTGCTTGGGCTCGGCAATCTCATTGTCGGATTCATCGGGGGCGCTGTGTGGCTGCTTGCGCCCGAGCGTACGACTTACGGCGCCGAACCGGATGATACTGCTCCACCGCTCCATCAGCGGTAATTGCGCGGAGCTGAAGGAGGTGCAACCGCACGGAACTGCCGCGGCAACCCGACGAGCCGGATGCCATCGATCGAAGCCGCCCCTGCTGTGGCGCGGCGCTGTCCCGGCCGCTGGTGGCGCAGGGACAGGGCAACTTAGGAATTGTGGCGCAGGCTGAGCCACTATATAGCCTTCAGCCAGTTCGGAGTTTCACCCGGGGCTCTGCCCCCATGTTGTTCCTGCAAAGAGCCAGACCAGTGACCGACCATTGCCGCCTTTGCCACTCGACCAACCTGCGTCCGGTCATCGACCTCGGATTGATGCCGATCGCGCATCGCCTTCGGCATAGCCGAAACGAGCAGGAGGAACGGTATCCGTTCGAAGTGCTGGCCTGCGGCGATTGCGGCCTGCCTCAGATCGTCAAACCGATCGATCCAGAAATTCTGTATCGCCAGTTCAACTACAACTTCAGCAGCTGGAAGCCTGAGCCGCATCAGGCCGACGAGCTCGACACCATTGCGAAATTCTCCAAGCATCAATCCGTGTTCGAGATCGGTTGCAACGACGGCCTGTTCATGGACAAGCTGCGCGAGCGCGGCACCAAGATCATGGTCGGTGTCGAGCCCAATCCGGTGTCGGGCAAGATCGCCCGCGAGCGCGGCATCAAGGTCTATGCCGACATGCTCAGCCCGGACATGGCCCACGACGCGGTCGCTCAGTCCGGCAAGTTCGACCTCGTCATATCGCGCCAGGTGCTCGAGCACATCGTCGATTTCGAGAACTTCTTCGCTTGCGTGAAGATCGCGCTGAAGGAGGATGGGCTGCTGTTCATCGACGTGCCCGATTTCGCGCCCGGCTCAGCCGCGGGTGACCTCTCGGTGCTTTGGGAAGAGCACGTCAGCTATTTCACCGAACCGACCCTCCTCGCCCTGCTGGCGCGCCACGGTTTCGAGGCAGTGTCGGTGAAGACATACAATTTCAGCGGCGGCAGCCTCGCCGTCGCGGCCCGCCGTGCCAAGGGCGCAGTGACGCCGCCGCCTGCGCCATCCGGGGTCGGCGAGAAATTCGGTCAGCGCGCGAGAGAATATGGCGCGCGTCTCCGCCCAATTCTGGCGAAGGCCCGCGCCAACGGCGCGGAGATCGCCATCTATGGCGCCGGCTGCCGCGCCTGCACCTTCACCAACGCCCACGAGCTGGCCGATCTCGTCGATCTCTCCGTCGACGACCAGAAGGAGCGCCAGGGACTGTTCCTGCCGGGCACCGGCATTCCAATCCGTGCGCCCGAGGAGCTCGCAGGCAAGTCCGGGCCGCTGGTCTGTCTTCTCGCCGTGAACGAGGAGAACGAGGCCAAGGTCAGCAGCCGGCTGCGCGAGACTGTGAAGCGACCGCTGCAGATCGTTTCGATTTTCGCACCCTCGGACATCTGGAGCGAGCTCGACCGTCTCGAGGCGGCCGCAGGGTCGCGGCATGGCTGACGACAAGCTCTTCAACTATTACGAACGTCAGGACGTCCTGCCGACGTTCGGGAACTTCAAATCGTCCAGCGAGCTCGAGGCCTATGCCACCCAGCGGCGCGAGCTGTTTTCGGACAAGCTGGTGCTGCCGCCGCGACTGTTTCGCGATGCCGAGGTGCTCGAGTTCGGCCCCGATTCCGGCGAGAATGCGCTGGTGTTCGCCGGCTGGGGCGCGAACATGACGCTCGCCGAACCGAACCGGCTCGCGCACCCGAAGATCGAGGCCTATTTCACCCGTTTCGGCCTGACCGGACGTCTTCGCGAACTCGCGCTGGCCGACGTCGAGGGCTTCACCAGCGACCACCGTTTCGACATCATCGATGCCGAGGGTTTCATCTACACCGTGCAGCCGAGCGAAAAGTGGCTTGCCGTCTTTCACCGCCTGCTCAATCCCGACGGTTACGCCGTCGTCTCCTACTACGAGCGCTATGGCGGCTTCTTCGAGCTCGCGCTCAAGGCGATGCATGCGGCGGGCAAGGTGTTGACCGGTCACGCCGCCCTCGACACGGCGAAAATGCTGTTCGAGGCGAAGTGGAACAGCATTCCGCACACCCGCAGCTTCGAATCCTGGCTGATGGATGTGCTGGAAAATCCGTTCGTCCGGCATCGCTACTTCCTCGATGCGACCGCGTTGTGCACGGCCGCGCACGACAGGGGATTCGACGTCCATTCGGCATGGCCGGCCTACCGCGACAGCCTCGACATCTACTGGCACAAGAAGGTTCTGCCCGGTGACGAGAAGCTGCGTCGCGCCGCGCGCCATCTCGATCGCAGCCGCCTGAGCTTCCTCGGCGGGCGAAAGCTCTATCTGGTCGGCAAGGCCGATGCCGTGCAGGCGATCTCCGCGTCGATCGAGGCGCTGGTTCGTGACGTCGATGCAATGATCGACGATCCCTTCGGCGAGAGCCTGCCGCGCGTCGTCGCGGGCCTTGCCTCCTTGCGCGAGACGATTGGCACCACGGACATTCTCGCCGACGACGCGGCCGACATCGAAGCCATCACGGCTACTCTCGACAGCTTCTATCACATCTTTGCTGCGATCGGGCGACGGGACGTCTCCGCCGTCGCCGCCCTCGCCCGGTCGGATTCGGCCTTCATCAACATCTGGGGACAGCCGGCGCATTTCCTCGTTATCCGGAAGCGCTGAGGGAGCGCAGCCATTGAGGCCAGGCATTGGCATCATCGGAACGGGCATGGTCGGCCAGATGTGCCACCTCGCCAATTTCGCCGCCAATCCCGCCTGTCGCGTCGTCGCGATCGCTGACCTCCGGCCGGATCTGGCGGCTGCGGCCGCGCAGAAATTCGGCATCTCGCGAACTTACGGCTCGCACCGGGAGCTGCTCGCCGATAGCGCGGTATCCGCCGTCGTGGTCGTGACCAAGCGCCGCGCCACTGGCCCGATCGTGCTGGACGCGCTCAACAGCGGCCGGCACGTGCTCTCTGAAAAGCCGATGGCCTACACGACCGCCCAGGCCATGTCGCTGGCCGAAGCCGCACGGCGGCAAGACCTCGTCTACAGCATCGGCTACATGAAGCGTCACGACGCCGGCGTGGCACGGGCGCTTGAGGTGCTGACGCGCTTGCGTCATGACGGCTCGCTCGGACGCATCGTCCGGGCAAAGGGCTGGTGCTTCGGCGGCGATACGGGGCGGTCGCAAGATAATTTCGTGATGACGGACGAAGCGCGACCGGACGGAATCGCGCTCTGGCAGGACGGCCCCGACTGGATGCCGCGCGCGATACGTCCCGGCTACGACAACTTTCTGAACGTCTTCAGCCACATCATCAACCTGTCGCGCTATTTTCTGGGATCGTCGCCCGCGGTCGCCGAAAGCGCGATCGAGGCTTCGGGGGCCGGGCGCATCGTTCTCGATTTCGACGGCACCGCCTGCACGCTCGATCTCGTCAGCGGGTCGGACGGAGCTTGGCGCGAGGGACTGACGATCGAGTTCGAACGCGGCGCGGTGACGCTGGAGCTGCCCCCACCCTTTGCCGCGCAAGAGGCGGAGGTGGTTGTCGATCGCGACGGTCAACGCACGCGGTTGACGGGTGGTGCGAGCTGGGCCTTCCGGCGTCAGGCCGATGTCTTCGTTTCCGATGTCGCCACGCGAAGTACACCGCTGGCCTCCGGCGCGGATTCGGTCACCGACATCGCGCTTGCGGAAACGGTTTGGAAACAGTGGGCTGGCGGCTGAATCATCCTCATCGCGCTTCAGGCGCGGCATTCTTCTCGATCGGCAGGATCCCCGGGATCGGCCCAAGCTTGATGGTGACCTGCGCGAGCTGCGCCAGGAACTCCGGAACGTCGCAGCGCGCCAGCAAGCGGCACGCGTAGTACTTCCGCACCAGGACCGGGTTCGGTGCTGCTCCCGGCCCCGGCTGGAAGGAGATCGTCGCCTGCGGTCCCGACGGATCAAAATGATGGAAGGCGCTTCCCGGAGCCTTGCGCGCTTCGTCCATGCTGCGCAGGATGTCGGGCCGTTCGGCGCGCAGTGCAAATCCGAAGAACGGCTGATTTCCCCAGGCAAGGCGGAGCATGCCGGTGACTTCGGCGAGGCCGAACGGCACATGCCGTGAGGGGTAGTCGAAGAAACCGTCGTCGAGCGCATAGACCGTCGCCGCGGGCTGGGCCCGACCGGCAAGATCGCGCGCCAGAGCCTCCTGCTTCAGCGTTCTCGCCTGCATGAAGATGTAGTTGGTCCACAGCATGCCGATCGACACGATCAGCCCCGCCCCGAATACGGCCGCAAAGGCCAAGCGAGGGCTGGTCCAGCGTTCGACCAGCCGCTTGACTGCGAGCAGCGCCAGCGCCGACGGCACGCCGAACATCAGCAGATGACGGCTCTCGTAGAAATGCATGGACGACGGCCGCAGGCCGGCGATCAGATAGGGCGATGCCAATGCGAGGAACAGCATGACGGCAAGCATGAGCGGCAGAAAGATCGCGAGCCTGGATGCAGCCGGCTTCGTGTCGGAACGCAGCAACAGCACAACGATGCCGGCGAGCACCGCCGCCGCAATGAAAAGCGTCGGGATCGTGATCGCCGCGCGCACCGCATTCGCCATAACGTCCCGGTAACCCGCGACGAAAAATGCCCACCATCCCCTCGCCAATTCGCCGAGAGTCGGGAAATGCGCGTCATAGTGCTGCGCGTACACGCCCATCCGCTTGAACCAGATGTTGAGCGTGCCCCAGTAGATCAAGGGAAGCGCGATCAACTCCGGATAACCTGCGGCACAACGCCATCCCGCGAGCCAGCTGCGGCGAACGAAGCCGTCCGCGGCGTTGCCGCCACGCCAGATCGCAACGAAGAGGCCCAGCATCACGAAGGCAAAAAGCACGATCGTGGAGTTGAGCGCGAAACCGAGCAGGAACGCGAGCGCACAGGCGAGGCGAAGCAGCACGCGCCGCGGACCACGGGCACTGAAGGCCAGCGTCAACAACCAGGCCCCGACGAACAGGAGCCCGAAGCTGAAAACGTAGACCGCGTTCGCCTTGCCGGCCCAGAGTTGGTAGCCGGGATAGGTCCAGACGCTCAACGCGAAACCGACCGCCTCGGCGCGGTCGAGCAGACCGAGACGCCTTGCGGTCAACGCCAGCGATGTCGCACCGAAGACAATCCCGGCAAACGCCAGCGAGACCATCACGGCGACCGGTGCTCCCGTCCAGTTCGCGAACCTGTCGTAGCTGTAGAAGATCGGGTGACCGGCGCCGTTCAGCAGGAAGTCGATATCGATGAAATAGTCCGGACGCGGCTTGAGCACCAGCCAATCGTCCATGAAGAGACCGTCGTTCAGGAGCATCGGTGCATGCGCAGCCAACAAGACGGCAAGGAGGACGACGATCGCACGCGGCAATGGGGCATCTCGGAGGGAGGAACGGTATCGCCGACAAGGATTCGCATGCCCGGGTGAGGTCCGCAAGGGCGCGCCGACGGGCTCCCTTGACCGGAAAAATGCGACCTCCTATAGAATTTCGCACTGGCTGGACCGAGAGGCGTCCGGGACGATTTTCCGCAATGAACATGCTACCGGGCCCCGCGCAAGCCGCTGCGATTGGTCTCAGTCTTGCGCTGCCGCTGTTGCTGCTGTGCTATGCGCGCATCGCCGCCACCGGCGGATCAGGTCGCCGCTTCCGGCTCGGCTGCCTCAGTGTCATGGCCCTTTACGCGATCGCCTGTATCGCGCTTCCCGGGCAACGCCATTTCGACGACGTGCTTGGCGGCCTGTTCCTGCTGGCGACTGCGATGATGTTTTTCTACATCCTGTTCAGCCTGCTGGCCTGGGGCTTCACGCTGACGCTGCTCACGGCACTGGTCAAGGCCGGCCGTCCACTAACCCTCGAGCAATGGGCCGTGGCCTACATGCAGGGCGGCGATCTCGGCACCTTCACGCACAATCGCCTGAAGCTCCTGGTCGGTGCGAGGCTGGTGATCACCGCGGACGGCAAGTTGGCTCCGACGGCAAGAGGTGTCGCCGTCGCGCGCCTCGTCAAGTTGGTTCGCCTGTCGACCGGGCTTGGGTGAGCAACCACGATGTCCTTCATTGTCGGACTCCTCGCCGCGGTTAGCTTCGCCCTGCTGTCGCCCGCCTTGCAGCTGATAGCCCGCGCGCGCGGTTGGACGGTTGCACCCGTAACCCTGCTCGCGATCGCCGCAATCGTCACGCATGGTCTGGGCGTCATGCTCGGAATCTTCGTCGTCGCGCAATTCAGGTATTGGGACGCTGCGTCGATCTTCGGGTTTTGCGTCATGGCTTACGTCTTCGCTTTTGGCGCAGTGTACAAATCGGTGTCCCTGGAGATTTTGCTTGGTCTCGTCGACCGGCCGCGGCGGAGCGCACCGCTTTCCGACATCGCCGAACGGCAGGTTCCAGCTCTGTTCCAGGGACGAATAGGGAACCTGGTCGACGGCGGCCTGGTCGAGCCGCTCGACTCGCACTTCGCCGCGACGGCCGCCGGCCGGGCCATGGCAGCCCGCGTCGGGCATCTGCGCCGCGCTTTCGGCATCGGCGACACCAGTCTCTACGATTTTTCCGACTAGTTGCGGGAAATACACACATCACCGGTTTCGTGCCGGTTGTGCAGGTCTAATCTGCGGGGGCCTTATTGTTCGCCCAGACCTTATGACCTAGAGTTGCGTCAGGGGGCCGCCGGTCGAAAGGGGCCGGCAACAGGCAGCTAGAGATGACACCTTCCAGGGCGGCAAAGCGGCTTACCATCGTCATCCCTGCTCTGAACGAGCAGGACAAGATCGCCGACACCATTGGCGGCGTCCTGCCGCTCGCCTGCGAGCTGCTCGACGACTTCGAAATCTTCCTGATCGACGACGGCAGCACCGATGCCACCGGCGCGATCATGGACGAATTCGCCGCCGGCGATCCGCGCATCATCGTGCAGCACAACGCCGAAAGGCGGGGCGTCGGTGCAGGCTTCGAATACGCCCTGTCGCGCGCGAAATTCGAAGCCATCACGCTCATTCCCGGCGATCACGCCTTCCAGAACGAAGGTATTGCCCGGATGTTCAAGGCAGCGGGCGCCGCCGACCTCGTCATTACCCATCGCGACAACCAGTCGGACCGCTCGGTCAACCGCTCGCTGCAATCGCATTCGCTGCGGTTCATCCTGAATTGCCTGTTCGGCTTCTGGCTGTCCGACTACCACAGCATGATCGTCTACCCCGTGAAATGGCTGCGCCAGATCGCGGTGAAGACCGACGGCTACGGTTATCAGATCTGCGCGTTGATCTCGCTGCTCCAGCTCGGCCTCAGCTACGTGCAGGTGCCCGTGAGCCTGAACGCGGAGTTGAAGGGGTCATCCCGTGCGCTGCGGCTGCGCACCTATTTCGAGCTTGGCGGCACCATCGTCTCGCTGCTGCGCCGCGTTCCCATCCGGGACGTCGATCTCAGCCAGCTTCCCCGCGGCGCAGGGCGGGTCCCGGCGCGCTAGGCGACGCCTCGCCCGCGCTCCTCGCCTGAACGGCAGGTGAATATACCGTTCAACAGCCGTTGCGCGTGAGGGCGCTATAAGCTCCCTTACCGGAACTCGCGTCCTGGCCCTTCGTTACAGGATCGACCAAAGAGGGAGAGAAACTGTGCTTATTCAAGCCGTGGTGCTGGCGATGAGTACCCTTGGACCAGTATCGGCCGCGCCCGCCCAGGAGCCTCTGGTTCAACAAGTCCAGTTCCCGGGAAGAAACGGCTGGTGTCCGCGGGGCTATGACTTCAACTATTCGAACGGCTATTGCTATCCCAACGGCCAGCACGCCCCCGGCCTCTATGTGAGGCCGACGCCGAGACATTATGCCCCCGAGGGTTATTACCGGCCGCACCGGCACAGGTACCCGCCAGGCTATTACGACCGCTACTAGGGTCTGCGTCCGCATGGATAAGGCCCGCCAGAGCCGGCGGGCCTCGCTCGGGGCACCAGCTCAACTTGCTCCTTGGACAAGGGGGCAGCGGACACATCGATCGCGGCCATCGTCAACAACCGCTTTGCCGGAATCTTGGGGAGGTTGACCCATTTGGGCGAGGGCTGAGGTCCAGGTCGGCCTCTGTCGAGACAAGAGGCGCTTAAGCCATTGAATTATCTGGCAGGAGTGGCAGGGCTCGAACCTGCGACCCCCGGTTTTGGAGACCGGTGCTCTACCAATTGAGCTACACTCCTACAGACCCCGCGTCGCCTTGGGATCAGGCGCGCTTTCAAGCACAGAGAGCGGCCGGATTGCAAGGGTGAACCGCGCCGGCTTCGCTTGTTTGTGCCGGGGCTTCTGGGCCACAGTCCATTGCCGATAATCAAGAAGCAACCGGGAGTGCCCATGACCGCCACAGCGACCGCTCCAGCCGCCGTACAGGCCAACATCGCGCCGTCGACCTCGCCCCTGCCGGAGGCCCGCCCGGAGACGCTCGGGCTGTCACGTCCGCGCCTGCAGGCCATGTCGGACGCCTTCAAGCGCGAGATCGACAAGGGAACCGTTCCCGGGATCACCGTGCTGGTGGCGAGAGGCGGCCAGGTCGGCTGGTTCGAGGCGCTCGGCAGGCAGAGCCCGGCGGCCGCCGCGCCGATGGCCCGTGATTCGATCTTCCGGATCTTCTCGATGACCAAGCCGATCGTGTCGGTCGCCGTCATGGCGCTGGTCGAGGACGGCCGCCTCCTGCTCAGCGATCCCGTCGCCAAGTTCATCCCGGAATTCGCCAGCCAGCAGGTCGGCATCGTCAAGGACGGCAAGCTGGATCTGGTGCCGCCGGCGCGGCCGATGACGGTGCAGGACCTGCTCCGCCACACCTCGGGCCTCACCTACGAGCACCAGGGCGACGGCCCCGTGCACAAGCTCTATCAGGAGTCCCGCGTCCGCAGCCGCAAGATCAGCAACGCCGAGCATGCCGCATTGGTGGCGAGCTTCCCGCTGGTCTGCCAGCCCGGCGCGGAGTTCAACTACAGCCGCTCCACCGACATCCTCGGCCGCATCATCGAGGTCGTCAGCGGCAAGTCGCTCGGCGCCTTCCTCACCGAGCGCGTGCTCGCCCCGTTGCAGATGGCCGAGACCGGCTTTGCGACCTCCGAGGCCAATGCCGGCCGGCTCGCCGAGCCGTTCGCGGCCGATCCCTGGACCGGCGACAAGGTCGCGCTGTTCAACATGCTGGAGCAGCCGGTGATGGAGTCCGGCGGCGGCGGTCTCGTTTCAACGACGATGGACTATGCCCGCTTCTGCCTGATGCTGCGCAACGGCGGCACGCTCGACGGCAACAGGATCATCGGGCGCAAGACGCTGGAGCTGATGGCATCGGATCACCTCGGGCCGCACGTTCAGACCAACGGCACCCTGCTCTCGCCCGGCCACGGCTTCGGTCTCGGCTTCGCCGTGCGCCGCGAGGCCGGCATCGCGCCGTTCCCCGGCAGCGTCGGCCAGTATTTCTGGAGCGGCATCGCCGGCACGTTCTTCTGGATCGATCCGAAGGAGGATCTGTTCGCGGTGTTCATGAGCCAGGGACCGGGACAGCGCGACTACACGCGGACCTTGGTGCGGGATCTGGTTTACGCGGCGGTGGAGTGAGGTCCGCGCTAACGCGCGGCGCTGCTTCTCCACAAACACTGTCATGCCCCGGCTTGACCGGGGCATCCAGTACTCCGCGGCGGCAGTTCGTTTACACAACTTCAGCTACGGAGTACTGGATGGCCCGCCTTCGCGGGCGATGACACCGGTTGTTGGGTGGGCTGGGGTGCCGCCTCGACGCTCTATCGCCTCAACTGATCGTCGCGCCGCCGTCGATCACCATGGTCTGGCCGGTCATGAAGTCGCCGGCCTTCGATCCCAGGAACACCGCCGCGCCCGCGATCTCGTCGGGAATGCCGATGCGCAGCAGCGGCGAGCGCGAGGTCGAGGCCTTCAGGTTCTCCGGATTGTCCCACAGCGCCTTCGCGAAGTCCGTCTTGATCAGGCCGGGCGCGATGCAGTTCACGCGAATGTTGTGCGGGCCATATTCGCAGGCGAGATTGCGCGCGAGCTGCATGTCGGCGGCTTTCGAGATCGCGTAGGCGCCGAGGATGGTCGAGCCTTTCAATCCGCCGATCGAGGAGACGATGATGATCGAGCCGTCCTTGCGCTCGATCATCTGCGGCACCACCATCGAGATCAGCCAGTTGTTGGCGACGATGTTGTTGTCCAAAATCTTCCTGAACTGATCGTCGGAGATGCCGGCGAGCGGACCGTAATATGGGTTGGAGGCGGCGTTGCAGACCAACACGTCGATCTTGCCGAAGGCGCGGTTGCTCTCGTCGACGAGGTTTTGCAGGTTCTCCTTCGACGAGATGTTGGCGGCGACCGCGACCGCGGTCCCTTTTCCGAACTTGTCGTTGATGCCCTTGGCGACCTGCTCGCAGACGTCGGCCTTGCGCGAGGAGATCACGACCTTGGCGCCATGCTCGGCCATGCGCTCGGCGATCGCAAGCCCGATGCCGCGCGTCGATCCCGTGATGACGGCGACTTTCCCCTTCATGTCGAACAAGGTCATGTGTCTCTCCCAGATTGATCTTGGTATCGAGATTCCGGGTTCGGTCCTGCGGACCGCCCCGGAATGACAGCTTAACTCACGCCAGCTTCTTGACTTCCGGCCCCGCCGGCTGGTGCATCGCCGCGTGCGCAGCATCCGCAATCCACGGCTGCTGGTTCACCATCGGCAACCGCCAGAGCGTGCGCTCGGGGCTGGCAAAATGGTCGAGCCGGGTGATCGAGCAATTGTCGATGTCGAACGACAGCGCCTTCTCCAGCTGGCCGTCGAGCGCGAGTCCCAGCGCCGCCTTGATCGTGCCACCATGGGCGACCGCGATGATGTCCTGTCCGGCCGCCTCATTATTGATCCGCTCGATGGTGCGACGGGTACGGTTGTAGAGATCCATGAAGCTTTCGCCGCCGGGCGCGGGCTCGTTGATGTCGGCGAACCAGCTCGACCCGACGGGGCGGCTGGCGATGAACGCGGCGCGGTTCATGCCCTGCCATTTCCCGAGATGCTGCTCGGCGAGATCCGCTTCCCATGGCATCGACGCAGGCTTCGGATAACCCGCCGCCCAGATCGCCTCGGCGGTCTGATGCGTGCGCATCAGATTGCTCGAATACCACACCGCCTTGCGCGGCAGCACCTTGGCAACGGCGTTGAACACGTAGGTATCGCTGGTGTCGCAGGCGATGTCGCTCTGCCCGTAGATGTTGCCGCCGTCGCTGCGCACCGGCGCGTGTCGGACCCACCACCATCGCGTGACGACCACATTGGGCTTGTCTGCACCTGCCATCGAAACCCTTCCATCCCGTCTGATGTCGCTGTACGTCAGGAGCGAACCTGTCTCAATACACTTTACCGTTTGAAATCTTGTTTGAAATTCCATCGCGCGGCAAGCGCCGCGCGAGGCACCACGAGGGAGAATCGCATGGGCCGCCTGCAAGGCAAATCCGTCATCATCACCGGCGCCGGCAGCGGCATCGGCCGCGCCGCCGCAGCGCTGTTCACCAGGGAAGGCGCCAAGCTGGTCGCGGTCGATCGCACCGAGGCGGTGAAGGAGACCGTCGACGAGATCAAGAGGGCCGGCGGCGTCGCGGAAGCCATGATCGCGGATGCCGGCTCGGAAAAGGACGTCATGGCGATGATCGACAAGGCGGTGAAGACGCATGGCCGGCTCGACGTGATCTGGGCCAATGCCGGCATCTCGGGCGGGCTCGTTCCGCTGGCCGAGCAGACCGTGGAGCACTGGCAGGAGATCCTCCGCATCAATCTGATCGGGCCGTTCCTCGCGGTGAAACATGCGATGCCGCACATGGTGAAGCAGCAGTCCGGCGCGATCGTGCTGACCGCGTCCGTCGCCGGCCTCAAGGCCGGCGCCAGCGGGCATCCCTATGCGGCGAGCAAGGCGGGCGTGATCAGCCTGGTGCAGACCACCGCCTATTCGCTCACCGGCACCGGCGTGCGCATCAACGCGGTGTGCCCTGGCCTGATCGAGACCGGCATGACCAAGCCGATCTTCGACCGCGCCAAGGAGCGCGGCACCCAGGGCAAGATCGGCCAGCTCAACCCGCTTCAGCGCCCCGGCCAGCCACACGAGCTCGCCGCGATGGGCTTGTTCCTCGCCAGCGACGAGGCTTCGTATGTCAACGGCCAGGCCTTCCCGGTGGACGGCGGCCTCACCGCGTCGATGCCGTATACGGGCAAGCCGGTATAGCCCAGGTCTCGTGTCCCGGACGCGCTGCAGCGCTCTTGCGCTGCTGCGCAGAGCCGGGACCCAGCAGGCCGCTGGCTCGCTGCTGCATGGGCCCCGGCTCAGCAGCGCATCACTTCGTGCTGCGCTGCGTCCGGGGCATGAGAGCGTCGGTGAATGATTGACGTGGGATCGCATCCTCGCGGCTTGTTCGCCCGAGCTTTGCTTGTCGCTTCGCCCTCTGAATTGAAAGAAGGCGCAGGGAAGGCCGGGAGCCGGTTGGCTCCCATGGACCGCCATGCCAAGGGCAGACTGCGTGTGCTGCTGCATAGCGGAGAACAGGGCAACCGGAGACATCCCGGCCTTCCCTGCGCAGTGGTTGGAACGGCTTATGTCGTGCTCTCCCCGGGGAGCGTTGCACTATTGCCCCCGTCGTCTTGCGGCTGATCGATGCGCGGGCCCGGTCGGGCCGCCACATCACCGCAACACTTGGCGCACAGACCCCGGGCGCCAGGACCACACGATTTTGCCGTACGCCGATTGCACCGGTCGTGTGCGCGACGGCCTTGCTCACGGTTGCCCGCCCTGCAAAACCCTTCGCGCCGATGCCATCGGCGTCCACCGCCGCCCGGCCCGCGTTCGTGACGATCGCGATACGCCCCTCTTCCTTGGGCCGGGTTGCGGCGACACATATGCCATTTCCGAAATTCGGTAAAGCGGAATATTTTCGGCGACGGGCGTTGACCTAGGGCTCGGGTGTTTCGCCCGCCGGGCACCGCAAGGGCTGGTAGCCTCCGTCGTCATTGCGGGGCGCGCCGAAGGCGCGAATTCCGAATCCATTTCGCGATGGATGATGTGGGCCGATGGATTCTCAGGTGCGCAATTGCGCACCATAGCTCGATGCTGAGCATCGCCCCGGAATGACGGTCGAGATGTTGATTTGCCCATCCCGCCATCACGTTGGTATGGTTCCTGCAAGCATTCCGTGCTCCATATCCCCTGACAGAATGAGACAATGCCGAGCTCAAGACCCGATCGTATTCGAAAACTCCTCGCCGACCTCGTGTCGTTCGACACCGTCAGCGACCGCACCAACCTGCCGCTGATCGCCCATATCGAGAGCTACCTCGCCGCATTCGGCATCACGGGCGAGCGCATCGTCGACGCAACCGGGCAAAAGGCCTCGCTGTGGGTCACGATCGGCCCCGAGGACCGTCCCGGCTTCGTGCTATCGGGCCATACCGACGTCGTGCCCGTCGTGGGCCAGGACTGGAGCCATGATCCGTTCAAGCTGGTCGAGCGCGACGGCAAGCTCTACGGCCGCGGCACCACCGACATGAAGGGCTTTGTGGCGGTATGCCTCGCCATGGTGCCGGAGATGGTGGAGGCCAGGCTTGCAACGCCGATTCACCTGGCGATCTCCTATGACGAGGAGATCGGCTGCGTCGGCGTGCGGCCGATGCTCGGCATCGTCGCGAAAAAGAAGATCAGGCCGATCGGCGCCTTCATCGGCGAGCCGACCGAGATGAAGGTGATCATCGGCCACAAGGGCAAGCACGGCGTGCGCGCGACCTTTCGCGGACTTGCCCGCCATTCCTCGATCGCGCCCGACGGCGTCAACGCGATTGAGTACGCCGCCGAGCTGATCGTCGAGATCCGCCGCCGCGCCGACAAGCTTGCGGCCATGCGCGCGACGGACAGCCTCTACGACGTTCCGCATTCGACGCTGCTCACCAGCATCGTCCACGGCGGCGCCGCGCTGAACATCGTGCCGGACACTTGCGCGGTCGAGTTCGAATGCCGCGGCATCGGCATCACCGAGTCGCGCGAGGTGACGGATGCGATCGTCGCCTGGGCCAAGGCAGAACTCGAGCCGGCGATGAAGGCACGGCATCCGGATTGCGGCATCGGCTTCGAGGAGATCCTCGACTATCCCGCCCTCGACACCGCCGCCGACGCCGCGATCGTCACGCTGGCCAAGAGCCTGGCCGGACGCAACGACCACGCCAAGGTCGCCTTCGGCACCGAGGCGAGCCTGTTCGCGAGCATGGCCAATATCCCGTCCGTCGTGATCGGCCCGGGCTCGATCGCGCAGGCGCATACGCCGGACGAGTTCGTGGAGATGGCCGAGTTGGAGAAATGCGCAGGCTTCGTGGAGCGGCTGATCGCGCATTGTGCGAAGGCCGCGGCATAGGTTGCCGTAGGGTCGCAAAGCGGCTTGTCCGCCGTAGCTCGAAGAGCGCACCGATTCGCTGTCATCACGGAGAGCTGGTGGGCACGACGCTACGCGCCTTTGCCCACCCTACGCAAGCGAGCGCGTGCGCGACGCCTCAGCGCTCCTGCAACGCCAGCCGGACGCCGACGGCGCAATAGATGGTCCCGACCACCTTGCCCTGCCATTTCACGACGGCCGGATGGCGGCGCAAGAGATTGTCGAGACGGCCGGCGCCAACGGCAAATACGACGGTGCTAAGTAAGCCGAGCAGCACGAAGACGATGCCGAGTATCGCCAGTTGAATGGTGACCGAACCGTGCTCCGGCCGGACGAACTGCGGCAGGAAGGCAAGAAAGAACAGCGCCGTCTTGGGATTGAGCACCTCGGTCAGCATGGCCTGCCGGAATGCGCGGCCCGCAGTGATCGCCGGCGCGCCGCCATCAAGGCCGATCGGCGTCTTGTCGATCATGGCGCGAATGCCGAGGTAGATCAGGAAGCCCGCCCCCGCATATTTGACGAGGCTGAACAGCAGCGCCGAAGTGGCGATGATGGCGGAAAGGCCGACAATCGCCATGCTGGTGTGGATCACGTCACCCGCAGCAATGCCGGCGCCCGTGGCAATGCCGACCCTCGTTCCAGAGCTTGCAGCCCGTGCCATCGTGAGCAGCGTCGCGGGGCCAGGAATGAAGACGAAGCCGAGAACGATCAGAATGTAGGCAATGAGGGTGGCGTGATCGATCATGCGCGCGGTTCCGAGGTGAATTCCTGTGACAGGCTGAGTGACGGTTCGCGGGCAATGACAGGAATGTGCGGGATGACGAACTCCTGAAAGCGAAAGGCGCGGCCACCAGCCGCGCCTTCGTCGTCATTACACCGCGCCCGCCTTCTGCGCGTATTGCCACGACGCCTGCGACAGCGGGACGGTGCGCTTGGCGGATTCCAGCGCCTTGGCGTTGGCGGCGGTGCCGTCGCGGACGCGGCCGGCGATGCCCTGGGTGATGCCGGCGAGACGGAACAGATTGTAGGCGAAGTACCAGTTGAGATCAGGCACCGTCATCCTGGTGACGTTGCAATAGATCTGCGCCGCCTCTTCCAGGCTCGGGATGTTGAGCGCCTTGAGATCGGCGCCGTCGAGGCCCGGCATGATCCACTGCATCAAGAGATAGGTGAAGTCGGCCATGGGATCGCCGAGCGTCGACAGCTCCCAGTCCAGCACCGCCTGCACGCGCGGTTCCGTCGCGTGGAAAATCATGTTGTCGAGGCGATAATCGCCGTGCACGATCGAGACGCGCGCCTGTTCCGGCACCGTCTTCGGCAGCCATTCGGCGACCTTCTCGAATTCCGGAATGTGCTGCGTCTCGGAGGCGCGATATTGCTTGGTCCAGCGGTCGATCTGGCGCGCGAAATAATTGCCGGGCTTGCCGAAGTCGCCGAGGCCGATCGCGGTGGGATCGAACATGTGCAGTTTCGCCAGCGTCTCGATCTTGCTGGTGAAGATCTTGCGGCGGTCGTCCGGCGTCTGGCTCGGCAGCGTCGGATCCCAGAACACGCGCCCCTCCTCCATCGACATGATGTAGAAGGCGGCGCCGATGACGCCGTCGTCCTGGCACAGCGCATAGGCGCGCGCGACCGGAAAGCCCTGCTTGCCGAGCGCCGCGATCACCCGGTATTCGCGATCGACCGCGTGCGCCGACGGCAGCAATTTGCCGAACGGCTTGCGGCGCATCACGTAGGAGCGGTTTGGCGTGTTGAGGCGATAGGTCGGGTTGGACTGACCGCCCTTGAACTGGAGCACGACCAGCGGCCCCTCAAAACCCTCGACGTGCTCGCGCATCCACGCTTCGAGGCGCAGCTCGTCGAAACGATGCCGCTCCTCGACCGGCTTGGTGCCCGAAAACTCTTCGTCTTTCCTGACGCCGTCAGCCACGATGACGCTCCCTCTTCAGTCCGAACATGATCCTAATCGGTAACCGCTGACGCACTTGCGTCAAGCGGTTACCGCAATTGGATCATGTCCCGTCGTTTCTTCAAGTCAGGAGCACCGCAGGGCTCCCCCGCTTAGTGATTGGGAGAGTTGGCATACTTCCGAACCTCAAGTCTGGCAATGGCGCGATTGTGCACCTCGTCCGGACCGTCGGCGAGACGGAGCGTGCGGATGTGGGCGTAGTCCTTGGCAAGCCCCGCCTCGTCCGAGACACCGGCGCCGCCGAAGGCCTGGATCGCCTCGTCGATGATCTTCAGCGCCATGTTGGGCGCTGCGACCTTGATCATGGCGATCTCGGCCTGCGCGGTCTTGTTGCCGACCTTGTCCATCATGTCGGCGGCCTTGAGGCAGAGCAGGCGCGTCATCTCGATGTTGGTGCGGGCTTCGCCGATGCGCTGCTCCCACACCGAGTGCTCGACGATCTTCTTGCCGAACGCGGTGCGGGAGGACAGCCGCCTCACCATCTTCTCCAGTGCCTCCTCGGCCTTGCCGATGGTGCGCATGCAGTGATGGATACGTCCGGGACCGAGCCGGCCCTGCGCGATCTCGAAGCCGCGGCCTTCGCCGAGCAGGATGTTCTCCTTCGGCACGCGCACGTTCTCGAGCAGCACCTGGGCGTGGCCGTGCGGGGCGTCGTCGAAGCCGAACACCGGCAGCATCTTCTCGACCTTGATGCCGGGCGTGTCGAGCGGAACCAGGATCTGCGACTGCTGCTGGTGCTTGGCCGCCTTGAAATCGGTCTTGCCCATCAGGATCGCGATCTTGCAGCGGGGATCGCCGACGCCGGACGACCACCATTTGCGGCCGTTGATGACGTAGTGGTCACCATCGCGCTCGATGCGGGTTTCGATGTTGGTGGCGTCCGACGAGGCCACTGCCGGCTCCGTCATCAGGAAGGCCGAGCGGATCTCGCCGTCCATCAGCGGGCGCAGCCATTTGCGCTTCTGCTCCTTGCTGCCGTAGCGGATGAACACTTCCATGTTGCCGGTGTCGGGCGCGGAACAATTGAACACTTCCGAGGCCCAGCTGATGCGGCCCATCTCCTCCGACAGCAGCGCGTATTCGAGATTGGTCAGTCCCGCGCCGCGGAATTCGTCGTCCTCATGCTCGGACGGCGGCATGAACATGTTCCAGAGGCCTTCGGCCTTCGCCTTCTTCTTGAGGTCCTCCAGGATCGGGATCACCTTCCAGCGCTCGCCGCTGTGATCCTGCTGGTCGTAGATCGGCACCGCCGGGCGCACGTGCTTGGCCATGAAGGACCGCACGCGGTCGAGCCATTCCTTCTGCTTGGGGGACAGATCGAAATCCATGGGACGCTCCTCGTCTCTCTTGTGCGAGCCTGCTGCTTCGCGGGGCTGTTTGCGCCGGACTGTCCTCCCGTTGCGTGCGGTCCGCAAGCGCGGGCTCGCGGACGCTTCGGAACCAGACTCGAGTTGCGAACGAGTCCCGATTGCGGATTGACATCTCCGGCCTTCAAACGATAGTTTCATACAAGCGTTTGAATTGCAACTCCCTCGCTCACGACGTCATTCCGGGGCAGCCCGCAGGGCTGAACCCGAAATCTCGAAATGTGGCGCGAGATTCCGGACTCGACGGCGCGCGTCACCCGGAACGACGGGAAAAGAACCATGGCCAGCGATCATACGAGGTCTGCCATTCTGACCGCCGCCGAACGGCTCTATGCCGATCGCGGCTTCAGCGACGTGACGCTGCGCGACATCGTCGCGGAGGCCGGCGTCAACCTCGCCGCGGTGAACTATCATTTCGGCTCGAAGGACGAACTCATCGCGGAATTATTCGTCACCCGCTCGATCGCCACCAACCGCGAGCGCCTGCGCGAATTGAAGGCGGCGGAAGAGCAAGGCGGCGGCCGGGCGCCGATCGAGGTGATCCTGCGCGCGCTGGTCGGGCCGACGCTGCGCGGCTGCCTCGGCCCTGAGAACCAGCGCTCGACCGCCGCACGCTTCATGATCCGCGCCTCGATCGAGTCCGTGCCGCCGATCCGCCGCATCAAGAACCGCGAAATCGACCATTTGCGGAAATTCGCCGGCGCCATGCGCCGCGCCCTGCCCGAGCGCAGCGACGTCGACATCTACTGGGGCCTCAATTTCGCGCTCGCGATGGCGCATCACACCATCCGCGAGAGCGAGCGGCTGACCAAGCTGTCGGAAGGCAAATGCGACCTCGACGACGTCGAGGACGTGGTCGCGCGCGTGGTCAGCGTGGCGACGATGGCGCTGACGGCGGGCAAGGCGGAGACCAAGCCGGCGGCGAAGGTCGCGGCGCGCTGACCTCACATCATCGCGATGCAGTCGATCTCGACGTCGAACGGGCCGAACCATTCGGGCGTGCAGACGAAGATCCGCGCCGGCGGATCGTCAGGGAAATAGCGGGCATAGACTGTATTGAACGCGGCGAAGTGTCTTGTGGAGGTGCAGTAGACGTTGCACTTCATGACGTTGTCGAGCGAGGCGCCGGCCGCCTGAAGGCACAGCTTCAGCTGCTCCATGACGAGCTCGCTCTGGCGCTCGATCGGCATAGAGATGATCTCGCCGGTCTCGGGATCGAACGGCGGCAGACCCGAGACGAAGATCATGCCGCCGGCGCGCGTGACCGGCGAGACCGGGGCGTTGCGGCGGTGGAGAAAGGTCGAGATCGGTTCGACGCGGAGCGCTTCGCGTTTCATGCGGCCACCTTCGGCTCGAGGCGAGAACGATACCTGGCTACCTCATCTCGCAGCCGGCATGGTTCGCTTTCGATCGAAGTATGGTGGCAGCCGCGGGATCACGCCCGCTGCGGCATCTCGTCGGCCTCTTCCTTGGCGAGCAGCAGCAGCATCTCGATGCCCATCTCGCCTTCCTGCGGCGAGCGGATGAACTTTATTTCGTCGGCACTTTGCCGCAGCGCGGCAATGATGGCGACGGCCTGATTGGCGGTGGCCGCCTCGGTCGCCAGAATGGACTTCTGGTTCTTGGCCTGAAACCCGATCGTGTAGGACATGCACTTCCCTCCCCGAACTCCGTGGAGAGATCGAATCAGAGTCGCGCGCAAAGCGGAAGCCGGTGCGACTACGGACCGGACTTATCTGGGGATGGCCCGCATACCTCAGGCAAGCTCGGGCGTCGCTGCCCTTTCGCCTTGGGGGAAGAAAGGGGCTAGATAATCCCCTGCTGCTTCAGCTCGTCGATCTTCGCCGCATCATAGCCGAGCTTGCCGCCGAGCACCTCCGTCGTGTGCTCGCCGAGCAGAGGCGGAGCGCGGTATTCGGTGATGGGGGTGCCCGAGAGGGTCAGCGCGTTGCGGATCAGCGACAGCTCGGGCTCGAACTTGTGCTGCGTCTTCACCCGCATGCCGCGCGACTGCACGTGCGGATCGGAAAACACCTGCTCGAAATTGTTGATCGGGCCCGAGGGCACGCCGGCCTCCTCCAGCTTCTCCAGCCAATAGGCGACCGGCTGCTTCAGGAACAGGCCGGCGAAGATCGCCATGATCTCCTTGCCGTGCACGACGCGGTCGTTGTTCTTGAGGAAGCGCGGATCGTTCGCCAGCTCCGGCTCGCCGAGCACGGCGCAGGTCTTCCGGAACTGGCCGTCATTGCCCACCACCAGCATCAATTCGCCATCGGTGCAGCGGAACACGCCGGCCGGCATGCCACCATTGCCCCAGGTGCCGCGCCGCGGCGGCGTCTTCCCGTTGACGAGGTAGATCTGCAGCCAGTGCGACAGCGACGCGATGACGGTGTCGAACAGGCAGACGTCGATGTGCTGGCCCTGCCCGTGATTGACGTCGCGATGGTACAGCGCGGAGAGAATCCCGATCGAGGTGTTCATGCCGGTCATGTAGTCGACGATCGAAGGGCCCACCTTCATCGGGCCCTCGCCCGGCTCGCCGTCCATGTGGCCGGTGACGCTCATCAGGCCGCCCATCGCCTGCAGGATGGCGTCATAGCCGGCGCGCGGCGCATAGGGCCCGGTCTGGCCGAAGCCGGTGACCGAGCAATAGATGATGCCGGGGTTGATCGCCTTGATGGTCTCGTAGTCGAGGCCGTAACGCTTGAGATCGCCGACCTTGTAGTTCTCCATGAAGACGTCGACGTCCTTGGCGAGCTCGCGGATGATCGCCTGCCCCTCGGGCTTGGCGATGTTGACCGTGACCGATTTCTTGTTACGGTTGGCGCAGAGGTAGAAGGAATTGTTGTTGTTGGCCTTGCCCTCGGGATCGGCCAGATAAGGCGGGCCGAAGGCGCGTGCGTCGTCGCCGGTGCCCGGCCGCTCGATCTTGATGACCTCGGCGCCGAGATCGCCCAGCATCTGCGCCGACAGGGGCCCCGCGAGCACGCGGGTGAGGTCAAGGATCTTGATGCCTGAGAGCGGCAAGGCCGACATGTCGATTTCCTCCGGGGAACTGATCTTTGGCGCGGCCGCTCGAGGCGGCCCGCGCTCCTGCCGATACCACCATTTTGGCGCCCTGAGCACTGCACTGGCGGCATGCGGCCATCTGTTGCCGGGCACGACGACATTGCCCCAGCACTTTCCGCGCCGCGAACATCCGTTCAGGTGACGGGCGCCGCCACCGCCCGCGGCCGTCGCCGTCCGAGCAGGACCAGGATCAGCACCGTGGCGCAGGAAAATACCAGGGTGAGACCGAGCGCGCCGCGGCTGCCGAACTGCGTGAGCAGGCCGACGAGCAGCGGCGGCGAGATCGCGGAGGCGAGATTGAGCGGCAGCGCGATCATCGACATCGCCTTGGCGAACTCGGCCTGATCATAGAACACGAGCGGGATGGTGGCCCGCGCCACCGCCATCGCGCCGCTGCCGGCGCCGTAGAGCAGGATGAAGGCCGCGACCGCCCAGGTCGCGCCCTCGCTCAGCATCAGCAGCAGCATGGCCGCGGGCAGCGCCGTGCCGGCGACGAGACCGGTCGTGATCCCGTCCCACCGCCCGCCGCCGAGCAGATCCAGCCCGCGGGCGCTGACCTGGATCACGCCCAGCATCGAGCCGAAGGCCAGTGCCTGCGCCGGCGCCAGCCCCTCGGCCCGCAAGAGCTCGATCAGGATGGCGCTGATGCCGAAATTGACGAAGGCGTTGAGCGTGATCGCGGCGACGACGAGGCCGAACGTGCTCCTCGGAATCGCGGGCGGCGGTGACGACTTGACCGGCTCGCCGGCATCATCCGCCACGTTCTTCCGGCGCGGCGCGACGAACGCGTAAAGCGGCAGGCTGACGACGAGCAGCATCGCGGCATAGACGAGGCACGTCCCGCGCCAGCCGAATTGGCCGCTCAGGAATGCGGTGGTCGGCCAGAAGATGCTGCTCGACAGGCCCGTCACCAGCATCAAGGCCCCGATCGCGTTCCTGGCCTGCCGCCCGGCGATCTCGTTCAGCATGATGTAGGCGCCGGTCGACAGCGTGGCGCTGCCGGCGACGCCGAGGACGATCCAGGCGGCGAAATACAGCATCGGCTCGCGCGCGAGGGACAGCAGCAGAAAGCCCGGCGCGGTGACGATGGTGCCGACCATCATGACCGTCCGGGCGCCATGCCGCGCAAACGAAGCGGCGAGCCACGGCGCGCACAAGCCCATCGCGACGTAGAGAACGGAGGTCCCGGCGAACACCGCCGGCAGGCTCATGCCGAGATCGGCGGCAAGATCGCGCCCGACGATGGCAGGAAGCCCGATCGTGCCCCATCCGATCAGTTGCGTGATGGCAAGCACCAGCAGGACCCCGATCAGCCTGCCGTCAGATTTCAAGAATTGCATTCCGGAGGTCGCCTGCCCCGCCCAAGCGCAAAGCGCGCCGGTAGCCTCTCTTACCTGCCGGTTGCGGTCACTGGAATGTCGGTTCCGAAATGGCACCGCGGCGCTAGCCGCAGAGCAGACCGCATCACGCGGTGTGGCCGGGATCGACCTGCTTCGGCGTCTTCTTCTCGCGCTGCGGGGTCATCCTGGCCGGATCCGGCGCACCGGGCACGCCGCGAGGACCCAGCTGCTCGCGCTGGATGTCGTCCTCGGAGCGGGATGGCTCGACGCCGTTGGGCTCACGGGGCTTGGTCATCGCGTCTCCTTCTCGAGCGTTGTCCCTCTTACGCGTTGTCCTGGACGCCGAGCGCGTTGCCGCCAGCCTCGCGGCCGGGCACGCTGACCTGGACTTCATGTCCCTCACGCAGCGCGAGAGAAGCCGCGGCAACTGCGGACTCGAACGCAGCTTCCTTGGTGGCATAGGTATTCCTGACGTCGCCGTCGTGCAGCACGCCCCATTCATCCTGCACCGGCACGATGGCATATTGAGCAAGGCCCATGTCGAACTCCTGAGTTTCAGAAACCGTCTGCCCCGATAACGCGCCGGCGGGCCTAACGTTGCGTCAGTTGCGGATGCGTGGCGGTGACGCGCCACACCGTGTTACCGCTGTCGTCTGCGACCAGCAGCGCGCCCGATTTGTCGATGGCAACGCCAACCGGGCGACCGCGCGCCTGGTTGTCGCCGTTGAGAAAGCCGGTCACGACGTCCTGCGCCGGTCCGCTAGGCTTGCCGTCCTTGAATAGCACGAACACCACCTTGTAGCCGTTCAGCACCTGCCGGTTCCAGCTGCCGTGCTCACCGACGAAGGCGCCGCCGCGATAGGCGGCCGGCAGACCCGAGCCGGTGTTGAACACCATCCCGAGCGGCGCGACATGCGAGCTCAGGGCATAGTCCGGCACGATCGCCTTGGCGACGAGATCCGGCCGCTGCGGCTTGACGCGGGGATCGACGTGCTGTCCGAAATAGCTGTAGGGCCAGCCGTAGAAGCCGCCGTCCTTCACCGACGTCATGTAATCGGGGACGAGATCGGGACCGAGCTCGTCGCGCTCGTTCACCACCGCCCACAGCGCGCCGGTCTGCGGCTCGAAGCTGAGCCCGTTCGGATTGCGCAGGCCGCTTGCGAAGATGCGCCAGCGCCCGGTGGCGCGGTCGACCTCGAGGATCGCGGCGCGGTTGTGCTCGGCCTCCATGCCTTTCTCGGTGATGTTGCTGTTGGAGCCGACGCCGGCATAGAGCTTCGAGCCGTCGGGACTGGCGACCAGGCTCTTGGTCCAGTGATGGTTGATCGGCCCGCCCGGCAGCGGCGTCAGCACCGTGCCCGGTGCGGTGATCCTGGTATCCCCTTCGGCGTAGGGATATCTGACGATCGCATCGGTATTGGCGACATAGAGATCGTTGCCGACCAGCGCGACGCCGAACGGCGAGTTGAGATGGTCGAGGAAGACGCTTTGCGTATCCGGCACGCCGTCGCCATTGCCGTCACGCAGCAGCGTGATGCGGTTACCCGGCCCGGAATCGTTGCCGCCGGAGGTCGCCCAGGACTCGATGAATCCCATGATAAGCTCCTTCGGCCGCTTGATCCCGGCTCGCTTCGGCGCCTTGGATTCCACCACCAGCACGTCGCCGTTGGGCAGCACGTAGAGGAAACGCGGATGCTGCAGGCCGGTGGCGAAGACCTTGACCTGCAGGCCCTGCGCCACCGTCGGCGTCTCGCCTTGCTTCCAGCCGACAATGCGCGCGATGTGGACTGGCGGCAGCAGATATTGCTGGATGTCGGGAAGCTTCGGGTTGGCACCGATCTGCGCCTGGGGATCGCCGCTGCCGTCGTCGCAGGCGGCCAGAAGCAGCAGCGAGGAGCACAGCAACGCACGGCCAATTGAGAATGTCATCGCGCAACTCCCACGCCGTGGCGATAGACCATGGCCCAGCCGAGCCAGCCGGTGACGGGCAGGATCAGCACCGTGATCACCGACAGAACGAGCCCCGTCGGCCACACCGAGGTCCAGCCATCGCGGGCATGGATCAGCGTGTTGACGATCGCGAGGATCAGCGCCACGGCATTTCCGATCAGATGCGGCCAGGCCGGCGTCTGCGCCCGCACCAGCCGGTTGCCGAGGAAATCGGTCAGGCCCGCGATCGCCGCCAGCACGCCGAAGACGACGCCAGCGAGCAGAAGCCAGGCGGAGAAATTCACCCACATGATCTCGGCGCTGGCGACATAGGCGATGTCGGTCACGAGCGCCCCGACGAAGCACGTCATCGGTATCGGCACCAGCATCGGATGAATGGGATGCCCCGCGATCTTCGCGGTCGTGCGCACGCGCACGTCTTCCTGCACGGTCGGCCTCGTGATTTCGTCCTGCCCGACCGGCCAACTCGTGCGCGGCGCGATGGTTCCTAGGTGCGGGTTCCCAGGCGCGTCAGGCCCAGCCGTTGGCGAACCTCGTCATCCTCGATCGTCTGATCCAGGCGCCGGTCACCGCGAGCCTTCTTGCCGGCCTCGAAATCTTCGGCGATCGTCTCGAGCTCCCGAAACGCATCCCCGGCGCTCGGGGCCGTCTCGATGTGGGCGATCGATCGACCGTTGACGGTGAGATCGGCCTCGCCCCAAGGGGTGGCATCGATCTCCAGGCGGTCACCGCCGGCTTTTGCAGTGAAGTGTTGCACCGTGGATTTCGAGGTCGGCAGCGTGAGATCTGGCGTCCAATCGATCGGCTTGTCGGTCATGTCGTGGTCTTTCCAAGATACGACCGACAGATAGACCATCCGATCCGCGCCGGATTGATCTGGATCAGGCTCGACTCTGGATTCGGGCGATCGGCGCCTCCGTGTTGAGGCTTTGGCATGGACGGACCACTGCTGCGTCGGTCGCCACGATCCGGACCTGCACGTCCCTGGGTTTTGCCAGATAGGGCGATGAGACCAGGACATCGGGGCCAGCTCCAGCAATCGATATCCTTTCGGAGCCAAATAGCGAAAGATGTGTCCATCACCCTGGGAGAGACGCTCGACAAGGAGGGGGCGCGTGGTCCTCGCCGTCCTAGGATTGAGCAGGCCCGGACGGCGCCACATCCAAGCGAACCGCGATCCCGGCCAGATCCGGGCGCGGCGCCGGATAAAGCATCATGACGAGCGGATCGTGACCTGGAACGATATGGTCGGCACTGGGCGCTGTGGCGCGCAGCTTGTCGAAGCCGACCAGCATGTCGCCGATATGGAACGCCGTCGTGAACGGACGCTCGCTCGTCATGTTCTCGTAGAAATGGCTGACGTCGGAGGCGAGCACGACAGGGCCGCGGCGGGTGTTGACGCGGACGAATTGCAGCCCGGCGGAATGTCCGCCCGCCGCATGGACCGTCAGCCCGGGCGCGATCTCGGCGTCGCCGTCGTAAAACAGAACCCGGCGCGCATAGTTTAGCCGCACGATCCCGCAGATATCCTCGACCTCGAAGGAATGCGACAGCCGGGGATAGTGCATATAGCGGCCGGTCGCGTAGGCGAGCTCGCGCTCCTGGAGATGAAACCGAGCGTTCGGAAACCGGTCGAAATTGCCGGCATGGTCGTAGTGCAGATGGGTGAGGATCACGTCCTGCACCTCGGCAGGATCGACATCGAAAGCGCGCAGCGTCTCCACCGGGCAGCGCAGGAAAGTCCGCCTGCGCTGCTTGGCGACGTCCGAGTTGAACCCGGTGTCGATGACGAAGGTGCGCCCGCCTCCCCGCACCAGCCACATAAAGTAGTCCATCGGCATCGGCCCGTCATGCGGGTCGCCGCCGATGAAGTGCTCGCTGCGCTGGGCATCGCGCGTGGCGTAGCGGATGGCGAAGAGCTCGTAGTCCGGGGCGGCCATGGGACAATTGCTCAGGAGCCGGCCGCGTCGACCTCGTTGAAGGCCTCGCGCGCGTTGCGGAAGGCGTCGATGCCTGCGGGCACACCGCAATAGACCGCGACCTGGAGCAGGATCTCCTTGATCTCCTCCTTGGTCAGCCCGTTCTTCAGGGCGCCCTTGACGTGCAGCTTCAATTCGTGCGGACGGTTCAGCGCGCCGAGCATCGCCAGATTCACGATCGAGCGCGTGCGCCGGTCGACACCGGGCCGCGTCCACAAGGCACCCCAGCAGAACTCGGTCGACCATTCCGCCATGGTGCGCGTGAACTCATCGGCTCCGGCGATCGACTTGTTGACGTAGTCCTCGCCGAGCACCTCTTTACGAACCTTGAGGCCCTTTTCGAACAGTTCGGTCTTGCTCATGATCGTCCCTTTCAGGTCTTGAGAGCTTTAGTTGGAAGTTGCGTGGTGCGATGCCGGCGGCGGCCGCAGCGATCGCAGGAGAGCGCCGACGTCATCGGCCGCATTGAGCCGCCATATCGCATCGATGACACGGTCCGCGTCCCAATCGCTGCGGCCCGCGCGCACGCCGTCACGCAACTTCGCTTCGATGTCGCGATCCGACAGCGGCGCGGCCTGGCTGCCGCGCGGCGAAATGACGGTCTCGGTGAGCACTTCGCCGGTCGACAGGCGCAAGGTGACACGCGCGGCGCCGTCGGGCATCTCGCGGTCGAGCTCCGCCCTCACATTTTCCCGCAATCGCGCGATATCGGGCCGGATCACGGTCTCCTGCTCGAACTCGGTGACACCAGCCCTTCCGAGGAAGAGTCCGCACGCCACGCAATGATGGATGCTGACGCGCGCATCGCGCGCGTTGTTGACCGGGCGGTCGCCGCGGGCCAGCAGCAGCGCCGAGCCCTGCACGATCACCGATTCGATCTGGTCGACGCGCCCGCCGACTCGCTCGCGCAACAGCAGACAGGCGTCGATCACCGCGTGAAACACGATGCCGGCGGAATACGGCTTGTAGGTATTCTTTGCGATCTCCCAGGTTCTGCCGAGACCATCGAACAGCCGCGTGCGGTCGAGTTCGTCTCCCATGGTGCGCGCCCACCCAAGCGGACCTTCGAGGGCAAGGGGCGCGGCCTCAAAGCCTTGCTGGGCCAGCAATGCGGCGAACAATCCGTTGCGAGCCGCGTTGCCGACGCTGACATTCTTGGCAGCACTGGGAAGATTCTCGACATTGCCGGCCGACTGGCTCGCCGCAATTCCGATCGCGTTCGCAATCCCATCTTCCGAAAGGCCCAGCAGCTTCGCGCACGCCGCCGCCGCGCCGAAAATTCCGCAGGTCGAGGTGATGTGCCAGCCACGCGCATAGTGGTGTGGCGAGACCGCATTACCGATCCGGCACTCGACGTCGACACCGAGAATGAACGCCGTCAGCACCTCGCGGCCCGAAGTTCTGCGCGCCTCCGCCAGCGCCAGCAAGGGCGCTGCGATCGGCGCCGCCGGATGAATGATCGTGTCGGGGTGAGTGTCGTCGAAGTCGAGCAGATTGGCTGAGACGGCGTTGAGAAACGACGCGCACATCGCATCCATCCGCTCCGAATGGCCGATGACGGTCGAGGTCGCCGGGCCGCTGAACGGCGACAAGGTACGCATCGCGGCGGTGACCACCGGATCGCGCGCAGAGAGCAGCGCCGTCGCGAAGAAATTGAGGATCGACCGCCGCGCTTCCAGACTCTGCCCTTCCACCTCCACCCAGGATGAGACGGCGACGAAATCAGCGAGCGTCCTGCTCACACTCGGAATCGGATCTTGCGGCACGCGGGGCGTCTTCCTCGTTTTGTTCGACCTTATGCCGATCCGCGGCAAACTGTCGACCCCAAATGTTATGCTTGACAGCTTGTCTGACAATCATAACAATCAGCCCCGTTGGCGCGGGATGCCCTCGCCGCAACGATTGCGGCCGACGAGCCCGATCGCGAAACGACCGACAAGATCAAGAAGGCGGGCCCCGTCACGGGATCTGCGCGACAGGGAGTGAACGATGGCGGGAGAAACGCTCGGCGTGATCGGCACGGGCCGCATGGGCGGCCCCATGGCGGGACGATTGATGGACGCGGGCTATTCGCTCGTCGTCTACGACACGCAGGCCGAGGCCACCCAACCGCTGGTCAAGCGCGGCGCGCTGCTCGGCAGATCGCCGGCCGACGTCGCCTCGCGCGCCGATATCGTGCTCGCGAGCCTGCCGACGCCCGACATCGTGAAGGCGGTGACGCTCGGCCAGGACGGCATCAGCAGCGGCAACCGCGCCAAGATCGTCGTTGACCTGTCGACCTCGGGTCCTGGCGCGGCCAAGCTGGTCGCGGAGGGCCTGAAAGCCAAGGGCATGACGCTGGTGGATGCGCCCGTGAGCGGCGGCATCAAGGGCGCGGTCAACGGCACGCTGGCCGTGATGGTGTCCTGCCCGCAGGCGACCTACGAGACCGTGCAGCCGATCCTGAAGAACTTCGGCAAGCTGTTCTACACCGGCGACAAGCCGGGCGTAGCGCAGACCGCCAAGCTCGCCAACAACTTGATGGCGGCTGCGGCTCTCGTGATCACCTCGGAGGCCGTCGCGATGGGCGTCAAGGGCGGCGTCAACGCCAAGGTGCTGATCGACATCATCAATGCCAGCAGCGGCCGCAACAGCGCCTCCGAAGACAAATTCCCCCGCGCGGTGCTGCCCGGCACGTTCGATTTCGGCTTCACCACCGGCCTCTCCTACAAGGACGTTCGCCTCTGCGTGGACGAGGCCGAGGCCATGGGCGTGCCAATGGTCTGCGGAGCGGTGGTGCGGCAGATGCTCGCCATCACCAACGCCAAATACGGTGCTTCATCCGATTTCACCTCGATCGCCAAAGTGCTCGAGGAGTGGGCCGGGGTAGAAATGCGCGGCTGATCGCGCAAGCCGTCAGGGAGAGAAACCCGCGATGACGATCGGCTCGACCGGATCAGGCAAGGTATCGCTCGCGCGCCAGATGGCGCGGAGCGCGCTTGCCGTCGATCTCGGCGATTTCGGACCGGATGTCGTCGCCAAGGCCAAGCTCTGCCTGCTCGATTTCCTGTCCTGTGCCTTCGAGGCCGGGCAGCATCCCTGGAGCCGTCAGGCCGTTGCGATCGCGCATGGCGGCGGCAGCGCGACCATTATCGGCACCGCGCAGCTCTGCTCGCCGGCCGACGCCGCGTTCGCCAACGCCGTGATGGGGCACGCCCTGGTGCGCGAAGACATGCACGCCGCCAGCATCGCACACCACGGCGTCGTGATCTGGCCGGCTCTGCTTGCACTGTCCGAGCAGGTGCCGCTGCACGGCGCCAGGCTGCTGGCGGCCGCCATCATCGGCTATGAGACCGGCGCGCGGATCGGCCGCGCGCTTTTGACCTCCGACCTCGCGCGTCTCTACCGCCCGACCGGCCTCGTGGCCCCTCTGGGCGCGGCACTCGCGGGAAGCTATGCGCTTGGGCTGTCCGAGGACCAGGCCACCAGCGCCATCGCGATCGCGGCCAACACCTGCGGCGGACTCAACGAATGGCCGCATGCCGGCGGCTCGGACATGTATTTCCATCCCGGCTTTGCCGCCGGCAACGCGATCAGGGCCATCGGCCTTGCCGCCGCCGGGGCGTTCGGCTCCGAGACGATCATCGAAGGCGAAGCCGGCCTGTTCGCCGCCTACCGCCGCCAGGCCGCGCCTGACGGCATCGCGCTGTTCCCGAACGGCGCGTGCGAAATCATGGCGGTCTACAACAAGCCGGTCCCCGCCTGCAATTTCGCCCAGACTGCCGCGCAAGCCGCGCTTCGCGTCGCGCACGAGCTCACCACCCCCCAGGAGATCGATCGTGTCGTCATCCGCGCGCCGGATGCCGCGGTCCGCTATCCCGGCTGCGATTCCCTCGGGCCTTATCGCAACGCGCTTCAAGCCAAGATGAGCATCCCGTTCAGCGTGGCGGCGACGCTGGCGCGCGGCGAGATCGAGGAAGAGAACTACGCCGGGCTCGATGATGCCGACATTATCCGCCTGGTCGCGGTCACGGAGCTGAAGGCGGATGCCGGCTTCACCGCCGCCTTCCCGGGCAAGCAGGGCGCGGAGGTGAGCGTGCGCCTGCCCGACGGCCGGACCATCCGGCACGCTTTGCCCGACGTCATCGCGGCGACGCCCTCGGATGTCCGCGCACGCTTCCGCGCTGCCGCCGCACGGGTTCTCGGCGAGGACCGCGCGCACCGGCTCGAACAGCTTATCGGCGACTGCGAACATTTCGGCGACGCCAGCGTGATCGCCGCGCAGTGCCGCCTGGACGCAACGGAACGGGCTTTACGATCGGCATCATGAGAAATGCCGGAGAACATGGGGGAAACATGGTCGAGGTGGAGACCAGCTTGAGATCGTCAGCTGCGCGGAGGCCGGGCTGATGGAAGGATTCTTGCAAGCGCTCGCCGCGGGCGTTCTGATCGGCGGCGTCTACGGCCTGATGTGCGTCGGGCTCGGCCTGATCTTCGGCGTCATGCGGGTCATCAACTTCGCCCATGGCGATTTCATGATGCTCGGCATGTACACCGCCTTCTATCTCTTCACCGCGGCCGGGGTCCAGGCGCTGTTCGGCAACACGGTCGGGCCGTTCGTCGCCATCCTGCTGGCCGGCCCGGTGCTCGCCGTGTTCGGCTATTTTGTGCATCTGGCCCTGATCTCGCACGTGTCGGGCACGCGCACCGCCTCGCTCGAAGGCGACGGCCACTACGCCCAGCTCATCCTCACGCTCGGCATCGCGCTGATCCTGCAGAACGGCGGCCTCATCGTGTTCGGCTCGGTGCTGGCCTCGATCCGCACGCCGCTGTCGAGCTCGGCCTGGGAGCTCGGGCCGTTCTTCGACATGAGCATCTTCCTGAACAAGGCGCGCAGCATCGACATGGTCGTGTCGCTCGCGATCATGGTCCTGCTCTCGCTGCTGATCACGCGCACCCGGATCGGCAAGTCGCTGCGCGCCGCCGCGGACAATCCGACCGCGGCGACCTATATGGGCATCGACGTCGATCGCGCGCACCGCACCGCCTTTGCGCTCGGCTGCGGGATCACCGCGATTGCCGGCGGCTTGCTGGCCACCAACTATCCGTTCCACCCCTTCGTCGGACTCGAATACGTCATCGTCATGTATGCCGGCGTCGTGCTCGGCGGGATGGGCAGCATCATCGGCGCGTTCTGGGGCGGCATGACGATCGGTCTCGTGCAGCAAATGTCGACGCTGATCCTGCCGACGCAGCTGCAGAACGCCGCGATCTTCGCCGTCTTCCTCCTCATCATCTTCTTCCGTCCGCAAGGCTTCTTCGGACGCATGGTGGAGAGGACGTGACCATGCTCCGGATGCGCTCCCTTCTGCCTCCCCTGCTCTTCACGCTTGCCTACGCTGTCGTATCGCTCGGCGTCACCAATTCCTACTACCAGCTCATCCTGACGCTGGTGCCGGTGTGGGCGGTGTTCGGGCTGTCGTGGAATCTGCTCAGCGGTTATACCGGCCTGATCTCGTTCGGCCACGCCGCCTTCTTCGGAATCGGCGCCTATGCGACCGCGCTGGGCCAGATCTATTTCGACATTTCGCCGTGGCTGCTGATCCCGATCGCGGCCGTGCTCGGCGGCATCGCCGGGCTTCTGATCGGCTTTCCGACCTTCCGCCTGCAGGGCCACTATTTCGCGCTGGCGATGCTCGCCTATCCGCTCGCCATTCTCTACGTTTTCGAGTGGCTCGGCTTCCAGGAGGTCACGCTTCCGATCAAGCGCGACGCGCCGATCGCCTTCATGCAATTCACCGATCCCCACGTCTACACGTTGCTGGGCCTCGCCATCATGCTCGGCACCATCATGCTGACGCAATGGATCGAGCGCTCCCGCTTCGGCATGGCGCTGCTCGCGATCAAGCAGAACGAGGCCGCGGCCGAGGCCGCCGGCATCAACACGCTGGCCTGGAAGCTGCGCGCGATCACGCTGAGCGGCGCGATCGCCGCCGCGATCGGCGGCTTCTACGCCCAGGTGCTACTGGTCGTGACGCCGCAATCGGTGTTCGGCATGCTGGTGTCGGCGCAGGCGCTGACGGTTGCGATGTTCGGCGGCGTCGGCACGGTCTGGGGACCCGTGATCGGCTCGGTGATCCTGATTCCCCTCGCCGAGATCCTGCACGCCGAAGCCGGCGCGCGCTTTCCCGGCATCCAGGGCGTGATCTTCGGCTTCGCCATCGTCGGCGTCATCCTGATGGCGCCGGAGGGGCTGTTCTGGAAGCTGCGCGATCTCCTGCGCAGGCGTACGGCACCCAAGGCCTCGGCCAGCGATACAGCGGAAGCTGTCGCCAACGTCACGACGCTGAAGCCGGCCGCGCGGCAACGCGCCGCCAAGGGCGAAGTCATGCTCGAGGTCAAGAACCTCTCGCGCTCCTTCGGCGGCCTCAAAGCCGTGCAGGATGTCAGCTTCAAGCTGCACAAGAACGAGATCCTCGGCATCATCGGCCCGAACGGCGCCGGCAAGACCACCCTCTTCAACCTCCTCAACGGCTTCCTGAAGCCTAGCCAGGGTGAGGTGCTGATCGACGGCCGCAACATGTCGGGCCAGCGGCCGCACGTGATCTGCGAGGCCGGCATCGGCCGCACCTTCCAGGTGATGCGGCCCTTCCTGCGCATGTCGATCCTCGACAATGTGGTGGTCGGCGCCTATGTGCGCGCACGCACCGACGACGAAGCCCGCAAGCTTGCGGCTGATGCGGTCGCCCGCGTCGGCCTCTCCGCCGTCGCCGACCGTGTCGCCGGCGAGCTCTCCACCAAGGAGCTGCGGTTGATGGAGCTGGCCCGCGCGATCTCCGGCCAGCCGCGCATCCTGCTGCTCGACGAAACGCTCGCGGGCCTCGGCCATGGCGAGGCGGACGAAGTCGTCGCCGTGATCCAGCAGCTCGCGCGCGACGGCATGACCATCGCGATCATCGAGCACACCATGCAGGCCATGGTTCGCCTGGTCGACAGCTTCCTCGTGCTCGACCACGGCGCCGTCATCACCGAGGGCCTGCCCGAAGTCGTGACGCGCGACAGTCGCGTGATCGAGGCCTATCTCGGCAAGAAATGGGTGGGCCATGCTGCGAATTGAGGGATTGAGCGCAGGTTATTCGACGAAGCCCGTCCTGAACCACGTGTCGATCGATGTCGGCGCAGGTCAGTTCGTCGCGATCGTCGGCCCCAACGGCGCCGGCAAGACCACGTTGTTCAAGACCATCTCCGGCATCGTCAAGCCGAGCAGCGGATCGATCACCTTCGACGGCGTCGATCTGCTCGCGGTGCCGCCGCCGCAGCGCGCCCATCTCGGTATCGCCCATGTCCCGGAGGGACGCCAGGTCTTCCCGTCACTGACCGTGATGGAGAACCTGGAGATGGGTGCAATGACGGAGAGCGGCCGCCGCGACTGGCAGGCCAACATCGAGCGCATCTTCGACTGGCTGCCCGTGCTGAAGGAACGCCGCAACCAGTTCGCCGGCACGCTGTCCGGCGGCCAGCAGCAGATGCTCGCGATCGGCCGAGGCCTCGCCTCCTCGCCGAAGCTGTTGATGCTGGACGAACCCTCGATGGGGCTGGCGCCCTCGACCGCGGACTTCATCTTCGAGCGGCTGATCGATATCCGCCGCCAGTCCGGGCTGACCATGCTGCTGGTCGAGCAGCGCGTTGCGGAAGCGCTGGAATCCGCTGACCACGGCTATGTCCTCGAAGCCGGCCACGTCGTGCTCCAGGGCAACAACGCCACGCTGCGCGCCGACGACCGCGTGCGCAAAGCCTATCTCGGCATGTGACGACCAAGAAAAAACAGGGAATTGGGAGCAAACAAGATGAGCAAGACTTCGAAAGGCAAGATGGCGAACGGACTGACCCGCCGGACCGTGCTGTCCGGTGCCGCCGCCGTCGGCCTCGCCGGCGTGGCGCGCGCGCAAGTCCCGGCGGAGATCAAGGTCGGACTGATCGTGCCATTGTCAGGCATCTACACCCGCCCCGGCCAGGTCATGAAGATGGGCGCCGAGATGGGCATCGAGCACATCAACGCGCAGGGGGGCATCAAGGCGCTCGGCGGCGCCAAGCTTAAGCTGGTCGTGATCGACTGCGGCGACACCACCGAGAAGGCCAAGAACGCGGCGCAGCGCATGGTGGCACAGGAGCCCGACCTCGTCGCCGCAACCGGCGCCTATCTCTCCTCCTTCACGCTCGCGGTCACGGAAGTGACCGAGCGCGCCGAACTGCCGGTGCTGACGCTGTCCTACTCGGACCTTCTGACCGACCGTGGCTTCAAATACATCTTCCAGACCGCCGCGACCGCGAGCCGCCAGTCCGAGCTCGGCCTGCCGACATTGATGAAGCTCGCCGAGAACGCCTCCGGCAAGAAGCCGAAGACCGTGGCGATGCTGATGGACAACACCGCGACCTCGGTCGCCACCGCCAAGGCGCTCAAGGAGAAGCTGTTCGCGCAGGAAGGTCTCCAGCTCGTCGTCGAGGAAGTCTGGACCCCGCCGCTGTCGGATGCGACGCCGCTGATCCAGAAGGTGCGCTCGGCCAAGCCCGACCTGCTGCTGTTCATGCCGAATGCGGTGTCGGACGCCAAGCTTGGCCTCGAGAAGATCAGCGAGTTCGGGCTCGGCCAGGGCAAGATCCCGACCGTGTCCTTCAGCATCACCATCGCCGAGCCCGATATGCTGCAGAGCGTCAGCCCGGAGACCGTACAGGGCATCATGACCATCGTCGCCAATTGGGGCTCGAAGGGCCACGAGGCGCTGATCGCCGAGCTCAAGGCCAAATACAAGGAGCCCTGGATGACGCAGAACGTCATCTCGACCTATGGCGACATGTGGCTGATGAAGGAAGCGCTGGAGAAGGCCGGCAAGGCCGATCGCAATGCGGTCGCGCAGGCTTTCCGCACCATGGATGCCGGCCCGTCGAAATATTACCCGGGCGGCCAGCTCAAGTTCGACGACAAGGGCCGCCGCGTCGGCGCCGGCGTCGTCATCGTGCAATGGCAATCGGGCGTGCCTGTCACCGTTTATCCGCCCGAGCTCGCACAGGCGCAGCCGTTCTGGCCGAAGAAATCCTGAAGCGTCGCGCGGATTTTCAGGGAGGAGAATTGTCATGACTGCAAAGAGCAAGACCACGATCTCTCGCCGAACATTGCTGGCCGGTGCCTCCGGCACGCTGATCGCATCCCGCGCTGCCTGGGCGCAGCAGCCTGCCGAGGTAAAGGTCGGCCTGCTGGTGCCGATCTCCGGGCTCTACGCCCGCCCGGGAACGGTGATGCGCGAGGGCGCCGAGATGGCGATCGACCACATCAACGCGCAAGGCGGCGTCAAGGCGCTCGGCGGCGCCAAGCTGAAGCTCGTGGTGCTCGATTCCGGCGACACCACCGAGAAGGCCAAGAACGCCGCGCAACGCATGGTGGCGCAGGAGACCGACCTGGTCGCGGCGAGCGGTGCCTATCTGTCCTCGTTCACGCTCGCGGTCACCGAGGTGACCGAGCGCGCCAACCTGCCCATGCTCACCCTCTCCTACTCTGACCTGATCACCGAGCGTGGGTTCAAATACGTGTTCCAGACCGCCGCCACCGCGGGGTCGCAGGCACGGCAAGCATTGCCGCAGATCATCAAGCTGGCGGAGACGGCCGCGGGCAAGCGGCCGAAGACGGTCGCGATCCTCACCGACAACACCGGCGCCTCGATCGCCTCCGCCAAGGCGATGCGCGATGGCCTGCTGGCCGAGAACCAGCTGCAGCTGATCGTCGACGAGACGTTTACGCCGCCGCTCGCCGACGCGACCTCGCTGGTGCAGAAAATCCGTTCCGCCAAGCCGGACCTGCTGTTCTTCCTGCCCACGGTGATCTCGGACGCAAAACTGCTGCTCGAGAAGATGAACGAGTTCGGCCTCGGTCAGGGCAAGATCCCGACGATCTCGTTCGGCATCGCGATCGCCGAACCGGACATGCTGCAGACCGTCAGCCCAGAACTGCTGCAGGGCGTTCTGACCTGCGTCGCGAGCTGGGGCGCCAAGGGCCATGAGGCGCTGATCGCCGAGTTGAAGACTCGCTACAAGGAGCCGTGGATGACGCAGAACGCGATCTCCACCTATGGCGACATGTGGGTGATCAAGGACGCGCTGGAGAAAGCCGGCAAGGCCGATCGCGTCGCCGTCGGCGAAGCGCTCCGCACCATGGATGGCGGGCCCTCGAAATACTATCCGCTAGGCGAGATCAAGTTCGACGAGAAGGGCCGCCGCGTCGGTGCCGGCATGACCATCGTGCAGTGGCAATCCGGCGTGCCGGTCACGGTGTTTCCGCCGGAGCTCGCGCTGGCGAAGCCGTTCTGGCCAAAAAGCTGACATCCGCCCCAGAAGAAACGGAGACCACAATGGACAAGGCGACCTACGACCGCGGCCTCGAAATCCGCAAGAGCGTGCTCGGCAACGAGTTCGTCGACAAGGCGATCGCGTCGGCCGACGAGTTCAACCGCCCAATGCAGGACCTCACCACGGAATATTGCTGGGGCTACGTCTGGGGCCGCGAGGGCCTTACACTGAAGACCCGCAGCTTCCTGAACCTCGCGATGCTGTGCGCGCTCAACCGCCCGCACGAGCTGAAGACTCATGTCCGCGGCGCACTCGCCAACGGCGCGACCAAGGAGGAGATCCGCGAGGTCTTCATGCAGGTCGCGATCTATTGCGGCGTGCCGGCCGGCGTCGATGCCTTCCGCAACGCGAAGGAGGTCTTCGCCGAGCTCGACAAGAAGTAGCGGAGCAGGTTCGTGATGAAGGGCAAATGGGCGCTCGTGACCGGTGCGACGGCAGGCCTCGGCCTTGCGGTCGCGGAAGGCCTTGCCGGCGCGGGCGCCAACATTGTCCTGCACGACCTCGCTCAGCCGAAGCAGGCTGCAGACGATCTGCGCGCCCGCTTCGGCATTGAGACGATCGCAGCCGGCGCCGACCTGTCGCGCCGCGAAGCGATCGAGACCATGATGACGGATCTGCGCGACCGCTGCGGCGCCATCGACGTCCTCGTCAACAACGCCGTCGTCAGGCATTTCGCCGCGATCGAGCAGTTTCCGCCCGACCGCTGGGACGAGGCGCTGGCCGTCAATTTGTCGGCGCCGTTCCACCTCATCCGCCTGGCGCTGCCGGCGATGAAGCAGCGCGGCTGGGGCCGGATCATCAATATGGGCTCGATCTATTCGAGCCGCGCGGTCGAGCACCGCATCGACTACGTCACCACCAAGACGGCGATCGCAGGCATGACCCGCGCCGTCGCCATCGAGACGGCGCGCAGCGGCATCACCTGCAACACTCTCTGCCCCGGCACGCTGCCGACGCCGGCCATCCTGAACAAGATCGCGGGGATGGCGGAAAGCAGCAGCCGTCCCGTCGCGGAGGTCACGCGCGACTATCTCGGCGAGCGCCAGCCCACGCAGCGCTTCATCGAGATGGACGCCGTCGCGGCCATGGTCGTCTTCCTCTGCGGCCCCGCCGCAAACGACGTCACCGGCGCCAGCCTGCCGATCGACGGGGGCTGGTCCGTGGCATGAGCACATGGGAACGGGAGTTTTGCGATGACTGAGCGATCAGGCCAGACCGCCGTGCTCACGGGCGCCGCCGGCGGCATGGGGCGCGCCATCACCAAGGCGCTGCTGGACAGCGGCCGCCGCGTCGTGCTGGTCGATCGCGACGCCAAGGCGCTTGAACAACTGGCGGCGACGGCAGGCGATGCGGTGGTCCCGATCCAGCTTGACGTCAGCGATGCCAAGGCTGTCGATCGCCTGCCCGATGCCATTCCCGCTCATTTCAAGCCGGTCGATATCCTCATCAACAATGCCGGCCACGACATCGGCGGCCGGACGCGCTTCGACATCGGTTGTGCCGACGACTGGTCCAACATCATCCAGACCAATCTGATCGGCCTGATGCGCGTCACCCGCGCGATCCTGCCCGGGATGGTCCAGCGCAACGCCGGCCATATCGTCAACATCAGCTCGATCAACGCGGTGCGGATCGTGCCCGACATGGCCGCCTACAGCACCAGCAAGGCGGGCGTGCACATGTTCACCGAGACCCTCCGCGGCGAGCTCGCGGACACCGCGATCCGGGTCACCGAGCTGCAGCCCGGGCTGACCCGCACCAACATCATCCTGACCCGCTACCGCGGCGATCAGCAGAAGGAAAAGGAATATTTCGACCAGTTCAGAATGGCGCTCGATCCGGCCGATATCGCGCGGTCGATCGTGTTCGCCCTCGACCAGCCCGCCCACGTTCAAATTGCCGAAATGATGATTCTGCCTGTAAACCGGTACTGAGTTTTCCCGAACAGGACCAGAACATGGAAAGACGCCGCGAATTGCAGTCGACACTCCGCATCGAGGACGTCCCGACCGTCCGGGCGATGGTGGCGCAGAAGCTGCGTGCGGCGATCATGTCGGGAACGCTGAAGCCCGGCCAGCGCCTGGTCGAGCGCGAGCTCTGCGAGATGATGGGCGTCAGCCGTCCCTCGATCCGCGAGGCGCTGCGGGCGCTCGAGGCCGACGGGCTGGTCAACACGGTCCCGCACCGCGGCCCTGTTGTGTCCACGATCAGCCTGGAAGAGGCGCGGCAGCTCTACGCCGCACGCGCGGTGCTCGAAGGCTTCGCCGGACGCGAATGCGCGCGGCTGCACGATCCCGAGGTGGCACGCCGGATCGGCGACGCCCTGACGCGGCTGAAGGCCGCCGCCGCCAAGCAGGATCTCGTCGGCAGCCTCGAAGCCAAGACCGATTTCTACGCAGCGCTGATCGGCGGCTGCCGCAATGCGTTCATCGAGCGCATGCTCAAGCCGCTGCACGATCGCATCCAGCTGCTGCGGATCACCTCGATGTCGCAGCCGAAGCGGATCAACAAGAGCCTGCGCGAAGTCACTGCGATCTGGCGAGCGATCCAGAACGGCGACCCGGATCTCGCCGAACGCTGCTGCGTCGACCACATCAATGCGGCTGCGGTGGCAGCGCTCGACATGATCGAAAAATCGTCGGCGGCCAAGGAGGCGGCGCCTACCGACGACTAGAACAATGCCGCCAGGGAGTGTTCGATGACGTTTCTCGTACGATCGCTGATCCTGTTCCTCCTGCTCTATCCCTGCGGCGCGGCGATCGCGGACGACTACCCCGCCCGCCCGATCACGGTCATCGTGCCGTTCTCCGCCGGCGGGCCCGGCGACGTCATCGCGCGCATCCTCGGCAGCGCCATGAGCGCGACGCTGAAACAATCCATCGTCATCGAAAATGTCGTCGGCGCCGGCGGCACGCTCGGCACCAACCGCGTCGCCAAGGCGGCCCCTGACGGCTATACGTTGCTGCTGATGCATGTCGGCCAGGCCACGGCACCTGCCCTTTACGCCAAGCTGCCGTTCGACCCAGTCGGCGACTTCGCGCCGATCGGGCTCGTCACCGACGTTCCGATGATCCTGGTGGCGCGGCCGAACTATCCCGCCAAGGACCTCGGCGAGCTCATCACGCAGATTCGCAAGGCCGGCGACAAGGTTACTTTCGGTAATGTCGGTCTCGGCTCGGCATCGCAGCTCTGCGGCCTGATGTTCATGAGCGCTACGGATACCAAGCTCACCCCGATCTACTACAAGGGCGGCGGACCGGCGCTGAACGACGTCATCGCCGGCCACATCGACGTCTATTGCGATCCCGCGACCGGACCGACGCCCTACATCCAGTCGAACACGATCAAGGGCTACGCGATCACCAGCAAGACGCGCGTTGCAACGCTGCCTGAGGTGCCGACCTCGACGGAATCCGGCGTTCCCGAATTCGACGTGACGACTTGGTATGGCCTGTACGCGCCGAAGGGGACGCCGAAACCGGTGATCGACCATCTCGTCGCCGCCTTGCAGGCGGCGCTGAGAGACCCCGCACTGATCAGCCGCTTTGCCGAGCTCAGCATGGCTCCCGTCGAATCCGAGCGTGCGACGCCGGAAGCGCTCGAAGCGTTCTTGAAAGCCGAGATCGGCAAATGGAAACGGATCATCAAAGCCGCTGGCATCGATCCGCAGTAGACGCTAGCGGCGGAGAGGCCGATGCCTCTCTACATGCTGCGATAGCGCACAATGCACGACGACGAAGCAAAGCAGGATGCGCAAATGAACGCATCAAGCACCGAGCGAAAACAAGCGCAAGGAAAGTGACCGATTGTCAGAATGGGAATGCGCGTCTTGTCAGAATGAAAAGGCCCTGACGCGCTAAGTTATTGAAAACATTGGAGCGGGTGAAGGGAATCGAACCCTCGTATTCAGCTTGGAAGGCTGCTGCTCTACCATTGAGCTACACCCGCGCTACGGGCTCCCTAACACGGCCGGGCGGCGGTCTCAACTGCTGAGGACGCCGCGTTCCGGCATGTCCTCGGCTCTGCGAATCGCACCGGTTCCTTCCGGACTCGCCGCCCCCTTAACAGCCGCCGCCATGCCGCCTATATTGAGATCTTCCGCAACCAACGAAAGGAGGTGATCCAGTGTCTCTTACCAAGCGCTGTCACCTCGCTGGGGTCGCCCGCTAAGCTCCGATGAGAGGCTTGGCATCGGGGCGGTCTCAGCCCTGGACCAGCGAGCACGAAATCGGGCGCGACGGGGTTTCCCCGCCGCGCCTTTTTCTTGGCGCGGGTTGGAGCGCTCGTTCGGTCAGCCCGTGCGAAGCCGCTCGCGCAACGCGACGGCCGCGATCGATATGCCGACACACCAGGCTATGACTGCCCGGTGCGGCTCCCCGCCGAGCACCAGTGTGGCGATGCTCGCGAGCAGGCACGGCGCAATGGCCTTGCCGTTGCGGCTCACGAGCGAGACCAGAAACGGCATCGCCGCGATCGATATCTGCAGGACGTCCATGGCAGGCAGACGGTAGCCGCAAGCTTCAGAAGCCGCAGACGTTGGTGGCGCGCGGACGCTTGCCGCGCCGGCTTTCCACGATGCGCTCGCCGCCGTTCTCGGCCGAGCTGCCGTAATAGCGGTGATGGCCGCTCTGATCGTGCAGATCGGCCGTCTCCGATGGTTTGGCGCGACGTGCGTCGCAAATGATCCTGGTGTTGTGACCCGACATTGCCGCCTCCAGCAAAACCTTGTTGTTTATGGTCCATCAGTCGCGACCGCTTCCGGCCGCGTTCACGCGGCAAGGGTGCAATCGGGTTTCAGGACGGTTTCGTCACTTGCGGGCGGCGCAATATTTTGCTTCGGGATTGTCGGCACCGCCTGCGGTGCAACGTCCTTGGTGTCTGTGCAGAAAAACAACGAGGTGACGATGCTTTACGCCATCCTGGCCTACCATGTGGAAGACGAGGTCATGTCCTGGACGCCGGAGCAGGACGCCGCCGTCGTGGCCAAAGTCATCGAGGTTCAAGCGCCGCTCAGGGAAAGCGGCCAGTTTGGACCGGCAGCCCGTCTGGACGAGACCCGAAAGGCCCGGACCCTGCGTGGCCCCGGCGCGGGCATGGTGCTGGACGGGCCGTTTGCCGAGACCAAGGAGCAGCTTCTGGGCTTCCATTTGATGCAATGCGCCACCGAGGAGGAGGCGATCGCCGCGGCGCGGAAGCTGCGGGCGGTCAATCCGACCGCGGTCTACGAAATCCGCCCGGTCAAGCTTTACGTGCCGGCCGACGGGTTCGGCGCGACGTAAAAGCGCTGGATCAGCAGCCCGCCAAACGCGAGGAACCACACGAAGGGCGCGAAATGCGGCGCGAACGCCGCAACGATCGTGCCCGGGATGAACACGGCAACCGGAAACAGGGACGCCATGATCTCGCGGCCCCAGCTGCGCAGGATCGTCCACCACAGCAAGGCATTGAGGCCGGCGATCGCGGTCAAATGCAGGCCGTAGAGCACCGCCACGGCGTTGCTCGTGGCGTAATTGGTATAGAGCCCGTTGGTCACCGGCAGCAGCACGATCGAGAGCAGAAAAAACAGGTTGAGGACCACCATGCCGCGGCTGCCGACGGGCTGGCGTGCCAGTCGGCGGTGATGGCTGATCCAGAACACACCGGCGATGATGAAGCTGAGCGCAAAGCCGGCGAGCTTGCCGGAATAGACCCGTGCCAGATCATTCCAGTCGGGCGCGGTGCTGAAGACCGCGGCCTTGGGCAGATCGTAGGCCAGCAGCGTCATGGCGACGCCGAAAATGGTGTTGCTGAGCGATTCCAGCCGCCGCATCTCGAACTGGTCGGGCTTGAGCTCGGTCATCTGGCCATGGGTTGCGGGAACTTCGGGCTGTCTTTCCCCCTAAATCCTAAACCCGGTTTCGTCCAGCTGCATTGCGATTCGCGATGGGATGGCCGACTCTCGGCCTTTCACCGGGGCGATTCGTGGCGACATATCTGGACACGCTCAATGCGGAGCAGCGCCGCGCCGTCGAGCATGGCGTGGCCGACGGTGAGACATTGGGTGCGCCCCTGCTCGTCATCGCCGGCGCCGGCTCCGGCAAAACCAACACCCTGGCCCACCGCGTCGCGCATCTCATCGTCGCCGGCGCCGATCCGCGCCGCATCCTCTTGATGACGTTCTCCCGCCGCGCGGCAGCCGAGATGGCCGGCCGCGTCGAGCGCATCGCCCGCAAGGTGCTCGGCGAGAACAACGCCGCGATCATGCGCGAGGCGCTGACCTGGGCCGGCACCTTCCACGGCATCGGCGCGCGGCTGCTGCGCGAATATGCCGAGCGGATCGGCGTCGATCCCGCCTTTACCATCCACGACCGCGAGGATTCCGCCGACCTGATGAACCTGGTCCGGCACGAGCGCGGCCTGTCCAGGACCGAGAGCCGCTTTCCCGCCAAGGGCACCTGCCTGTCGATCTACTCGCGCTGCGTCAACGCGGAGATGGAGATCGAGAAGGTGCTCGGCCAACATTATCCCTGGTGCGCCGGCTGGGCCGCCGAGCTGAAGGGTCTGTTCGCCGCTTACGTCGAGGCCAAGCAGGCCCAGC